>CAZXTM010000004.1:7970-54890 GCA_964643765.1 uncultured Bifidobacteriaceae bacterium | reverse complement strand
ACGCCCGGGCCGCCGTCGCTGAGCGCGCGCCTCCACGAGGCCGAGGAGGCGCGTGATGCGGCGCGGGCCGAGACGCACGCCGCCCAGGCACAGGTGCGCGCCCTCGCCGAGCGGCTGTCCGCAAACGAGGTGGCGGCTGCAGAGCGGGAGGCGGCGCATGACGCGCTGCACCGGCAGCTGGCCGAGGCGCAGGCTGCCCGGCAGACGCTGGAGACGGATCGGAAGTCACTGCTGGGACAGATCGGCAGGCTGCACGAGCAGCTCACACAGGCACGCGACCGTGCCGCTGCCGCCGACGCCGCGGCACGCCGGGCGGTGCCCCTGTGGGACGTCATTGAGGCGCTGGCCCTGCCGTCCCCGGTCACGCGGTTCGCGCAGGCGCTGCTGCAGCTCGAGCCTTCGCGGGCGGAAAAGGTCGTCAGGCATCTGGAGACGACCCAGCCTGACGAGCTGAAGCGCCTGCTGACCGACAAGGTCGCATGGGCGTGCGCGTCGTGCCGGTCCGGAATGACGCAGCCTGCGGTCGTTGACGTCTCGCCTGAGGAGTGCGATGTGTGCGGCGGCTCGAGCATCGCCGCGGCCGCGCACAGGTTTCTCGAGGCCTGCCGAACGGCGGCCTGCCGCCGCGTCCTCATCGTCGGGGGATCGCCCCGCTATCACGCGCAGCTCAAGTCGGTGCTGAGTGCCGGAGATCTCGAGCTGCTGCTGGTGGAAGGCGACCGGAAACTGCCGACGGCACGCGCGCGTGAGCTGATCGACCGCGCGCAGCGCGGCTTCATCTGGGGCCCGACGATCCTCGACCATGCGGTCAGCGGGCTGTTCCACGCACCGCACATCGAGACGGTGCCCGTGCGCGGCATCGCGCGCTTCCTCGACGAGGCGGCACGCCGGCTGGCCCGCGACGCAGGCGGCGGCTAGCGCACCAGCTCGCGAACGGCCGCGTCCCAGGTCATCGGCGCGACCACGGCCTGCCCGGCCTCGCCCATGCGAATCGCACGGGTACGGTCACGCATCACCTGGCTGATGGCCAGGCCCAGGGCTTCGGGGGTGGGGGCCGCCACCGCCCCGCTGACCCCGTCGGTCACCAGCTCGGCAGGGCCGCCGCTGTCGGTCACCGTGATGACCGGCTTGGCACACGAGAACGCCTCGACCGTGACAAAGCCGTAGTCTTCATTCCACGGCACGAAGGCCACGGCGCGGCATCGCGCGAGGTGTCCCACCATGTCGGCATCGGACATCCGGCCCGCGAAGTGCACACGCGTCTCGAGGCCCAGCTGCGCCCGCAGTCGCAGGAGAAACGGCATCTCGCTACCTTCTCCGGCGATGACACACCGGATGCCGGCGGCCACCGGCTCGGCCAGCGCACGCAGCAGCAGGTCGAAGCGTTTGAGCGGCGCCAGGCGGGAGACGGCGAACAGGTAATCGTCGTAGCCGTCGCACCGATACTCGCGCACCGGCGGCGGTGGATACAGCACCGTGGATGAGGTGCCGCCCCAGCGCTGCAGCCGGGCCTGCACCGTCGACGAAATCACATAGCGGCGCGCCATGCGATCGAACAGCCACTTGTCGGCCCGGTGAATCAGGGCCCGCCGTACCTGCTCCTTCGCCCGCGCCTTCCAGCCGAGGCCCTGCGAGAAGTGATCCCACAGGTCGTAGTACTCGCGCATCCGGTGGTTGAGCCACAGCACGTGATGGTCATGCTGCACCGCATAGGCGGGAAACCGCAGGGAAATCACCTGATCGACCTTCTGATTCTCGTGCGCCAGCCCCACATCGGTGCACCAGGCGGCCAAATACGCCGCGCCCTGCCGCCCGAAGCGATTCTGCGGTGTCACGATGAGCCCCGCCCGATGCCCGGACGCACGGAGGGCCTGCACCAGCTCGCGGGCCATCACCAGGTGACCGCCTTCCGCAAACGCCGGGCTGGCCGTGACCACTGCTACTGTCGCCATGGCTACTCGTACACCGGGCGCAGCGTGACGTGCACGCCGAGATACCGCGAGTCGTTGACGCCGGTTTCAAAGAGCGGCACGAAGCCGCGATCCGCGCCGATGCGCAGGCGGTAGACGTAGTTCGTGGGATACCGCGGATCGGGCCGGTAGGGCACGCCGCGCGCCATCGGCAGCCGCACCTGCTGCCGGGCGCTGGCAGGCAGCGACACGGTCTGCGCCGCACCGTCGGTCTCGACCGTGACGGTGGTGGCCCTCGGTCCCGACTCGAGTGTGAGCTCGACGGCCTGCAGGCGGCGCGGCGTCACCACACGACCGATCGGCAGGTCATCGGCGGTGACCGGCGCGCGCAGGAGGATGTCGGCCTCCCGCTCGCCCTTCACCCAGAAGCTGCGGCCCTCGCGGTTGTAGGCGTGGCCATCCACAAAATAGGCCAGGATCGGCGCATCGTCGGTGCCGAGGGGCTGTCGCGCGCGTTCGGGCCGCACATTGACCGGCAGGTCATTCACCAGGGTCAGCTCGATGGGCAGCCAGCGGAAGGGCCCGCGCCCGGTGTGCTGGTCAGGGTTGAGCGAGGCCCCGACCGGATTGAAGATGAGCTGTGCCGTGAAGGCGCCACTGACCACAATGGCCAGCAGGGCCGGCACCGACGTCTGCAGGGCGGGGGTCAGGAAGAGGAACACGGGATAGGTGCCCAGGAAATAACGGTTCCCGATGGGTGCACCGCCCCCGGAATACGTGAAGGGCATGTAGAGGATGAGCCCGATGGCGGCCCCCACGCCGGCCAGCAGCGTCAGCCACTGCCACACGGCACGGTCTCGCGTGGCGGCCAGGAACAGCAGCACCGACATCACGCCTGGGAAGAAGTACGGCAGGAACCCGGTGTGCCGTCCGAGCAGGAAATACCCGAGGTTGTGCCGGAACACATCGACGAGCGCCTCGCGACCGGTCAGTACTTCGAGAGGCACTTCATTGGTGGTGCGGCCCTGCCCGATGACGTAGAAGTCATCGTTGAGGAACGGAAAGCCGCCGCTGCCGTTGTAGAACGTGCGCCGGTCGCCCCCCTGATAGTTCCATTCCCCGGTGATGGCCACGTTGGCCGCAAACAGCAGCACCACGGTCAACCCGAAAAATGCGCCAATGCGCACGGTCCG
Organism: uncultured Bifidobacteriaceae bacterium; assembly: GCA_964643765.1. Classification (GTDB taxonomy): domain Bacteria; phylum Acidobacteriota; class Vicinamibacteria; order Vicinamibacterales; family UBA2999; genus VFZN01. The sequence goes on along the minus strand of CAZXTM010000004.1, from coordinate 51,787 downwards.
CTGCCACTGACGGCGCAGAAGTGCCGAGGCCAGCAGCGGCAGGATCAGAACGACGTGGGTCGGCTTCGAGAAGGTGGCGATGCCGAGAAAGATGGCGGCGACGGCATCTGAGCGGGTGCCGAGCAGCCACCGCACGCGGGCCTTCGCCGACCAGGCCACGGCCGCCGGCCCCACCACGTCCTTGTAGGCCCAGAAGAAATACCCGAAGGTGACCATCGCCATGTTGAAGAAGTCAGGCGTCACCCACACCAGATAGACCGGCGCCACGCACACGAAGAGATACGCCACGGCATACGTGGCGGCGGCGACCGGACGGCTGCGCGCCACCAGGAAGGCGTAGGCGCACAGGAACATGAGGGTCATCAGCAGCGCATGGAAGACCAGGAACCCGTTGGTGCCGAACACCCGCACGAACGGCGCGGCGAAAAGCGGATAGATGAAGGCCTTCGCGTAGTAGAAGTGACTCAGGTCGGGATCGGGGCGGCTTGTGATGTGCAGGAACGGGGGCGTCGTCGTCCAGGCGATGTCGAGATCGGTGCCGCGCTTGAGAAACAGGCCCTGCGGTCCGACGGGGAACTCGTGCCACACCCGCTCGAGGTCGGTGCGCCGGTACTCGAAGTCGCCGTCGGCGGCGATGCTGTGCCCGAGGCTGTAGTAGGTTGCCGCGTCGCCGAAAAACCCTTCAAACGTGTCGGCATAGTCGACCGTCAGGGCCCAGGTCAGCAGGACGGCGCCGAGGGCCAGCGTCGCCGACGCCCCGAGCCGCCAGCCGGCACTGCGACCAGTCAGACGTTCGGCGACAGGCGCATCAATCGTCATCGGGCGCTACTGCTCCAGGAAAGACAAGTCCGCCTGCAGCACGCCCTGCCGCCGGGTGGCGCGCGAGGTGGCCTGCAGCAGGTCGTATAGCCGCTCCATCTTATGCACGAACGCCTGGATGTCGTAGCGGGCACCGGTGGTTCTCGCCCCGTTCCCGAGCCGTGCGGCCAGCGGCGGGTCGTCGAGTAGGCGGCCAACCGCGCCGGCCAGGGCCGCCGGATCGCGCCGCGGCACGACCAGCGCGTCACGACCGTCGACGAGGACGTCCATCAGTCCGTCAGCGTCGGTGGCGACGATGGGCTTGCCCATGGCCAGGGCTTCAAACACGGTGAGCGGCGTGCCTTCCCACAGCGAGGGGAACACCAGCAGGTCGAGGGCCGACAGCACGGCGGCCACGTCGCGCTGAAAGCCCGAGAACACCAGGCGGTCGCCCAGCCCCAGCGCCGATGCCTGCGCCTCGAGGGCCGGCTGCAGTTCGCCCTCGCCAACGATAAACACCCGGGCGCGGGGATGGCGCCGCACAATCTCCGGCACAGCCGCCACCAGGTATTCATTCCCCTTCGAGGGCATGAGCCGCGTGACCGTGCCGACGGCGATATCTTCGGGCCGGATGCCCAGGGCCGCCCGGGCCTCGGCCACCTCGTGCGGCTGGCGCACGCGGGCAAACTCATCGAGCGGTGCACCGAGGTAGACCGTCCGGGTCCGCTCGGCCGGCATCAGGCGCGCGCGGATGGTGAACTCGGCCGTCGAGGCCGACACCGCCAGGGCCACATCGGTGTGCGGCGCCAGCAGCCGGTCGGCGATTTTCTGGAACCACGGGGTATCGCCGTGGTTGGCGTGCTCGTGCAGGATGGCCGGGATCCCCAGGCGCCACGCACCCAGCCGTCCGAACGTGGTGGCACCGTAGCCGTGCAGGTGCACGATGTCGGCCTGCTGGGCCTGCAGCACCTTGAGCAGCGCCGCGTAGGTGCCCGGGTCGAACTTGTGCCGGCCCAGATAGGTGACGTCAATCCCGAATTGCTCGAGCGTGTCTTCGCTGAGGTCCTTCCGTCGCAGGCTGACCAGCGTCACGCGGTAGCGCGAGGCATCGAACCTCGGAATCATCCACGCGAAGAGCCGCTTGACCCCATGCATGCGTGACCCGGCCCAGCCCAGGTGATCGCAGACATGCACGACATGCAGCGGACGGGAGGGTGTGCTCACAGCAGGTGCTCCTGTCGATACCAGTCCGCCGTGCGGCGGATGCCTTCCTCGAGGTCGACGGCCGGGGCATAGCCCAGTTCGGTGCGGGCGCGCGTCGTGTCGAACGCCCGGCTCTTGGTGTAGAAGTCGACCCGTCGCCGGTAGAGCGGCGGCTCGATCCCCAGCGGCACGCAGACCAGTTCACACAGGGCGCCGGCGACAAAGAAGGGCCAGACCGGTAGGTGCAGGCGAGGCGGACGCCGCCCGACCTCGCGGGCCACCAGCGCCACCAGGTCGTTCAGCGTGGTGTAGCGCGGTCCGGCGAGGATGTAGGTGCGCCCCCGGGCGGCGGGCACCTCGCCGCAGAGGATGAAGCCTTCGACGAGATCGTCGATGTAGGTGAGGTGATAGAACGCCTCGCACGATCCCAGCAGGGGGAATCGTCCCCGGGCGAGCCCGCGGAACATCTTGAGGAAGCGCGTGTCTCCCGGGCCGTAAATGCCAATGGGGCGGGCGACCACGACATCGAGACCCGTCTCGTCGCCGTAGCGGCGTGCGGCCTGCTCGGCCTCGAGCTTCGAGGCCTGGTAGATGTCACCAGGATTGAACGGGGCGTCTTCGGTGGCCGGCGGGCTGGCGATGTGCCCGTGCACACCGCCCGTGCTGCAGTGCACGACCCGTCGCACACCGGCCGACCGGGCCGCCTCGAGCAGTGCGCGCGTGCCGTCCACGTTCACCCGCCGGTAGGCCTCGTCCGGCTGGCCGGCTTCCCGATACGTGGCGGCAATGTGATACACGACCTCGACGCCTCTCGTCGCCCGCTCGAGTGAGGCGGGGTCTGCGAGATCGCCCTCCACGAGTTCGACGCCGAGCGCTGGCAGGGGCGACACCTGGAACCGCTCGCGGCTGCGTACGCGGACCAGCGCCCGCACGTGGTGCCCGCGCCGGGCCAGCGTCGCCGCGAGGTGGCCTCCGGTAAACCCGGTGGCCCCGGTGACCAGCACCGTCATGCCTCGACCGTCTCCGTGTCCGTGGCGACCCCGAGTCGGGCATAGGCCTCGGCCGTGCGCTGCAGATAGACGCGACGGCTGTACTTCTGGTCGGCCAGACGGCGGGCCTGGTCCGCCAGCGCCTCACGGGCCGCGCGGTCACCCAGCAGCGTGACCATCGCCTCGGCAAACGCGTCGGGCGTCGGTGACACCAGGCAGGCCGTGTCGGCCGACAGCACCTGCGTGTGGGTGAGCAGGTTGGTCGCGATGATGGCCTTGCCCGATCGGAGGTACGAATAGATCTTGAGCGGGGTGTTGGTGCCGCGGATGCGCGGCGACACCAGCACATCGCACGCCGCGACGTAGCTGGGAATCTCGCGGGCCGGCTGCTGGCCGGTGAAGACCATGATGTGCCCCGCCCCGGCCTCGTGCGCCCGGCGCCTGGCCGCCTCGACCTGCCCCGGGTCGCCTCCCACCACCAGGACGCGCGCCGCCGGCACCTGCCGTGCCATGCGCGCCGATGCATCGATGAGCAGGTCGACGCCCTGGTAGGCCTCGAAGGTCCCCGTGTAGAGGGCCAGCGGCGCCTCGTCGGCAATGCCCCACTGGGGACGCACCGCCGCTGCCGCCAGCGAGGGGGGCTCGTCGACATCACCGCCCATGACGTTTTCGATGAGCAGCGACCGCTCGCCCGCGCCCATCGCCACCACCGTGTCCTGCAGTTCCTGGCAGATGGTAATCACCGACTGCGACCCGTGTACCATCTGTCCCTCGGCCCACGAGAAGAGCCGGATGAGCAGGCCCGACTTGCTGTACTTGAAGTTCCCGAGCTGCTGCGGCAGGCTCGAGTGCATGTCATAGAGATGGGGAATGCCCAGCCAGCGGGCCAGCCAGACACCGGGCAGGCCCATCTCTTCGTGCGAGTGGATGGCGTCGTAGCGCTGCGACAGGGCCCGGCGCGCGATGGTGAACAGCATGAGCCCGTCAAGCAGCAGTTTCCGCACCGACGGACCAATCGGCACCCGCCGGACAAACGGCGGCCGGGGCCCGCGGAAGATGCGGACGCGGGGAATGTCGACGTCCCGCCCGATGGGATAGGTCACCAGATCGATGTCGTGGCCCAGCTCTGACAGGGCTTTCAGGCGGTGATATTCGCTGAAGGGGGTGCCGCGCGGCTCGAAGAACGGCTCGGGCGCCAGCATCAGGATGCGCACACGACATTATACGGTCGCCCCTTCTCCCATGCCGGTGCAGGAATTCCTGACGCGGCCTGTAAAGTTCCGCGCAACGAGGGCCGATACGACAGGGTAAGGAGAATTGTCGATGTCTCGCGCGTCCATTGCTCTGGCGGGTCTCTGCCTGGCGTTGGTGGCCACCGGGTGTGAGCAGGCGAAGAGCGCCAACCCCCTCAGCCCCACCGTGGCCGGTCCCATCGCCGGCGTCACCATTTCGGCCCCGACCCCGGTCGAGCCGTCCACGGGTACGGCCATCACCCCCTCGGCTGACGGCGTCACGTTCGTCGTGCAGAATCCCACCACGACGGGAGAACGGCCCCTCTGGCTCGAGTTCGAGCTGGCCTCCGACGCCGGCTTCCAGACCGTCGTCCACCGGGCCGAGCGCATCACCCCGGGCACGACGGGACGCACGACATATCGCGTGCCGCACACCCTCGCCCACGCCACCACCTACCACTGGCGCATGCGGGCGCTCGACGGCGCCAATACCGGCCCTCACTCGGCCCCTGCGAGTTTCCGGACGTCCGACCCGATCATCCTCGAACCGCCGACGCCCATGTCCCCATCGGGTGCCGTATCCTCGACGCAGCTGACATTCGTCCTGCAGAACGGGCGCATTTCGGGCACGTCGGGCGTCACCTATCGCATCGAGATTGCCGACCGGCCCGATCCGTCGGCCGTGGTGGCCGTGCTGACGGTCGCGGCTCACGAGAGCGGCGTCACCACGCTGGCTGCCCCCATCACCGCCGCCTGGAACACCACCTACTACTGGCGGGCCTCGGCGACCGACGGCACGCGTACCACGCCGCACTCGGCGGTGCTGTCGTTCCGGACGCCTGCCCCACCAGCGCCGACACCCACGCCGACGCCCACCCCGACACCCGGGCCCACGCCGAGCCCCACGCCTGGGTATCGCACCCCGAACCCGGCGCCAGGCCAGCGGTTGCCGCTGCCCTCGTACGGCTGGACGGTCACGCAGCAGGTGGCGCAATCCTACCCGGCTGCCCTGCGCAACTCGTGTCAAAGCAGCGGAGGCACCTGGGAGTTCCTCGACCGTCTGGTCGACGCCCTGCGGGCCCGCGACTCGCGCTGGGGCTATAACGGAAAGCGCGGCAACGTGAACGACCCGTCGCACGACGTGGTCGACTACAACTGGGGCAGCCAGTCAGACGAGGGCACGACCGACGTCTACATCATCGACGTCATTGGGGGCCACTGCGGTGGCAACCCGCAGCCTGCGTGGATTGATCAGACCGAGGTGACCAGGCTAGGGGGAACGATCGGTCGCTGGACGGGTCGCGGTCGGTTCTGACGGCAACGGCCCCCGGTCCTCCCAAGCCGACCGGAGATACAGGTCGTACGTGACGCGGGCCCGACCTTCAGTCGAAGGCCGGGCCCGTGTCGTAACTTCGTCAGCGCCTCAGCGGACGCCGCCCCGCCTCAGAACCGGAAGCGCAGGCCGGCCCCGAACTGCGGCCCGCCGAGCGTCGTCTCGATCGACGCGCCCGCCACCGTCACCGTGGCCGTCGCCGATGTGTAGCGGAAGAACCCGCCCAGCCCCACCGACAAGCCGCCCGTCTCAATCAGGCGGTAGGTCGCGTCGATGCCCGCGTGGTAGCCGGTGACCGACTTCTTGGCGACGGCGACGGTGGGGGTCACGGTGATTGACGTGAAGGGCGCACCGATTTCCGCGATGGCCACCGCACTGACGGTGTCCTGGTTCAGTCGGAACGAGGTGGGGCCGCCGTAGACGTAGGCACCAAGCTTGTCGGACAGGGGCACCATGTAGCCCACCGACAGGTGCAGGCCCGTCTCTGTGCGGGTGAAGTCGGTCTGGGTCTGCGAGAACGTGCGGGCCCGATTGAAGACCAGCGGATGCGGGATGCTGCCGCTGACCGTGTTGTCACCCGTGGCGCGCTGCCGCGTGTAGGTGACCGAGACGCCGATATTACCGAGGACCCGGGCGCCGACCGTAGCGTCGAGGATCGGGCCGGCCCCGAACATCCCCTCGTTGGTCACGGTCGCGTTTTCGCCGTAGACCTTGCTGGTGCCGCTGGTGTTGAACGACGACTCTCCCGTCTCGTAGCCGAAGTTGATGCCGGCGAACACACGGTCCTGCCACGCCTGCTGTGCCGCCGCCGGCTGACCAGCGGCTAGAATCCCCACCGCCACAACGGCGGCCTGCATGAATCGGTTTGTCACAGATGTCGGCTCCATGTCGAGAAGGAACAGTCATGGGCATGCCCCGTCGCGCACGCCGTCTGCGAGTCTAGCATGCGGCTCGTGCACGCCCCATTTCCTACCGAAAATTCACAGTCTGTCGTTGGCGATTCCGTTCACCGTGGACTATGCTCCAAAGAGTTCGGCCATCAGACTGACTTCGGAGGCATATGCGCGGAATGACTGCCATGTTCGGGAAGACCAGTGCGGTCGCACTGCTGGCGTTGGGCCTGGCGGCCTGCAGCAGCAGCTCGTCGACGACCCCCACCTCTCCCTCCACCTCGACCGGCACGACGGCGGCGGCGGACGGCTCCACCCTCAAGGTGTCGGCCCCCGCTGGACTCCAGCCGGCCAGCGGCACCACGATTGACAGCCGTCGTCCCACCTTGTCCTGGTCGGCAGCCGCCGGGACGAACGTGCTGGCCAATCCGGCGTACGACCTGCAGGTGATCGTGAACGGGGCCACCGTCGCGGACGTCGCGGTCAGCGGCACGGTCTACGCGGCCACGACCGACCTCGACCCCGACACCACGTACACCTGGCGCGTCCGCGCCCGGCAGGATTCGTTCGTGGGGCCCTGGTCATCCAGTGCCACGTTCACGACGCCCAAGCTGCTGATTCCCAGGTCCATTTATCCCCTGCCGTTCAACCCGCCGGGTGAGTGCGGGGCCCAGGCGAACCAGCCCACGAACCGCTCGGCCTGCGTGCGCGCCGTGGCGGCGCTCTCCTCCGAGTGGGCCGCGTGCCAGCGCGCGGTCAAGACGGGCTGCTTCAAGTTCGCCCGACAGGTCGCCCAGGCGCTGGCCGCCACCGACCCCCGCTGGGGCATGGTCTCGAAGAACCCCGGCGACACGCAGTGCACGCTCGATGTCTGCGGAAACCTCCGCGGAGAGGGCTACGGCGAGGACGTGATCGCCTACCTGCCGACCCACGACGACACCAACCGCTGGATTGGTTTCGACATCATCACCGGCGCCGGTGGCACGAGCCCCGGATTCAACTGGGTCGAAATCACCACGATCCGTCCCGGCAACCGCTGGGTGCCGGTGCCGTACTAAGGGCGCACGCAGCGCAGGGTCACTTCGGGCCGACTCTCCTCACGAGAGTCGGCCCGACTCCTGTACGGCCCTTCCGGCCGGAACCCGATAGAATGTCGCCCACATGGCGTCACAGCCCGACACCTTCTATAAGAGCTTTTCGGAAAAGAAGCTGACCTCGTACGGGAGCGACCGGCGCGGCCGCATCGAACGCCACCGCCTGGCGCTGCTGCACCGCTTCACCGAGCCGCGCGGACAGATGTTTGAAATCGGCCCCGGCCACGGGTCACTGGCCGAGCAGGCCGTGGCCGCGGGCTGGGACTACACGGCGGTCGAGGCCAGCCCCATCCTGGTTGATGTGCTCAGGCGCAAGGGCCTGCGCGTCATCGAGGCCTGGACCCCACCCATGCCCATGGCGGACGCCTCGGCTGATGTGGTCTATGCCGACCAGGTGCTCGAACACATGAGCGGCATCGACGCCGCACGCGCCTTCACCGCCGAAGCCCTGCGCTGCCTGAGGCCCGGCGGGCTGCTCTTCGTGGTGGTGCCCGACTATCTCAAGGAACGCACGTTCTTCTGGGATGTCGACTACACCCACAATTTCGTCACCACCGAGCGCCGCGTACGCCAGCTGTTCAACGACTCGGGGTTCCAGACCCTGCACGTGGAACGCAGCATCGGCGTCGCCACCGGTGTCGGGCGCGATGCCCTCGCCGCACTGGCCCTGCTGGTCAATGTCCCGGGCATCGATGCCCTGTCGCGCTACACCAGCACCGAAGAGTTCGTGTTCAAGGTGCGGAAGAACCTGTTCGAGACGCTGACCTTCGTCGCCCAGAAGCCCCGGTGACCTCGTTCCTGCGTTCGACCGGCGCCAGGGCCGTGCTGTCGATCGCCATCCTCTGGTGGCTGTCGACGCGCATCGACATGGCTGACGCCCTGCGGGCCACGGCGGCCGTCAGCCGCCCGCATCTCTTCCTCGTGCTGGCCCTGGTCGCCATTGATCGCGGCGTCATGGTCTATCGGTGGTGGCTGCTGCTGACCGCCAGCGGCGTCCCCATCTCGGCGGCCCGGGCCACGCGCATCTTCCTCGTCAGCTCCTTTGTGGGCAGCTTCCTGCCCGCCGGCGTCGGTGGCGACGCCGCACGCACCTACGGCCTGCGGCAGCACACCGGGAACGGCGGCGAAGCACTCGCCTCGGTGCTCGTCGACCGCCTGCTCGGTATGGTGGCCCTGGGGACGATGGCCTTCGGGGGCCTGTTCGTGTGGCGCGCCGGTCCAGGCGTGCCCTCGCTGCTCCTGGGAGGAACGGCCGTCCTGCTGCTGGCCAGCCTCGCCCTGTTCTGGCTGGACCGCGCCGTGCCTCGCCTGTGGGCAGGCCAGATCCATGCCACCCGCCTGGGCCGGGCCATCGTCCGCGTGGCCGAGGCACTCAGCCGCTACCGCGACCGACCGAGGGCCCTGGCGGCGGTGCTGTGCTGGTCGCTGGCCGTTCAGGTCCTGCGCATCGGCGAGGCCTATGTCCTCGGCCTGGGGCTCGGACTGACCGTGCCGTTCTCGGCCTATCTGCTGTTCATGCCCGTCGGCCTCCTCATGCTCCTGCTGCCAGTGTCGGTCAGCGGCTTCGGATTGCCGCAGGGCGTGTTTGTCTGGATGCTGCGCCCGTTCGGCGTGCCCGACCCCACCTCGTTCGCCCTGTCGACGCTCATCGTCCTGACAGGACTGGCGGGCAACCTCCCGGGCCTGGTGCTCTGGTTGCGCCGCGAGCGTGAAACCCTGTAAAGTCAAAGGTTACATGGCTCAGGTCTACGCTGCGAAGTACCTCGCGAAGGCCGCGCTCAGCGCGCCGCGCGACCTTGTCAGGGCCGCCGTGGCCAACTACACCCCGCTCCACCCGACGGTGTTCATCTTCCACTGCACGTTTGTCTGCGACGCCCGCTGCGAGATGTGCAGCAACTGGACGCGCGGCAACCGCAAGGAGGACATGACCCTCGAGCAGATCGACCGGGCCTTCTCGTCCCCCCTCTGGAAAGACATCGAAAACGCCTCGCTGTCGGGCGGCGAGCCGACCACGCGCAACGACATGGTCGACATCTGCCGCGTGATGATCGACCGTTTCCCCAAGCTGCGCAAGCTGACGCTCAACACCACCGGCATCACGCACCACCGCGCCATCCCGATGCTGACGAAGGTCGTCGAGCTCTGCCACGAGCGCAACATCATCTTCTCGACCCGGGTCTCGATTGACGGCGTCAACGACATGCACGGCGAAGTGCGCAACGTGAAGAACGCCTTCGAGAAGGCGGGCAAGACCATCGCCGCCATGCAGGAGCTGCAGAAGACCTACCGGTTCAACTTTGGCATTTCGTCGACCATCTTCCAGAAGAACCTCGACGATGCCGAGAACATCCTGGCGTGGGCGCGCAAGGAAAAACTCGACATCGTCTTCAATATGGTGCGCTTCACCGATGCCATGCTGGGCAACGCCGAACTGGAAGGCAAGTACCGGCCGATGGGCGTCGAGGAGCAGCGCATGCGGAAGTTCTTCCTCGACCGCGTCCGCCAGGACCCGCTGCTCGACGGTCAGAACTACATCTACATGCACTACGCCGACATGATCGCCAACGGCTACCACCGGATGGCACCCTGCCCGTTCCAGACGCAGGGCATCATGCTCAACCCGAACGGCGACCTGTTCTTCTGCGAAAACAGCGACATTGTCGGCAATGTCACGAAGGAAGACCCCGAGGAGATCTACTTCAGCGAGGCCTCGCAGGCGCACCGTCGGCACATCCGCGATGACAAGTGCCCCACCTGCCTCAGCCCGTGCCAGATGAATGTCGCGGCCATCAAGCAGGTGGTGCCGTATGCGCGGTTCCTCGTCCGGGCGTCGCTCGAGAAGCGCCGGCCGGGCTCTCAGACGGCCGTTCCTGTGCCCCCGGCGGCCGCGGTGCCTCCCTCGCCGCCCGTGGCCGGGGTGGGCGCCTAGGATTTTCTGAAATTTAATCCTGTTTACAGCACGATTAATCTACCGTGAGGGCGTGAGCCGAAGGGAGACTGCGCCGTCGAAGCGGGGGCGCCCGCCCAAGTTCGGGCGGGCCTCGCAGCCCCTGAGCCTGACGCTGCCCGAAGACACCGTGGCCTGGCTGCGCGGGCGCAATCCCGACATCGCCTGGGCCATCGTCAGGCTTTGCGAGCAGGAAGCCCGACGCACCCGCACCAACCCGCCGCTCATCGAATTCCTCCACCTGCCGAACCGGCAGGCGCTCATCCTGATTGCCACGCCCCTGGTGCGCCATCTCGGCGATATCGAGGTGCTGTCACTCAGCGATGGCCGGGGCCTGCTGGTGTTCGCCGAGGGCAAGGGCACGGCTGATCTCGAACTGACGCTGGCTGACCAGATGGAACGGCCCAATCTGTCGGCGACGGACCGGCAGGAAATCACCGTCCTCCGCACCCAGTTGCGTGACTGGCGCCTGCAGGGCGTGCGGTTCGAGCGGCGCTCGATCGTGGTCGCCACCGGCGTGCCCCGTCGACGCAAGAGCCCGTCGACCACCGCCTCCCGCTGAGATCCCATGGCCTGGCTTACTGACCTCGGCGCGGTCACGACGCTGCTGACCCACTTCTGGGCGGCGCTGGCTGGCGTGAGCCTGCTGTGGAGGGTGCTGGGCCCGCCCCATCGCCTGTCGGCGCTGACCCTCGGCCCGTTTCTCGGGCTCGGCTTCAGCAGCCTGACGCTGCTGGCCCTGTGGGCCGCCGGCCTACGCAGCGTCTGGGCCGCGGTGCTGGCCCCTGCGTTGCTGCTGCCCGCGCTGCTGCTGCCGCAGATGCGCGACCGCTGGCGGCTTCCCGCCTGGCATGCCCACGACCTCAGGGCCCTGGCCCTGACGCTGCTCCTGGTGCCGCTTGTCGTGGGGGGCCCGTTTGCGAATCTCGGGCGCGAGGTGGGCGACGGCAAGGCCTATCGCGCGTACTTCACCGCCGACTATGTCTGGCGCCGCGCCGTGGTGGCCGAACTGGCCAAGGGCGAGATGGCCCCCGCCAATCCGTTCCTCGTCGACGAGACGATGCATTATTACTGGCTGCCGCACCTGAACTCCGCAGCCGTCTACCGGTCGATGGCCAATCGGACCGATCTCGACCATTTGCTCATCGCCGAGTCGTGGCTCGTCAACTTCTGTTTCCTGGCCTTCATCTTCGGCCTGGCCCGATGGGCGGGAGCCTCGCCCTGGGCCGCAGCCGGAGGCACCGCCATTGCCGTGCTGGCCACCAGCGCCGAGGGCGTCTATGGCTTCTGGGTGCTCTGGCAGAAGGCAGCCGCGCTCGACATCGTGCGCTTCATGAACATCGACGCCCTCTCGAGGTGGGAGCTGGGCGGCATGCCGGTCGACGGGCTCCAGCGCGTGCTCTTCTACCAACCCCATCACGCGCTTGGGTACGGCCTCGGCTTCCTCGGGGTGTTGACCGTCGTGGCCCGGCGCCACCTGTTCGACCCGTGGGCCTTTGGCCTCGCAGGCGTGCTGCTGGGGCTCAGCACGCTGACCAGTTCATTCGCGGGCCTGATGCTGACCTGCGTCGCGGCGGTGTGGGAAGGCACGTCGGTGGTGCGGCACCTCGACTGGCGACGGGCCATCGTGCATGCCGTGGTCGCAGCGCTTCCACTGGCGGCCGCTGCGCTGATCGTCCTCGGCCTCGGCTATGTCGACCGCTCAGGGTCCGTGCTGCAATTCGGCCTCAATCCCGTCGCCATGCAGCACTTCTGGCAGGCCTCGCTGCTCAGTGCCGGCCCCATCGCGGTGTTTGCCTCGGTCGGGCTGCTGCTCTGCCTCCACCACCGACTCCCTCAGGGAACCCTGCACGCCTCGCTGGCGGTCGTCTGCATCGTCTTCTTCTTCTTCATCGATGTGCCCGACCACCAGCATGTGTATGTGGGCTGGCGCGTGGGGCATCTCTGGTTCATCGCCGCGGCCGGGCTGGCCGGCCTCACGCTGTCGTGGATGGCCTCGCTGCGCGGGTGGTCGCGTCATGCCGCCACCGCTGTGGCCGCCCTGCTGCTGCTCGTGGCGCTGCCTACGACCCTCATCGATATCTTCAACACGGCTGACATCACCAACCGCAGCCGTGGCCCGAGCTTCATCTGGACGATGGTCATACCGCATCCCGAGTTGCAGGCCTATGAGTGGCTGAAGACAGAGACGCCGCCCGACGCGCTCATCCAGTGGGACTCGGAGGGACGTGGCGCCGAGGGCTGGGCCAACATTCCCGCGTTTGCCGAGCGACGCCTGGCCGCAGGCCTGCCGACCTCGATGGTGCCCATGGCCAAGTACGAGATGGCCGCCCGCCTGGGAGGGCTGATGTTCGGGCCGGGCACGGCTGCGACGTATCACGACGCGGCCGCGCAACTCCGCATCGACTACGTGTACCTCGGCAGGCACGAGCAGACACAGCATCCCGAGGCACTGGCCATCTACCGCGCGGGCACCGACTTTTTCGAGCCGGTGTACGACAACGGCCAGGTCGCCATCTTCCGCGTGCGTTACTGAGGCGAGACGCGCCTACTTGCGGCAGAACGCCATGAGGTGCCAGCCGAGGGGCCGCACCCAGGCCCGCGGCAGCGCATTGAAGGTGCCGACAAAGCAGGTGTTGAACGCCAGCCCCTTCCAGCCCTTGTGCAGGCGCGACTTCACGGGAAACCGCTCGGGCACAATCTGCACCTCGGCAAACGGCGCCAGCATCGCGCGGTATTCCGCGATGGAACACAGGCGCAACCCGGGTGCATCCTCGTGCTCGAGTGCCACCTTCATCACCTTCGACAGGGCGTTGAGCCACGACACGCGGTTGTAGACCATGAAGATGGCCTGCCCCCCCGGCTTCAGCACGCGGTGCGCCTCGCGAATCAGCTGCGCCGGGTCTGAGGTGTACTGCACCACGCCGTGCGCGTAGACCACGTCGAAGGTGTTGTCGGCGAAGGGCAGGGCCTCGCCGTTGGCCGTGCGCAGCTCGACCGGCGTCAATCCGTGCTCGGCAAAGTTTTTCCGGGCGAGGTCGATGGCCGTCTGTGACAGGTCGACGCCGGTCACCTGTGCCCCGCCCCGCGCGAAGCGCACGAGGTCGGTTCCGATGCCGCAGCCAATTTCGAGCACCGTCTTTCCCGAGTAGCCATGCGCGAAGTCGACCAGGCGCGGCAGGTAGTGCAGCTTATCGAAGCGATACTCGTCGAGGTCATCGAAGAACGCGCGCGTGCCGACCGGGGCATCGGTCATCTCGAGGTCGTGAATGCGCGTGTTCCAGTAGGCGGTAATCTCGGGAATCACAATTCCCTATCGTACAATGACGCCCGGCATGGTGCGCGACCTCACCCGTCTGGCGGACACCCGCTGGGACCTGCTGGTCGTCGGCGCGGGCGTGTACGGGTGCGCCGTGGCCTGCGACGCGGCCCGACGGGGCCTGCAGGTGGCCCTCATCGACCGGGGCGACCTCGGCAGCGGGGCCTCGTTTCACAGCCTCAAGACGGTGCACGGCGGGCTGCGGTCGCTGCAGTCGCTCAACCTGGTGCAGATGCGCCGCTTCATCCGCGAGCGCCGCGCCATGGCCCGCACGCTGCCGCATCTGCTGAGGCCCCTGCCCTTCCTCGTACCAACCTCCGCTGCCCCGCAGCGATCCGCCTGGGTCATGCGCACGGCGCTGGCCATGAACGACCTCGTGGCCAACGATCGGAACGACGGCATCCGTGACACCTCGCTGCACCTGCCCCACGGCGAGGTGCTCGATCGCGCACAAGCCCTAAAGCGCCTCTCAGCGCTCGACCCGCACGGCATCACCGGCGCCGCGCAGTGGTGGGACTATCAGATGGTCTACGCCGAGCGCGTGCACCTGGCCCATGCCCTCACGGCATCGGCGCACGGCGCCTGCATCGCGCCCTATGTGGCCGCGACGGGGCTGCTCCGCGCGGGTGACACCATCTCCGGCGTGACCGCTCACGACCGCCAGGGCGACCAGCGGTTCGACATCCGAGCCCGCCTCGTTATCAACACCACCGGGGCCTCGTCAGGTGAGGTGGCCCGCTGGGCACAGGCGACGGCCATCCCTGCGCCAGCCCCACTGCTCTCGCGCGCCATGAATCTGGTGCTCGACCTGCCGGCGGTGCCCCACGCGCAGGGCGGACGCGTCGACGGACGCTTCCTGTTCCTCGTGCCCTGGGGCCCATGGACGATGCTCGGCACGAGCCACGATGTGTCGCCGACCCGCGAGGGTATGCCTGTCGTCACCGGTGCCGACGTCGACCAGTTCATCGCCGAAGGCTGCCGGGCCTTCCCTCGTGCCGGCCTCACACGCGAACGGGTGCGGCTCGTGCACCGGGGGCTGCTGCCGATGACCGCCGGCCATGGCACGCAGGTCTCGCTGGTCAAGGAGAGCGCGGTGGTCAACCACGCCGACACCGGAGCCCCGGGGCTCATCTCGGTGCACAGCGTGCGCTACACCACGGCCCGGCACACGGCTGAAGATGCCGTCACGCTGGCGTTCGGGGCGCTGGGCTACGACACGCCGCCACCCTCAACCACCGACACCGCTCCACTGGCGGGGGGGGACATCGCCGACCTTGCGGTGCACGATGCCGAGGTGACCCGAGCCGCGGGTGACCTGCTGACCACCACGCAGGTTGCCCGCGTGTCGCGTGCGTATGGCACCGACGCCTTTCAGGTCATCGCCCGAATGCAGCGCGACCAGGCGCTGGCCGCGCCGCTCAGTGGCCACTGCAGTGTCACGGGTGCCGAGGTGCTGCACGCCGCCGACGCCGAAGGGGCCCTCACGCTGGCCGACGCCCTCATCCGGCGCACATCGGCAGGCACATCAGGCTGTCCTGACGACGCGGCCCTTGCGACCGCGGCATCGCTGATGGGCGAGCACCAGCGCTGGACCACCGAGCGCCGGCAGCGCGAGCGAGACGCCGTGCGCGAATTCTATCGGGTGACATAGCGGCGCTGGCCGCCTCGAGGTTGTTCGCGCGACGGTCTGGCGTCCCCTCGCGCAGCGCCGAGCTTCAGGCGACAGCACGAACGCACCCGGCCCCGACGCCTGCACGCAGCAGCCGCCCCCCTACGACGGCAGGTGCGCCGCGCACCAGCGCTCGAGCACCATCAGCGGGAACAGCGTGTGTGCATGATTCTCGCGGCCGGCCACGTGGGTCTCGACGAGGCGCGTCACTTCAGCCGCATCGAACCAGCCCCGGGCCTCGACACGATCGGGCGCCAGCAGCTCGCGCATCAGCGGCTGCAGGTCGCGGCGCAGCCAGTTCTTCATTGGAATGCTGAAGCCCTGCTTGCGGCGCGTAAGAATGGTCTCGGGCAGCAGGCCGCGCATGGCCTGCTTCAGCACCCACTTGCGTTCGCCATTCCTGATCTTCAGGGGCCCGGGCATCGAGAAGGCCAGCTCCATCACGTCGGCATCGAGGAACGGTGCCCGAGTTTCGAGCGACGTCGCCATCGACATGCGGTCAACCTTCACCAGAATGTCATCCGGCAGATACACACACAGGTCCGCATACAGCTGCCGGTTCAGCACATCGTCATCGGACCAGCGGGCCAGGGCCTCGTGCACCGGGGCATACACGTCGCTGTTCCGCAGCGCCTCGCGCAGTGCGGGCCGGTAGAGCCGCGCCCGGCTGGCCGCGTGCTGATAGGTCATCCAGCGGTAGTGCCCGAGGCTCGGCGGTGCCGACACGGCGCCCGCGGCAAACCGCTTGAGGCTGTTGACCAGGCCCTTCTTCTGCTCGGATGGCCGCACCTGCGACAGCACTGCATCGGCCAGCGGCAGCAGGGCCGGCCCCAGCCAGCCCAGGCGCGCCCAGGCCACCTGTGCCTCGTAG
The DNA here is from genome assembly GCA_964643765.1 of uncultured Bifidobacteriaceae bacterium. Taxonomy (GTDB): domain Bacteria; phylum Acidobacteriota; class Vicinamibacteria; order Vicinamibacterales; family UBA2999; genus VFZN01. The sequence continues at coordinate 35,442 of CAZXTM010000004.1, read as the reverse complement.
GCATCGTAACCACCGAAGAGTTCGTCGCCGCCATCGCCGCTCAGGGCCACCGTCACATGCTCGCGCGCCAGTGACGACACCATGTAGGTGGGAAACAGCGACACATCCGCGAAGGGCTCGTCGAGGTGCGTCACCAGCCGATCGAACAGGGGGCGCAGGTCGGGCGTGACCGTGCGCTCGCGGTGATGGGTCCTGAACGCCATCGCCACTTCCCTCGCAAACGCCAGTTCGTTATAGCTGCCATCGTCGAAGCCCATGCTGAACGTATTGATGGGCTGCGCCGAGGCCTGACTCATGAGTGCCACCAGTGCGCTGGAATCGATGCCGCCCGACAGGAAGGCTCCGAGCGGCACATCGGCCATCATCTGGCTCTGAACAGCGGCGATCAGGCGCTCGCGCAGCGCCTCGATGGCTTCGGCATCAGAAAACTGGCGGGGTGCCACGTCGGCGGCATCCCAGTATCGTGTCACCGTCGCCCGGCCCTGCGACCACACCAGCACGCTGGCCGGGGGCAGCTTCGCGATGCCCTGCAGCATGGTGCGCGGCGCGACGATGTATTCGTAGGTGAGGAACTGATCGAGGGCGTCGACATCGATGCGGCGGTCGACATCGGGGCACGCCAGGAGGGCCTTCAGCTCTGAGGCAAACCGGATGGCGCCATCGGTTTCGGTCCAGTAGAGGGGCTTCTCGCCGGCACGGTCGCGGGCGATGACCAGCTCGTGCCGCGCGCTATCCCACAGGGCCAGGGCAAACATCCCCCGGACGCGCCGTAGCACGTCGAGGCTCCAGGCCTCGTAGCCGTGCACGAGCACCTCGATATCCGACTGCGACCGGAAGACGTGCCCGGCGGCCTCGAGCTCACGGCGGAGGGCGCGGTGATTATAGATTTCGCCGTTGGCGACCAGATGCAGGGTGCCAGATTCGTTCGTGAAGGGCTGCTGACCGCCGGCCAGGTCGACGATGGCGAGTCGGCGCATGGCGAGCCCGGCTGGCCCGCTGACGACATGCCCTTCGTCGTCGGGCCCCCGGTGCACCAGCGTGCGCACCATACGGGTGAGCAGACCGGCATCGGCTATCTCAGTCGACTCTCGATTGACGAACCCTGCGATACCGCACATGCCGCGTCACTCCTGCAGCGCGCGACGGCCGCGCAGCGGAAGCTCGGCACGAACGGGCACGGGGTCACTGTAGCACGACCGTCGATCGGCCCGCGGCCCCGACGCCGCCGCGACCGCGCAGCGTCGACCGCCGGGCCGCCCCGGTTCGTCCGGGGCGGCCACAATCACATCGGGTGTCGCCGTCTCCAGCGTTCGCTATAGCCACCAGGGCTTTCCGGCCAGGAGCTTTCCTGCCAACTGCAACACAAAAACTCCAAGCCCCAGAAGCGCCATGTGTTTCGCCGCGTCCTTCGCCCCCTGCCTCCAAAATCCCACGGCCATCATCTCTAACAAGAGCGTAGATAAGATGATAAAAAGAAGGTCCGCTGACATCGGTCAAGGCGCGCACGAACCTGACCATGGAAATGGACGCCGGCGGCCAGCGGGTCGAGCAGGACGTGGTGGGCGACACGACCATCACCCTCACCCCGCGCGTACCCTGAGCCCCCTCGGAGCTTGACAGCCCAGCGGCCCCACGGCCCCTGGGCCCGTCAGCCCTGGGGCGTGCGGCGGTCGCGCTGCACTTTCGCCGGAATGCCCGTCGCAATGGCATAGTCGGGCACGGCACCCACGACCACGGCACCGGCGCCGATGATGGCGTCACGACCGATGGTCGATCCATCGGTCACCACCACATGCGTGCCGAGCCACACGCCGTCGCCCACCTCGATGCCACGCGCAGTGCGGCCCTGCTCGAGCACGGGAATGTCGATGCGGTCATACAGATGATCGCCGCCCACGAGATACGTGTAGGCCGCCATCAGGATGCTCTTCCCCACCGTCACGCGCGATGCCGAGAAGATTTCGCAGTTGAACCCGATGTTCGCGTGATCGCCAATGACGATGTCGCCGTTCTTGCAGCTGAGGATGGTGTTACGCCCGACGAAGACCCCGTTGCCGATCGCAATGCCCCGGTTGTCGGTGCCCTTGGCGTCGAGGCAGCACTGGTCGTCGATGACCACGTTGTCGCCGATGTGAATCTTGTGGGGATGCCTGAGGGTGACGTGCTGGCCGAACACCACGTTGCGCCCCACCCGGCCGAGGACCAGCGGATAGAGCTTCGACCGCAGCAGCAGGCCCAGCGCCCCGGGCACCGTGCTGGCCAGCAGTATGACGAGCTCGAATCGGATGAGCGGCCACCAGCCGGGCTGGCCGATCACCAGCTCGCGATATTTGTCGGCACTCGACCGGCGCTCGTTGAACAGCTCGCGCTGAATGACCGTGATGCGCGGGTCGTGGGAGCGAGGCGCGCCTGCCGCCATCAGTGTCCGTCTGCTCCCGCCGGAGCCGCCGCCTCCCGCACCTCGCGGATGACGTAGGTGGGTTTGTCCTGCGATTCGTAATAGGTGCGCGCCAGCAGCTCGGCCAGCAGGCCGAAGGTCACCAACTGCACGCCGATGAAGAGCAGCATCACGCCCAGCAGCAGCAGCGGCCGGTCGCCAATCGACTGCCCCGCAAACAGGCGCACATACCCGAGCCAGCCGGTGATGCCCACCCCGAGCGCCAGCGCCACCAGCCCCAGCAGGCCGAAGATCTGCAGCGGTCGCGTTGAGTAGTTGAGCAGGAACTTGACCGTGGCCAGGTCGAGCACGACGCGCACGGTGCGGCCCAGGCCGTACTTGGACGTGCCCGCCTGCCGCGCGCGGTGATTGACCACCACCTCGTCAATCGACACGCCCAGCTGGCTGGCAATGGCCGGCAGGAAGCGGTGCATCTCGCCGTACAGCCGCAGCGGCTTGATCACCTCGGCCCTGAAGACCTTGAGCGAGCACCCGTAATCGTGCAGCGCCACGCCCGTGGCCCACGAAATGATCCGGTTGGCGATAATTGACGGCAGGCGCCGCGTGACGAAGGTATCTTTCCGGTCCTTCCGCCACCCGCAGACAATGTCGTGGCCGGCCTCGATGCGCGCCACCATCTCGGGAATGTCGCGCGGGTCGTTCTGCAGGTCACCGTCCGACAGCACAATCAGCCGGCCCCGGGCATGCGCGATGCCCGCCGCAAACGCCGCCGTCTGGCCGAAGTTGCGCCGGAACCGAATCACCCGCAGCCGCGGATCGCTCGCCTGCGCCGCCGCCAGCTGCGCAAACGTATCATCCCGACTGCCATCGTCGACGATGACCAGCTCGTACGGGCGCGCGTAGGCCCCCAGCACCTCGGTCAGCTCATCATAGAGCCGCCGGACGTTGGGCGATTCGTTGAAGACAGGAATTACGACAGAAAGCTCGGGCGTCATCGAGCGGACAATTGGGCGATTATATACCCGCGTGTTCCCTTCCGACCGACTCCCCCGGCTGCTGGGCGGGCTGGCTGGCCTAGCCGGCCTGTTCAGCCTGCGGCACTATCTCGACGCCGGCCTCAACCTTGCACACTATGACGCCAAGGCCCACCTGGTCGTGGCCCGTCGCGTGCTCGACAGCCTGACCCCTGGGGCCGACCAGATCGGTGCCGTCTGGCTCCCCCTGCCCCACCTGCTGCAGCTGCTGCCCGTGCAGAATGACTGGGCCTATCGCACCGGAGCGACAGCCATCGCCGTCTCGCTGCTGTCGCTGGCCCTGTCAGCCGCAGCCACAGCGGCCATTGTCACCCGCCTGACCGGGTCACTGACCGCCGCCGGCGCGGCAGTCGTGCTGTTCACGTGGAACGCGAACCTGCTCTACCTGCACGCGACGCCGATGACCGAGCCGCTGCTCTTCGCCACCGTCCTGATGGCCGGCTGGTCACTCACCGAGTGGGCGACAGAAGCCACCGGCCCCGCCCCGCCGATCGCCGGTGCCTGGATGGTGGCCGCCTGCCTCACCCGCTACGAGGCCTGGCCCATCACCGGTGCCATGGTGGTCTTCGCCACGCTGGCCCGCTGGCGGCAGGGCGACCCGTGGCCCCATGTGTGGCAGTCGTTCGTCCGGCTGGCAGCCTATCCGATTGCCACGGCCCTGCTATTTGCCTGCTGGAGCCGCTACACCATCGGCGAGTGGTTCGTGACGGGCGGGTTCTACGTGCCGGATGCGACACTGCAGGGGAAGCCCGGCGTGGTGTTCGAAAAAATTCTGGAAGGGACCGCGCTGCTGTCGAGCGACTGGTTCGTGCAGGTCGCTCTGGCCTCGGCCATCGTGGTCACGGCGGTGGCCCTGCTGAATCGGCGGCGCGCGGCGCTGCTGGTGCCGCTGGGCCTGTTCGCGGCGGCACTACTGCCACTGTCGGCCTACCTGTCGGGGCATCCCTTCCGCATGCGCTACGAGCTGCCGATTGTCGTCGCCGGCGCAGTGGCCGCGGGGTTGGCCGTCGGGCTGCTCCGCTGGGCGGTGCCGCTGGCAGCTTCGGCTCTCATCGCCGCTACCCTCTGGACCACCGTGCCCTTCGCGCCTGATGCGCCCATGGTGCGCGAGGCGCAGCTCGACCGTCCGAACGGCCTGGCCCGGCGCGCCGTGACCGATTGCCTGGCGCGCGACTATCGCGGTGAGACCATCTTTGCCAGCATGGGATCACTGGCCCACTACATGCACGAGCTGTCGCAGATTGGCCTCGGCATCCGCGACTTCCTGCACGAGGGCAACCATCCGATGTGGGACGACGCGATGGCGAACGGCGGGGCGCCGTATGCGGGATGGATGCTTGTGGAAGAGGTGGCCGAGGGCGGCGACGTCATCGCCGCCCGCATGCGCGAGACGCCGGCCTTCGCGGCCCGCTACACGCGGGTCTGCGAAGGCGGCAATGTGGCGCTCTACCGGCGCACCGACGAGATGACGGCGAGCATCGCCTCGTGGAGGTGACTGTTCGAGGCCAGGATGTGCCCGTCTTCGGGCACCCACGGGCCACCGTCCATGCCTGTGACGCGCCCACCGGCCTCTTCCACGATGAGGGCCGCCGCCATGGTGTCCCAGGGGTTGAGGGCCTCTTCCCAGAAGGCATCCATGCGACCGGCAGCCACCCAGCACAGGTCGACCGCCGCTGATCCGAAGCGGCGCACGGCACGGGCGCGCCGGATGAACGCGCTGAACATTTCCAGATAGCGCTCGGGATCATCGTGCACGGCATACGGAAAGCCTGTCACGAGCATCGCGTCAATCATCGTGTCGGTGTGCGACACCCGCAGGGGCTCGCCGTTGAGCCACGCCCCCACGCCGCGTTCGGCGGTGAACAGCTCCTGCCGGTTGCCATCGAAGACCGCCGACACTGCGGCCCGGCCATCGATCTCGAGGGCCAGCGCCGCGCAGAAAATCGGCACGCCGTGCGCGAAGTTGGTCGTGCCATCGAGCGGATCGAACACCCAGCGGTAGCGCGACGCCGATCGCTCGCCGCCCAGTTCCTCGGCCAGGATGTCGTGATCGGGAAAGCGCGCCGCCAGCATGGCGCGAATCTCCCGCTCGACCTGCATGTCGACTTCCGTGACGAGATCGATGGCGCCCTTCTTGTCGATGCGCACCCCCGACCGGAACTTCGACATGTGAATCTCACCGGCGCGAATCACGGCCTCGACAGCCGTCGCCAGGAATGCAGGATCGTGCATAACGCTCGCTTTCAGGAGCCAGGCTTCTTGTGCAGCCTGACGATGGTGCCGCCGCCGGGGCGGGGGGCAAAGTCGACCTCATCCATGTAGGCCCGCATGAAAAGCAGCCCGCGCCCGCTGCCCTTCATGATGTTTTCCGGGGCCAGCGGGTCGGCGATGGCATTCGGGTCGAACCCGCTGCCCTCATCGCTGACCTGGACAAGAAGGCCCTCGTGCGGAGAGCCGTGCCATTCGACCGTGACCTGCCGTTCCGGCACCTCGCGGTTGCCATGGCGGATGGCGTTGATGACCGATTCGCGGACGGCGACGCCGACATCGTAGAGTTGGTCGTCGGTCAGGCCCGCCTGACGTCCGACCGCATCGCTCACCTGCTGAACGAGGTCGAGCATCCGGAAGGTGCTGCCGAACTGCAGGCGCACCAGGCACGGCGTGTCAGGCACGGACGGTAAGTACCACGGAGCTTCCTGCGGGGTCAAGTTGCTATAGTGGTCGCGTGCCTGTTCAGATTGCCCCGGCCCGCGTCGTGCGTGGCCGCCTCACGGTGCCCGGCGACAAGTCGATTTCGCACCGCTACGCGATGCTCGCCGCTCTCGCGGACGGCATCTCCACCCTGACCAACTACGCCCCCGGTGCCGACTGCCAGTCGACCCTGTCATGCCTGCAGGCCCTCGGGGTGCACCTCGAGCGCCCTGCGGCCGGCACGGTGGTGATCACCGGGCGCGGCCGTGGCGGCCTGCAGCCCTCGGCGACCCCCATCGATTGCGGCAATTCGGGCACCACGATGCGGCTCATGGCCGGCATCCTGTCGGCCCATCCGTTTGCGACGACGCTCGTGGGTGACGCATCGCTGTCGGGACGCCCCATGCGGCGCGTCATGGGGCCCCTGGCCGAGATGGGCGCCCACATCGACAGCACCGAGGGCGGCCGCCCTCCCCTCACGGTCAGGGGTGGCCTGCTGCATCCCATCACCTTCACGCCGCAGATTCCGAGTGCCCAGGTGAAGAGTGCCGTGCTGCTGGCCGCCCTGCACACCACGGGCACCACCACTGTCACCGAGCCGGCGCAGACGCGCGATCACACCGAGCGGGCCCTGGCGGCCTTCGGCGTCACAGTCGAGCGCGACGGGCTGACGGTGCGCCTGAGCGGTCCGCAGCGCCTGTCGGCCTGCACACTGCAGGTGCCCGGCGACCTGTCGTCTGCAGCCTTCCCGGCGGTCGCAGCGGCGGCTCTACCCGGGTCAGAGGTGACCATCGAGGCCGTGGGGCTGAATCCAACGCGCACGGCCCTGATCGAGATGCTGCGGCGCTTCGGTGCCGACGTCGAGGCCCACGTCGACACCCGGCTGGCCGGCGAGCCTCTGGGGCGTATGATCGTGCGTCACCGTCAGCTGCGGCCGGTGACGATTGCCCCGGCCGAGGTGCCCGAGCTCATCGACGAACTGCCGGTGCTCGCGGCACTGGCCACCTTCGGCGGCGGTCTCACCGTCAGCGGCGCCGGCGAACTGCGCGTGAAGGAGAGCGATCGCATCTCTGCCCTTGTCGGCGGACTGCGCGCACTTGGCGCAGACGCCACGGAAGCCCCCGATGGTTTCACCATCACGCCCTCGCGCACACTGACCGGTGGCACGGTCGACGCGCACGGCGATCATCGTCTCGCCATGGCCTTCGCCATCGCCGGGCTCGGCGCGTCGGGCCCCACCCTCATCGAGGGCGCCGATGTCGTGGCCGTCTCGTACCCGGCGTTCTTTGCCGACCTCGAACGGCTGCGCGCATGAAGGCCGACAAAATCTACCTCGTGGGCTTCATGGGAGCCGGCAAGTCAACGGTCGCCCGGACCCTGGCCAAACGGCTCGACTGGCGCGTCGAGGACATCGACGCCCAGATTGAACAGCGCGAACGATCGGACATCTCGAGCATCTTCCGCACGAAGGGCGAACTCTACTTCCGCGAGCTCGAGCGCCAGGCCCTGCTCGACGTGCGGTTCCTGCGCGGCACCATCGTCGCCACGGGGGGCGGTACGTTTGTCGACCCGCGCAACCGCGACCTGATGCTGCAGGACGGACTGGTCGTGTGGCTCGATGTCCCCTTCCGCACGGTGCTCGACCGTGTGCCGCTCGATGGCCGGCGCCCGCTGGCGGCCGACCGTGCGACCCTCGAGGCGCTGTTCCAGCAGCGGCGCGCCACCTACGCACTGGCCCACGTCCGCATCGACGCCTCGCGGGGATCGGCCGACACCATCGCCGAGCAGATCGTCGACGCCCTGCCACGCTGATGCGCTACCTCGTCCTCAGCGACGTGCACGCCAACCTCGAGGCCCTGCACGCCGTGCTCACGCATGCCCACATCGCCGGCTGGGACCACGTGCTGGTGCTCGGCGACATCATCGGCTACGGTGCCGACCCGAACGCGGTCGTCGAGGAAATCCGGGCGCTCTCAACCCGGGCCATCGTGCGCGGCAACCATGACAAAGTCGGCACGGGCCTCGAACCTGCCTCAGGCTTCAACCCGAGCGCCCGCGCTGCCATTGCGTGGACCCGGCACGCCCTCACTCCCGAACACACTCAGTGGGTGTGCGGCCTCCCCATGGGCCCCGTGACAGTCGACGAGGCCTGCACCATCTGCCACGGAGCCCCGTTTGATGAAGACGCGTATCTGGAAGACGAGCGCGACTACCGGCGGGCGGCGTCGCACGTGACGGCCCCGGTGTGCTTCTTCGGACATACCCATGTTCCCGTGGCGTGGCACAGTGCCGAGGGACAGACACCACTGCGGTGGCCAGGCAGCGGGATTGATGTGCAGATGCTGGATGTCTGTCGGGGTGGCTGGCTGATCAACCCCGGTTCAGTCGGACAGCCTCGCGACGGTGACCCGCGCGCGGCCTATGGCCTGTTCGATGCCGCAGCGCGCACGGTAACGCTGGTGCGCGTGCCATACGACGTGCAGGCGGCTCAAGAGAAGATTCGCGAGGCACGCCTGCCCGAGCGGCTGGCCCTGCGACTCGCCCTCGGGCACTGACTAGCCTTGCGGCCTGGCGCTGCGCTGTTCGCGCCGGCGCAGTTCGGCCGCGTAAGCATCCTGCGCGGCGCGCGAGCCCAACACCCAGCCCACGACGATGCCGACGAGCAGCACGAACGGAATGTAGATGAAGTGCGCGGCCGACGGGAGCCCGATGTCCACCTACGACCTCCGCTGCTCGAGTTCGGCCAGATCACGCTCGGCCTGCGTCATGCGCCGCCCCAGCGTCCACACATAGCCGACGAGCACCACCCAGACGAATCCGTAGGCGGCGCCCACCAGGTTGATGGCGGGAATCTGCTCGCCCGGCGGCGCCTCGGCGACGGGCACGAACTCGTCGGCCGACGGCTGGGGCTGGGCGGCCGCCACACGCGGTGCCAGGGCCAGCAGCCCAAGCAGCATCAGGGTCAGGGCGTGGCGAGTCATGCTTCATCCTCCGAGAGATACAGCGCTTCAATGCGGGCCCGCTGCCTGGCCAGGCCGGCACGCATGCTCATGAGCGCCAGGAACAGCAGCAGGAAGGCCGTGAGGCAGAACCACAGTGGCGCCCCCATTTCGACCGGCAGCGTGGGCACGACCGAGGTCTGCGGGTGCAGCGTGCGCCACACATTCACCGACACAAAGATGAACGGCACATTGGCCAGGCCGAACAGTGCCATCCCCGCGCCCAGCTTGTCAGACCCCGGCCCGCCGTAGCGGCGCAGAATCAGATACGCGACAAAGATCAGCCACAGGATGAGGCTCGACGTCAGCCGGGCATCCCACACCCACCAGATGCCCCACGCCTTACGGGCCCAGAGCGGGCCAGTCACCAGCGTGATGATGCCGAACACGACGGCCATCTCTGCGGCCGCTACGGCCCAGTGGTCGGCCGACGGTGCGCGTCCGAACAGAAACCGGGCACTGGCCACGCCGGCGACGAGCGCGGCAATCAGGAACAGCCAGGCCGATGGCATGTGGAAATAGAAGATCTTCTGCACCAGCCCCATGGTCGACTCGTAGGGGGCGCCGTCGATGATCCAGGGCGCCACGGCCAGCATGGCCCCGGCCAGCGCGAGTTGCAGTTGCTGAACTCTGGTCACGGTTCTCTGTGCCTCATTCCGGTCGGTCGTCAGTCGGTCATCACTGGCTCGAACGTCCAGAGTGCCAGTGTCACGAACACCACATCGAAAAATACCAGCAGCGCCATCCAGAACCGCGCCAGCGGTTCATCGGGCGTCGCCTGAAACAGCGCCGCAGTGCCACGCACCCCTGCGATCATGACCGGAACCGTAATTGGATACAACAGAATCGGCAGCAGCACATCGCGACTGCGCGCCCGCACCAGCATGGCCGCAAACAGGGTGCCCACCGCCGAGAATCCCACAGTGCCCGCCAGCAGCAGGCCGGCCAGGTGCCAGGGATAGCGCAGGATGGGTGCCTGAAACAGCAGGCCCACGAGCGGCACCAGCACCGCCTCGACCAGCAGCAGCAGCACCAGTATGCCCGCCAGTTTTCCGGCGTAGATCGCCGGCCGGTCGGCCGGCGCCATCAGCAGCGCCCGCAAGGTTTCCGACTGGCGTTCGCGCTCGAAGGTGCGCCCGAGGGCCAGCGTGCCCGAGAAAGCCAACGCAATCCACAGGATGGCCGCAGCCACATCGTCGGCGGGACGTCCCTCGCGCACCAGGCCAAAGGCGAAAATGAGCACCACGGTCACCGCGAAGAACAGCGTCGTCGACACGACTTCGAAGCTGCGCGATTCCACGCGCAGGTCCTTCTGCACCACCAGCCACGCCACGCGAAGAAAGCCCGTCATGCCCCGTGCACCGTCGCGTGATAGCGGTCACGCAGCGTCGTCCCCGACGGATCGACCTGCAGCAGCCGGCCCTGCCGCAGGATGCATTCGCGGGTCAGCACGCCGTCCACCGTGTCGAGGTCGTGTGTGGCCAGCACCGTCATGACACCGGCGCGCTGCACCTCGTGCAGGCGGTCGACGAGGGCCCGCGTCGATGCCTGATCCAGCCCCGTGAATGGCTCGTCGAGCAGCAGCAGCCGCGGCGCGTGCAGCAGGGCGCGCTCGAGGGCCACGCGCTGCCGCATGCCACGTGAAAAGCCCGAGACCGCATCGTGCGCACGGTCGCGCAGGCCCGCACGCTCGAGGGCCGACACCGCCGACGCCTCGGCGTCGGCCAGTCCGTAGAGCTTGCCGAAGAACACCAGGTTTTCGAAGGCCGTCAGTTCGGGATAGAGGAACAGGTCATGCCCCAGCATGCCAATGCGGCCCCTGAGCGCGGCTCCTCCGCTGACAGCCGTGTGCACCCCATAGCGCACACGCCCCTCAGAGGGGGCCAGCACGGTCGCAAGAATCGCCAGCAGCGTCGATTTCCCGGCACCGTTGGGCCCGAGCAGGCCCACGATGTCTCCAGCCTCGCAGGTCAGCGATACCCGGTGCAGCGCCTTCCGCCGCCCATAGTGCCGCGACAGCTGCTCAACGGTCAGTGTGGAAAAGTCGGCACTCACGCCGCAGCGCCCTGGCCCCCATCGGGGGCGGCCTCGAGCGATGCCATCACCCGTTCGAGCTCGGCAACCAGGCGCGGTTCGCGGTCGGCATCCTTGGCGCGCGGCTGACCGGCGCGACGGCGCTGCTCAATCTCTGCCAGGTCCCGCAGCAGCCGGGTCCGTTCCTGTTCGAGCGCGGCGCGTGCAGGCGCGGCGGGCCCCTTGACGGCATACCAGCCGAACCCCAGGATGATCACCGCGGCCACGCCCACGGCGATCCACCGCGGGACGGTGCTGTGGGCCGGCAGCCCTTCGAGCGTCACAGTGAGCGGCGTGCCCGCCGGGATGGCCGTTCCGCTGGCCAGGATGAACCGGCGACCACCTTCGGCATCGATGGTCTCGGACCGCGGGAGCTGCGGCGACACCAGCTGCACGGCACCCACCTGCTCGACGGCCACAAAGGGCTGCGGGTACCGGATGGGCCAGGCCTGCGACCACTGCATCGTCCGCGTGTGATCGGGCAGCGAGAAGCCGATCTGCAGGTTGGTGGTGCCCGGCGCATAGGGCCCGGTGATCCGCACGGTCTCGCCCCGCAGCGTGGCCTGCGTGGTCGAGCCTTCCATCAGCGTCGGACTCGAGGCGCCCGGCGGAAGCACGATGTCGAGGGGCGTTCCGGGATCAACGGGCCCGGACGTCGCGTTGACAATCTCCAGCAGGTAAAACACCGTCAGGACGTCGTTCTGCCACTCCATGACGATGCGGGTCTGCCCGCCGAATTCCACGTCGCCGCGTATCGCCGGACGGCTGGCCGCCTCTTTGGCCTCGGCCTGCCGTCGGGCCCGGGCCTCCGCAGCGCCGGCCACGAGGGCCACGCGCAGGCCTCCGCTCGACGGCAGCTGCAGTTCCTCCGAGACGATGATTTCGTCACCGACGGTCGTGGTCGCCACCACCGTCTGGCCGACGGGCAGCCCGGGAAACTCTGCGCGCCCCTGCGCATTGGTGACGCCGGTCTTCGTCTGTCCCCCCACGGTGACCGACACGGTCTGTCCCTGCAGGTTGTTCCCCATGGTCTCGCGGACCACGCGCACCGACAGCGTGCCGACGGGCAGCTCGGGTGCCGGCAGCGGCAGGCCCGACATCTGCGTGGCATCCGGGCCCTGCGCCCCCAGGTGCCCCTGCGCGAATACCGCGACGCACGCCGCCGCGAGCAGGAGACGAATCGCGGCCTTCATGACTTCAGCGCCGTGCCACATCGCTTGCAGAACCTCGCATCCTCATCGAAGGGCGTCGCGCACGAGGGGCATGCCTTCGCGGTGACCGTGGGCTGCGCAGCCGCGACAATCGCGGCCACCTCCTCGGCGATGCGCTCGCGGTAGCCCGCAGTACGGTCGAGCTGCGCCATCAGCCCCACGGCGCGCTGGCGCAGACGCCCGCCCATCTCGTCGAAGTCGGCCTGGGAAATCTTGCCCATGGCAAAGTCAAACTCGAGCTCCTTGATGGACCGCAGCACCAGCGTCTTTTCGCGCTCGAGAGCCGCGCGCGTCCGGCCACCGGCCACGACGGGTGCAGTCGCCAGCACCTGCATGACGAGCGGCCCGATGGTGCGGTACGCCGCCAGGCCGACGAAGCTGGCCGCGATCACCGTCAGGCTGAGGATGACGACGTTGGCGATGTGCTGTCCGGTGGCGACGATCACCACGGCGGTGGCACTGAGCATGCCGCACAGGAGGAAGAACTGCCAGGCCGGCAGTCCCTGATCGTGTGCGCGGTCGGAGCCTTGCGATCCGGAGGCCATCAGTGACTCAGTCGAGGTCGCGCAGCTCGTCGTCGAGCCGCGACTGCAGTTCGGGGGATACTGCCGAGCCGACCGCCCCGGCCGGCACGACGGCAGGGCGCCGTGTCCACCGCACGGCGAACAGGCCTGCACCGGCCAGGCCCAGCAGACCCAGCACGTAGGGCAGCATCCAGGCCAGGCGTCCGGAGCCAACATCGGGCGGCTCGCTCAGCAGCACGTGGCCCGACTCGCCGCGGTGCACCTCATCCTTCGAGTGCTCCGAGGGGGGCGTGACATAGTGCGCGAGCACGGCCTGCTCGTCGCGCCCCTCGTCCATCATCTGCGTGACTTCCTTCTTCACGAGGGCGCAATGTCCGCACGCACAGTCGCCCACGGGCAGCTTCGAGCAGCCCCCACACCAGCACGCGAGCTTGCGGGTGACGTCCTTCACTTCCTTCGAGAAGATCTGCAGCTGCGAGGCCGGGCCATCGACATGCTGCGCCTCGGCCATCGCCGGGCCTGCCAGCAGCGCGCCGGCGAGCAGCGATGCGGTCACCGCCTCGGCCGGCACGCGCGCCGCCGCGAAACTGAGGGCCCGCTCGGGCAGCAGCGCGATGCCGGTGCCCAGCGCCATGATGCCGAAGCCGACCCACAGCCAGTTGACCAGGGGATTCACATGCACTTCGACGCTGGCAGTCTGGTCGGCCAGCTCGAAGGCCGGCATCACGATGTAAAGATCCTCGGCAAACGAGCGGCGGATGCCTACCTCGGTGGTGGGCTCTTCCTCGTGCTTCCGGTAGTACCACTTGGCCGGATACATGCGCCCGAGGTCGGCCCCATCGGTGTCCTTCACGCTGATGTGTGCCGTCACCATCTGCTTCTGGCCGTCGTCGGTCACGCGGATGGCGTCCATGTGGAGCACGTACCGCCCGACGGTGGCTTCCTCGCCGGGCTTGAGCAGCAGCTGTTCGTCACGGCTGAAGCCCTCGCCGGCAAACCCCAGGAACATCAGGACGATGCCGAGGTGCACGATGTAGCCGCCGTAGCGGCGCTTGTTGCGCCCGACCAGCCCGACCATGGCCGTGAAGAGGTCGGTGCCCGTCATGCCGCGGCGCACGTTCGCCCCGCGGTAGAACTCCTGCGCGATGGTGCCGAACACCATGCCGCAGAGCGCAAAGCAGATCCCCGAACTCCACACCCTGACGCCCATGGCCACCAGCCCGCCGGCGACGGTCAGCCCCAGGGCCACCGGGAACAGGAACTGGTGCACGAGATTCTGCACCGTCGACTTGCGCCAGGCCAGCAGCGGCCCGATGCCGGTGAGGGCCAGCAGCATGAGCCCGATGGGGGTCATCCAGCGATTGAAGAACGGCGGCCCGACCGTGAGGCGCTCGCCGTTGATCATCTCGGTGATGGTCGGGAACATCGTGGCGAAGAGCACGAAGAACGCCGAGAACAGCAGGATCCAGTTGTTGGCCAGGAACGCCGCCTCGCGTGAGACCCACGAGTCGAGTTCATGCCGGGCCTGCAGCAGCGGGAGTCGGTAGATCACCCAGCCGAACGAGAAGAGTGCCACGACGGCCATGAACGACAGGAACAGCCGCGCCAGCGCCGGGTCGTCGCCGAACGCGTGCACCGACTGCACCACGCCCGAGCGCGTCATGAACGTGCCGAAAATCGTCAGCAGGAACGTGATGATGACCAGCGTGACGTTCCAGACGCGCAGCATCCCGCGCCGCTCCTGCACCATCACCGAGTGCAGGAACGCGGTCGCCGTGAACCACGGCAGCAGCCCGGCGTTTTCCACCGGGTCCCATCCCCAGAAGCCGCCCCAGCCCAGCTCTTCGTAGGCCCAGATCATGCCGAGCGTCAGCCCGAACGACAGGAAGAACCACGAGAACATCGTCCAGCGGCGCACCGCGCGCAGCCACGAATCGTCGAGGTGGCCCGTGATGAGGGCTGCGAGGCCGAACGCGAACGGAATGGTCAGGCCCACAAAGCCGAGGTACATGGTCGGCGGATGAATCGCCATGTAGAAGTTCTGTAGCAGCGGGTTGAGCCCGCGCCCGTCCGTCGGCGCCTGCGTGAGGTACGTCTCGAACGGGTTGTTGTGGATGATCATCAGGAAGAGGAAGAACATCTCGACGGCACTGATGACGGCCACCACGTACGGCATCAGCTCGCGGTGCCGCTCGCGGTTGACCCGGACGGCCACCGACCCGAAGAGCGACAGCAGGAACACCCAGAACATGACCGACCCGTCGAGGCCGCCCCAGTACGAGGTGATCTTGTAGAAGAGTGGCTGCACGCTGTCGGAGTAGCGCTGCACGTAGCGGATGGAATAATCGCCCGCCACGAAGGCGTAGATGATGATGCCGCTGGCCACCGTCATCAGCGCCGCCACGAGGTAGAACGCCCCGATGCCGCTCTCGATGAGTCGGGTGTTGCGCCGACGGGCACCGGCCACCGAGGCCGCCGCCGCATAGGCCGCGACCATGAACGTGAAGAGGAGCAGGTAGGAACCGAGTACAGCCATAGGACGACCGTGCGACTGACGTCAGACTCGCATGAACTGGGGGGCAACCGCCGCGCGCGGCGCCCCGGGAGACGGCGGCGCGCCTAGGAGGTGGGCGCGCCGGGTTTGGCTTCGTATTTCGACGGGCACTTGGCCATCACCCCATTCGGGGAAACGGCAAAGCCTTCGGACGACAGCGTGCCCTTGAGCACCACTTCGGCATCGTCCTTGAACGTGTCGGGCACCACGCCGGTATAGGTGGCTTCGACCACCTGTCCGTTGCTGTGCACCTTGAACTTGTAGTCGAGGCTGTTCTTCCGCTTGAGAATCGAGTCCTGGACGATGTAGCCGTGCAGCTGCAGCTTCTTGCCGTACCAGTCGCCGGGCTGCGTCATCACTTCATCGACGTGCTTGTAGTATTCGGTGGCTTCACCCATGGTCGAATACAGCAGACCGCCGAAGGCCAGCGACAGCACCAGACTGGTCAGACCGACTTTGATGGTTTTGTGCGCCATGTTTGTTGAACCGCCTTTACCTGTAGTGCCCAGAATATCCCAACACCCACCGGCATACCAGCGCCACGGGGAGCCCGACGATGGTGGTGTACGAGCCGGCAATGCTCTCGATGTGGCGGGCCATGGTGCCCTGGATGGCGTAGGCCCCGGCTTTGTCGTGCCACTCGCGAGTGGCGACGTAGGCCGCGATGTCATCGGATGTCATCACCCCCAGAGTTACCGTGGCCCGCTCCACGGCGACGAGGGGCGATTGCCCGGGACGCAGGAGGGCCACGCCGGTCAGCACCTCGTGCGTGCGCCCCTGCAGCCGCGCCAGCATCCGCCCGGCGTCTGCCTCATCGGCAGGCTTGCCGAGAATCTCGTCTCCGAGCACGACGGAGGTGTCGGCCCCCAGCACCGGGCGCGGGTCACCGGGCCAGTGGGCCGCTACGGCCCGGGCCTTGGCCTCGGCCAGCCGCTGCACATAGGCCTTCGGCGACTCGCCTGCCAGGGGCTGCTCGTCGATGGGGACCGCACACACCTCGAACGGGATGCCGGCCGCCGTCAGCAGCTGCGCGCGGCGTGGAGAGGCCGAGGCCAGAATCAGCATCCTGCCGATGCTATCCTCAGTTGATGGTTCCCGCCCAGCGTGTGCTCACGGGCCTGATTGCGTCGATTGTGCGGCCGGCGCCGCTCTGCGACGAGAAGGTGGCGTTTGCCTGGCAGACCTCGGTGGGCGCGGCCATGGCCCGCGCCACGCGCGCGCGGCTGCTGCCGGGCGGCGTGCTGCGCGTCACGGCCGAGACGCCCGCCTGGACACGCGAGGTGGAGCGTTCACTCGGACTCATACGGTCGCGCCTCGAGGCCTTTCTCGGGCCCGACATCATCCAGCGCGTGGAGATTCATCATCATGACTGAAGCCGTCATTGTCAGTGCGGTGCGTGTGCCGACCGGAAAGTTCCTCGGCACCCTGAAAGATTTCACCGCGCCCCAGCTGGGCGCCATGGTGGTGCGGGAGGCGGTGGCCCGGGCCGGCATCGACCCCGCCCTGGTCGACGAATGCATCATGGGGAACGTGGTGGGCGGCGGCACCGGGCAGGCGCCGGCACGGCAGGCGGCCCTCAACGGCGGCCTCAGCCCGCGCGTGGCGGCCCTGACCATCAACAAGGTCTGCGGCTCGGGACTCAAGGCCGTGATGCTGGCGCATCAGGGCATCCAGACCGGCGACATCGAGATTGCGGTGGCCGGCGGCATGGAGTCGATGAGCAACGCTCCCTACCTGCTGCCCCGCGTGCGCGAGGGCCTGCGCATGGGCAACGGCACCGTGGTCGACGCCATGATTCACGACGGCCTGTGGTGTGCCTTCGAGAACTGGCACATGGGCCACGCGGGTGAAACCGTGGCCGATGCCTTCACGGTGACGCGTGACGAACAGGATCAGTACGCGGCCGACAGCCACCGGAAGGCCGCGGCCGCCCAGGCGAGTGGTGCCTTCGCGGCGGAACTCCTGCCCGTGCCCATCCCGCAGCGCAAGGGCGACCCGGTGCTCTTCGCACACGACGAGTCGGTGCGTCTCGACACGAGCGCCGAGTCGCTCCGGGCCCTGAAGCCGGCGTTCCGCAAGGACGGCACGGTCACGGCCGGCAACGCCCCGCCGGTCAATGACGGGGCCGCAGCGCTCGTCGTGATGAGCGCCGCGCGGGCCCAGGCCCTCGGGGTGATGCCCCTGGCCCGCATCGTCGCCCAGGCCACGAGCGGCATCGAACCGAAGATGCTGCTGATGACGCCGGTCGAGGCCACCCGCAGCGTGCTGCGCAAGGCCGGATGGACGCTGAACGACGTGGACCTGATCGAGCTGAATGAAGCGTTCTCCGTGCAGGCCGTGGCGGTCATGCGCGAGCTGGGCGTCGACCCGGCCCGCGTCAACGTCAACGGCGGTGCGGTGGCGCTGGGCCATGCCATCGGCGCGTCCGGCGCCCGCGTGCTGACGACCCTCGTCTACGCGCTCGGGGCACGCGGACGGCGCCGCGGCGTGGCCACGCTGTGCCTCGGCGGGGGCAACGGCGTCGCCCTCGCCATCGAGCGGCTCTAGCGGGACCCGGACCCGGGCGGGCGTGCATGCCACCAGAGCAGGCACGCCACGCCCGGGCCGAGCAGCAGCACTTCCTTCACCACCGCACGGATGTTCGACGGCCAGAAGTTCGGGTCACGCATGTTTCGCCCGATAGAATCGAACACATACAGGAAGCCGAAGTAGTAGTCGTCCGACCACGGCCACAGCGCCGTCACGCCCAGCGGAGGCCCATCGTCCGAGCCGAGCCAGTCGAAGAGCGGGTGTGACCCCCAGGCCAGCGCCACAGCCAGCGCCCACAGGGGGCGCCGGGTGAGCCCGCCGGCGGCCATCCCGGCCAGCAGGGCCGCGCCCACGCTGTGGGTTTCCATGCTGTGCCGGTTCCAGAGGAAATCGAGGTCGGGAGCCACCGCGGCCGCGACGCAGGCCAGCACCAGCCGACGGGTGTCGGCGGTCACAGGTTGTGCGCGGTGGGCGGAGGCCAGCAACCCGACGGTCAGCCCGCCCAGCGCATGGCCCAGGGGACTGGGCATGAGGTCCCAGACACGATAGGCAATTCCTGCCGTTTCCCGCAAATGCGTGGCGGCGGAAATCGACGTGCCGTCCCGGGGCGAAAGTGACGGGGTCTCTGCAACTTGTTGATTCCGCGCTGCTATCGCGTGTGCACCCGGCCGATTTTCGCTTGACTTTCGCTTGGCGCGTTTCTAGGATGGGGTCTGCTTCGAAAGGACATCCTCCGACATGGCAATCGACGAACGACAGGAACGGGTCAAGGCCCTTGACGTGGCCGTGGGCCAGATTGAAAAGCAGTTCGGCAAGGGCGCCATCATGCGCCTGGGCCAGCGCAACACCATTGCCCCTGTCGAGGCCATCTCGACCGGTGCCATCAGCATCGACTACGCCCTGGGCATCGGCGGGCTGCCCCGCGGCCGCGTGGTCGAGGTGTTCGGGCCGGAATCGTCGGGCAAGACCACCCTGGCGCTGCAGGTGATTGCCGAGGCGCAGAAGGCGGGCGGGCTGGCGGCGTTCGTCGACGCCGAACATGCGCTCGACGCCGAATATGCCCGCAAGCTGGGGGTCGACATCGACAACCTGCTGGTCTCGCAGCCCGACAACGGCGAGCAGGCACTCGAAATCGTCGAGGTGCTCATCCGCTCGGGCAGCGTCGATGTGGTCGTGGTCGACTCGGTGGCGGCACTCGTGCCCCGGGCCGAAATCGAAGGCGAGATGGGCGAGGCGCAGATGGGTCTGCAGGCGCGCCTCATGTCGCAGGCGCTGCGCAAGCTCACCGGCGCCATCTCGAAGTCGAAGACCGTGCTCATCTTCATCAATCAGCTGCGCGAGAAGATTGGCGTCATGTTCGGCAACCCGGAAACGACGACCGGCGGCCGAGCGCTCAAGTTCTACGCCTCGGTGCGCATCGACATCCGGCGCATCGGCGCCATCAAGGACGGCGAGAACGTCATCGGCGGCCGGACGCGCGTCAAGGTGGTCAAGAACAAGATGGCCCCGCCCTTCCGCGAGGCCGAGTTCGACATCGTCTACGGCGAGGGCGTCTCGCGCGAGGGCGATCTGCTCGACCTGGCGGTCGAGAAGAAGATTGTCGAGAAGAGCGGCGCCTGGTTCTCGTACGGTGGCGAGCGGCTGGGCCAGGGCCGCGAGAACGTGAAGGCGTTCCTGCGTGAGCACATCGACATCCGCGACGCCATCGACGCCAAGGTGCGGCGCGAGCTCGGCATGCTGCGCGAGAGCGACGCGACCGGCGCCTAGCACCGCACGTGGCCAGCCCCCGGTGCCTCACGTCCCGGGGGCTGTCTGGCCCGTGCTATACTTCGCTGTCTCCCCGAGCGGCCAGGTAGCTCAGTTGGTAGAGCACGTGACTGAAAATCACGGTGTCGGGGGTTCGATTCCCTCCCTGGCCACCACCTAAACCACTCACAATTCAAGGCTTGATCGGCTTCACCCCGTCTGGGGTCTCGCTTGGCGTCTCCCGGGGGTCACACTGGGGTCACAGGCGCGGGCGATCGCGCCGTTCGTGTCACGACCCGGCCACGGGCCCCAGGCGTGGGCGTCACCTTGCAGCCAGGGGCTGACTCCGGCCTGTGCGCCCAGCCACGCACCGCGAAGACGCCGCACGCCTCCGATCGGCCAGGGCACCGCCAGTGCGCAGCGCGACGCCCTCACGCCGGCTCAGCCCAGCCATTGAGGAAGCACTCCAGCAGTTCCCCAATCATGTCGACGTTGTAGCCGCCTTCCTGTGTGATGACCGTTGGCAGGCGCAAGCCGCCGATGAGAGCCCCCGCCCGGGCGAAGCCATCGGCCGACACTGTAAGCGCCGCCAGTGGCTCGTGGGCCGACGCATCAAAACCGAGGGGCACGACGAGGGCCTCCGGACCGAAGTGGCGAATCGCGGTGATGGCGTGCACAATGGCCTCGAGCCATCCGGTATCATCCGTGCCCTAGGCTAGCGGGAGATTCAGGTTGCAGCCCTCCCCGGCTCCCCCTCCACGCTCGACGGCACGCCCCACAAACCACGGATAATATCGATCCGGGTCGGCGTGCACCGACACGGTCAGGACATCGCCCCGGGACCAGAAGATGCTCTGCGTGCCGTTACCGTGGTGGCTGTCGATATCGAGCACGGCGACACGCGAGGCACCCGCATCGACGAGCACCTGCGCGGCCAGCGCGGCATTGTTCACGTAGCAATGCCCACCGGCACGCGCCGCCTCGGCGTGATGGCCAGGCGGACGGCACAGCGCATAGGCGCTGCGTCCTGCGGCTGCCTCGCACGCCGCCGCATGCGCACACGCTGCGGCACCGATGACAGCAGGCCATGTGCCCGGACCAATCGGACATGCGGTGTCGGCCATGAACCAGCCGGCCCGCGCAATGATGCCGTCGCCGCAGGCCCCGCCCTGGGCCAGCATCTCGGGGGATGGATGCATGTTCGCCACCACCTCTGGTCCCGGGTCAGGCAGGGCCAACTACGCCTCTGACGCCTCCTCGAGGAAGCGCAGGTAGGCGGCCTGATGCACACGCTGCAACACCTGCCGCGAGATATCCGGAGGGAGCGCCGGCGGCACGCCAAGGCGACGGAGCGCGGCGTCGAGCGCCGCGGCCCGTGACGGCACTTCAAGGTTCGGGCGCTGTCGCCCACGCTGCAGGAAGAAGACCGGATGATGCCCGGACTGAGCCGGGTGGGCGAACGCCTTCATGGCCGAATCGTAGACGAGATTGCCGGTGTCCCAGACGTCGGGCTGGCAGCGCCGAGCCAGCGCGCACGATAAGCGCCATCGGGGTCGTAGCGCTCGGCCTGCGCACGCACATTGAAGGTGCGGTTGCGCGGGTCGTTGCCGACCCCGGCCACATACTGCCAGTTCCCCCAGTTCGGGCCGACGTCATAGTCGAGCAGGTGCTGCTCGAACCAGGCCGCTCCCCAGCGCCAGTCAATCCCCGCCGTGCGGGCCAGCCAGCTGGCCACGTTCTGCCGCGCCCGGTTCGACAGCTGCCCGGTGGCCTGCAGCTCGCGCATGCCCGCATCCACGAGTGGCTCCCCGGTCTCGCCCGCACACCAGCGGGCAAACACCCCGGCGTCCTGGCGTCCGCACGGGGTACGCTCCAGCACACCCGTCGCACGGAAGGCCCGCCCCTGCCATCGCCGCACCCAGCAGTGGAAGAAGTCGCGCCACAGCAGCTCGAAGACGAGCCAGTAGGTCGACTCATTCGCCACGCGCTCGTGCTCGTAGCGACGCACCTCGGCCGCCACCTCGCGCGGCGACAGGGCTCCGGTCGCCAGCCACAGCGACAGCCGCGATGAGACGTCACGGCCCATGAGGCCGTCGCGCGTGTCCTTGTAGCGGGCGAGGCTGTCGGTCTGCCAGATCCACTGGCGCAGGCGCTCGAGCCCCGCCGCACGGCGACCGTCCGGCCCGAAAGAGGCGCGCGGGTCATGGTCCGCGGCCGCGCGCCACGCGGCCTGAAACACCGGCGCCGCCAGCACCGCGTCTGCCTCGGCACGGGCACGCGCCCGCACATCGTCCGGCACTCCCCCCAGCACGGGAACAGGGAGCGGGTCGCGCACCGGACACGCGCGCTCGACCTGGCGGCGGTAGGTCGAGAACACGTCGGGAAGCGCCTCGAGCGTGAAGGGGAGGTCGGCAAACGCGATGAGCGTGGTTTCGTCGTGCACCACCAGCGGCACGTCGCCAGCGGCGAGCGCGTGCGCCACGGCCGCATTCCCGGCGCGCTCATCGACGGCGAGACACGGCGCGGTGTGCACCTCGCGCGCGCCAAGCGACGCGGCAAGCGCCGGCAGGCATTCGTGCGCCGGTCCCTGCAGGACAAACAGGGCTGACCCGGCAGCCTCCCACTCGGCACGCAGCCCGTCCAGGGCCTGCAGCAGGTGCCCCACGCGCCGTGGGCTGCTGCGCGTCACGCCGGGTGGAACCCCGAACGCCCGTGCGCGGTCAGCGCGGCGCTGGCCGGCATCAGGCGCGAGGCCCACACGATGCGGATGCCTCCCGTGAACCACTGCGTCAGGATCGTCGGGCAGGACCACGACGCCAGCGACGGCCCCGCCCACCGAGGCGGCAGCGGCAGTCACAGCTGCGTTGTCACTCAGGCGGAAATCCGTACGGTGCCAGACAAGCGCACGGGGAGGCGAGAACATCATGCCCATGAGACGCGCATCCACGGCGGCCGGACGCGTCGAGGGTGGGACGAAGCGGCGCCGCACTCATATTCGTGTACCCTCCTCCCAGTGACATGGCCACGCTGACCACCCGCCCGGCGACACCCGACGACACCGCCGACATTGCCCGCATTTACAACGAGGGCATCGAAGACCGCGTCGGCACCTTCGAAACCCGTCCGCGCACGCCTGCCGACATTGCGGCCTGGTTCGACGGCCGCCATCCCATCGTGGTGGTCGAGTCCGAGGGCGAGGTCGTCGGGTTCGCCTCGACCTCGATGTATCGCGCCCGCGACTGTTACGCCGGCATCGCCGAGTTTTCCGTGTACGTGGGCCGCAGCCACCGTGGCCACGGTGCAGGACGCGCCGCCATGCAGGCCCTCATCAGAGACACACGCACCCGCGGCTTCTGGAAGCTGGTGTCACGCGTCTTTCCGGAAAACACCGCCAGCCGTGCCCTGCTCGCCTCGGTGGGCTTCCGCGAGGTGGGCCGCTACGAGCGCCACGCGCAGCTGGACGGCCACTGGCGGGACGTGATCATCGTCGAGCACCTGCTCTAAGGGAATCAGCCGCCGGCTCGCTGGCGGGTCGTCTGCTGCCGCCGGTCGTCCAGGTAGGCACGGCCCTGCTCCATCAGCGCGGCAAATGCCGATTCGTCCTGCGCGAGCACCGCACGCCGCACCGACTCGACAGCCTTTGACAGGGCTTCCAGTGACTCGGCGCCATAGTCGTTGAGCGCCTGAATCTCGAAGTAGAGCTGCGGACTCTCCTGCGACACGCGCGAGGCCACATCGAGCTGTGCGTCGAAGGTGGTGCTCGACATCCGCGCCAGGCGCGGCGCCGCCTCGCCGCTGCCCGCCAGCGCCGTGAAAAACGCAATGTTGAGCGCGTGCGACAACCCGAGCACGTATGCGATCAACCGATCATGGTCATCGAGCGTCATCGTCACCTGCTCGGCCATGGTCGGCGCGAAGAGGGCGCGAGCCACGTCCAGCGCTTCGGCATGTCCGAGATCGACGAAGATGACGTGCCGTCCTGATAGCAGGTCAGTGTCCGGCCCGAACATGGGATGCAGCGACGTCACGCGGCAGCCGTGCGACTTGAGGGCCATCAGCCCCGAGCGCAGCGGCGACTTCAGCGACCCCACGTCGAACACCACCCCGGCCGGCCGGCGCAGCGCCAGTGTGCGGAGGATGGCGTCTGTCGCTCCGAGCGGCGTGGCCACCACGATGAGATCGTGCGTCAGCGGGTCATCGGCCCAGGCCCCGATGTCAGTGGCCCCGGGACGCGTGCCCGCCGGATCGCTGGTGTCGACGGCGAAGCCCTGCGACAGGAGAAAATCGGTGAACCAGCCACCCATCTTGCCCGCGCCGCCGACGACCAGGGCACGGCGTCCGGAACCGGTACCGTGTGCGACGACCGAGGCCCGTTCCTGAGTGGTGAGTGAACTGCGGATGAGCAGCCGCATCAGCTCCTCGGCGACATGCGGCGCCACCCCGTGGGCTTCGGCAGCGCGGCGGGCGCCGAGGATGACGTCGCGTTCCCGCGCGTAGTCGCGCGTGGGCTGTCCGGTGCTCTGCTTCACCCTCGCAATCTCCCGGCTGGCCTGCTGGCGCTCCGAGATCAGCGTCATCAGCTGCTGGTCGATGGTGTCGAGCTGGCGTCGGAGGTCGTCGAGGGTCTTCATGGCGGGAGGGTCGTTCGTCGGGCCGGCGGCACTACGCCGCCCCGGGCCGATTATACGCATCGCCGTCGATAATGGCGTGCTCGGCTAAGATTGAAGCCACCTGCCCGGGCCCATGCCGACACTTCTCTCCTGGGGACGCTATCCGCACGCCCCGCAAACTCCCACGCCCTGCCACTGGCCCGATGACCTGGCGTCCGGGCTCGCGGCCGCACGAGCGAGGGGTGCGACCACTCTCGCGTACGGCGCGGGGCTTTCGTATGGGGACAGCGGGCTGGCGGCCAGCGACCGCGTGCTCCACACCGCCGGCCTCGACCGCTTTCTCGCCGCCGACTGGACGACCGGGCGCCTGACCGCCCAGGCCGGAGTGACCTTCGAGCAGATCCTGACGGTGGCAATTCCCCACGGCTGGTACCTGCCCGTGAGTCCCGGCACCAAATACGTGACGCTCGGCGGCGCCATTGCCAATGACGTACACGGCAAGAATCACCATCGGCAGGGCACGCTGGGCCGCCATGTCCTGCGACTCGGGCTGCGGCGGTCCGATCGCGCCCCGTTCGTGTGCTCACCGACGGAAGAGACCGGCCTGTTTCAGGCGACCGTAGGGGGGCTCGGCCTGACCGGCCTGATCGAGTGGGCCGAGCTGCAGCTGGCCCCCATCCGGTCGAGCCGCATTCGGAGCGTGACGCAGCGCTTCGACACGCTCGATGAGTTCTTCGCGCTGTCAGCCACGCTCGATCTGCAGCATGAGTTCTGCGTGTCCTGGATCGACTGTGGCGCCACGGGCCCGTCGCTTGGCCGTGGCGTCTACATGGCGGGCGACTTCGCAGAGCACGGACCGCTCGAGGTCGCCACCCCGCTCCGACTGACACTGCCCGCAACGCCGCCTCTCTCGCTCGTCAATCGCGCCACGGTCCGCGCGTTCAATGCCCTGTACTGGCGCCGGGCGTCACGCACGCCCGCCGTGCGCACGGGCAGCTACGATCCGTTTTTCTATCCGCTGGACGCCGTGCTTCAGTGGAACCGCATCTACGGGCCGTCGGGCTTCCAGCAGTACCAGTGCGCGATTCCGGAAGCGCAGGCGCGTGACGGCATTGGCGCCCTGCTGCACGAGATCGCGGCGTCCGGCCTCGGCTCGCCACTCGCCGTGCTCAAGCGCTGTGGCGACCTGGCGTCTCCGGGCCTGCTCTCGTTCCCGATGGCCGGCACCACGCTGGCCCTCGATTTCCCCCACTCGCCCCGCCTCACGCACGAGCTGTTTCCCCGACTCGACGCCGTCGTGCGCGAAGCTGGTGGCCGCCTGTACCCCGCCAAGGATGCCCACATGAGTGCCCGCGATTTTCAGGCCAGCTATCCTGCATGGACGGCCGTCGAGGCGCTGCGCGACCCGCAGCTGCTGTCGCGGTTCTGGCAACGGGTGACGCAGTGACGCGCGTTCTCATCATCGGCGCCACCTCGGCCATCGCGGCGGCCTGCGCCCGCCGCTGGGCCACCGACAGCGCCCAGTTCATGCTGGTGGGCCGCGATGCCGGCAAGCTCGACGCCGTGGCCCGCGACCTCTCCGTGCGCGGGGCATCGGCCACTGCGACGTTCGTCCTCGACGCCCTCGACACGGACCGCCACGGCGACATGCTGGCCACGGCCGTCGCGGCCCTCGGCACCATCGATGTGGCGCTGATCGCCCACGGCACCCTGCCCAACCAGCAGGCCTGCCAGGACGATGTGCCGCAGACGCTGCGCGAGTTCGCCTCGAACGCCACCTCGGTGATTGCCCTGCTCACGCTCCTCGGCTCGCACCTCGAGCGGCAGCGACATGGTGCCCTGGCGGTCATAACCTCAGTCGCCGGCGATCGCGGCCGTCCCTCGAACTATGTCTACGGCAGCGCCAAGGCTGCCGTGTCGACGTTCTGCGAAGGCCTGCGCCCGCGCCTCTTCAAGGCGGGCGTGTCACTCACCGACATCCGTCCCGGCTTTGTTAACACACCCATGACGGCCGGCCTGCCGCTGCCGGCGCTGCTGGTCGCACAGCCAGACGCCGTGGCTGCACGCATCGTCACCGGCATCGCGCGGCGGCGGGACGTGCTCTACGTGCCGGCCTTCTGGGCCCTGATTCTGCTGGTGGTGCGACTGCTGCCGCGCACGATCTTCAAGCGGCTGTCGCTCTGACCAGCCGCCGATCAGTCGGACGCTGATGTGCCGCCCGGCACTTCAGCATCCACTTCCATCTCGACCAGATACTCGTCGCCGATGAGCGGCGCCCCCACCATGGTGTTGGCCGGCAGGATGTGGCCAAAGCGTTCACCATGGGCGCGGGCAATCGGCTCCCACTGCCCCACGTCCTTCACGAACACGCGCGTGCGCACGACGTCCTCGAGCCGGGCCCCCAGTGACTGCAGGGCGCCTTCCACCTTGTCGATGACACAGTGCATCTGCGCCGCCGGATCGTCGCCGCCAATCGCCCGCGACCCGAGCGTGGCAGTCGTGCCCGAGATGGCGATGCGGCGGCCGAGGCGCGTGGCGCGCGAGTAGCCCGCGATCGGTTCCCACTCGGTGCCGCTGAGGCACAGCGTCCGGTGCGGCGACACCGCACGCGTTTCATACGGCGGAGGCAGCTGCGCGAGGTGATGGCTCAGATCCCCCGAGGCCGTCAGGAATGGCGGCTTCCGATATTCGTCGCCGCAGTCGCCGGGTATTGCGGCGAGCGTGGCCTGCGCGGCGGCGATGGCGGCATGGTCCTCTGCGGACAGCGCAACACCGAAGAGACGCACCGTGTCGTCAATGTGCGCGCGCTCCGAGAGGCGCGCGCCAATGATGATCCCGGCCACGCCGGGCTGCTCGAGGATGTAACGGCTGGCCACGGTGGCGATCGATACACCATGCCGATCGGCCACCGCACGAGCGGCGTGCAGCAGGCGCTGCAGGGCCTCCCATCCGCCGGCCGTCCGCAGGAAGCGTCCATACTTCATCTGCGACCATGTGCCCGTCCGTTCCCAGTCGGGCTCGGGCTGCCCCAGCCATCGGTCGCTCAGCCAGCCACCGCCCAGCGTGCCGTAGGCCAGCAGCTTGACGTCGTGGCTGGCCCAGA
>CAZXTM010000004.1:0-7960 GCA_964643765.1 uncultured Bifidobacteriaceae bacterium | reverse complement strand
GACGGGGCCCAGGCCCTTCGAGGCCCGCTGGTCGAAGAGGGAATACGACACCTGATTCGACACCCCCTCGATGCCGCTGGCCACGACCATACGCAGGTGCGCCGTGTCGACGTTGGTCAGGCCCAGATGCCTGATGAGACCTTCCCGCTTGAGGTCCTGCAGCAGGAACAGGGTCGCGATCCAGCGTGGGTCGGCATAGTTCCACGCGTGGTATTGCAGCAGGTCGATGGTGTCGCCCTGCATCCTGGTGAGTGCACGCTGCACTGCCGCCCGCACCTCGGTCGCCGTCACGCGTCCCGGGCTCGGCACCCACTTGGTGAACAGCTCCACGGGGCGTGCGCCGGGTCGCCGGCGATAGCGCCCCGCCACAATCTCTGATGAGCCGTAATGGTCGGCCATGTCGAACGTCGTGAGGCCGGCCTCTGCATACGGGTGCATCGCCGCGGCCGCGGCATCCAGATCGATCTGCCGTCCATCGCGCTCCTGATCGGCCATCTGCCACAGGCCGGTCAGCACTCGCGACATGGTGAGTCCATCACCCAGCTGCACACGTTCAATCATCGTCGGTGCCTATTCGGGGGGGAGCGCACGGAAGTGCGCGTCGAGGTCGACGCCCGAGCCGCGCAGGGCACGCACCTCGCGCCAGTAGATGACCGATCCGAGGGCCATGACCACGAGCCACACCGGGGTCGATCGGAAATACCACGCGGCCACCGGGGCCGTCAGATCCTTCACGGTGTGCACGGCGAGGAAGCCAAGCAGCACCACCATGCCTGCCCCCGCCATCAGGCGCTGCGCCGTGCGCGACGGCAGGACGCTGACCTCCCGGGCCAGTGCGGGGTTCCGCGACGGCAGCCGCCACACGGACGCCGCCATCACGAGGAAGTTCACGAGCATCGAGGTGACCAGGATGTCGACCCCGAGGAAGAAGTCGCCGGCTAGGTGACTGCCGAGCACGCCGAGCGACGCCATCACGCCGCTGGCCACAATGGCGACGTGCGGGGTGCGGAAGCGCGGGTGCACGGCGGCCACCTGCTTCGGAAAAATGCCATCTTCGGCCCACGCAAACATGAGCCGCGAGACAGCCAGCAGCATCGCTGGCAGATCCTTGGCCAGGGCCACGGCGGCGGCCGAGACAATCACGACGGTCCAGAACGGCGGTAGCAGATAGCCCAGCAGGCCGGGTGCCGTCAGGTCACGCTGCTGGGCCTGCTCGGCCACATACCACCACGGCACGGCGTGATAGACGGCGGCCGTGAACAGCATGTAGAAGACGCCGACCGACCCCACAGCCAGCCCGATGGCCAGCGGCAGGTTGCGTGCGGGATTCTTCGCTTCACCCCCAGCCTGCGCAATCGAATCGAACCCGATGAACGAGGCAAACAGCAGCGCCGCCGCCGACAGGAACGTCGACGAAGACCCGGCCGGGGCAGGAGCAGGCGGCAGCGTCAGCCCGTCGCGCGCCAGCAGGGCGGCCGCAAAGTCGTCGTGCGAGAACCAGAAGCCCGCCACGATGACCACACCTCCCAGCACGAAGGTCAGGAACATCAGCGGCACGATGAGCCGCTCGTACACGCCCACCCCGCGCAGGTTGATCGCCACGGCGGCCCACAGCACGCCGAGTGACAGCAACAGGCGCACGCTGCCCTGTTCGAGCAGCGCCGCGGTGCCGGCCCACTCGAGCGCCACCGCGATGTCGCGCAGAAACGGCACCAGCACGTACGACACCACCCCAATCGCCACGCACAGCGAAAACCACTGCGAGAACGACGCGACGAATCCCAGATAGGCATTGAGCCCGCGGCTGGCATAGACGTAGCTGCCGCCCGCCCTCGGCATCGCCGAGGCCAGGACCGCATAGGCCAATCCGGCCAGCACCGCAGGCAGGGCCGCAAACATGTAGGCCCCCAGCACATCGGCCCCGATGCCGGGCACGTTGCGCTGAATCATGAAGGGAATGACGTTGATGCCGGCCCCCACCATCGAGCACACCCCGGTGGCGGTCAGCCCGAGCAGGCCCATCTCGCGGGCCAGGCGCGGTCGCGCGGCCGTGTTCGTGTCGGCCATGGCTACTTCATCCCGTCGAGGCGACGGATATCGGAATCGTCACCGAGCCATTCCCAGCGCAGCAGCGAGAGAGGCACGTTGCCGTTCTTCCAGAGATAGTCATGGAAGGCCTTCAGCGAAAACGCACTGCCGCGCGCGCGGCGGGCATCGGCCAGCAGCCGCACGATCTGGATCTTGCCAATCTGGTAGGTGATGGCCTGTCCCGGGCCGGCGGCAAACGCGGCCGCTTCCTCGAGGGCCGTCTCCCGATCCATCGGTACGGTCTTCGCCAGATAGTCGGCGGCCTGCGCGATGCTGAACTCGCCCGTGGCGAGCCGCACGTCCACTTCCACGCGCAGCGCCCGCAGTCGCATGAAGTTGTAGATGATCTCGCGCGAACGGGGACTATCGTCCCAGAGTCCGGCCTGCAGCATCATCTCCTCTGCGTAGAAGCCGATGCCTTCATTGGCGCCAGAGTCGTAGTAGCGGCGCCGGAGCGGGTTCTCGTGCGCCCACGACAGCACCAGCTGGAAGTAGTGCCCGGGCACGCCCTCGTGCACGATGATGGGACGCGGATCGCGCGCCGTCGAGAGGTAGAAGTACGGTAGCGTCGGCGACGGCACGCGGACGTAGCTGATGCCATCCTCCGTCAGTCGCGATGGCCCGGTCAGGTCGTCGGTGACGCCCAGGAAGCCGATCGGAGCCAGGTACGCCGGCAGCGGCAGGTTCCGGTAGTGCTTCACCCACGACGGCACCGACAGCAGCTGCTCGCGCTCGAGAAATGCCCGAATCGCCTGCTCGTCGGCAAACGATTTGGCGATCTGCGCCTGCTGATTGGGGAAGATCGGCATCGGCGGCAGGGCCCGGTTGCGCCCCTGTTCCAGTGCCTCGAAGGCCACGGCGCGCTCCCATTCGATGCGCCCCATCATCAGCAGTTCGTCCGGCGTGTGCGGCACCAGCGCCACCTCGCGCAGGAACCACACGTAATCCTCGCGCCCGATGGCCGTCTCGGTCCGCAGCGCGGCCTCGCGCGTCGTCAGCCACTGCCGATACTCGCCGAGCGCACGCCCGGCACCGGCGGCTGCCGGCCCCAGTGATGCGCGCACCTCAGCGGGCAGTTCCGGTGCCAGTTCGCGGGCCACCGTGACCAGCCGCGTCTCAATATCGCCCAGCGTGTCGATGGCCAGGCGCGCAAAGGGCCGCCGCATGTCGGTCAGGTGCGTCCGTGCATGCGTCAGCACCAGTGGCGCATGCTGCAGCCGCTGCACGATGGCCTCGGCACGCGTCCGATCGAACGGGCCCGGGGGCAGCAGCAGATCGAACACCGGGCCGAGTGACTGCTGGATGTAGAACGCCGGATCGCGGCGCCAGGCGGCCGCCTTCTCCAGTTCCCATCGCACACGCGCAATGGCTGATCCCATCAGCCGATAGTCGACCTGCCGCGACACCGGAAGGCCTGTCGTCGGCATGGCCCGCCACCGCGCCTCGAAGTCGCGCAGGGCCGCCTGCCTGCGCGTCATGGCCTCGGGTGACCAGTCGGGCAGCCAGCCCGCCGGACGCTCGACGCGCGGAATGTCATCGCCCGTCGAGGGCTGGTGCACCACGCGCCAGGCCCAGAACTCAGTGGCGAGATCGTCGAGTGGGTCTGCCGTGGCCGGGGTAACCCAGGCACTGCACAGCAGCAGCGTGAAGAGGACAGGCAGACGCAGCATGGCAGGCCGATTATAGTACTGACGCTATGCCACGCCTCGCTTCTGCCCTGCTCGTGTCTGCGTGTGTACTCGGACCAGCGTCCGCTGCCTCTGCACAGCCTGCGACGCCCGCCCCGCTCTCGGCCGAGCAGATCGCGTCGTATCCGAGCCTCATCGGCACGGCCCCGTCCAGCCCCACCTGGTCGCGCGACAGTCAGTGGCTCGCCTTCCGATGGAACGAGGAAGGCTGGCCCTTCCGCGACCTGTATGTCGTCGGTGCTGACGGCCGCAATCGCCGGCGCCTCACCAACCTCCAGCAGACCCATCCGGCTCCGCCGCCTCCGTCGGGCACGTCCACCGACGCTTTGGCGGCACAGTCAGCGGCCCGGGCCCGGGGAGGCATCAGCGAGGTGCTCTGGCTGCCCGATCATCGGGCCCTGCTCTTCACCGCCAGCGGCCGGCTGTTCCGCGTCGGCCTCGATGGCAACGCGCCTGTCGTGCTTCCCGCCGGGGAGGGCCTCTCGGACATTGCCCTGTCTCCCGACGGCAGCCGCCTGTCGTACCTCAAGGACGGCGACCTCTGGGTGTGGCCGCTTGCGGGCGGCAACGCCGAGCGGCTGACTACGGTGGGCATCGCGGGCCCGGGGACAGTACCACTCGGCTCTTACAACAAGCCCGATGCGGAAGTGGGCACGGGTGTGTGGGGCGCCGACTGGATGCCCTATCAGTGGTCCCCCGACGGACGCACCATCGCCCTGCACATGGTCGACCGGCGCCACATCCGGCAGGTGCGGTTCCCCTGGTTCCTGGGCGGGGACACGGGGCCCAACATCCTCCGCCGCGGCTACCCGGGCGACGAGAACGAGCGCCGCACGCTGGCCCTCCTCGATGTCTCGACCCGGCGGCTGCAGCCCCTGCCGCTGCCCGCCCCAGGGGCCCGGGCCATCAGCGACTATGAATGGTCATCCACCGGACGGCTGATGGTTGATCAGGTCAGCGACACCGGCACCGACCGCTGGTTCTGGGTCCTCGATCCCGGGGCCACCACGCCCCGTGAGGTGTGGCATGACCAGCGAGACACCCGCATCTATCCCGCCTACGTCTCGCGCTGGCATCCCGACGGCCGCCGCATTGTCTTCGCGGCCGACCTGACCGAGCGCGACCATCTCTACAGCCTCGAGGTTGACCGCAGCGGGGCCACGCCGCAGGCCCTGACCTCGGGCGACTGGGACGTCGCCGGCGAGCGCGGTGCCGCCCCGCTCAGCATCAGTGCCGACGGCACCATCACCTTCACCTCGACGCAGGCGAGCCCCTACGACCGCCAGGTGTACCAGCTGGTGCGTGGCACGGGAGCCCCGGTGGCGATCACCTCACGCGCGGGGATCCACGTCCCCAGCCTGTCCCCCGATGGCCGGCACCTTGCCACGCTCTGGTCCGACGATGTGACGCCGACCGAGCTGCTGGTGCGGCCCGCGCAGCCAGCGGCGACTGACGGACAGGTCACCCGATCGCCACGCGCTGCATTCTCAGACTATGCGTGGGTGCGCCCCCGCTACGAAACCTTCCGGAATGCCGTCGACGGATTCGTGGTGCACGCGCGCATCCTGGAACCGGCCGGCCTCGACCGCAGCCGACGACACCCGGTCATCTTCGGGCCGCTCTACTCGAATACGGTCCGCAACCGGTGGGCTGGCCTCTCGGGCACCCTCCAGCAGGCCATGGTTCAGCGCGGCTATATCGTCGTGCAGGTCGACGTGCGCGGCAGCGTCGGCTATGGCCGCGCCTTCCGCGAGGCCTTCCTCATGGATTACGGGGGCAAGGACCTCGACGACATCGAGGCCGTGGTACGGGGACTCGCGCAGCGGCCCTACGTCGATGCCTCACGCATGGGCCTCTGGGGCAGCAGCTATGGCGGCCTGCTGACCGTCTTCACCCTGCTCAAGAAGCCCGGTCTGTTTGCCGCAGGCGTGGCCGGTGCGCCGGCCACCGACCCGTTCGCCTTCGGCCCCGACGACATTGCCATCACGCGCACGCCTGCCTCGCATCCCGACGCGTTTGTCCGCGGATCAGCGCAGCATCTGGGTGACGGGCTTCGCGATCACCTGTTGATCATCCACGGCGTCATGGATGACGTGGTGCCGTTCCGCACGACGATGACGCTCATCGAGCGGCTGATTCTGCTGGGGAAAGATGTGGACCTGGCGACGGCACCGGCCGCCACCCATGGGTGGACGGCCCGCGAGCCCTACGCCATCTTCTTCTATCGGAAGCTGCTGAACTACTTCGACCAGCACCTGGCCCCGGCGCGCTGAGCGCGGGGTCAGGGCGTGCGGACGGAGAAGTTGATGCCCACGCGGTCGGGCCGCCGACCAGTGTAGGCCGTGGGCCCGGATACGGGCCACATGGCGCTGACCCAGGGGAAGGGGGTCGAGACATCGCCCCAGAACAGACTGACGCGGCCGAAGCCGACGTCGACAAACGCCCGCAGGGTGCGCTGCCGATCGTTGCGCCCCATCTCGACCCGGTAGAGCCGCTGCAGGGCCAGATACTGAATCATCGAGTCGTCGCGCGACAGTTCCTCGCGCACGCCCGACACGCCGACGCGCACACCGTTCAGCACGGGTGCGGACAACTCTCCCCCGATCGAATAGCCGGCCTTGTCGATGCCGGGCAGCTCGCCGTAGCCGAGCATGTCGGCGGACGTGGCGGTCGGCCCCCAGGTGTATTTCGCGTACTCGCCAAACACGGCACCCCAGGATCCCGGTGACAGCCGGACACTGAAGACCAGCGCCTTGTCGTGCCGCTTCGAGGCCCAGTAGGACGGCAGCCGTTCGACCTTCGACCCGGTGTAGCCCCACTTGTATGCCGCCCGCAGATCGACACCCGTGACGGGACGCAGACGGGCCGAGGCGACCGCGGTCACGGCGCTGTTGGTGTCGAGCGACGTGTTGACGAAGTAGAACCAGTTGTAGTCCTTCTCGCGGTTGCCATCGCCGAGCACCGCACCGGCGGCCAGGTCGAACAGGGGCTGGCCCGAGGGCCGGCGGGCCGAGTAGGCGATAAGCGCGCCGAAGTTCGCCTCGGCGTTGATGCGCTGGATGCGGGTGATGTCCTTGGCGGTCGCTGCACCGGTTTCCTGCGGCGTCAGGCCGATGGGCAGGATGAAGCGGCCGGCCCGCAGGCGCAGGTGCCGGCTCATCTGCACATCGAGATAGCCTTCGCGCAGCACCCCCTGCTGGTTGATGTAGTCGAGGGCAAAGGTGTTGTAGGTATCGACACGCTTGAGCCCGTCCTCGACATCGCAGGGCACGGCGGGACCGGGCAGCGTATAGAGCGACGGGTTGTTGGGATAGAAGTAATCGGCCTTGCCGCACGAGGGCCGGGAGGCGGTCTCGTTGACGGGGTTCGTCGACACGACGAAGCGCACCCGCGGGCTGACCTTCGTGGTGACGGTGAGGATGGCCATGCCGACGCGGGCCTGCTTCTCGAGACCGAGCGTGGCCTGCGCGCCGTCGTGGGACCAGGCCGCGACAAACTCGCCCGACACTTTGAAGCGATCGGTCTGAGCCGGCTGCGGCCCGAAGATGGTCAGCGGGGCGGGCTCCGGCGGCGTGACCGCCGCCGGCTGCGCGCCCGCCACACCAGGCATCGCCAGCAGCAGGGTGGCCAGGGCGGCAGCCGCACGGGGGCACACACGACGGGCGTTCTGCGCCGCGGTGGTCAGCATGGGTGGCACTCCGAGGGACGGAGACTGAGGCGGTGTCCGGCGCTAGCGCCGGGGCACCAGCTTGAAGAGGCGCGCGGCAGGACCGTCGGTCAGCACGTAGAGGGCCCCATCGGGTCCCTGCCGCACGTCTCGGATCCGTTCCTTGCCCTCGGTCAGCAGCCGTTCCTCGCCGGTGACCCGGTCCCCCTTCACCGAGAGGCGCACCAGGTCGTTGGTCGCATGGCCGCCAATGAACAGGCTGCCCTTCCACTGGGGAAACAGGGTGCCCGTGTAGAAGGTCATGCCGCTCGGGCCGATGACCGGATCCCAGTAGTAGGCCGGCTGCTCCATGCCAGCCTGCTGCTGGATGCCGCCGGTAATCGGACCGCCGCGGTATTCGATGCCATAGGCAATGGTGGGCCAGCCGTAATCTTTGCCCTTGCGCGCGATGTTGAGCTCGTCGCCGCCGCGGGTGCCGTGCTCGACTTCCCACAGTTCGCCCGTCTCGGGATGCAGC
>CAZXTM010000003.1:0-205103 GCA_964643765.1 uncultured Bifidobacteriaceae bacterium | reverse complement strand
ACGCCGCGATCAGGCGCCGGGATGACGAACGCGTGTTCGAGGGCGACTTCCGGTACCAGCATCTCTGGATGGTGACGGTGCCGGCGCCCGGGGCTCCGGCGAAACCGGATGCCGGCCTCCGCCTGACAGAGGGCCCGGCGTACACCGTACAGGGGGCGCCGTCGTGGGCCCCAGACGGCACGCGTCTCGTCTTCACCGGCGCCACCACGCCAATGCTGCGCGACAACCGCCGCGACGTCTACGTGCTCACCCTCGAACCTCGCGGCATCGAGAAGATCAGCACGAACTTCGGCAGCGACGGTGCGCCCCGATGGTCGTCCGACGGCCGCACCATCGCCTGGACCATGGAGCCCCACCCGATGCCGCCGCATGCGGACGGCACGGCGATTGGCCCGGTGGTGCAGTCGAAGCTGGTGCTCTACGACGTCGCCACCCGGCGCGCGCGCGACGTGTCGTCGCCAGCGTTCGACACCGACGCCGGCACACCCGTGTGGACGCTCGAGGGCGAGCGCGTGATGTTCACGGCGGGCAAGCGGGCCTACACGGAAGCGTTTGCCTATGACGTGTCGACAGGCCGCTATACGCAGCTCACGACGGGCCGCACGCTGCAGGGACTCTCGGTGTCGCGCGACGGGCGCACGATTGCGTTCACGATGGAGACGCCCGACGCCGCAGCTGAGGTGTTTGTGACCGACCCGTCATTCAGCCGGCCCCGGCGCCTGACCTCCACGAATCCGCAACTCGGCGAGATCCGGCAGGGCCGGACCGAGGTCATCACCTGGAAGGGCCATGACGGGCTCGAAGTCGAGGGCGTGGTGCTGTTGCCGGTGGACGACGCGCCCGGACGCCGCTATCCCCTGCTGGTCGTAGCGCACGGGGGACCGGCCGGGGCCTACGTGAACGGCTTCCGGCTCGGAGGCCTGGAGGGCGGGCAGGTCTGGGCGGGCCGGGGCTGGGCGGTGTTCTACCCGAATCCGCGCGGATCCACCAACTACGGCGAACGCACGCTGCAGGCCAACGTGAACGACTGGGGCGGTGGCGACTATCGCGACATCATGACGGGCGTCGATGCGCTGGTCACCCGCGGCGTGGCCGATCCCGATCGGCTGGCACACATCGGCTGGAGCTATGGCGGCTATATGACCGCCTGGATGATCACGCAGACGACACGCTTCAAGGCGGCGATGGTCGGCGCCGGACTCACCAACATGTGGAGCATGTACGGCACCAACGACATCCCCAGCGTGCTCATCAGTTACTTTGGCGGCATTCCGAATGCGAAGACGCTGCCGCTCTATCTCGAGCGCTCGGCGATGTCCCACATCGACAAGGTGACCACTCCGACGCTGATTCTGCACGGGGCGAATGACGAACGCGTACCGACCGGCCAGGCCTATGAGCTGTACCGCGGCCTGAAGGACCGCAGCATTCCCACCGAGCTGGTGTTCTATCCGCGGGAAGGGCACGGCATTCAGGAGTATTATCACCAGAAGGATCGGTTGGAGCGCATCTACGGCTGGGTGACACGGCACACGCCGGGGGCACGCCCCTAGCCCCCTGGGCCGCATGGACACTCAAGAAGTTGTGCTCGGTGCCGATTTCACGGATTACGGATCTGGCCGACTCGTGCAACCGCTGTCGGACAAGTCATAGATCGGACCCGGCGGTGCCCTGACACACCAACGCCCCGCCTCCGCGCAGACGCGCGGGGACGGGGCGTGGCCATCTGCACAGTTCTCAGCGCGGCGCATTGCAGACGCCGAACCGACCGTCAGGGCGCAGAGACGTCAATCAGCGCCTGCGTGCGATCGTCGGCGACTCGCACCACCACGCGGCGAGCCTCGCCACACACGAACGGGGTACCAAAGCCTGCCAGCGGCGCGGCGGTCGCATCACGCGTGCACTCTGACCGGCGCAGTCTGTCGGCCCCGCCTGCCGCGAGCGTCACCCGCAGGCGCAGCACCCCGGGTGTGGCCTCTTCCCGTTCCACGCGCTCAATCTGATCGGTCAGCGTGCCCAGCACTTCGCCGTTTTCATGGTCATTGAGGGTGATCGCCGACACGAGGGGCACGACCCGCGCCCAGGTGGCCGCGACATCGGGTGCCACCACCGGGCCCTGCCACGCCAGTGCGGCGACGGCCCAGGCGAGCACGGCGCCGCGCATCACGACACCTCCCAGGCCCAGGTCAGGCCCGCCGATACGCGCCAGAACTGGTAGGTGCCCGGCCGTGCCGGGTTGCGCTCATCGCGCACGGCGCTGAAGAAGCGCCCCTCTACCCGCACGGCAATCGCCTGGTTGATGCGCAGCTGCAGCCCCGCCCCTGCCGATACGCCCCAGCTGTTCCAGACACCAATGGTCTCGCAGCCCGACAGGCAGCCCCGGATGCGGAGCGTGCCCACCCCGGCCGTGGCGTAGGGACGCAGCCGCCCGCGCACGCGCTGGTAGATAGGCCCGACGGTGTAGGCCTGCACATCGGGCGTCCCGCGGCGGACGTCGCCGCCCCGCGTCACGCCGGCATCGATCTCGGCGCCCCACCCCGACGGGTCGATGACCGAGGCGGAACCGCCAAATACCCGCGTCGTGTTGCCATCGGTGGGCACGGCGTCGCCGATGAAGCCGGTGAGCTGTCCCTCAAACGGCCCCATGCGCAGCTGCGCCCGTGCAGGCACGGCCAGGGCCACGAGGAGCAGCAGGGCGATGGGCAGGTGTCGTGGCGTCATGACGTCTCCAGGAAAGGCAACAGGCTAGAACAGGCGGGCCCCGTCGATCCGCAGCCAGCGCACGGCTTCGTCCATGCGCGGGCAGACGTCGGCGACCAGTCGCCAGAAGCGGGCCGAGTGATTGAGTTCGCGGCGATGCATCAGCTCGTGCAGCATGACGTACTCGCGCACAAAATCGGGCACCAGCACGAGGCGCCAGTTGAGGGTGATGGTGCCGCGGCGCGAGCAGCTGCCCCAGCGCGATCGCTGGTTCCGCACGAGGACGCGGGTCACCGTGATGCCGTGGCGCTCGGCCAGCCGCAGCAGTTCCCGCGGCAGTTCCTCGGCGGCGCGCCCCCGGAATGCCGGGTCGCTCAGGCACGCCGGACGCTCGGCCGCCCGCTGCTGACGTCGGGCCTGCTGGTCCTGCACCCAGCCCCGATGCGCCTCGACAAACTGCATGGCCTCGCGCATCGTCCCCCATCTAGGCATGGTGAGGCGCACCGTGCCGTCCTCGAGGACGCGCAGGATATAGCGTCGTGCCCGGCGGTGGCGGATCAGGCGCGGCGCCGGTTCGTCGGCCGCAAGCGGGAGCGCCAGTTGCATGGGTGTCTCAAGGGTAACAGACGCCCCGCTTGATGCGGATTGCCTGATTTGCTAACCTTCCCATCCGATTCCAGAATCGCTTGCCGCCAATCCTTTTCTCCGTCTCACCATCGATCCGAGTCCCGAGTCACTCCAGTGCCATCAGTACGACTGTTCGTCGGTAACTTGCCCTATCAGGCCACCGAAGACGACCTGCGCACGCATTTCTCGCAGGTCGGTGAGCCGACCCAGATTGTCCGCCCCATCGACCGAGAAACCGGTCGGGCCCGCGGCTTTGCCTTTGTTGAATACGCCGAGCGCGGTCCGGCCGAGGAAGCGATCAAGCGCTTTGACGGCCAGCTGTTCATGGGCCGTCCGCTGGCCGTCAGCGAAGCCCGCGAGCGCGAGTCCAGGGGACCGGGCGGTCCGGGCGGTCCAGGCGGCGGCTACGGGGGCCCACGGCCAGGCGGTGGTGGCTACGGCGGTCCGCGGCCGGGCGGCGGTTACAGCGGCGGCGGGCCTGGGGCCGGCCCCGGCGGTGGTGGCTACGGTGGTCCCCGTCCCGGTGGCGGCTTTGGTGGCCCACGGCCGGGCGGCTATGGCGGCCCCGGTGGTGGTCCTGGCGGCGGCCCTGGCGGTGGCGGCTTCGGCGGTCCCCGTCCCGGCGGCGGCTTCGGTGCGCCACGCGCGGGCGATGCCCCCGGCGCGGCACGCCAGCGCGACTTTGGCCCACCGGCTCCCCCAAAGGGCAAGAAGTCGGCCAAGAACACCTTCAAAAAGGACGAGAACCGTCCCCGCGGCCCGATTCCCACCAAGTTCACCGGCCGCATGTATGACCTCGACGAAGTCGAAAAAGGCGACGATGACCTCGACGCGCTGCCCGACTTCATGAAGCACGACGACAACGGGCCGGGCGACGACGAGTAAACGCGTTGCCCGCCGGGCTCATCTGCAGATGCGAGGGGTGATGCAGGACAGCGTGATCGATCTCGCCCGCACCGAGTTCCGCAGCATCCGACGCCTGGCCGAGCGCGCCATCGCCCAGGTCGACGATGCTGGCCTGCATGCCACGCTCGATGCCGAGGGCAATTCCATCGCCATGCTGATGCGGCACATGGCCGGCAACATGCGATCGCGATGGACCGATTTCCTCACCAGCGACGGCGAAAAACCCGATCGCTTCCGCGATCGTGAATTCGAGCCGACGACGCTGTCGCGTGAGGCACTCATGACCGAGTGGGATGCCGGCTGGGCGCTCGTCTTCGCCGCCCTCGACCCGCTGACAGACGACGACCTGTTCCGCACCGTCACCATCCGCACCGAGCCGCTGACGGTGTGCCAGGCC
Organism: uncultured Bifidobacteriaceae bacterium; assembly: GCA_964643765.1. Lineage (GTDB taxonomy): Bacteria > Acidobacteriota > Vicinamibacteria > Vicinamibacterales > UBA2999 > VFZN01. The sequence goes on along the minus strand of CAZXTM010000003.1, from coordinate 200,473 downwards.
ATCTTCCGGCAGATCAGCCACTACAGCGGCCACACCTACCAGATCCTGCTGTTGGCTCGTCACTTCACGGGCAGCGAGTGGCAGACCCTGTCGGTGCCGAAGGGCCAGAGCGAGCAGTACAACGCCGCGATGATTGCCCGCCTCAAGGCGCGAGGCTGAGCCGCCCCCGTCCCCGCATCCGAGGACTCTCCCACATGTCGGCGCTCCGCTGGGGCGTGCTGGGCACGGCCCGTGTCATCCGTCACCTGGTGCCTGTGCTGCACGACGACCCGCGGGCGGCGCTGGTGGCCGTGGCCAGCCGCGACGCCGCGCAGGCCGCGCGCTGCGCCCGCGACTGGCAGATTCCCGAGGCCGTCCACACGTACGAGGCCCTCATCGCGCGCGATGACATCGACGCGGTCTACGTGCCCCTCCCCAATGCGCTGCATGCCCGCTGGGTCATCGCCGCCGCCCGCGCCGGCAAGCACGTCCTGTGCGAGAAGCCGCTGGGCGTCTCGCCTGACGAGATCGACCGCATCCGCGACGCCTCCACGCAGGCGCGGGTGGTTGTGTCGGAAGGCCTGATGTACCGCCACGAACCGCAGACCGCGCGCGTCGCTCAACTGGTGGCCGGCGGGGCCGTGGGCACGGTCCATGGTATCGACTCGGGGTTCACGTATGGCCGCACCCGCCCCGATGATGTGCGCCTCTCCGCGGCGCTCGGTGGCGGTGCCCTCTTTGACGTGGGGGTCTATCCAGTCAGTTATGCCGACCTGCTGCTGCAGCAGGCTCCCGTGGCGGCCGCCGGGATGGCGATCGTCGGTCCACACGGCGTCGATGACCAGTGCACGGCCGTGCTGCACTTCCCGGGAGACGTGCTCGCCTCGATCACCGCCGGATTCCGCGCGTCGACGCACACATGGCTCACCATCCTCGGCAGTGAAGGCACGCTGCTCGTGCCTGATCCGTTCAAGCCCTCACTCCGGAGCGTGCTGACGCTCGTGCGCGACGGGGTGCGGCATGACGAGGTCGTCGCCGGCTCACCCCGGCTCTTCGCGCGCGAGGTCGCCGACTTCACCGCCACGGTGCTCGACGGCGCCCCGCCGGTGGTCACGCTCGAGGATAGCCGACGGACGGCCGAGGCGCTGGCACTCATCAGGAACGCTGCAGGGTTGCCCTGACCTGCGGGTGCCCTGGTGCCGTCGCGGCACGCGCCCGACATGCCGCCCTGCTGGCTGCCTGTGACATCGGTGCCCGGTGCCCCCCATGCGCGCACGGTAAAATGATATTCCCATGCTGAAAGTCCAGAAGCGCCACCGCACCCATGCCGTCAAGGTCGGGCACGTCACCGTCGGTGGCGGTGCGCCCGTGGTCGTGCAGTCGATGACCATGACCGACACGGCCGATGCACAGGCCACGGCGCAGCAGTGCATCGAGCTGGCCGAGGCCGGCTCCGAGGTGGTGCGCATCACGGTCAATGTCCCCGAGGCCGCCGCGGCCGTGCCGGAAATCCGGCAGCGCATGGACGATGCCGGATGCCGTGCCCCGCTCGTCGGCGACTTCCACTACAACGGCCACTTGCTGCTGACGCGCTATCCCGAATGTGCGAAGGCCCTGGCCAAGTACCGCATCAACCCGGGGAACGTCGGCACCGGCAAGCGGCGCGACGAGCAGTTCTCGACTATCTGCCAGGTGGCCGTCGACCACGGCAAGGCCGTGCGTATCGGCGTCAACGGCGGCTCGCTCAACCAGGAACTGGTGATGGCGAAGATGCAGGAGAACACCGACAAGGACCTCGGCCTCGAACCGGACGACATCATCAGCGAATGCATGGTGCTGTCTGCCCTGCAGTCGACCGAACTGGCACTCGAAAGCGGCCTCACCGAATCGCAGATCATCATCTCGTGCAAGCTGTCGCGGCCGCGCCACCTCATCGAGGTGTACCGGGCGCTCTCGCGCGCCACGCGGCAGCCGCTGCACCTCGGGCTCACCGAAGCCGGCATGGGCATGAAGGGGCTGGTCTGGTCGGCCGCCGCCCTCGGCGTCCTGCTCGAGGAAGGCATCGGCGACACCATCCGTGTCTCCCTCACGCCGCGTCCCGGCGGCGATCGGCGCGAGGAAGTCTACGCCGCCTGCGAGATTCTGCAGGCCATGGGTCTGCGGTCGTTCGCACCCAGCGTGACGGCCTGCCCCGGCTGCGGCCGCACCACCAGCACCACCTTCCAGGAGCTGGCCGAGGCCGTGCAGCAGTACATCCGCACGCAGATGCCCGAGTGGAAGCAGCGCTACGAGGGCGTCGAAACCCTCACCCTCGCCGTCATGGGCTGCGTCGTCAACGGCCCCGGCGAATCGAAGGCCGCCAACATCGGCATCTCGCTGCCCGGGACCGGAGAGGCCCCCAACTGCCCCGTCTACATCGACGGCCGCCACGCCACGACGCTGCGCGGCACCTACGATGAACTCGCCACCGCATTCCAGCACCTGCTCGACGAGTACGTCGAGGCCAAGTATCCCCGCAAGGGTGTGGCGGCGGAGGCGCATTGATGGCCATCACCATCCGCCCGGCGCGCTCGGACGACCAGCCCTTCGCCGAGGCCATGTGCCGGCGCCTGGTCGACTTTCCGCTCGCGTCGTGGCGCACACCCGAGGAAATCATCGAAGCCGACCGCCGCGTGATCGCGGCCTTCTTCACGAATGCCCCAGAGGGTCAGGCCCTGTTTGTGGCCGAGGTTGATGGCATCCCCGCCGGCATTGCCTTCCTCGAGACGCCCACCGATTACTTCACCCGGCGACCACACGCCCACCTCGGCGTGCTCTGCGTGGCCCGCGAGCACGAGGGCTGCGGCGTGGGCCGCGCGCTGATCGACCAGTGTGTGGCCTGGGCGCGTACGATCGGGTCTGACCGACTGACGCTGTCGGCCATGGTGAACAACACTCGTGCGCGCGCGCTGTACGAGCACCAGGGCTTTGGACAGGAATACGTCCGCTACGTGCTGCCGCTCGACGCCGGCACCGCGTCGGGCGACGCCTCCTGAACTGACGCCTCCTGAGCTGGCACGCCGCGGGGTCGGTTCGCCGGGCCATTAGCGGGCCGCGCTAAGATGGCGGGCGCCATGACCCGACGCCTTCGACTGTCCGCGCTGCTGGCCACGCTCTCGCTGCTGCAGCCCGCGCTCACCGCTCAGCCTGCGCAGGCACCGGTCGACCTGCTCATCCGCAACGGTCGCGTCCTCGATGGCAACGGCAATCCGTGGGTGCGCGCCGACATCGCCATCCGCGGTGACCGCATCGTGGCGATGGGGGCTCTGGGCGCCGTGCGTGCCACCACCGTCATCGATGCCCGCGATCGGTACGTGGCTCCGGGGTTCATCGACGTGCACTCGCACGCCGGCCCTGGCCTGCTCACCGAAGGACTCAAGCACGGACAGCCCCTGCTCGCACAGGGCATCACCACCGCCTTCGTGAACCCCGACGGCGGAGGCCCCGTGACCATCGCCGGGCAGCGTGCCGCGTACGAGAAACAGGGCATCGGCGTCAACGTGGGCCTCTTCGTCCCGCACGGCTCGGTGCGTGCGGCCGTGATGGGCATGTCCGATCTCGATCCCGATGCGGAACAGCTGACGCGCATGGTCGCGCTCACGCGGCAGGGCATGGAAGCCGGGGCGCTGGGCCTGTCGAGCGGGCTCTACTATGCGCCGGGCAGCTACTCGAAAACGGCAGAGGTCATCGCCATGGCCCGCGCGACGGCCCCCTTCGGCGGGGTGTATTCCAGCCACATCCGTGATGAGGCCGACTACAGCATCGGTGTCGTCGCAGCCGTGGATGAGGTGATTGCCGTCGCCGAAGGTGCGGGCGTCACCGGCGTGGTGTCGCACATGAAAGCCCTCGGTCCGGCCAACTGGGGGAAGTCGCGTGTACTCGTGCAGCGCATCGAGGCCGCGCGCGCCCGGGGCGTGCAGGTCTTCGCCGATCAGTATCCCTACGAGGCCAGCGGCACCGGTATCGTCGGGGCCCTCATGCCCCGCTCGGCGCAGGTGGGTGGCCGCGAGGCGATGCTGAAGCGCATCAAGGGCGAGCTGCGTGCCGAGATTCGCGCCCAGGTGGCCGGGAACCTCGTGCGCCGGGGCGGCGCCGACACGCTGCTCATCAGCCGCTTTGAACCCGATCCGTCATACGAAGGCCAGCGGCTGTCGGCCCTCGCCGCTCGCGCGGGCGTGGCTCCCGAGGAGTTTGCGCTGCAGATGCTCGAACGCGGCGATGCAGGGCTCGTGTCGTTCAACATGTCCGAGGACGACATTGCGCACATCATGCGCCAGCCCTGGACGATGACCTGCACCGATGGCGACCTGGTGCCGATGGGCCTCGGCAAGCCGCATCCACGTGCCTATGGCGCGTTTCCGCGCAAGCTCGAGCGCTATGTGCGTGAGCAGCAGGTCGTCGGGCTCGCCGATGCCATCCGTTCGATGACCTCGCTGCCGGCGCTCGTCTTCGGACTGGCAGACCGCGGGCAGCTGCGCGTCGGGGCGTATGCGGACGTGGTGCTCTTCAGCCTGGCCGACGTCGATGATGTCGCCACATATGAGCACCCGCATCAGCTGGCCGCAGGCATCACCGACGTGGTGGTCAACGGGCAGTGGGTGCGGCGGGCAGGCGAGTTCACCAGTGCCCTTCCGGGGCGCGTGGTGGTGCCCGTGCGACGCTGAAGCCGGCTACTCGTAGCGCAGGGCTTCGACCGGATCCATGCCGGCGGCGCGGCGCGCGGGCAGGTACCCCGCAGCCACGCCGACGACCACCGACGTGGTGACACCTGCCGCCACCGCCCACAGGGGCGGAGTGGCCGGGAAGGTGGGAGCGACCAGGGACGCCAGAACCCCGAGGACCGAGGCGAGGATGACGCCCGCCGTCCCGCCTGCGCCAGCGAGCAAGGCAGCCTCGAACAGAAACTGCCGCAGCACCTCCTGACGCTTGGCACCGATGGCCAGCCGGACGCCGATCTCGCGCGTGCGCTCGGTCACGCTGATGATCATCACATTGGCAATGCCGATGCCGCCGATGAGCAGGCTGACGGCCGCCAGGGCGACCGTGGCGATGAAGATCTGCACGCCGATGCGGTCGAACGACGCGATGATCTGGTCGGCCGTGCTCAGCGAAAAATTGTCGGGCTCGCCGAGCGGCACGTTGCGCAGCAGGCGCAGGATGGTCTGCGCCTCCTCGAGCGCGCGGGCGCGCTGGCCGGGCAGGGCACGGATATAGAGGATGGTGTTGCGTGCGTCAGGGAACTTGAGCTTCGCCGTGTTGACGGGAATGGCGACCACGGTGTCGTTGCGGTTCTCGCCGAAGAAGGTGCCCTTGCGCGGCAGCAGCTCGCCGACGACATAGTAGCGGTCGCCCCCGAGCAGGAACGACTGCCCCACCGACGACTGCTGACCGAAGAGGGCCCGGGCCACGCTGGAACCGAGCACGGCCACCTGCGCCCGCGCGCGCTCTTCGTATTCGGTAAACGGACGTCCGCTGGCGAACTCGGCGCCCACCACATCGTAGAAGTTCGGCGAGATGCCTTCGATGAGCAGCGAATCAGACTCGTTGGTGCCAGCCCGCGCCGTGATGGCCCGCGTGCCCGTGACGGCCGGCACGATCACCTCGATGCCGACATCACGGATCGACGGCCCCAGCTCCGAGATGCGTGCAGCAAACTCGGGTTTGAGTGTAGGCCGGTTGACTTCCGTGGAACTGCCGGCCGAGTAGGGCTCGCCGCTCACATGGAACGCGAAGATGTTGTCGGTGCCCAGTTCGCGGAACAGCTGCGCCACGCTGTTGCGCAGGCCGACGAGGGTCGACGACACGAGCACCACCGTGACGATGCCGATGACGACGCCGATGATGGCGAGCGTCGAGCGCGCCGGCTGCGAGCGGATCGACTCGACGGCGAGCGAGGCCGCCTCGCGAAGTTCACTGGTGACTGATTCGGTAACGGTCTGCTTCATCGCCGGTTACTCGGTGCGGATGGCTTCGATCACGTCGAGCCGCACGGCCCGACGGGCGGGATACCAGCCGGCCACAATGCCGCTGGCCGCCGAGGCGACCAGGCTGTAGACCATCGTCGTCCACTCGACGCGGATGGGCAGGTTGACGGCGCCGGCGACGGCCGAAACGAGCAGCGTGGCCGACAGCAGGCCTACCGTACCTCCGGCAAGGGCGACGAGCGCCGACTCGGCCAGCACCTCGCGGATGATCTGCTGACGCGGCGCGCCGAGTGCGCGCCGCACGCCGATTTCACGGGTGCGCTGCGTCACCGACACCAGCACCGTATTGGTGATGACGATGATGGCCGCCAGCAGCGCCATGAGCGAGATGGGGCCGGCGGCCGCACCCACGCGTTCGGAGAGGCTGGCCACGAAACTGCGGGCGGCATCGGGCGTGAGGATGTCGAAGTTGTCGGGAGCCCCGGGCCCGAGCCCGCGGCGGGCCCTGAACGAGATGCGCGCGCGGTCTTCGCCCACGACCGACGCGAGGTCGCCGGTGGCCTTGGCGAAAATCTGTAGCGTGCGCGGGGCCCCGAAGGCACGCTCGTAAGCGATGAGCGGCATCCAGACATACTTGTCGAGCGACGCGCCGCCCGACTGCCCCTGGCGTTCCTGCACGCCGATGACCGTGAAGCGGCGACCCGCGAGTCGCACCGACTGCCCCAGCGGATCGACCGAGGGGAACAGCGCATCCACGACGTCGGCCCCGATGACGGCCACCTGGGCGCCGGTCTGGTCTTCGTCGGGCCGGAAGAACCGGCCGCGCTCGATGGCCAGATCACGCAAATTAGCCAGCTGCCACGTGGTGCCGGTGACGGCGACATTCTCGATTTTCCGCGGACCGGAAATCACATCGGCGCGCGTCTGAGCGTTCGGCGCATACTCGACCAGCCCGTCGGCATGCTGTTCGAGGAAGCGCAGCTCGAGCCGGCGGATGGCCGGGTTGCGCTGCAGCTGCTCCTGCAGCTCGCGGCGCGAGACGCGGCCTGGCGAAGCAATCTGGGCGATGAGAAACGTGTCTGACCCGAAGGTGCGTGCCGTGGTCTGGCGGGCATAGAGGGCGATGCCGTCGAGCGCCGCCACGACGAGCACGATGGTCGCCACAGCGACGGCAATCGCCAGCGCCCCCAGGCTGGCGCGCAGCGGGTTGCCCCGGAGGGCGGCCGCTCCCTGACTGATGGCCTCGCGTATCATGTGTCCTGTAAGACGCTAGTGTCGCACCATTCGCCCCCGACCCGGCGTCTAACCGTCTGGCCTATGTCAAAGACCCGTCTTGCCGTCCTCGCCGTTGCCGTGGTGGCCGTCGCCCTGTTCGTCATGCGGGGCCGCGGACGCACCGAAGGCACTCTCGCCGAAGTGTCGACCGTCACCCGCACCGAGTCGCTCCAGTCCTACGTGACAGCCTCGGGCGAGATTGTCGCCACCCGCTACGCCGACCTCGGGTCATCGGCCATGGGCCGCCTCGTGCAGCTCTCCGTGCGCGAGGGTGACATCGTCAAAGCCGGCCAGGTGCTGGCGCGCATCGACCCGGTGCAGGCCGCCAGCACGGCCGATGCGGCCGCCGCCGGCGTGCGGGCCCTCGAGGCCGATGCCGAGGGCGCGGCCAACCAGATCAAGGCCAGTCAGGCCGAGCTGGCCGCTGCCGAGGCCCGGTCAGCCGACGCCGCCCGGGTGCTTACCCGCGCCCGCGAGCTTCGCGCGTCGGGCCTCGTGGCCCAGAGCGAGGTCGACACGGCCCAGGCCAATGCCGACGCCGCCGCAGCCCAGGTGCGCAGCGCCCAGGCCGCCATCGACCGCCTGCAGCAGGCACGGTCCGCGGCCGAGCGCCGCGTGGCACAGGGCCGCGCCGAGGTGTCGCGCGCCCGCGACCAGCTGGCCAAGACCGACATCACCGCTCCCATCGACGGCGTCATCACGCGCCTCGACGTCGAAGAGGGCGAAATGGTCGTCATCGGCGTCCAGAACCAGCCCGGCACCATCCTGATGACCATCTCCGACCTCAGCTCGATCAACGCCGAGGTCAAGGTGGCCGAGGCCGACGTGCTGCGCCTGGCCCTCGACAACACGGCCACCGTGTCGCTCGAGGCCCTGCCGGGGAAGAAGTTCGCCGGCAAGGTGGCGGAAATCGGCGCCAGCGCCCTGCCGCAGACCGGTACCCAGGCCGCCGCCCGTGAATTCAAGGTGAAGGTACGCCTCGAGGGCAGTGACATCGGGTCGCTGCGCCCCGGCCTTACCTGCGACGCCGAAATCCTGGTCGCCCGCCGCAGCAACGTGCTGACCGTGCCCCTGCAGGCCGTCGTGCAGCGGCCCGGGGCCAACGGCTCGCCCCAGACCGGCGTGTTCGTCGTCACCGACGGCATCGCGCGCTTCACCCCCGCCACCACCGGCATCATTGGCGGCCTCACCATCGAGGTCGAGGGCCTGACGGAAGGTGCCTCGATCGTGTCGGGGCCGTTTCAGGTGCTGCGCGAACTGAAAGACGGCGCGCAGGTGCGGACGAAGTAAATTAGGGGCATGGCCCGTCCTGCCGTTGCCCCGCCCGAATCCACCGTCGACACCGCCTGCACGCTCGACTGCCCCGATGCCTGCTCGCTGCGCGTGTCCCTGCGCGGTGGCCGCATCACCAGCATCGACGGCGGCACGGCCAACGACGCCACCCGCGGCTACATCTGCGCCAAGGTCCGCCACTTCCACGACCGGGTGTACGGCGATGACCGCATCAAGTACCCCGCGCTGCGCGTCGGCCCGAAGGGCGCGGGCCAGTTCCGCCGCGTCACGTGGGACGATGCCCTCGAGCACATTGCGACGAACCTCCGCGAGACGCGCGAGCGCCATGGGGCCGAGGCGATCCTGCCCATCTGTTACGGCGGCTCGAACGGCTGGCTGACGCAGGACTACGGCGACGCACTGCTCTTCCGGCGCCTGGGCGCGTCGCGGATGCTGCGCACCATCTGCGCCGCCCCGACCGGTGCCGCCAACATGGGCCTCTACGGCAAGATGCCGTCGGTGGCCTACCAGGACTTCCCCGAGGCACGGCTGATCATCATCTGGGGCATGAACCCCGGCGTCTCGGGCATCCACCTCATGCCGTTCCTCAAGGACGCACGCGACCGCGGAGCCACGCTCATCGTCATCGACCCGCGCGCGACGAGCGTCGCCCGGCAGGCCGACCTGCACCTGGCCATCCGCCCGGGCACCGACCTCGTGCTCGCGCTGGCCCTGCATCGGCACCTCTTCGAGGGTGGACACGCCGACACGGCGTTCCTGGCCGCGCACACGACGGGCGCCGACGCCCTGCGCGCCCGTGCCGCCGAGTGGACGTTCGAGCGGGCGGCCGAGGTCTGTGGCGTCCCCGCCTCGCAGATCGAGGAACTGGCCCAGCGCTACGTGGCCGCGTCGCCGGCCCTCGTCAAGTGCGGCTGGGGCCTCGAGCGCAACCGCAACGGCGGCAGCGCGGCGGCCGCGGTGCTGGCGCTCCCCGCCGTCGCCGGGAAGTTCGGAGTGCGCGGTGGCGGCTACGCCATGAGCAACGCGGGCGTGTGGGGAACCGCGAGGCCGTGGATCACCGAGCCCGATCCCGACGTGCGGTCCATCAACCTCGCCCAGGCCGGCCGTGCGCTGACCGACGCCAGCGGCCCGGCCATCCACCATGCGTTCGTCTACAACTGCAACCCCGTCGTGACGCTGCCCGACCAGGCGCGCGTCATCCAGGGCTTCTCGAGAAACGACCTCTTCACCGTGGTCTTCGATCAGGTCATGACCGACACGGCGCTCTACGCCGACGTGCTGCTGCCTGCCACCACGTTCCTCGAGCATTACGACTATGCGAAGGCCTACGGCCCGATCGCGCTGCAGCTGGCGCGGCCCGTCATCGAGCCGGTGGGCGAGGCGCGCTCGAACAACGATGTCTTCTTCGACCTGCTGCGCCGGCTCGACCTCGGCACCGACGCCGATCCGTCAGACGACCTCGAGGCCATGCTCACCTCGCTGGCGGGCCTGCCCGAGTCGGTCGCCGGACCGCTCCGCGAGACCTGGACCGGGACGCCGCCCTGGAACGGTCGTCCCGTGCAGTGGGTCGATGTGTTCCCGAATACGCCCGACGGCAAGGTGCATCTCTGCCCGCCGTCGCTCGATGCCGAGGCGCCGCAGGGGCTGTATGGCTTCCAGGCCGATCCGGCGACCGACGCGCATCCGCTGACGCTCATTTCGCCGGCCACCGACCGCACCATCAATTCCACGCTTGGCGAGGCGGCGCGTCCCGATGTGCTGCTCGACATCAGCGAGGCCGACGCGGCTGCGCGAGGCATTGCCGACGGCGATCTCGTGCGCGTCTTCAACGCGCAGGGCTCGGTGGAAATCAAGGCGCGCGTCACGCCGCTTGTCAGGCCCGGCACCGTCGCCATGCCCAAGGGCGTGTGGCGGCGGCACAGCCGCAACGGCTTCACCGCCACGGCGCTCGTCCCCGACACGCTGACCGACCTCGGGGGCGGCGCCTGCTACAACGATGCCCGCGTCAATGTGCGCGCGGTCATCACCGCGCACTAGCCGTGCAGGCGCACGGGTCGCCTCCGCAGGCGGCCGCGCGCGTCAGGCATCCCGATTCTGTCCGCAGGAGGTTTCACGCGTATGAGTGCCCGCACCGTGTTCTGCATCAAGCTCAAGAAGGATCTGCCCGGGCTCGACTCGGCGCCGTGGCCGGGTGAGCTCGGCCAGCGCATCTTTCAGGAAGTCTCGGCCGAGGCCTGGAAGATGTGGGAGGAGCGCCAGAAGATGATCCTCAACGAATACCGCATCATGCCCTGGCAGAAGGAAGGCCAGGAGCTGATCCGCACGCACCTCGAGCAGTTCTTCTTCGGCGAAAGCGCCGCCCTGCCGCCGGGCTACACGCCCACGCCGCAGTAGGCACGCCGGGGGCCGTCGCGCGCCGGCCCGGTCGTCACCGGGCGTTCCCGGGGTCAGCGGAATGGCCGACTCCGGGGCCGGGTCCGCAGCTCACCACACGCGCGCGGCGGTGCGGCCCTCGCGGGGCGCCGGGTACACGGCCGCCCCCGCGGTCCCGACGCCCTCAGTTCCACCCGCACGCGGCGGGGGTATACTCCGCCGCATGCTGACCCGACGCACCTTCCTCCGCTCGACCGGCGCGGCCGCCGGTGCCGGCCTGGCGGCCCGTCACTTCGGCCTCGACGAGGTCGCCGCCCTCACGCAGTCGACCCAGGGACGCACACCCGAACAGATCGCGGCCGACGAAGACTTCTGGCGCGAGATTCAGTTTGCGTTCACGCTCGACCGCACCCTCATCAACCTCAACAACGGCAACCAGTGCCCCGCCCCGACCGTGGTGCACCAGGCCTGCAAGCGCTACATGGACTGGGCCAACCAGGCGCCGGTCTACCACCGCGGCATGATCGATCGGAACATCGAGACGGCCCGCCGCCGGCTGGCCGCCGAGTTCGGCGCCGACCCCGAGGAGATCGCCATCACGCGCAACGCCAGCGAATCGCTGCAGATTGCGCAGATGGGTCTCGACCTCAAGCCCGGCGACGAGATTCTCACGACCGAGCAGGACTACGGCCGCATGCTGACGACGTGGGATCAGCGCGCACGCCGGGACAAGATCGTGGTGACGCGCATCGACTTCCCCTGCCCCACCACGCAGGCCGATCTGCTGCAGCGCTTCGAGCGCGCCATCACGCCGCGCACGAAGGTGCTGCACTTCTGCCACATCACCAACCAGTCAGGGCAGCTGTTTCCCGTGAAGGAACTGAGCCGACTCGCCCGCGCGCGCGGCATTCTCACGATTGTCGACGGTGCGCACGCGATGGGCCACTTCCCCTATCAGCTGCGCGATCTCGAGATGGATTACTACGGGGTCAGCCTGCACAAGTGGCTGATGGCTCCGCTCGGCACCGGGCTGCTCTATGTGCGCCGTGACCGCATCGCGTCGACCTGGCCGCTGCAGGCCGCGCCCGAACGGGCCGACACCGACATCCGCAAGTTCGAGGAGATTGGCACGCACCCGCCCGGGCCGCGTGCCGCCATCAGCGAGGCCGTCGCGTTCCAGCAGGCCATCGGCCTCGAACGCAAGGCCGCACGCCTGCGCCATCTCACGCTGCGCTGGGCCAATGCCCTGAAGAATGAGCCACGCATCCGGCTGCACTCGAGCCTCGAGGCGGGCCAGACATGGGGCCTCGCTGTCGTGTCGATCGACGGGGTCGACACCAACAAGCTTGTCGCCCACCTCTGGGACCGCCACCGCATCGTCATCACGGGCGTCGGACACGACAACCCGAAGGAACCCGCGCTCAGCTACCGCGGGCTGCGCGTCACGCCGAACATCTACACGCCGCTCGAGGAAGTCGACTACTTTGCCGACGCCATGCGGCGCGTGGCTAGGAACGGTCTGCCGGCCTAGCCATCAGGCGGGCCATGGGCCGGACGAATGCCGCCAGCACGAGTCCGGCCCCGATGCTGAATGCCGCCACTGACCCGAAGAGCGTCGGCAGCGCCATCGATTCGTAGAAGCCGGCCAGGCGCCCGCCGATGAAGTTGCCCACCGACGAGGCAAGGAACCACACGCCCATCATCAGTCCCGCAATGCGCGCCGGCGCGAGCGTCGTCATCGCACTGAGCCCCACCGGGCTCAGTGTCATTTCCCCGATGGTGTGCAGCAGGTAGGTGGCGACCAGCCACCAGGGGCTCACCTTCACGCCCTGCTCGGCCAGCTGCGAGGCCACGATCAGCACGGCAAAGCCCAGGCCCACGCACACCAGCCCGAACGCGAACTTGGCCGGGCTCGCCGGCTCGGTGCCGCGCGCCGCCATGCGCACCCACAGCCACGCGAAGGCCGGGGCCAGCCCGAAGATGAAGAGTGAATTCAGCGACTGGAACCACGTGCTCGGAAACGGCATGCCGAGGAGCACCGTGTCGGTGTCGCGATCGGCAAAGAGGTTGAGCGTGGTGCCGGCCTGCTCGAAGGCGCTCCAGAAGAGCGCCGCGGCCAGGAACAGCACCGTCACCACGTAGAGACGCCGGCGTTCCTCACCCGTCCAGTCACCGCCGAAGAGCAGCCAGCCGAAGAAGGCTGCAGTCAGCACCAGCAGCAGCACGCCTGCGGCATCGGCCACCTGCGTCGCCGTGATGGCGATGGTCCCCGTGTACGCCCCGAGGCCGAGCACCGCACACGCCACGAATGCGGCCAGCACCCCCGCCTGCGCCCGCGCCACAAACGCCGGCGACGGCGTCACGGCCGGCGCAAGGCCGGCCTCGCCGAGATGGCGGCTGCCGACCACGTACTGAATGACCCCGAGCACCATGCCCACGCCTGCCGCCGCAAAGCCGGTGTGCCAGCTGACGCGCTGTCCCAGATAGCCGCACACTATCGGCGCCACGAACGCCCCGAGGTTGATGCCCATGTAGAAGATCGAAAACCCGGCATCGCGCCGCTTGTCCTCGGGCCCGTAAAGCTGACCGACGACGACGCTGACGTTGCCCTTCAGCAGCCCGGTCCCAATGACGATGAGGAAGAGGCCGAGGTAGAACATGGCCAGCGATGGCACGGCGAGGCTGAAGTGACCGGCCGCGATGAGGATGCCGCCGTACAGCACGGCCTTCCGCTGCCCGATGAGGCGATCGGCAATCCATCCCCCGGGCAAGGCGGTCATGTAGACCATCGATGTATACAGCCCGTAGATGGCGCCGCCCTGGGCCTCGTCGAAGCCGAGGCCTCCTGCGGCAAGGGGCGCGGTCATGTAGAGCAGCAGCAGCGCCCGCATGCCGTAATAGCTGAAGCGTTCCCACATCTCGGTGAAGAACAGCGTCGAGAGGCCACGCGGGTGGCCGAAGAACGAGCGATCGTCTGAGGCAGAAGCCGGCTGGGCCATAGAGGCCGTATTGTATGCGCGCCGGGCTCAGGCGAGCAGCGACCGGCTCAGCACGGCCCACACGGCATACGACAGCCGCCGGCGGTGGTGACGGGCGATATCCGACTGCCAGAAGGCGCCGCTCACGACCAGGCAGCCGTCGGGCATGTCGCCGACGGGCAGCGGCACCTTCTGCTCTTCGCGGTAGCGTGCGAGCACCTCGGCCCGCGGATGTCCCTCGTTGACGATGACGACATCGACGGGGCGGCCGATGGTGGTGGTGACCCAGCGCACGGCATCGGCGGCGGTGAAGTCGCGCATGCCGTCACCCTCGGTGAGCAGGTTGGCCACGAGGATGATCGGCCCGGGCACGGCGCGCAGGCGTTCGGCGACGCCGTCGACGAGCAGTGTCGGCATGAGGCTCGTGAAGAAACTGCCGGGGCCGATGACGGCCGCATCGAAGCCCTCGATGGCGGTGGCGACGGCGGGATGGATGGTGGCCGGCGGCTCGAGCCAGATCTCCTCGATGCGCAGGCCGCGGTCGTGTCCTTCGTCCACTTCCACCTCGCCCCGCCGCACCGACCCATCGTCGTAGCGGGCGCAGAGGGTCGAGCGCTCGACGCTGATGGGCCAGACATACCCGCGGCAGCCGAGCAGGGCGCGCAGGCCGTTGACGGCGGCGAGGAAGTCGCCGCTGTACTGCTCCATCATCGACAGCAGCAGGTTGCCACCGGTGTGCCCACCGAGGCGCTGGTTGCCGAGGGCGGGCAGGCGTCCCAGCAGCACGCGCCGGGCCTCGCCTTCGTTGCGGGCCAGGGCCAGGGCGCAGCGCAGGACGTCGCCCGGGGGCAGCACGCCCAGCTCGTCACGGAGCTTGCCCGAGCTGCCGCCCGAGTCGAACGTGGTGACGACGGCGTGGGGGCGCACCCAGGGATTGCGCTTGAGCGCCCCGAGCAGGGCGGGGAGCCCGGTGCCGCCGCCGAAGCACCCGACGTTGAGGGTTCGCAGACGCATGGGACCGGACCATTGTAACGGCAGGGCCGTGCAGGGGGCGGCGTGCCACGCCCTGACCGCCCGCGAGTCGGTCGCGCGCCTGTCGCAACCCGTGGTGAGTGCCGCGCGGCCGCGGGGGAAACACGGGGACACTCTCGCACCTGCGAGAGTGTCCCCGTCGCTTCAATGAGGCCCCCGCTCTTCAGCGGGGGAACAGCGTAACAACTGTTACGCCAGACCTGTGTTTGACCTTGGCATCAAGGAAGCTTACGCGCCTCGTCGGGTGGGTCCGATCCTCCAGACGTAATTCCATCTGCCGGCCCGGAATTCTTCCCAGGGCCAGAGCCGCCCTCAATGCGAAGCACGCTCCGCCGGGCCGCTTATTCCCACCCACACCGCCGACAGCAGCGACACCGCCACGGCACCGGTCACGGCGGGTGTCGGCACGGGGCCGATGAGGAACCACGACTGTGTCGCCACCACGCCGAGGGCCGTCACGATCAACCGGGCCTGTTCGGCACGGACACCGGCGCGGCGGTTGTCGAGGGCCATGCCGAGGGTGCTGAGCGACACGGCCACCCACAGGCCGAGCGGCACCAGCGACGCCAGCGGCTGGCCGCGCTGCATCACGAGAAACTGGATGCCCGCCGCCGCCAGCACGCCGTACTGCACCACGCCGTAGGCCAGCAGGCTGCGCGACGGGCGCGGGTCGTACGGTGCCCGGTCGATCGAAAAAGCCCCGGCCGCATGGCCACTGCCCGCCGCGGCGGGGTGCCAGCCGGTGCGCCCCGACACCACACGCCACCAGTCGGCCGGACCAGACGCCGCGCGCAGGTCGCGCGCCATCGCGGCATACACCTCGGCGTTGGCCCACGCGGGGTTCCACGATCGCAGTGGCGCACGCGTGCCATACACGGGAGGGTCGCCGGCATCCTCGTCGACGAACGTGCCGAACAGGTGGTCCCACACCATGAAGATGCCGCCGTAGTTGCGGTCGAGGTAGCGGTCGTTCACCGCATGGTGCACCCGGTGGTTGGACGGGCTGGCGAACCACCGGTCAAACCACCCGAGCGAGCCCACCAGCTCGGTGTGTACCCAGAACTGGTACAGCAGGTCGATGAGCGCCACCACCGCAAACACCGGCGGCGGCACCCCGGCCACGGCCAGCGGCATGTAGAACGCCCAGCCGAGCAGCCATCCGCTGCTGGTCTGGCGCAGCGCCGTGCTGAGGTTGTAGTGCTCGCTCTGATGGTGCACCACATGCGCCGCCCACAGCAGCGTGCGTTCATGCCCCAGCCGGTGCTGCCAGTAGTAGCACAGGTCGTACGCGACCAGCGCTCCCAGCCACACGAGCGGCTGCGACGCCGGCAGCGTCGCCAGGCGCGCATGGTCGTAGACGGCCATGTACATGCCCACGGTCAGTGCGCGAGTGAACACCCCGGCCACCTGTGACAGCAGCCCCAGGCTCAGGCTGCTGAGGGCATCGTCGAGCCGATAGACCGGATGCCGCTGCCAGCGGGCCACGAGGGCCTCAGCGAAGATCATCGCGAAGAACACGGGAATGGCCAGGACGATGACCAGCGCTTCCATGGTGTCTTGACAATAGCGCAGCCCGGTGCGGCGGGGGAACCTGCGCGTGAGCGTTACGTCCTACACTAGAGACCATGCAGTCCCATGCACACGGCCCCCTGACGGCCCTCGTGGCCGACGTGACCCGCCTGTTCGGCACACGCCTCGAGGCCGTGGTGGCCTACGGCCGCGACCGCCGCGGCGGACAGCACAGCCTCGTGCTCGTCACGTCGCTGACGGTCGACGACCTGCAGGCACTGGCCCTCGCGGCGGCCGGCTGGCGCGATGCCGGCATTGCCACGCCGCTGGTGCTGCCGCGCGACGAGTTTGCGCGGTCGCTCGACGCGTTTCCCCTCGAGTACGGCGAAATCATCCAGACGCACACCGTCCTGGTCGGCACCGACCCGTTCGAAGGCATGCAGGTGGCGCTCGAAGACATCCGGCGGGCCGTCGAGGTGCGGTTGTCCAGCCACCTCGTGCACCTGCGCGAGAACTTCATCGAGGGCGGCGGACGCCTCAAGGCCGTCGAGGCCCTTGTCCGGGCGGCGGCCCCCGAGTTCGCGTCGCTGCTGCGGCGCGTGGCCCAGCTCGACGCGCAATCCCCTGCCGACGACCGCGCCCTGGCCGCGTGGGCCCATGCGCGGCTCGGCCTCGACGTGCGCACGCTCGGCGACATCCTTGCCCTGGCCAGCGACGATGCCGCGCCGGTGGAAGGGGTGAGGCTCTATCCCGAGTATCTGGCGGTGGCGACACGCCTGCGGCAACTGGTGGACCAATGGTCCGTCGCCCCGTAGCCCTGCTGGCGCTGCTCGCCCTGCTGCTGGCGCCGCTGCCGGGGCTGGCGCAGCCGGCACCGCCGGAACTGACCCGCCCAGTCAATGACTTTGCGGGCGTCATCGGGGCTGAGGATGCGCGGACGATCGACACGCTGATCAGGGCCCTGCAGGCCGCGACAGGCGACGTACTGGTCGTGGCGACGGTCGACACGTATCAGCCCTACGCCGATCTGCCCAGCTACGCCGTGAAGATGTTCGAAAACGGCGGGCGCGGCATCGGGACCCGGAAGGACGATGGCGGCGTGCTGGTGGTGCTGGCGGTGAACGATCGCCAGGTGCGCGTCGAGGTCGGCTATGGCCTCGAGGGATTCATCACCGACGGCTTCGCCGGTGAAGTGAGCCGCGACACGATGGTGCCCTTCTTCCGGAGGGCCGATTATGGCGGCGGCCTGGCGGCCGGCGTCCGGCGCCTGGCCGAGCGCATTGCCGAAGGCCGGGGCGTGCAGGTCGACTTCGGGGCGCCGGTGGCGCCCGAGCGTCCGGCACGGCGCGGCAGCCCGTGGCGCAGCCTGCTGGTGCTGCTGGCCTTCTTCCTGCTCTCGCAGCTTTTCGGCGGCGGGGGCGGCGGCGGACGTGGACACCGGCGACGCTGGTCGAGTGGCGTCGGCCCATTTGTCGGTGGTGCCACCTGGGGCGCCGGCTGGGGCGGCGGTGGTGGCTTTGGCGGCGGGTTTGGCGGCGGCGGTGGCGGTGGATTTGGGGGCTTTGGCGGCGGCCGCTCTGGTGGCGGCGGCGGCGGGGCCGGATGGTGAGTGCGCCGTGCCCGGTGGCGGGCGCATGACGTCGGTGGGTCTTGAGTTCAACGAGGAGCGTATGCAGAAGCTGATGCGGTGGGTGGCAGTGAGTGCAGTGGCGATGCTGGCCGTGGTGTCGTCGGGCTGCTCGTACAACACGTTTGTGAGCCAGGATGAGGCCATCAAGGCGCAGTGGGCGCAGGTCGAGAACCAGCTGCAGCGCCGCAACGACCTCATTCCAAATCTGGTGGAAGCGACCAAGGGCTTTGCCCAGCAGGAGCGCGATGTGTTCGGCGCCATCGCCGACTCGCGCGCAAAGCTGGCCGGGGCCACGACGCTCGAGCAGAAGATGGCGGCGGCCAATGAACAGTCGTCAGCCCTCGCGCGCCTGCTGGTGGTGGTCGAGAACTATCCCACCCTCAAGTCGGATGCGACGTTCGGCCGGCTGATGGACGAGCTGGCCGGCACCGAGAACCGCATCGCCGTCGAGCGCATGCGCTACAACGAGGCGGTGCAGGCCTACAACACGCAGCGGCGCTTGTTCCCGTCGAACATCGCCGCCGGCATCTTCGGCTTCAAGGAAGCGACGCTGTTCCAGGCCCCCGAGTCGGCCAAGGTGGCGCCGAAAGTCGACTTCTCGCGGCCGTAACTGCGGAAGGGGCGGGGGTGTCCCCCGCCCCCTCGCGCGGTCACTCTCAGTCGAGGCGTATGCGCTCCGTCACGAGCATCAGCCATCGTAGGCCGGGCCGTGACGAAACTCTCGCACAGACCGTGTGTCTGTCTGGACCCGGCTAGGGCACCCGCAGCACCTGCACGGCGCTCGGCGCACTGATGCCGCACGCGTTCTGCGCCCGCACGCTGATGCGGTAGGTCCCCGGTTCGAGGAGACCAGCCAGGCGGCTGGCGCCCCCGGTCGCATACTCCCCGAGGCCCTCAACGGTCACCAGATAGTCGGTCGCCGCACCGCCAGCCGGGGCGGTCTGCCACCAGGCGATGCCGACGCGCCCCTCGACACCCACCGACACCCAGGCAGGCGTCTCCGGGACGATGCACCCACCGGGCACGACGACCGTCACCGGCGAGGACAAGGCGCTGGCCCCGGCCTCGTTCCAGGTGGCCACCCGCACCTCATACGCCCCCTCCGGCACGTCCGTGAACGTCACCGACGACCCGAGGCCGACCGGCAGCGGGTCCGCGACGCCCGACACCACCACGTAGGTCTGCGTCGGCATACCCGCCGTGAAGTTCGGCACCCAGGCCAGTGTCACCCGAGGGCCATCGACCGTCGCCCGCAGGTCGGTCGGCGTCGCCGGCACCGCACCCGCCGCGGTCGTGATGTCCACCACATTCGACGGATGCGCCGAGGCGGCATCCTCCGCCAGCCGCACCCGCGCGATGTAACGACCGGCCTCCACGGCCTGGCGCGACAGCGTCACCGCTCCCACACCCACCGCGCCCGGCGTCCCGCCCGCGGCGCCGCCTTCCAGCACGAACCCGGTCGTCGCCGGACCCTCGTAGGTCCACTGCAGCGTCACGACATAGGACGCGGCAGTCAGCGGCTGCACCTCGGCCACGCGCAGGTCGATGCGATACGGACTTGCCGCCACCGGCGTCGTCCACGGGCTGCGCCCGCCCGAGTTTTCACTCGCCACGCGCACCTCGTAGGCCGTGCCATTCGTCAGGCCGGCGATCGTGGTCTGCTGCGACGGGGCATCGGCCTGCGCACTGATCAGCTCCGCATCGGTCCACAGCCCGTCCGGCAGGGGCCGATACTGCACCACATACCCGGTCGGGGCCGCACCGGCCACCGCGGCCGATGGCTGCCACCCCACCACCAGCGACCGGTCGCGCGGCGTCACCTGCGCGGTTATCGGCGCCGTGGGTATCACGGCCACCGCCGTCGCCGTAAACGTCAGCGGCGAACCGGTGAGTCCCGTCGCCGTGGCCGTCAGCGTGTTCACGCCCAGCATTGCCCCCAGCGTCCAGCGGTCCACCGTCGCGACACCGCTCGCGTTTGTCGGTACCGTGGCGCCGGTGACACTGCCACCTCCGCTGCCCACGGCAAACGTCACCGTGACTCCCGGCACGCCATTCCCCATCGCGTCGCGCACGACCACCGCTGGCAACATCCCCACCGCAGTGCTCACCGTCGCTGTCTGCGCCTGCCCTGCAGCCACGGCGACCTGCGTAGCCGGCCCCGCACCGGTCACGGTGAGTCCGACGGCATCAGCCGCCGTCAGTCCCGGCGCGGTGAAGCGCAGCGTATAGGCCGTCCCCACGACGCCGGCCAGCGTCAGCCCCGAGAAAGTCGCCACACCGTTTACGGTCGCGGCGGTCAGGGGCCCGCCCAGCTGGCCGCCGGCGCCGGATGCCAGACCTGCCGTGACCACCGTCGCACTGTCGCTGGTGATGACGTTGCCGAAGGCATCCGACACATGCGCGACCGGCTGCGTTGTCAATGCTGCCCCGCTCGCCGCTGCCATCGGTGCCCTCGTGACCACCAGCCGGGAGGCGCTCCCGGCAATCCCGGTCCCCGAGAACGTCTGCGAACCGACCGCATGCGCGGCCGTGACCGTGTTGTTCCCGACCGTCGTGCCAAGAGCCCAGCGGCCAAGGGCGGCCACCCCCGTTGATGAGGTGGTCACCGTGATCGCGGTCGCGTCGGCGAGGTCCGCGCCCAGCACGAAGGCGTTCGCGGCCGATGCCGCATCCCATTGTGCCGTCGTGACGTTCCAGAATCGGGCCCCGTCGTAGGTCGCACCGCCAAACGCAGACGGCGCGAAGGACGAATCGGTGTTGGCCCATCGGAAGCCTGTCGCCCCGGGATTCGAGACTACCAGCGCGTGCGACTGGCTCGCCGCCAGCGTCAGCGCAGGCAGCGTGAACACGTGCCACACCCGCGAATCGGCCAGGGTCAGCGACACCACCTCCGACTGCGCCAGCACCGCGGCCGGATTGCCGCCACTCACGGCATGCAGCGCGACCCGTGCCTGAATCGATGCTGGATATGTAGTGGTCGGCCCATTGAGCATCACTGCCACTCGGCTCACAGACACGGCCACCGGACCCGTCGTGAACAGCACCGCCTTGGCCTCGTTCGTGACAATGGGTGAGCCCCCGGTGCGGTACACCGCATCGAGGTTCGCGACTACCGCCGGAGCCACCTGACCTCCGCCGGCCGTGACGGTGAAGGTCACCGTCTCGCCGGCCACGCCGTTACCGCCGGCATCCACCACGCGCACCGCCGGGGAGGGCACCGTCGACGACCCGACGACCATCGCACCGCCCGGGTTGCCCAGCGCGACGATGGACGTCGCGGGGGCCTGTGCATCGGCTGCACCAGCCACAGAAGGAGAAGAACCCGTTCCAGCCGCCGCCGGCGCGACACACCACGCGAGCGCAGCCACCAGATGCACTACCTGACCCATCACCCGGCTCCGCCGGGGTCGCGCACCTCCCACGGGCCACATCGCCTGTCCGGTCGGAAGCAGGCAGACGTTCGACCGCGAGTGCGGCGAAAAGACACAAGACACGACACACCCTCCGATACCCGGGTCATCTGGAAACCATCAGGCTTCCGTCACTCCGGACCATTGATTGCTCTCAAAGACACAGCCAGTGACGTGCCACCGAGACGACCGTCGGTGCCGGTGGCGCCATCCGCCGATTCCCCGTAGAATCCCCGGCGGAGGCCCCCATGTCACAGCCCGTCTCACGCCGCGCATTCACCAGGCTCTTCACGGCCGGAGGATCGGCAGCCCTCTTCGCCAATCCCGCCTGGGCCGCACAGGCACCCCAGGCACCGGCCCTGCCCGCCGAAGGCGTCGCCGCCGGCGAGCGCTTCTGGACCGCCGTCCGCCAGCAGTTCGTCATGCCCGACGGCTTCACCGTGATGAATGCGGCCAACCTGTGTCCGGCCTCGCGCGGGGTGCTCGACACGCTGATGCGCGAGACGCGCAGCGTCGATGTCGACCCCTCGCCCAACAACCGCGCCCGGCTCTATCCCGAGAAAGAAAAGACCCGCGAGGCCCTCGCCGCCTTCCTGCGCGCGACGCCCGACGACATCATCATCACGCGCAACACCAGCGAGTCGAACAACATGGTGTCGAACGGGCTCGACCTCAAGCCCGGCGATGAAGTGCTGGTGCATGCCGACAACCACCCGAGTAACCTCGTCGCCTGGCAGGAGAAGGCGAAGCGGTTCGGTTTCACGGTGGTCACCGTCGCGCAGAAGAATCCCCATCCCGGGGCCGCCTACTACGAGGAAGCCTTCGCGAAGGCCATCACGCCCCGCACCAAGGTGCTGGCCGTGACGCACCTCACCAGCACCGTCGGCGACCGCATGCCTGTGCGGGCGCTGTGCCGCATCGCGCGCGAACGCGGCGTGCTGTCTCTCATCGATGGCGCCCAGACGCTGGGGCTGCTCGACATCGACCTCTCGGACATGCAGCCCGACTTCTACACGGGCAGCGCGCACAAGTGGCCGTGCGGTGCCCGCGAATGCGGGGTGCTCTACGTGAGCAAGGCAGCGCAGAGCCGCCTGTGGCCCAGCATCTACAGCGCCTATCCCGGTGCCGTCGGATTCTCGAAGACCTTCGAGTCGTTCGGGCAGCGCGACGAGGCCACCATGATTGCGTTCCGTGCCGCACTCGAGTTCCAGACCCGGATTGGCCGCAAGGCGGTGGAAGCCCGCAGCATGGCCCTCACGACGCAGCTCGTGGAAGGCCTCTCGCAGGTGCCCGGAGTGAAGATGTGGACGGCACCGGAAGCCGATCGCCGCGTGGCGGTCGTGTCGTTCCAGCCAGGGTCGCTTGATGCCCAGAAGCTGGCCAATGCCCTCTACGAGAAGGATCGCATCGGCGTCACCACGCGCGGCGGCCAGGATCGTCCCGGCCTCCGCGTGTCACCGCACTTCTACAACACGCCCGCCGAGGTCGACCGTCTCGTCTCGGCCGTGGCCCGCTATATGAAGGCCGGCGTCTAGCCGCGCGGCCTCAGCGGGTCGCCGTCAGCAGGATGGGCGCGAGGCGCAGCACCGGCTGCGCCTCGTCGCCATACCAGCACTGCAGCAGGTCACCAGCCACCTGCGTCCCCACATCCGGCACATCGTCCACATCCCGGGCCTCACCCGGCCACGACCGGCCCGTCGCCTCGCAGACCACGTCCTGCACGAGGCTCAGCACATTCCACGCCGCATCGGCGTAGTCATCCGGTTCCGTGTCGGCGGCATCAAGATCACCGAGCGCCGTCGAATACACCTCACCGCCGGCTGTGTGCACATCCACACGGGCGTCATGCGCAGAGAGCGAGACGCCGGCCGGAAGGCTTCCGCTCAGCGACGAACACAGGACACGGCCAAACTCGGCAGACGTCAGCATGCCTGCATTGTAGCTGCCGGGGCGGGCATACAATGCGCCTGTGCCGTGCCCTGCGCCTCCCTTCCGTCCCGCTCCCGGCCTGGCCGGCGGGCACCGGATGACCATGTATGCCTGGGCGCGACGACGCCGGTTTCCCCGGCTGCCCGAGGCCGAGGCGCGGCTCTTCGACACCGAATCGGGAACGCGCGTGCTCGCGCACTGTCACTGGCAGCCGCAGCGGATCGAGGCCCCCACGGTGGTGCTGCTGCACGGCCTCGAAGGCTCGAGCCAGGGCCACTACATCAGGGGCATGGCGGAAAAGGCGTGGACGCGCGGCTGCAACGTGGTGCGCCTCAATCACCGCAACTGCGGGGGCACCGAGCACCTCTCGCCGACGCTCTACCACTCGGGGCTCACGGCAGACCTGCACGCCGTGCTGCGCGAACTGCACGACACCGACAGATTCACCCGCATCGGCCTGGCCGGCTATTCAATGGGGGGCAACATCGCCCTCAAGCTGATGGGCGAAGCGACGCCGGCCCCGGGGGCAGCCAAGGATGCTCTGCCCATGGTCCGGGCCGTGTGCGCGGTATCTCCCCCCATCGACCTGGCGGCCTGCATGACGGCCATGGAATCGCTCGACAATCGCCTCTACGAGTGGAACTTCCTCCGCACGCTGCGCGCGCGACTGCGCCGCAAGGCCGCACTGTTTCCGGCGCGCTATCCAACGAGCCACCTGCAGCGCACATGGTCGATTCGCCGGTTTGACGACGTCTACACGTCGCAGGGCTTCGGCTACCGTGACGCGGCCGATTACTATCACCGGTGCAGTGCGGTGCGCGTCATCGACCGCATCACCTGCCCGACGCTCATCCTGACGGCCGCCGATGATCCGTTCGTCCCGGCGGCGATGTTCGGTGCGCCCGCCCTGCAGGACAATCCGCACATCTCGCTCTGCATCACCACGCACGGGGGCCACTGCGGGTTCGTCGAGCGTGCGGGCGACGACGACGGCTACTATGCCGAGCGGGTGGCGATCGGCTTCCTCGCCGATCATCTCGGGCGCGCCTGACGCGCCCGCCGTCAGTCTTCCACGGTCGGGCGGTAGGTCGGGGCCTTGCGCGCGCGCGTGGCCTGCTCGTACGCATACCCCCACGACAGCAGCTGCGCCTCGGTGTAGGGCCGGCTCATGAAGGCCAGACCGATCGGCAGCCCCATCACCTCACCCATCGGCACCGTGAGGCTTGGCGTGCCGGCGACGGCCGCAATACCGTAGCCCCCGCCGAGGAAGTGGTCGCCCAGTACGTGATCGGTGGGCCACGCCGGGGCCTCGCTCGGCGCCACGATGGCATCGAGACGACCGCGGTCGAGCGCCGCGATCAGTCCCTCGGTGCCAGCCAGACGACGCGCCGTGTCGCGCGCGCGGATGTAGGCGGCGTCGGTCAGCGGCCCTTTGGCCTGCGCCTGCTCGAACAGCTCCTGCCCGAAGAACGGCATGGCCCGGTCGCGGTTGGCCAGGTTCCACGCCATCAGCGCCTCGAGCGAGGCCACCGGCGCACCGCTGTCGCGCAGGTAGGCATTGAGACCGTCCTTGAACTCGTACAGCATCAGCTGCAGTTCGTGGGCACCCCACTGGCCGTAGCCGGGGATTGTGACGTCGACCACCTCGGCGCCCGCCGCCTTCAGCGCCTCCAGCGAGCGCTCGACTGCCGCATCCACATCGGGATGCACGCCCATCGTCTGGCGCAGCACGCCGATGCGGCGCCCCTTGAGGGCGTCTGGGGAGAGGGCCACCGTGTAGTCGGGGGTGATGCGTCCGTCGGCGGCGGCTCCGGCCGGGTCGGCGGCATCGGCGCCGGCCATGGCCGACATCAGCAGGGCCACGTCGCGCACCGACCGCCCCATGGGGCCGGCGGTGTCCTGCGACACCGAAATCGGGATAATGCCGCGCCGGCTGACCACGCCGACGGTCGGCTTGAGGCCCACGAGTCCTGCCACGGCCGAGGGGCAGATGATGCTGCCGTCAGTCTCGGTGCCCACGCCAATCGCCGCCAGGCTGGCGGCAATGGCCGAGCCGGTGCCGGAACTCGACCCGCACGGGTTGCGATCGAGCGCGTACGGATTCTTGGTCTGGCCGCCGCGCGAGCTCCAGCCAGAGGACGAGCGCGTCGAGCGGAAGTTGGCCCATTCGGACAGGTTGGTCTTGCCGAGAATCACCGCACCGGCGGCGCGCAGGCGGGTCACAAGGAAGGCATCGGCCTTGGGCCGGTGTGCCTCCATGGCCAGCGACCCGGCTGAGTTGACCAGACCGGCGACGTCGATGTTGTCCTTGAGCAGGATGGGCAGGCCATGCAGCGGGCTGCGCACGCGGCCACCCGCGCGTTCCGCGTCCAGCGCAGCCGCATCCGACAGAGCGGCGGGATTCAGTTCAATCACGGCATTCAGCCGTGGTCCGCTGTCGTCAATGGCCGCAATGCGGTCGAGGTAGGCCTGCGTGAGGGCGACCGACGTCAGGGTGCCGGCGCGCATGCGGTCGGCGGCATCACTGGCCGACAGCTCAATCACGTCGGGAGGCGCCGCCTGGGTGGCGGTGGCGCCTGAGCCAGTCGATGCTGGCTCAGACGCGCACGCAGGAATGGAGAGTGCGAGAAGGGCGATGAGAGCAGCCGGGGCACGCATGATGTGCCGCGGATGATACCGCAGTCGCCGCGGGGGCTGTTACCAGCGGGGCTCGCGGCGCGACCCGGCGCCGCCGCCGTTGGCGCCACCATAGCCGCCGCGGCCACCACCGCCGCCAAAGCCGCCCGACTCGCGGGGTTTCGCCTCGTTGACCACCAGGGCCCGTCCCTCGAGCTCGTACTGGTGGAACTGCTCGATGGCCTTCTGGGCCCCTTCGTCCGTGGCCATCTCGACAAAGCCGAATCCGCGCGCGCGCCCGGTCGCCTGGTCGCGCATGACGCGCACGTTGTCGACGGGTCCGACCTGCCCGAACAGTTCGGTCAGATCTTCGTCGGTGGTCTTGTAGGGGAGGTTGCCCACATACAGTCTGCGGCCCATGGTTGTGTCAGTGCCTTCTGCGCGCCAGTTCCCGAAGCGTCAGCCCATGCGCGCAGAGGCGGCACCGACGCCGGCGATGTGCCGGGCAGAATGCCCCACCTCTCGCCGGTGTTTCGTTAGACGCCCGCCCGCGTCGCGACGTTGCCGACCGCAGGCGGGTGCCCTCGCTGCAGGGCGGGCCCTCAGTCGAGGTCGAATCCCCGGAGCGGCTTGCGCACCGGTTCCTTGTGCGCCTGCTTCAGCGCTTCCTCGAAGCGGCGCGACAGCGCATCGCTCTTGCCCTTCTCGTCCTGTACCGACTGGTTGAACAGGGCCTCGCGGCGCGCGGCCTGCTCGGCCAGAATCTGCTCGGCCCGGCTCAGTTCGGGGCGGGCCGCCGACGGGGCGTCGCCGTGCGAGACGATGCGGCCCAGGGCCAGATCGACGACAAGGGTGGTGCCGCAGCAGGGGCAGACAAGTTCGCGTTCGGTGGTCAATTGAGGCATGGACGAATCCTTCCCGTGTGCTTCAGACTAGTGACAACCCGGTCATGACGCAACCCGCCCCGTCGCACCGCACGCACCGCCTGCGCGTCGTGACCTACAACGTGCATCGCTGCCAGGGCCTCGATCGCCGAACACGCCCCGATCGCATCGCCGCGGTGCTGGCGGCACTTGACGCCGACGTGATTGCGCTGCAGGAAGTGCTGGGACCGTCCGGATCGTTGGCAGGCCAGGTGGCTGAACTCGGGGCCGCCCTGGGCATGGGCCACGTGATGGCGCCCACGCGCACCTACCGGGGCGCGCCCTTCGGCAACGCCGTGCTCAGTCGCCTGCCTATTCGGGGGCATGCGCAGCACGACCTGTCGTGGCAGCACCGCGAGCCCCGCACTGCGCAGCGCGTCGACGTCGACCTCGGCGACGGTGTGCTGCACCTGTTCAACGTGCACCTCGGCACGGCGCTGATGGAGCGGCGTGTGCAGGCGCAGGCCCTGGTGGCGCACGTGCTCGACCCGTCACTTGACGGCGCGCGGCTGGTCCTCGGCGACTTCAACGAATGGGCCCGCGGGCTGGCCACCGACATCCTCGGTGCACACCTGCACAGCCTCGACCTGTCGGGCCACCTGCCAGGGCGGCGCACCTACCCGGCCGTGCTGCCGGTGCTGCACCTCGACCATCTCTACTATGAAGGCCGCATCTCGATCGACGGCGTCACCATCCCGCGCGGGCGCACCGCCCTCATCGCCTCCGACCATCTGCCCCTGGCGGCGGATCTCCGCATCCGGATCTAGGCCGCTACTCGCCGACGCGCCCGAAGACCAGGTGCAGCAGGCCCAGATTGCGCGTGCGGAACGCGCCCTCGCACGAGGCCAGGTAGTAGTCCCACATGCGGATGAAACGCTCGTCGAAGCCGAGCGCCCGCACATCGTCAAGGCGCGTGAAGAAGCGCTGCCGCCAGTCGCGCAGCGTGTTGGCATAGTCGATGGGACGGTCGTCAAGCCCCACCAGGCCGAGCCGCGTCTCGCGCGCCGTCACGTCGACCATCGCGCCAATCGACGGCAGCATGCCGCCGGGAAAGATGTACTTCTGGATCCAGTCGCACTGGCGCCGGTAGGCCTCGAAGCGCGCATCGACCATCGTGATGGCCTGGATGCCGGCGCGGCCGCCCGGGGCGAGCACCTCATCGATCTTCCGGAAGTAGCCCGGCCAGAACTCCTCGCCCACCGCCTCGATCATTTCGATGGAGACGACCTTGCTGAACGAGCCCTGCACGTCGCGATAGTCGCAGAAGCGGAACTCGACGAGGTGGTCGAGCCCTTCCGCCTGTGCCCGCGCGGTCGACAGCGCCAGCTGCTCGCGCGACACCGTGATGCCGGTCACACGGCAGCCGCGCGTGCGCGCCGCATGCAGCGCCAGCCCGCCCCAGCCCGATCCGATCTCGAGCACGTGATCCGCCGGCGAGAGCGCCAGTGTCTGGCACCAGCGCTCGAACTTCTGCTGCTGCGCCTGCTCGAGCGTATCGGTGTCCGACAGGTAGACACCGCTCGAGTACGCCATCGACGGGTCAAGGAACGTCCGGAACAGATCGTTGCTGAGGTCGTAGTGCGCGCCGATGTTCCGGCGGCTGCCGTCGCGCGTGTTGGCGCGGCGCCGGTGCAGCCAGTTGTTGCCGGCGTTGAGCCACTGCGTCAGCGTCGACTCGAGCGGCAGTGCCGACTGGTTGCGCAGCACCAGCCCGACAAACCCCGCCAGGTCGTCGGTGCGCCAGTCGCCATCCATGTAGGCCTCGCCCGCCCCCATGTCGCCGCGCAGTGCGAATTTGGTGAAGAACGCGTCGCTGTCGATCCACAGCGTCACGTGCGGCGTGGCCTCGGCGGCACCGCCGTGCAGCACCTCGCCGTCGGGCATGTGCACCGTGAGGCGCCCGACCTGCCAGTGCCGCAGGGCCTCGACCATCTGGCGCCTGGCCACGGGGCCAATCAGGCGATCGAGCAGCGGCAGCGTGGTGGCCGGCAGCGCCGGCTGGCGAATGGAGAGGTCGACCTCGGACATGGTGGCTAAGACTCCGTGTGCTGTCGGGCAGTTTCCGGGGCGTAGGCAGGCACGGGGTGATAGACGGCCCCCTTCCACCACAGGCGCAGGGCCTGCCAGTGGATGGCCGCAATCACCCTGAGGGTCAGCAGCGGATAGCCCACCAGCATCCGCAGCAGCGAGGCATCCGTGAGCGGACGCCGATCCAGCGACAGCCGCGACACGAACTGCGCCTCGCCCCCGCGATACAGATCGATGCGCGCCTCCAGGTGCTCGCGCCCCACGTGGAATTCAAAACGGTAGGTGCCATCCAGGCTGAAGAACGGCGACACGTGGAACACCTTTTTCTCGTGCCACACCGACTGTCCCTCGTCAGCGGGGAGCACATACACATGCCGCTGCCCGAAGGTGTTGTTCACCTCGCACACCACGGCCAGCAGGGCCTCGTCCGTGCCGTAACAGAAGAAGAAGCTCACCGGGTTGAAGACATAGCCGAAGATACGGAGGCTGGTCACCAGCTCTAGCCGCGTGACGGGCGCCGTCACGCCCGCCGTCCGCACCCGCGCACGCACATCGTCAGTCGACAGATGGTCGGCGGCTCGATACGTCAGGGGACGCGCACGCTCCACCCCCAGCAGGCGCAACGCGCGAGACAGTCGGGGCAGCTCGTCGAGGTCGAGGCGGAAGAGGGCCAGGCGATAGCGGAAGCCGTGGCCCCACGGCTGCAGCCGGTGGTGCATGACCTGCCCCGTCATCAGCGCTGATCGGAAGGCGTCAGGCACCGAGACCGCACCCCTTCACCACGGCCAGGGCCGACATCACGCCGTCTTCATGGAAGCCGTAGCGCAGGTGCGCGCCGCAGTACCACGTGCGCCGCTGCCCGTTGAGTGCCGCCACGCGCGGCTGGGCGGCGATGGCCGGACCGTCGAGGATCGGATGCGTGTAGTGCATGCGCGCATGCACCGGCCCCTCGATGCCCTGCAGGGGGTTGAGCGAGCACAGCAGGGCCTGCCCGGGCCGGTGGCCCTGCAGGCGGTTGAGGTCGTAGGTCACCGAGACCGGCGAGTCGGGCTGCTGGCAGTCGAGCAGGTCGCAGTTCCACGAGGCCTGCGCATCGGGTTCCCCGGGAAGGAAGCGCTCGTCCGAATGCAGCCAGGTGTCGTTCGGCGAGTAGCGGAACGCGCCCAGCGCATCGCGCTCCTCCTGGCTCGGGTCAGCCAGCAGCTGCAGGGCCTGGTCGGCGTGCGTGCCGATCACCACGGCGTCAAACCGCTCGGTCGTGCCCGCGGCCGTCGTGATCTCCACGCCGGCATCATCGCGGCGCACCCGCACCACGGGATGCCCAGCACGAATCCCGTCGCCCAGCCGCGCCGCCAGCGCGTCGACATACCGGCGGCTGCCCCCGACGATGGTCCGCCAGGTGGGCTGGCCGCCTGCGGCCAGCAGTCCATGGTTCTCCATGAACCGAAGGTACGAGGCGGCGGGAAACGCGCGCATGTCTGACGAGGAGGCCGACCAGATGGCGCCCCCCATCGGCAGCACGAAGTGCCGGGCCAGGTCGTCGCCGAAGTCTCCTTCGTCGAGGAAGGCGCCGAGGGTGCGCGATTCGTCGCCGCGCGCCAGCGCCGCGCGGCCGAGCGCGAAGAAGCGGAAGATGTCGCGCAGCAGCCGCCAGTGCCGCGCGCTCAGCAGCCGTGCACGCTGCGCGAACAGGCCATCGATGCCGCGGCTCGACAGCTCGAGGCCGCAGCGCCGGCAGCGCACGCTGAACGACATGTCGCTGGCGCGGCTCTCGATGCCGAGGTCGTCCATCAGGTGGATGAAGTTCGGGTAGGTCCGATCGTTGAACACCATGAAGCCGGTGTCGACCGGCCAGGTGCGGCCACCCAGTGCCACGGCGTGGGTGTGCGCATGTCCGCCGAGTCTCGACTCGGCTTCGTAGAGGGTAACGTCGTGGGCCCGTGCCAGCAGCGCCGCTGCCGTGAGTCCCGAGACACCTGCACCAATCGTGGCGATTTTCACGTCAAAGCCAGAGAACCCCGCGAGTGTAGCGGAAATTCCCCCGCGCTGCGCCGCAATCGCCCGAGGCCGTCGTCATGACGATTCACACGTCTCCCGGAAGCGTCCCATGTCGATGAACGGGCAGGCCGTCTGGCTGACCGGTGCCAGCTCGGGCATCGGCGAAGCGCTCGTGCCCGCACTGCTCGCTGCTGGCGCACGGCTGACCATCTCGGCACGCCGCGCCGATGTCCTCGAGGCCGTGGCCGCGCGCCACCCCGGGGCGCCGCTGCACGTACTTCCGGTGGACGTGACTGACCGCGAGGCTGTCCACCGTGCCGCCGCAGAGGTCCGCGCCCGCTGGGGTGCCATCGACCTCGCGCTCTTCAACGCCGGCACGCACATCCCCGTCCACGCGGCCTCGTGGAACGCCGACGACTTCCGCACGCTCATTGACGTCAACTACATGAGCCTCGTCTACGGCATCGAGGCCGTGCTGCCCGACATGCTGGCCCGCCGGCGCGGACATATCGCTGGCGTCGCCTCCGTGGCCGGCTATCGTGCGCTGCCGACCGCCGCCGCGTACGGCGCCTCGAAGGCCGCCGCGATTCTCATGCTCGACGCACTGCGGTTCGACGTCGAGCGCCAGGGCATTGCGGTGTCGGTCATCAACCCCGGCTTCGTGCGCACACCACTCACCGACCGCAACCGCTTCCACATGCCAGGCATCATCGACGCCACGGACGCGGCCCGCCTCATCGTCAGGGGCCTTGAACGCCGCACGCGCGAAATCCATTTTCCGGCCGCCTTCTCGTGGAGCCTGAAGCTGCTGCGCGTCCTGCCCTATCCGCTCTACCACCGGCTGGTGATGTGGAACACCACGGCGTAGGCCCGCTGCCTCGCGCGCTCCAGTGGCAGTACGGAGCACCAGCCTTCGCGCTGGCGCTTTTCGGCGTGCCCGTGTTCGTGCACCTGCCGAAGTTCTACGCCGACGTGGCCGGCGCCCCCCTGGCAGCGCTGGGCACGGCCATCCTGCTGACCCGCGTCTTCGACGGCGTGACTGATCCGCTCGTCGGCGCCCTAAGCGATCGCACACGGACACGATGGGGGCGACGACGTCCCTTTCTCGCAGCGGGTGCGGTGCCGCTGGGCCTGAGCGTCGTCGCGCTGTTTGGCCCGCCGTCGGGCGATGCGGCTGTGCCGTGGTTTCTCGTCTGCATGACGCTGGCGTTCCTCGCGTGGACTGTCGTGCAGATTCCCTATCAGGCACTCGGCGCCGAACTGGCCGGTGGGCACCACGGCCGCACGTCCCTGTTCGCCGTGCGCGACGGCCTGTGGATGCTGGGCACGCTCGTCGCAGCAGCCGCCCCGGCCCTCGTGCGCGCAGCCCGTGACGCGGCGGGCCTGCCTCCCGACGAGGCGGCGGCCTTCCGTACTCTGGGACTCATCTATGCGGCCCTGCTGACCGTGCTGCCCCTGTGGTGTGCCTGGCGTGTGCCGGAACCCGCCGTGCCAGCCACCGTGCCGCCACGGCTCACGCTCCGGGGCATGGCTGAGGTCTGGCGCGGCAACCGGCCCTATCGGCTGCTGCTGCTCGCCTACGCCGTGGCCTCGCTTGGCGGTGCGCTGCCCGGCACGCTCCTCTTCTTCTACGTGGAACAGGTGCTAAAGGCGCCCGGTGCCACCGATGCGCTGCTCGGCCTCTACTTTGTCGCCGGGTTCGCCGGCCTCCCCCTCTGGACCTGGACCGCACGACGCCTGGGCAAGCTGCGCGCCTTCCTGGCCGCGACCGTACTCTCGGTGAGCGTGTTTCTCGGCGCCCTCGGGCTGGGGCCGGGTGACGTCACGGCGTTTGCTGCCATCACGGTGCTGAGCGGCCTGGGCTTCGGGGCCACCCTCCTGCTGCCCGCCTCGATGCTCGCCGACACCCTCGATTACGAAGCCCTGCGCAGCGGTGCCCGGCGCGAGGGCCTGCTGCTCGGCGTGTGGGGCGTGGTGATGAAGGCCTCGGCCGCCATCGGGGCCGGCGTCGCCCTGCCGCTCCTCGGCTGGGCCGGCTACACAGGCGGCGCGGCCACCCAGTCACCGGAGGCCGTGCAGGCCATCAGGCTGCTCTACTGCGCCGTACCGTGTGCCTGCTATGCCGCCGCCCTGCTGATCGCGGCACGCTATCCCATCGATGCCCGGGAACATGCCCGCATCGTGCAGGCCCTGTCGGCTCGCACGGACGCGCCGTGACACAGGCGGACCGCAGCGCCGACGCCGGCGTTGGTGTGCAGGGAAGGGCGGGCTGAAATCAGGACCGCGGCCCGGAACCCGGGCGGCTCGGTGCAGCACGCCGAGCCGGGGCTCGCACTACTCGGATGCTCCCAGGGGTGGTGCCCGGTGGCCTTCGGCCTCGGCATAGATGCGGGCTGGCACCGGCTGGATGTTCCAGGCGACCCCGAGCCAGCCCATCAACACGATGACGTAGTACGTCACGTCGAACTCCCACCAGTAGAAACCGTTGCGGGCCGCACGCTGATAGCGGTGGTGGTTGTTGTGCCAGCCCTCGCCCACCGCGAAGAACGCCGTCAGCGGGTTGTTGGTCGAGTCATCCCTCGTCTGGAAGCGCCGCGTGCCCCACAGGTGGTTCACCGTGTTGATGGCAAACGTGGCGTGAGCCAGCGTTGTGGTGGGCAGGAGGAATCCCCACGCCAGCCACGGAAGGCCGCCGAGCGCGTAGAGTCCCACGGCCAGCACCAGCGGGGGCACCCAGTAGTAGTGGTCGAGGAACCGCAGCTCGGGGGCCGCACCGAAATCGCGCATCACCGGGTTGGTCGACGGCACCTGCTTCCAGCGGGCATCGTGCAGAAACCAGCCGACATGGGCGTGATAGAAGCCGCTCAGCTTCGGGCTGTGCGGGTCGCCCTCATGGTCGGCGTACTTGTGATGGTCGATGTGGTTGCCGGCCCACCAGAGCGGTCCCTTCTGCATGGCCGCCGTGCCGACCAGCGCCCAGAAAAACCGGGCGCCGCGGGACATCTCGAAGGCGCGATGGGCGAAGAACCGGTGGAAGGACAGAGTGAGTCCGATGGCCCTCAGGAAGTGCGAGACGGCCCAGAGGCCGACAAGGCCCCACGAGAAGGGCACCAGCAGAACGAGCACCGAGGCGAGCTGCACGCCCCAGAACACCATGGTGGACATCACATTCACCACGGTGCGGTTAGCCTTCTTCTTCGAATTCCTCTTCCCCGAAGGTGCCGAAGCGGGTCGAGGGGCGCAGGGCCTCGCGGTAGTCGTAGAGTGCGAGACCCGACACATGCCGGGGATTGGTGCAGCCCGGGGCCTTCACCTCGAGCACGACGGTGACGGGACTGGCCTCATCGGTGCCGTCGCGAAACGAGAGCGCGCACCCGCATGACAGGTGCGCTCGTGTGAAACCTTTCAGCATGATCCGCCTGGGGATCTTACTACAGCAGCTTCTGGATCTCCCGCTCGAACGTCTCTTTGGGGGCGATACCCATGTGGCGCTTGCACACCTTACCGTCCTTCGAAATCAGGAACGAGGCGGGAATACCCCAGATGGGACCATAGGCATCCTGGACATCCTCGCGTCCAAGGCCGAGCAGCACCGGGTAGTTCATCTTGTACTCCTCGATGAACGGACGGGCCTTTTCGGCCGTGTCATCGACGGAATAGCCCACGACGACAAGATCCTTCTTGTACTTTTCCTGCAGCTCGACGAAGCCGGGGATCTCGGCCTTGCACGGTCCACACCAGGTGGCCCAGAAGTTGAGCAGGATGACCTTGCCCTTGTAAGTGCTGAGCGGCACGTCCTTGCCCTCGAGGTCCTTGATGCTGAAATCGAGACGCGCCGGCACTGCATCGGCATCGCAGGTCGGGGCATTGGGGTCATCGGTGGCCTCGCCGTGCGAGGCAGCCGGAGCGGGGGCCTCGAGGGCCGGAGCGGCGGGAGACGTCGCGGAGGCGTCAGCCCCCGGGGCCTCGGAGTGGTCGTCGGCATTCCAGATGAAGGGAATGCTGACAGCCAGCAGCGCAATCACCGTGGCGATGAGGGCCACGGTCCGCATCGTGGACGATGTCTGCGGAGCGGGGGACTGAGCGGGCGGCGTCGAAGTGTCCATCTCGCTATCTTGCCTCAAGTTGCAGGTGGCGGGCCATCGAGTCGAGCGTCGCGCGCGACCCGGCGGGCCCCACGAGCATGTGCGTGTGTCCGTTCTGGTGCCACGCTACTGTGTCGGCCGCCAGCAGCGAGACCGGCGCGACGGCGTGGCGGTCGTCGGACATCACAAACAGCGACACCGGCGAGTCTCCCACCCGATACAGGAGGTGCGCAGCCATGCCCTCGCCGTACAGACACTCGCGAACCGACACCAGACGGCTGTCCGCCACGCCACCCGTCTCGGAGACGGGTACTGACCAGCCGTGCTGCCGGCGCATCGTCGATTCCGCCTCGGCCGCGCTCACGGGCTCGGCGTGCAGGTCGCCATCGATGAAGAAGCACTTGACGTGGTCGAGCGCCAGTTGGGCGGCCAGGACCACGGAGGACTGCCCCGTCACGACGGGCAGCAGGCCCACCGTCACCACCAGCACGAGAGCGGCGGCCGCGACCAGTGGCGACCAGCGCAGGCCCCAGGCAGGGGCCGTGGCCTCGGCATGGGCCTCGCCGGCCAGCTTGGCGGCCATACGGGTGCGGATGCCGGGAGGGACGGAGGGCTGTAGCGCCTGGCGGTGCACCGAGAGCTGCGCCCGGACGGCCCGCTGCGCCGTCAGGGCCTCCTGACACAGCGGGCATGTCGCCAGGTGAGCCTCGAGAGCCGGGTCGGTGGCCACCCCCTCGGCGTGCTCGGCCGTCCTGGTGACCTGCATCTCGAATCGTTCGCATCCAGAAATCATGTGCATGCGGTTCACTACCCTCATACGACGCCGAATTCAGCGCGGGGTTGCACGGCGGGCCGCCAGCACGCCGGCGTGCAGCTGCCGCCGGCCCCGGGCCAGCCTCGACATGACCGTGCCCATCGGCACCGACAGCACGGTCGAGATATCTTGATAGCTCAGGTCGTCCACGTCTCGCAACCAGACCACCTCGCGGAAGGCCTCGGGCAGCCCCTCCAGGGCGGCGCGCAGGTCCTCGCTCATGACATCCTTCAGCAGGAGGTCCTCGGGTGTCAGCGACGGAGGCCCACCCGTGTCCCCCCGTTCGGCGGCCAGGTCCACGACATCCGAGTCGGCTTCCACCCGCGAGCGGCTCTGGTCACGCCGCCGATTGCGCCAGGTGTTGTGCAGGATGGTGTAGAGCCAGGCCCTCAGGTTGGTGCCCGGGGCAAACCGTGCCCGCGCGCGGAAGGCCTTCAGAAAGGTATCCTGCACCAGGTCCTGGGCATCCTCCGGCCGCCGCGTCAACCGCAGGGCCGTGCCATACAGGGCATCAAGATGGTCAAGGGCCTCGGCCGTGAAGCCATCGGCATCCGGAGGAGGCGGAGACGACCGCCAACGACCAAACGGCATAAAAGAGAAGCGTCTGCGCCCAGTGACGCGTCTCAAGTATAGGACAAGGCCGCACGGATCGGTTCTTGCTGCCCCGGGGAAGCGCCGGGTCTCGTCATGTCGCGCCCGTTGGTCGTCACAGTAAGATGCACACAGGAGTAACAGCGATGCGGCTCATCATCCTGACCCTGCTGGCAGTTCTGTCCGCCGTCTCATCCGCCCAGGCCCAGATGGGGATGGTTCCCTATTACGGGAAAAACGCCATCCGCTACGACCGATTCGAGTGGCATATCTACCAGACGGACCACTTCGAGCTCTACTACTATCCCGAAGTCGAGCCGCACCTCGAGCGTATTGCAGGCTACGCCGAAAGCGCCTACCAGCACGTCAGTTCCGAGCTGAAGCACGACCTCGCCTTCAAGGTGCCGCTCATTCTCTTCTCCACGAGCGCCGAGTTCTGGCAGCAGAACGTCATCCCGGGCGCCGCCCAGGAGGGCGTCGGCGCCTTCGCCGAGCCCAGCCGCAGCCGCATCCTGATGCCCATCGACGAGCCGTCCGACCTGCTCTACCGGCTCGTCACCCACGAACTCACCCATATCTTCCAGTTCGACATCATTCCCACCGGCCTCATCCGGCGAAACATGCCCCTCTGGGTGATGGAGGGCATGGCCGACTACATGACCGGCTACTGGCGTCCGCTCGACCTGATGACCGTGCGCGACGCCGCCGTGTCGGACATCGTCCCGAAGATGAGCGAGATGCAGGATTACGGGGGCTTCAACAACCCCCGGCTCATCTACAACCTTGGCCACGCCGCCTTCGAGTTCATGGAATCGCGCTGGGGCAAGGACGGCGTGCGCGCCTACGTCTTCGCCCTGCGCCGCAGCGTCATCGGCGGCAGCGACGATGCCTACTCGGAGGCGTTCCAGCTGGATGCCACCGAGTTCGACCAGCAGTTCGACCGCTACATGAAGGAACGCTTCAAGCCGTTCCGTGACAAGGAACGCCCGGTCGACTACGGGCGCGACCTCGCCCCGGACCCGCGGAAGACGTTCTACTCGAACGTGCTGTCGATCGAGCCCTCCCCCTCCGGTGACCTCATCGCCGCCATGACCGGCAATGGCGCCGACCGCGAGCTCGACATTGTCCTGCTCTCGGCCAAGGACGGCGCGATTGTCCGCAACCTCACCCGCGGGTTCGACCAGGCCATGGGCTTCGAATACCTGGCCACACCGGGAGGGCGCTGGAACTCGGTGCCCTGGATGTCGTGGGCGCCGCAGGGCGACCGGCTCGCCTACTTCGTGCGCACCGAGAAGGACCGGTCCCTGATCGTGCAGGACGTCGTCACCCGGAAGATTGTGGTGCGCATCCCGCTGAAGCTCGACGCCCCCGAGTCGCCCGACTTCTCGCCTGACGGCAGGAAGATCGCCTTCTCGGCCATGGAAGGTTCGGACGCGAACATCTACGTCGTCGACCTCGAGTCACGCGAGATTCAGCCTCTGTCGAAGGACCCGCTGCCGCACTACGCCCCCACCTGGTCGCCCGACGGCCGCCACATTGTCTACCTCGTGCGCATCAGCGGAAACGACAAGCTGTTCCGCATGAATGCCGACGGCACGAACCCGCAGCAGATCACCTTCGGCACGCACGATGAAGGTGGCGCCCAGTACTGGGACAGCAACACCCTGATCTTCTCGTCGACCGCCGTCAATCCCGCCGACGCCATCGACCCGGAAGTGGCCCGCAACGGCCAGATCTTCAACCTGTGGACGCTCAACCTCACCACCAACGAGCTGAAGCAGTACACCGATACGCTGGCCGGCAACCTGTCGCCCGTCGTCATCAAGGACACCGCCAACCAGCGGGTCGCGTTCGTGACCTACCTCAAGGGCGACTACGGCCTGCACATCATCGACCTGAAGAACGAAATCACGATGGTGCCCTCCGAGGACTTCGGGGCCCCAGGGCCGGTGGTCGACTTCCAGGCCCCGCTCACACACAGCTTCGTGCAGGACAACGCCAAGCGGAAGGGGCGCTTCGAGAAGATGTTCCTCGAGGGCCGTCCGCCGGTGGGCGTCGGCATCACCAGCGGCGGCGACGTCTTCGGCGGCACGCAGATCGCCTTCACCGACGTGCTCGGCGACCAGCAGTTCACGCTGTTTGCCTCGTCCGTGGCCCAATACCGCACGATTCAGGGCATGTGGATCAATCTCGAGCGCCGGCTCAACCTGGCCGCGCAGGGCTACTCGCAGACCCAGTTCTTCTTCGGGCAGTTGTCCAACGTGTTCTACGACCCGATCTACAGCGGCATCATCGACCGCGATCTGGCGGTCGCCACGCGCACGACGAACGGCGGCACCGCCTACGCGATTTACCCCTTCAATCGCTACCGGCGCATCGAGCTCTACGGCGGCGTCAACCACTTCCGCGAAAGCTTTGCCGATCAGGGTCTGCAGCAGTATTCGCAGGAGTATCAGGAAGCCCAGTTCGGTCGCCAGCTCTTCAACAACGGCTTCATGTTCCCGATCGGGGCGGCCTTCATCCAGGAAACGACCATCTTCCGCGAGTTCGGCCCGCTCACCGGTAGCACCATGCGCGTGGCGTACGAAATCGCCCCGAAGATCGGCAGCTCGCTCACTCGCCAGACCGTCGACGTCGACCTCCGCAAGTACTTCCGGCTGGCAGGTACCGCGCTGCTGGCCGTCCGCGGGCGCGGGTTCACCAGCTGGGGCAGCAACCCGGGCTTCACGTTTTATGGGGGCAACAACGAACTGCGCGGCTACAACTACCTCGAGTTCGCCGGACAGGATGCCTTCTTCCTGAACGCCGAGCTCCGCCTGCCCCTCATCAACGCGATGGCCACGCCCATCGGCATCCTCGGGGGCGTGCGCGCCACGTTCTTCGCCAATCTCGGCGCCGCCCGGTGGCGCACGGCCGGGCAGCCCTTCCAGGTGTTCACGCGCGACACCACGCTGGAGACGCCCGTGATCGGCTACAACAACCTCGGTCAGCCCATTTACGGTCCCGCCGTGCCGGTCTCTGGCTTCCGCCTCAAGGACGGCCGCGGTTCATACGGTTTCGGCCTGATGAGCTTTGCGCTGGGCTTCCCGGTGCACTTCGACTGGACGTTCCGCACGCTCATGAATCCACAGTGGGAAGATGTGGCGTATGCCGCCATCGGCGGCAGCCGCGAGTTCCGCCGGTCACGCTTCCAGCTCTGGGTGGGCTTCGACTTCTAAACTGGGTCAGTCTCGCGTGGCATGCCGGGGACGGCACGCCACGCGCCTGGCTTCAGGGGCGGGAGGCAGGCCCCCGGGGTACGCTACCTGCGGCTTCTACGGATTGACGGCCGCGGCCGGTGCGCCGCCGCGCGTCATGCGCAGTTCGCTGCGATCCAGATCCATGGCCACACGGTAGGGACTCAGGAACCGGTGGCCCACGATGCCGCCCACCTCGAACCCCAGCAGCACGCTGGGGGCCCTGAGGTTCAGCACCACCACCGCAAAGTTCCTGTAGTCGATGGCATCGGCAAACCGCAGGCGCTGGCCCGGCAGCAGGAACGCGTCGCGATCCCATCCCGAGGTGCCGTACACCCGCAGGCCGATGCGGCGCGGCGGCTGCGCGTTGATCGCTTCGGCCGTGGCGGTGGAAATCGAGATGACCTCGCCACCCGTGTCGACCACGAAATACGTGGGGTGCGTTTCGTTGACCAGCCCGCGCACCAGCGACAGCCGGTGGTGCCGCATGGGCATCCGGATCTCGGCAGGCTCAACAGGCAGGCGGCGTCCCATGGTCAGCTTGCGCGTGCGGTAGTCGATGATCATCGACAGCCCCAGGGCCATCGGAGAGAAGCTCTCGGTCTCGCGCTTGGGCAGGCCGCGCAGGGTGGGCGCCTTGATCATCACAGGCACGTTGCTCAGCTTGAGCGTGCCAATCTCGAAGGTGTCGAGGCGTCCCAGCTGGAGGCCACGCAACCCGACCTCGCCGACGCCGGCACTGAGCGTGTAGGTGATGGGACGCACCCCGGAAGACGAGGCAGTGCGGCGTGACACCGTGGTCTGCTCTGACCCGGTGTCGAGCACAAAGTCTTGCGCGCGCCCGCCGTTCACCTTGGCGCTGACCAGCACCTTGTCGTCAACCACCTTGAAGTCGACCGTATGCAGCTGGTCGGCGACACGGTCGCCCAGAGCCAGCGGCTCACGTTCGCCGAATGACCGCAGGAAGCGCACCTGAGCCCGTGACCACGCGGCCTTCTCGCTGCGATCCTTGTTCGGCAGCAGGTTGATGTAATTGGTGTAGGCAGCCGCTGCCTGCTCGTAGCGGCGCATCCGTTCAAAGATGCTGCCGACGGTGTGATGCATTTCGGCATCGCGCGGCGCAGCCTTGAGCGCGGCCTGGGCCGTGTTCATGGCCGCGTCGAGATCGTTGTGCGACGCCTGCGCCCGCGCCAGGCCGTGCAGGGCACGCGACATGCCCGGCTGCAGCGCCAGGGCTTCGCGATACTCGGTCTCGGCCTCGTCAAACGACCCGGCCGCCCAGAGGGCGTCGGCGTGCACCGTCATGACATCGGGGTTGCGCGGTGCCGCCTGCTTCAGCGAGGCGGCCTCGCGCTGCGCCTCGACGAACTCGCCGATGCGCAGGGCCGAAATGACCACGCCCACGCGGGCTGGAATGGAGACAGAGGAATCAGTGGAACGCGCCGCCCGGCGATAGGCCTCGAGGGCCTCGGCATAGCGCGTTTCATCGAACAGCAGCGCGGCGAGCTGCAACTGGACCGCGCCGTCGGCGCCCGGCTGGCGCCCAAGCACCGCAGTCGACAGCCCGATCGCCACCAGCAGCAGCGTCATCGGCAGACGGGAACGGAGTCGCATGGCACCCCCTAGGACGCGCAGCCCTCTCCCGGGGGTACACCCCGGGAGGCCACATCTGCCGGAAGCTTACTTCCGGAAGTGGTCGGCGTTCACGTCGATGAAGTTCTTCCACTTGTCCGGCACTTCGTCGAGGGCGTAGATGGCCTCGACCGGGCAGGCCGGTACGCACGCACCGCAGTCAATGCACTCGTCAGGGTGGATGTATAGCTGAGTGGCGCCCTCGAAATCCCCCTCGTCCTTGCGCGGGTGGATGCAGTCGACCGGACACACATCAACACAAGCCGTGTCCTTGGTTCCGATGCAGGGTTCGCAAATGATATACGCCACGAATCAGTCCTCCTGAAGCACCTCTCTCAAAGACGCTGGTCCAGCGCGTTCGGGTGCCGGGTGCATGGCACCCGGGTGCCCGCACACCAGACGATCATCGTCGCCGGGTGTCGGCCCTGTCAAGAACGCCGCCCATCGGCAGCCCGCTGACGGCTCCGCTCCGGCCGGCGTCGGCCCGGACGCCGTCGCGGCGTGCCCGAGACACACGGCTCAGAATGTCAGCCTCCCTCCCGGCTGGCACGCGTGCATCGTCACGCCGCTGCCGGCCAGGTGCTGCTGCAGGGCCTTGGGCGTTCCCGTCAGCAGGGGGAAGGTGCCGTAATGCATCGGCACCACGTGCCGCGCGCCCAGCCACCGGGCCGCCATGGCGGCGTGCTCGGGTCCCATCGTGAAGCGGTCGCCGATGGGCAGGCACGCCACCTCGGGGCGATAGAGCTCGCCCAGCAGCTTCATGTCGCCAAAGAGCGCGGTGTCGCCGGCGAAGTAGAGGGTGCGGCCGTCTTCCACCGTCACCATGAATCCCGCGGCATCGCCCAGGCCCACCAGCCCGTTCTCATCGATGCTGCTGCTGTGCACGGCCTCGACCATCGACAGGCGCAGGCCATGCGTGTGGATGCTGCCACCCTTGTTCATCGGCTCGACCCTCGAGACCCCCTTGGTCCCGAGCCACGACACCACCTCCCACATCCCCACCACCGTGGCACCGGTCGACGCGGCCACGGCGGCCGCATCGGTGATGTGGTCACTGTGGCC
The DNA here is from genome assembly GCA_964643765.1 of uncultured Bifidobacteriaceae bacterium. Classification (GTDB taxonomy): domain Bacteria; phylum Acidobacteriota; class Vicinamibacteria; order Vicinamibacterales; family UBA2999; genus VFZN01. The sequence goes on along the minus strand of CAZXTM010000003.1, from coordinate 158,117 downwards.
ATGCGAGACCAGCACCAGGTCAGCCGCCTTCGGCTCGCGCCCCTGGGGAAAGCTGGGATTGCCGGTGAACCACGGATCAAACACGACCGTCACCCCGCCGGGCGTCGTCATCACGAACGACGAGTGCCCCAGCCATGTCAGACTCAGCTGCGCCATCGGAACCTCCCTGCGTGCGCCAAAGTATACTGAGGGGACCATGGTGGAAGCGCCGCTGCAGTTCATCAGGCCCCGCGAACCGAAGCCCGAGTGGCTGAAGGTCAGGGCGCCGGGTTCGGAAAACTACCTCCGCCTGCGCAGCATCATGCGCGACCTCAAGCTGAACACGGTCTGCGAGGATGCCCGCTGCCCCAACATCGGCGAGTGCTGGCACCACGGCACGGCCACGTTCATGATTCTCGGGGACATCTGCACACGCGCCTGCGCCTACTGCGCCGTGGCGCACGGCAAGCCGCAGGCCCTCGACATCCACGAGCCCGAGCGTGTCGCCGAGGCAGTCGAGAAGATGGGACTGAGCTACGCGGTCATCACCTCCGTTGACCGCGACGACCTCAAGGACGGCGGGTCAGGCATCTTTGCCGAGACCATCCGTGCCATCCGCCGGCGCATGCCCGACACCCGCGTCGAGGTCCTCATCCCCGACTTCAAGGGCGAAGAAGGGCCCCTGCAGACCGTGCTCGACGCGCGGCCCGACGTGCTCAACCACAACACCGAGACCGTGCCGCGCCTCTACCGGATGGCGCGTTCCGGGGGGAAGTACCCGCGCACGCTCGAGCTGCTCGATCGGTCGCGCACGTACGCTCCGGCCATTCCCACCAAGACCGGGCTGATGGTCGGGCTCGGCGAGGAGCGCCACGAACTGCTCGAGGTGTTTGCCGATCTGCGGCGGGTGGGCGTATCGATTCTCACCATCGGCCAGTACCTGCGACCGTCAGCCGACCATGCGGTCATGACGCGGTACTACCACCCGGACGAGTTTGCCGACCTCAAGCGCGAGGCGCTGTCGATGGGGTTTGTGCACGTGGAAGCCGGACCGCTGGTCCGCAGCTCGTATCACGCGCACGAGCAGGCCGACGCCTACGAGGCGCACGCCACCGCGCGGGTGTAGGACACCCGCGCGGCAGCGCGCCCCCAGACACTAGCGCTTCTTCGGCTTGTAGACGTGCGTGGCGTGCCCGAAGAACTGCTCGGCAGCCTCCATCACGGTTTCACCCAGCGTGGGATGCGGGTGAATCGTCAGCTTCACGTCTGACGCCGTCGCGCCCATCTCGATCGCCAGCACACCCTCCGAGATCAGCTCGCCGGCTCCCGATCCGACGATGCCGACGCCCAGGATGCGTTCGGTCTTCGGATCGATGATGAGCTTGGTCATGCCGTCGACGCGGTCGATGGCAATGGCACGGCCCGAGGCGCCCCAGGGGAAGCGCGCCACCTCGACCGTGAGTCCCTGCCGTTCGGCATCGGCCTCGGTGATGCCGGCCCACGCGATTTCCGGATCGGTGAAGACGACGGCCGGAATGGCAGCCGGCTCGAACACCGCCTTATGACCCGCGATGGCCTCGATGGCCACGCGCCCCTCGTGCGACGCCTTGTGCGCCAGCATGGGCTCGCCGGCAACATCGCCGATGGCAAACACCGTCGGTTCGTGCGTGCGCCGCTGGCCGTCGGTCTCGATGAAGCCCTTGGCGTCGACCTTGACGCGCGTCGACGACAGGCCGTCGATGCTGGCGTTGGGCCGGCGCCCGATGGCCACCAGCACATAGTCGAACGTCTGCTGCGCCGGGGCGCCCTCGCCCTCGAACGACACCGAGACGCCTGTCGCGCCCTTCTTGCTCTTCACCTCGGACATGCCGGTGACGCGGGTCGACAGGTAGATCTTCTCGAACACCTTCTCGGCGCGCTGGTTGAGCACGCGCACCAGGTCGCGGTCGGCGCCGGGCAGCAGGCCCGGGGTCATCTCGACGACCGACACCTTCGTGCCGAGGGCCGCATAGACCGACCCGAGCTCGAGGCCGATGTAGCCGCCGCCGATGACGAGCATCGTCTTGGGAATCTCGGGCAGCTCGAGCGCGCTGGTCGAGTCGAGCACGCGCGGCGAGTCGATCGACAGCGACGGAATGCGCGTCGGGTGCGAGCCGGTCGCCAGCACGATGTAGTCGACGGTCACGGCCTCCTCGCCGCCCGCGGCCTTCTTCACCAGCAAGCTTGTCGGCGACGTGATCGACGCGCGGCCCTGGAGGAAGTGCACCTTGCGGAGCTTGGCCACCTGGCCGGTGCCGCCCGTCAGCTTCTCGACGACGCGGTCCTTGTAGGCGCGCAGCTTGTCGACGTCAACCGTTGGCGCGCTGAAGCTGACGCCCCAGTGCGAGGCGTGCTGCGCTTCGTCAATCACCTTGGCGACATGGAGCAGCGCCTTCGACGGAATGCAGCCCTTGTAGAGGCAGACGCCTCCGGGGTTGGGCTCCTCGCCGATAAGCGTGACATCCATGCCGAGATCGGCCGCGTAGAACGCGGCCGTGTAGCCACCGGGGCCTGAGCCCACCACTGCAATGCGGGTTGCCATGGCCGGTTATCCTCGCAGCGCCAGGGCAAACGGCTCTTCGAGGGCGTCGGCCACCCACCGCAGGAACCGCATGGCATCGGCCCCGTCAATCAGCCGGTGATCGTAGCTGAGCGACAGCGGCAGCATCTGCCGCGGCTCGAACGTCGACCCGTTCCACTTGGGCTCGAACACGCCGCGCGAGATGCCGAGGATGGCGACCTCGGGCCAGTTCACGATGGGCGTGAAGCCGGTGCCGCCGATGCCGCCGAGGTTGGTGATGGACATCGAGCCGCCCGACATCTCGTCGAGCGTCAGCTTGCGCGCCTTGGCCTTGTCGGCCATCTGGCTGATTTCCACCGACAGCTGGCCCAGGTTCTTCTGGTCCGCATTACGGATGACCGGCACCAGCAGACCGAAGTCGGTGTCGACGGCGATGCCGATGTTCACAAACTTCTTGTAGACGATGCTCTCGGTGACTGGGTCGACCGAGGCGTTGAACTGCGGGAACTTGCGCAGGGCCGTTGCCAGCACCTTCGCGGTGACCGCCGTCACGGTGAGGTTGCCGCCGAGCTTCTCGACTTCCGAGCGGTACTTCTGGCGCACCTTCTCGAGGTCGGTGATGTCGGCCTTGTCGAACTGCGTGACGTGCGGAATGGTGTTCCACGCATAGGTGAGGTGCTCGGCCGTCTTGCGGCGCACGCCGCTCATCGGCTTGCGCTCGATTTCGCCGAACTTCGAGAAGTCGGGCAGGGCCCGCTGCTGCAGCGGCACGCCTGCGGCGGCCACCACGGCGCCGCCACTGCCGGACAGTGCCGCCTTGGCAAACGCCTTTACGTCATCGAGCGAGATGCGGCCACTGGGGCCGGTGCCCTGCACACGCGTAATGTCGACGCCAATTTCGCGGGCCAGGCGCCGCACCGAGGGCGCCGCCGGGCCGGAGGGGTAGGCGGCCGACTGCAGCGGCGCGGCCGGGGCCACGGCCACCGGCGCGGCCACGACCGCCGCAGGAGCTGCGGCGACCGGGGCGGGCGCGGGAGCAGGAGCCGCCACGGCCGGGGCCGGCGGCGGATCTGGCACCACAGCGGGAGCCGGCGCGGGGGCGGCGGCGGGCGGCTCGACCTGCGGCGGCGCACCGGCCACCCCCTGGTCGACCACAAGCACGACCTGGCCGGGCTTGACCTTGTCACCGGCCTTCGTCCGCACGTCCTTGACCACGCCGGCGATGTTCGAGGGCACCTCGATCGTCGCCTTGTCGGTTTCGAGCTCAAGCACCGGCTGGTCGACCTTGAGGGTGTCCCCCACCTTGACCAGCACCTTCAGGACGTCGCCCTGCGCAACGCCATCGCCCAGATTCGGAAGAATGAAATCGGCCACGTGTCGACGTCCCCTTAGCTGATCGCCGGATTCGGCTTCTCGGGATTGATGCCGAGGTCAGTAATCGCCTTGGCGACCACGGCTGGTTCGATCTGCTTCTCCTGCATCAGCGCATACAGCGTCGACAGGACAATGAACCGGGCATCGACCTCGAAGAAGTCGCGCAGCGCCGCCCGCGAGTCGCTGCGGCCGAACCCGTCGGTGCCGAGCGAGTGCAGCTTCTTCGGCAGCCACTGGTCAATCGACTGCGGCAGCACCTTGAGGTAGTCGGATGCGGCCACGAAGACGCCCGGGGCGTCCTTGGTGACCTGCGTCACATACGGCACCTTCGGCTTGTCGGCCGGGTGCAGGCGGTTCCACCGCTCGGCAGCGTTGCCGTCGCGGTAGAGGTTGACGTAGCTCGTCACGCTCCACACGTCGGCACCCACCTTGTACTGCTCCTCGAGGATCTGCTGGGCCTTCAGGGCTTCGGTCAGAATCGTGCCGCTGCCGAACAGCTGCGCCCGCAGCTTGGCCTTGGGCAGCGACGTCGGCTTGCAGACGTAGAGCCCCTTCAGGATGCCCTCGCGCGCGTCCTTCGGCATCGGGGGATGCTCGTACTGCTCGTTCATCACCGTGAGGTAGTAGAAGATGTCCTCGCGGTCGACATACATGCGCCGGATGCCATCCTCGATGATGACCGCCAGCTCGTAGGCGAACGCCGGATCATACGACTGGCAGTTGGGCACCGGCAGCGCCAGCACATGGCTCTGGCCGTCCTCGTGCTGCAGCCCCTCGCCGTTCAGCGTGGTGCGGCCCGAGGTGCCGCCGAGCAGGAAGCCCTTCATGCGCATGTCGGCGCCGGCCCAGATCAGGTCGCCGATACGCTGGAAGCCGAACATCGAGTAGTAGATGAAGAACGGAATCGTCGGGATGCCGTGCGTGGCGTAGGCCGTGCCGGCGGCAATGAACGACGACACCGACCCGGCCTCGTTGATACCTTCCTCGAGGATCTGGCCGTCCGAGGCCTCCTTGTAGTAGAGCAGCGTGTCGCGGTCGACCGGCTCGTACTTCTGCCCCTCGTGCGCGTAGATGCCCACCTGACGGAACAGCGCCTCCATGCCGAACGTGCGGGCCTCATCGGGCACAATCGGCACGACCAGCTTGCCGATGTGCTCGTCGCGCAGCAGCTTCGACAGCATGCGCACGAACACCATCGTCGTCGAGGCCTTGCGGTTCTCGGTGCCGCTGTGGAACTCGTCGAACGTGTCGCCGAACTCGAGTCGCAGCGGCGCCTCCTGCCGGCGGCGCTTCGGCACCGGCCCGTGCAGCGCCTTGCGGCGCTCGAGCAGGTAGCGCATCTCCGGCGAGTCGTCCGACGGACGGTAGAACGGCATCTTCGCCACGTCCTCGTCGGAAATCGGGATGCCGAACCGCGTGCGGAACGTCTTGACTTCGTCCTCGTTGAGCTTCTTCTGCTGGTGGGTGATGTTCTTGCCCTCACCCGACTCGCCCATCCCGTAGCCCTTGATCGTCCGGGCCAGCACCACGCTCGGCATGCCGTTCGGCGAGTGCGTCGCCTGGCGGAACGCATTGAACACCTTGCCGGGGTCATGCCCGCCCAGCGTCAGCCGCTTGAGCTGCTCGTCCGACAGGTGCTCGACCATCTTCAGCAGGCGCGGATCGGTGCCCCAGAAGTGCTTGCGCACATAGTCGCCTGACTCGACGGCCATCTTCTGGTACTCGCCGTCGACCACCTCGCCCATGCGCTTGACCAGCAGGCCGTCGGTGTCCTTCTCGAGCAGCGCATCCCACTCGGGGCCCCAGATGCACTTGATGACGTTCCAGCCGGCGCCGCGGAACACGGCCTCCAGCTCCTGGATGATCTGTCCGTTCCCGCGCACCGGGCCGTCGAGGCGCTGCAGGTTGCAGTTGATGACGAAGATGAGGTTGTCGAGCTTCTCGCGCGACGCCAGCGTGATGGCACCGAGCGACTCGGGCTCGTCGGTTTCGCCGTCGCCCAGGAACGCCCACACCTTCGCGTCGGTCTTCGGCTTGAGGCCGCGGTCCTCGAGGTAGCGGTTGAAGCGCGCCTGGTAGATGGCCATGATGGGCCCCAGGCCCATCGATACCGTCGGGAACTCCCAGAAATCGGGCATCAGCCACGGATGCGGGTAGGACGACAGTCCGCCGCCGGGCTTCAGTTCGCGGCGGAAGTTCTCGAGGTGCTGCGTGGTCAGACGCCCTTCGAGAAACGCCCGCGAATACATGCCGGGCGAGCCGTGGCCCTGGAAGAACACCACGTCTCCCCCGTTGCCGTCATCGCGACCGCGGAAGAAGTGGTTGTAGCCCACCTCATACAGCGTCGCCGACGAGGCGAAGGTCGAGATGTGACCGCCGATGCCGTCTTCCACCTTGTTGGCGCGCACGACCATGGCCATCGCGTTCCAGCGGACCAGGCTCTTGATGCGGCGCTCGATCTCGCGGCTGCCCGGATAGGGCACTTCCTCGGAGGGGTGGATGGTGTTGATGTAGGGGGTGTTGGCGGAGAACGGCAGCTTGACGCCGGCCCGCTGCGCCTGGATGCCGAGGTCTCTCAGCAGGCGGCCCACCCGGGCCGACCCTCCGTGGCGAAGCACATCGTCGAGCGAATCCAGCCACTCACGCGTTTCAATCGCTTCCAGCTGCGTCACATCCGAACCGTCGGGATTCTTCATACCGTGTAAAACCTTCCCTGTTTGTCCCTGTTACAAGCTCTTAGATTGTAGCCGCGAACGGGCCAGACTGTGCCATCGGGCTGGGGCGGGGAACAGCACTGCACACGATGACCCGGCCAGACCGACCAGGTCTGCCCTGGCGGCCATCACCCTGAGGCGCCCGGCCCCGGCCGGGCGCCCGGGATGCCCGCTGCCCGTCCCTCGGACGATGTCAGGCCGTGCCTGAGGGCCGCCGACGGGAGGCGGGCGGTGTGCCGCGGCCCACCCAGGCGTCGCGCAGCGGCACCATCAGGTCGGGCCGGTCGGTCACCAGCCCGTCGACGCCCCAGTCGAGCAGCGTGCGCGCCTCATCCGGGTCATCGACCACCCAGCACTGAAGCCACTGCCCGCTGCGGTGTACCTGCGTCACAAACGCCGGCGTCACCACCCGGAAGCGGCCGCGCCGCAGCGGCACCTGGTAGGCCGCGAATGGCAACGAGCGGCGGAACGGCCAGCGGACCCACGAGCAGCGCCACGTGGCCGCCGCCTCGTCCCGCGAGGCGCTGGTCGTCAGCTCCGGGGCCAGCCGGCGGACGACATCCAGCGGCACCTGGTGGAATGCTCCGATGCACACCCGGTCGGCCAGGCCGGCCGCCCGGACCAGGTGCACCACGGCCTCGGCCAGGGCCGTGGTGCCGAACTTCATCTCGATGATGACCCGCGTGCCGTGACAGAGTGCCAGCACCTCGGCCAGTGTGGGCACGCCGTGTCCCTGGCCGCGGAACGGATGGCCCAGCGACGGCTGGAAGTGCCAGGCGGCATCCAGGCCAGCCAATTCGGCCGCGGTCAGGGCCGACACCGGCCCCGAGCCGCTGGTCGTGCGGTCGAGCGTCGGGTCGTGGATGACGACCGGAATGCCGTCGCGCGACAGGTGCACGTCGATTTCGATGCCGTCCGCTCCGAGCGCCAGGCCGTGCGCCACCGCGAGCCGCGTGTTCTCGGGGCGAAGCGCCGCGCCCCCGCGGTGTGCGAACACCAGGGGCTGCGTCGCCTCGAAGACCGCCGCAGGCGAGGGCGAAATCATGGGCACAGCGTCATAATAGCGAAGGGAGGCCACCGGCCATGGCGATGCGCGACGCAATCATTCCGATTTTTCCGCTGCCGTCGGTGGTGCTGTTTCCCAACGTCTTCCTGCCCCTGCACATCTTCGAGCCAAGATACCGCCAGATGGTGACCGACGCCCTGTCGAGTGACCGCCTGATCGGCATGACACTGCTGCGCGGCACCGATGCCCCGGGGCATCCCGATCACCCGCCGGTCTTCCAGACCGGCTGCGTCGGGGTCATCTCGCATGTCGAGCGGCTCGCCGACGGACGCTTCAATATGGTGCTGCGCGGTACGCACAAGTTCCGCATCGTCCGCGAACTGGCCTCGAATGCGCAGCTGCTGTATCGCACGGTGCAGATGGAAGCCCTTGAAGAGGCGGTGCCCGAGGCCGACATCGACGCGCTGTCTCAGGCCCGCACCGAGCTCGAGCACCGGCTTGAGCCGCTGTTTGCCCGGGCGCGCGCCGAGTCGCTGCTGCCGCACTCGATGCCTGACGTCGACGTGATTAACGCGCTAGCGCAGTATCTCGACTTCGAGCCCCTCGAGCGCCAGGCGCTGCTCGAGCAGCCGGGCCCGCTGGCCCGGTGCCGTGCGCTCATCGAGCTGCTCGACCTGCGGGCGGCCATGGACCAGCACCCGCTGCCGGGCGACCTGCGCATCCGGCACTAGTGCGACATCGCGTAGACCGCGACGTTCATCCCAAGGGCGTAGCCCTTCGGGGAGAAGAGCCGGAAGTACTCGGCATCCTCCCCCTCACGTTCCCAGGAATCGGCGATGTCCGTGTTGTGCGTCAGCAGCACCATAATCCGCCCCTGGGCGTCACTGATGGCCGCCGCATGCGCCTGCTGCGACAGCCGTCCCAGTTCGGAGGTGTCGCCGCCGGTCTGGCGCCAGAACTGCCAGGCCGGGACCTGCGGAATCTCAGGCACCTGGAACAGCGCACGGAAGAGCGGGTGGTCGGCCGCCAGGTCGCGGATGGGATACTGCCCCGGCGGCAGCACCTTGGCCAGTTCACGGGCGAAGTCGTCCCAGGCGTAGGGTCCCCAGTAATCGTCAGCCCACAGGAAGCCCCCCTTGAGCAGGTAGGCCCGCAGGGCCGCCGCGTCTTCGTCGGTGAACCCGGCGGTGCCCGGATCCGACGCCATCACGAAGGGGCACAGCGACAGCCACTCGTCCGTCGGTCGCACCACGAGATGCGATGGACCGGCATCTGCCCGGGACACGGTCGCCCTCGTCATCTCCGAGAGCCGCTGGGAGAAGTTGATGTCGGCGAAGGGATAGTCGGTGCCCCAGCCCATGCCGCGCGGCTGGGAGCGCACGGTGCGATACATGAGCCGGCAGAAGTGGAACCCGCCGTCCTGGTCAGCCTCGGTCGGGAATCGCGGCGGCACACCGGCCTCCCCGCCGAACCGGCCGAACCCGCGTCCCCGCTGCGCCTCGGCCACAGAGACCGATAGCGCCACCACCAGCACCAGCAGCAGCCACGCGCGCCTCATTGCGGGGCCCTCGGGCGAGACAGGGTGCGGAAGTATTCCTCGACCATCGTCCGATACTCGGCGGGCACCGTCTCGCCGGGCGTCAGCAGCGTCTGCCCGTCGGCCACGGCCGTGCGCTCCCGCAGCGTGTACTCGAACCGCTTCATGCGTTCGGCCACGAACGTCTGCAGCCGGTTGAGCGCCTCGACGTCGCGGTAGGTGCGCTCGGCATCAAGCTCACGCATGCGCCGCATGATGTCCTCGAGCTCGCGCGCATCCACGCCCTGCTCACGCAGCTGCTCGCGCAGGGCGCGCGCCTCACCCATCCACTGCTGTACCTCGCCGCGGAACTGCCGGATGTCGTCGCCCGTCCAGTAGTCGCCGGGCTCGCGCCACCCGTCGCCACCGCCGTCGAGCGCGCCTCCGCGGCCTCCGCGCTCGCCACCAGCATCACCACGGGCGCGGCCGCCCTCGCCAGACTGCCCCGCCTGGCCCTGCTGGCCGCCCTGCGAGTTCTGGCGCTGCTGACCACCCTGGCCCTGCTGGCCAGCCTGCGCACTCCGCTCGCGCCCGCGTATCCCATCCTCACCCCGGGCATCGCCACGCTCGGCGGGTCCCTGCCGGCCGTCGCCCTGGCCACCGCGGGCCTGCTGCCGGGCGCGCTCGTCGAGGCGCCGGCTCATCGAGTCGGCCCGCCTCGTCAGGTCGCGCGTGCGCTCGAGCGCATCGGGGCCGCGCGTGCCCTGCAGCTGCTGGGATGCATCGGATGCCGCCCCGAGGCGTTCGCGCATCTCGTCGATGTTCACACCGATTTGCGCTTCGAGATTGCGCATGAAATCCTCCCGCGCACCGCCCTGCGCGGCGCGCTTCGCATAGCGGATCTTGTCGCGCACCTGGTTCTGCCGGAGGCTGTTGGCCGCCTCGGCCAGTTCGCGCGAGACGGCGCGGGCATCGCGGGCGGTCTCGTTCGTGAGGCGATCGAGTTCCTGCTCGAGCCGCGCCAGACTCTGCTCGAGCGCGTCTTTGCGCTGCCCGACCAGCTGCGCGCGCCCCAGCCGGTCGGCGCCGGCATTGGGCAGATCGTTGACGTCCTCGGCGATGGCAGCCTGTTCGGCGGCAATCTCGTCGGCCTGCCGCATGGCCTCGCGCAGGTCACGTCCATTGCGATCACCCTGCGCCCGCTGCAGCTGCTGCTGGGCCTCTCGCAGCCGCTGCGCCGCACGGCCCGCCTGGCCCTGCCCGGCCGCGCCGCCGTTGGCCGCCCGCCGCATGGCCTGGGCCGCGTCACGCATCTGCCGGGCCGACTCGGCCAGGTCTTCGCGTGACTGCTCGCGCGACAGGCGCTCGAGCTGCCGCGCCGCCTCCTCGGCCTGCTCGGCCAGCGCGCGCTGCAGATCGCCCCCATTCACCCGGGGGCCCTGGCCCGCCGCCATCCGGCGCTGACGCTCGAGTTCCTGCTCCTGCCGCTTCGCCAGGGCCTTCAGGCGCTCGGCCAGTTCGTCGACGCGCGCATCACCCTGCTGCTGCATGGCCCGCTGGCTCGTTTCGTACTGGCTGGCCATCTTGTCGAGTTCCATCTTGAACAGATCGCTGAGGTCGTCGGCCATCGTGCCGCTGTTGCCCCCCCCGCCTCCGCCGCTGTTCTGGCGCGTCTGCACCTGCAGCTCGAACTCCTCCTCGGCCTGCTGGAGCAGCTGCAGCGCCCGCTGCTCGTGCGGCAGCGCCCGCTCGGCGCTCTGGGCCTGCAACTGCTGCTCGGCCTGCGCCATGGCCGCCGCCGCCTGCGGCAGCAGCTCGACAATCGTGCCGAAGGCCGGGTCGCGGACGGCCAGCTGGCTCGTCATGCGGGTCACCAGCCCTTCCACCTGCTCGCGCACGCGGCTCTGCGACAGCGTGAGCACCGTCAGCCCCTCACGGACCCTGGCCGGCCCCAGTGCCGCGCGGTCGCGCTGCACGTTGAAGGTGCCCGACACGACCTGGCGCTGCTGCTGCGACAGGCCGCCGACCTGGTCCACGCCGCCGCCCCCGCCGCCGCCCCCGCCGCCCATGGATGTGGCAGGCTTGAAGTCCTTGTCGAACGGACGCACGCGCACGAAGTACATGTCGCTGGTGGTGCGCTGGGGACCGGCCTGCCCGTTGTTGTCCGTGGCCCTCGCGTAATACGCAACGGCATCGCCGGGCTTCACGCCCAGCTCCTCGAAATAGAGCGTGTGCCCGACGGTCACCTCGGTCGTCGGGCGCGCCCCGGCAAAGAGGCGCACCGACTGCTCGGCCCCTCCGTTCACCGAGTACACCAGCTCGAGCTGCCGCACCGCATAGTCATCGTCCGCAGCGACCCGGAGAGCGAACTCCTGCACCGGGGTGGCATCGGTGTCGCGACCGGGCGTCACGACGCGTACCGTCGGTCGCTGATCGTCGAGGACGTCGATCGCGTACTGTGGCGAGGCCGTCGCCTGTTCCCCCGAGGGGGACGACAGCGCAATCTGGTACGTGCCATCGGCAGTTGGTGTGATGGCGGCCGTCACCGTGCCGTCCGCCGCAACCGTCATGGGCACGACCTGTCCCGACCCGAGGTCGAGGGCACCGCCCGTGGCGGGAATCGTGGGGGTCACCACTAACTCGAGCCGGGTGCCGCTCAGCACCGCGAGGTCTGTGGCGTCCGTGAACACCTCGGCTTCCCGACCGGTATACGCCGGGTACACCGCGCGCACGGTCAGGGTCTGCACCGCGGGAAGCTCGACCGCGGTGAAACGGTGCCGTGCCGACCTGACCCCCCGTGCCTCGACCTCATACTCGGTGTGCGTCGCAAGGTCGAAGAGCAGCCCCTCATACGCCCCCGACTCTGTCCGCAGCATCGGCACCGCCTGGAACGTCTCGGTCCCTTCCGGCCGATAGAGCAGCACAACCTCGTCGGTCGAGAAGCCGTCCAGCGTCGCCAGCACCATCTGGTCCGATCCCTGCGGCACGCGGGCATCGCCCGGCGTCACCGCAATCCGGTACGGCGAGGCCGCTTCAACGCCGCCCGTCCACACGAGCAGCGCCGACAGGGTCTGCCTCAGCAGTGCCGGCCCGAACAGCATCAGCGCGATGGCGGCCGCCGATACCCCGGCGGTGGCCATCGACCAGCGCTGCAATGGAGCCCGGTCAATGCGGTGACCGCGATCCACGCGCGCCAGCGCCTCGTCGACCGACGCCAGCAGGCCTTCACGCAGCCGCGGCGACACCGACACCTCCGCCGGAGGCGACAGCGCCGTGGTCAGGGCCGAGTTGAGGGACGGCTCGTGCTCTTCCAGATACAGCGCCACCTGCGCGTCGCTCGCCTGCCGCCGCAGCGGGCGCACCACGCCGCGCCAGGCCGCGACCAGCAGCAGCCCGGCCATCAGGCCACGCGCCACCCACACCGCCTGCGGACTGAACCGGAAGAACTCGAGCGCCATCGAAGCGGCGACGATGGCCAGCACGCCGGCGACGACGACCTGCAGCAGCCCACGCACGACCAGGCGCGTGCGCCATCGGCGCCGCACGGCACGAACGGTGGATTCCAGGGACGCGTGCGTCGGGTCGGTCATGGGCGTCGCACTCCTTCCGGGCGAAGCGGCGCCAGGCGCCCGCTCCACCACGATTCCACTGCCAGCAGCAGCATACCTGCAGCCAGCAGATACCACCACCACCGCTGCTGCTGCTCCTGCGCCTCTGGCGAAGACACTGCGGCCGCCGGGGCGGTCGCCGCGCCCCCGGCGCTCCCGACCGTCAGCGCCAGCCGCATCACCTCAGGGTCAAGGACCTGGGGCTCGGCTTCGCGGGGATTGACGTTCACGGCGACGACCCGCAGCGGCTGCGCCTCCCGGGGCCCGCGCACCTCATGAAAGCCCGCCGAGTCGACTGGGAACACGGTGGAACCTTCCGGCGGCGACTGTCGCGTTCCGTCCGGGCCCACCACGAGCGACGATGCCACGCCGGTGTCGATGGCCTCGCCAACGGTCAGCCACCCGGCGTCTGGTCGATACCCGGCGGCATGACGCATGAGCTCGTGCACGAAGGGCAGGAACGCCGGCTTGACCGGCAAGTCGCTCCATGCCGCGTCACCCACCGGCAGCGCGGCCACCAGCACCCGCCCCCGTCCACGCACACCTTCCACCAGGGCTGGACGACCCGTGCTGAACCAGGCCAGCACCTGGTCACCGGGTCGCGCCGCCAGCCGCCGCGACTGGCGCACGCGCACGGTCGAGAAGTCGCCGCTGCGCGGCGCCCTGAAGGACTCGAACACCGGATGGCCGTAGGCCAGCTGCACGAGGCGCGCCCCATCGCGCCCATGGTCGTCCTCGCCCTGCAGCGTGACGGGCCACCCCCCCTCACCGTCCAGCCGCATTCGCGCGCCTGCGAGCATCACCAGTCCCCCGCCGCTCTCGACGAAGGCGCTCAGCAGCGCGGCCAGCCCGTCGTCGACCACCACGTCCTGCACGATGACCACCCGCGCCGCCGCCAGGCGCTCGGCGGTAACGGCGTCAGCCGGCACGGCGGCCTGGACCACGCGCGGCCGGTCGCCGATGGACAGGGCACGCCCGAGATACTCACGTCCGCCGTCAGCCGCCTCGCCGGAGGCCGGCCCGATCACCAGGACGTCGATGGCCGGTGCCTCCCCGACCACGGCATGAAACGCGTCGTCTGCGGGCTGCGCATCCGGGGCGACCCGCGTGGTCACCCGCAACGTATCCCGGCCCCGCACGACTGGCGCGAACACGACCGTCGCCACATCGCGGCCCTCGAAGGACAGCGTGTCCGTCTGGACGGCCCGCCCGTCGACCTCGAGCGTCATCGCCACGCGGGCCGGGGCCCCCGCCCCCGCGCGCCGTCGAGCCGTGCCAGTGACCACGAGTCGCTCGGGAGCATCGGCGCGCACCTGCCGCTCGATGGTGAGCGGCGCCACGGCGACGTTGGCAGCGTCGGACGCTGGAATCACCACCGGCCTGAAGGCCGCGCCGGGTGGCAACCGGAACAGCCCCTCCGGAGACCAGCCAATCTGCTGGAAATCGGAGACCAGCACGGCTTCTCGCCGTGGCAGCGGCGACTCGGCCAGCACTCCTGCCGCCACCTTGAGGGCGCCGCCGTAGGCCGTAGCCCCGTCGCCCGGCCGCAACGCAGCCGCTGCCGCCCGCACCTCGTCCACATCGAGGCTGGTTCGCACCAGAAGCTCGGCGCGGTCAGCGAAGCTCACGAGCGACACACGGTCCCCGGGCCTGACCTCGTCGAGCGCGGCAGACACCGCCGCCTGCACCCGCGCCCACTGTCCGTCAGCCCGCAGGCTGTAGCTGCGATCCACCAGCAGCACCAGCTCGCGCGCGCCCTCGGCGGCCAGGACCTCGGGAGGCTGCGGCCAGAACGGCCGGGCAAATGCCACCACCACCAGCGCCAGCGCCAGGGCACGCATGGCCAGCAGCAGCAAGTCGCGCAGACGGCGGCGGCGCGTGGTTTCGAAGGGGATGCGCTTGACGAACATCAGTGACGGGAACGCCACCACCCTGGCCTGCTGGCGCTGGGTCAGGTGCACCAGCACCGGCACTGCCAGCGCCATGAGCCCGAGCAGAAAGAGCGGAGCCAGCAGCATCAGCGCGTCCGCATCGCCCGATCACGGGCCGACAGGAAGTGATAGAGCGCGTGATCGAGCGGCTGGTCCGTGGCCAGCTGCAGGTAGTCAATCTGCTGGCCGCGCGCGCGGGTCGCCAGCGCGTCCAGGTGCCCCTGCATCAGCGCCAGGTAGCCGGACCGCAGGGCGTCGGGAGACACGGCCACCTGCTCGCCGTCCTCGAGATCCTCGAAGGTCGACGGCGACTCGTAGGGGAACTCGAGCTCGGCCCGATCGAGCACGTGGAAGAGCAGCACATCGTGCCCCCTGAACCTGAGCGGAGCCAGTGCGCGGAAGACGTCGTCCGGCTCTGCATACAGGTCCGAGATCACGACGACGATGCCGCGGCGGGTCAGTTGCTGGGCCAGCCGGGTCACCGGGGCTTCGAACGCTCCCGGGTGCTCGGCCACAACCCGGTCCAGCGTGTGCAGAATCGTGTTGAGATGCCGGGACGCGGCCGGCACGTAGCTGCGCACCTCGGTGTCAAACGTCGCCAGGCCCACCCGGTCGCGCTGCTGATGCACCAGGTACAGCAGGCAGGCGGCCAGCGTGCGTGCATAGTCGAGCTTGCTCAGCCGCTGGCCGAAGGCCATCGAGGCCGACACGTCGAGCAGGACGGTGAAGGCCGCGTTCGAGTCGGCCTCGAACTCTTTCACATAGAACTTGTCCGTGCGGCCAAAGACCTTCCAGTCGAGGCGTCGCAGGTCGTCACCGGCCACATATCCGCGGTGCTCGGCGAAGTCGACCGACGTCCCGAAGAGCGGCGACCGGTGCAGTCCGTTCACCACGCCATCGACCACCGACCGCGCCACGAATTCGAGGTTGCCGACCCGGGCCAGCACGGCCGGATCGACAAACCGTGCCCCGGGAGCGAGGGGTGCCGCCATCGCCGTCGCCGCCTACATCCCCGACCGTGGCGCGGGAACCGCGCTCAGCAGCCGATCCACCAGCTGATCACTGGTGATGCCTTCCGACTGGGCCAGGAAGTTGGTCAGCACCCGGTGCCGCAGCACGGGATGCGCCATCGATCGGATGTCTTCGATGCCCACGTGATAGCGCCCCTGCGTCAGGGCCCGTGCCTTGCCGGCCAGTACCAGATACTGTGCCGCACGCACGCTGCCACCGAAGGCGACCCACTTTTTCACCGAGTCGGGGCAGGTGGGCGACCCGGGGCGGCTTGCCCGCACAATGGCAAGCGCATAGCGCAGCACCGGGTCGGCCACCGGCACGCGCCGCACCAGCCGCTGGAACGCAATCAGGTCAGCACCGGTGACCGTGCGCTCGAAGCGGGGTTCGAGGATCGCCGTCGTGGTACGGATGATTTCCAGCTCCTCGTCCTCGGGCGGATGCTCGATGACAATCTGGAACATGAACCGGTCCAGCTGGGCCTCGGGCAGCGGATAGGTCCCCTCCAGCTCGATGGGGTTCTGCGTGGCGAACACGTAGAACGGTTCGTCGAGCGTGTACGTGCGTCCCTGGATGGTGACACGGTGCTCCTGCATCGCCTCGAGCAGGGCCGACTGCGTCTTCGGCGGCGTACGGTTGATTTCGTCGGCCAGCACGATGTTGGCGAAGATGGGCCCCGGGGCAAAGACCATCTGGCGGCGGCCGGTGGCCGGGTCTTCCTGGATGATGTCCGTGCCCGTGATGTCCGACGGCATCAGGTCGGGCGTGAACTGCACGCGGTTGAACTTGAGCTCGAGCACACGCGCCATCGTGTGAATCAGCAGCGTCTTGGCCAGCCCCGGCACGCCGACGATGAGGCTGTTGCCGCCGACAAAGAGCGACAGCAGCACCTGCTCGACCACGGCGTCCTGCCCGATGATGAGCTTGCGCAGTTCCGTGATGATCCGGTCGCGGCCCTCTTTCATGCGATCGGCCAGTGCCAGATCGTCGGGCGTATGCAGGTCGTTGTGTTCCACGCAGCGTCTCCCTTCCGTCTCGGTTCCGTCGCCTGCGGCCTGCCCGATCAGGGCAGGCCCACACGGCGCCTGTAGGCCCACTCGGCTGCCATCAGGGCCAGCAGCACCAGCAGCACGACCGGCATCTGCCAGAGGTCGTGCTCTTCCACCCTCGTCACGCCTCGCCCGGTGTAGCGCAGTGCCTCGGCCAATTCCCCGGTATCGCCAATGTCAAAGTACCGCCCCCCCGTGGATTCGGCGATGTGGCGCAGCACCGGTACCTGGCGCCCCGCATCGAAAAACTCGGCATCGCCCGCAGCGCCTCGCACGTGCGCCACGCTGCGCCCCACCGACGCGCCGTCCCGCTGCCCCTCGACGACGACCTCGTGCCAGCCCCCGGCAGGAACCGTCACGCGGCCGCGGTACTCACCCGGCACCGTCCCGGTCCAGGTCAGCGGCGCCTCGGTCACCTCGCCGGTCGGGCCGGTCACCGTGGCCCGTACTGTCACGTCATTCAGCGGCACGAAGGCGGCATCGACCACCGTGGCCACCACGTCGACGCTGTTTCCCGGCGTCACCCGATCGGCCGAGACGCGCACGTCGACGACCTCGGGCACCTCATCCACCAACGCACGGAGCATCTGGCGCCAGAGCGTCTCGTGCGTCGTGTCATCGACAGCCACCGAGGCGTGCATCTGCCACACCCACGAATCCTGCGGCGTGAACACCATCGTGCGGCCGCGGCCATAGCGCTGCTGCGTCAGCACGGGCACCTCGGCGCCGGCCGCCGTGCGTCCGCTCAGCAGCACGGTGGCGGCGGGCTTGACGCCGCCGATCCGATTGATGGTCGTCACCGGTGGCAGGGTCGCCCAGCGGGCACGCGATGCCTCGGCGTCAGCGCCGAGCTGGGTCACGGCCAGCCGCTCGCCCTCCGACGTCGGCTGCACAGTGACCCGCTGCAGGAACCCCGGTCGCCCGCCCGGCGCTGTTCGGGCGCCGGCGTCCAGCAGCAGCGGCAGCGCCTCGCCGACCGCCGTACCGGCATAGCCGCCCTCGGCGAGCGCGCGCGGCCCCCCGAGCACCAGCACACCCCCGCCGCGCACATCCGCAAACTCCGCCACCATGCGCAGTTGATCACCCGTGAGCGCGCCGGCTTCGATGCTGCCCAGCATCAGTCCCCGATAGGCAAACAGTTCCTCGCGGGTGCGGGGAAAGCCGGTCACCAGTTCGTCGGGAGAGTCGACGCCGAGCCTCAGGTATTTGCTGTCGGCGGTGCGCTGCAGCGTCACCACTTCCAGCTGGGCGTCGTCAGTGACGGCCCGGCGCAGGAACTTCAGCTCGAAGCGCGGCTCGCCTTCGAAATACAGAATTCTCTCCCGCCGCTCCTCCACCGTCACGAGCAGGTCTCGCGCGTTGTTGCCGGTCACCATCTCGCCGTCGATTGCTGGCACCCGTATCCGGAGGACGCGCGGCCCCGGCTCGTCCAGGGTCAGCCGCACGGGCACGGTAACCGGTCCGCCAGCCTGCGGCAGCACCACGGGCCGTGTCGCCACCAGGCGCCCTTCGTCCTCGACATCGAGGGTGACGCTCTGGCCGCCGAAGCCCTGGTGACGCAGCGTGATGTCCACAAGCAGCGTGCTGCCCTTCAGCACGCGGCGCGGCAGTGCGACGCGCTCGACCTGGACATCGCGGGCCAGCGAGTCGCTGCCCACGCCGACCGTGAACACCGGGATGCCTTCGGCCCGCAGGGCCAGCAGGGCGTCGTCAAGCGGCTGGTCGGTGGTGTCCACCCCGTCGCTGACCAGCACGAGCCCCGACACCGGCAGCCCGGACAGCGCCTGTCGCGCCGCCTGCAGGGCATCTGCCAGGCGCGTCTCATCGCCCTCCGTCGTGAAGGCGTCAGCACCGGACACCGCCGTCGCCGACGACGAGAGGCGGAAGGGCCTGACAGTGAAGCGTTGCCGCAGGTCCGCGCCAGACGCGCCGTCAGCCGCGAGGAATGAGGTCAGGGCGCGTGCACCGCGCGGCACGCCATCGGCATCCGCAATGCCCATCGAGGCGGAATCGTCAATCAGCACGCCGACGACGTTCTGCTGGGCCACGGCGGCCCGGACGACGAGCACGGGTCGCAGCAGGCAGAGCGCCAGGACGGCAATGAGCGCGAGTCGCAGTCCGAGCAGCACCGCACGGTCGCGCCCCGTCACGGACCGCGCCTTCCGGTACATGGCTACGGCGGCCACCGCGGCCAGGACGGCCAGCAGCACTGCTGCCACCGGCCAGCCCCCCGACGCCCAGCGCACGTTGCCCTGCGCGAACATCGCCGGTGAGTGCGAGAAAAACAGCTCGAAAAGCGCGTCGGCCACGGAACCCTGCCGCGATTCTACATGCCAGCCTGTGGCACGACCGGCAGGAATTCGCCGCCCTCGTCTCCCGCCGGGCGCGGCTTGACACCGCCGCACCCATGGCCGACACTGCCCTCACCGAATCATCCTCTGGAGCATCCTGTGTCGAGCCTCAGTATTTCCGTCACCCGCACCACCACGCCCCGATTGACCGACGCACTGCGTGACACGTCGCCGTTTGGCGCCGTCTTCACCGACCACGTGCTGGTCTGCGACTACGCCGACGGGCACTGGGGCAGCCCGGCCATCGTCCCGTATCACGACATGCCGCTGGTGCCCGGGCCGCTGGTGGCGCACTACGGCCAGGGCATCTTCGAGGGCCTCAAGGCGTATCCGCGCGCGGGCACCGGGGCCGTGGTGTTCCGTCCCGATGCCAACCATCGGCGCATGGTGCAGTCGTGCCGCCGCATGGCCATGCCCGAGGTGCCGGCCGACCTGTTCATCGACGGCATCCGCGCGCTGGTCGCGGTTGACCAGCAGTGGATGCCGGCCATTCCCGGCGGCACGCTGTACCTGCGTCCGGTCATGTTTGCGACGGGCGATGCCCTCGGCGTCAGGCCGTCGGACCGCTACCGCTTCCTCATCGAGATGTGTCCGGTGGGCGCCTATTTCTCGGGCGCCGTCGACCTCGTGGCCGAAGAAACCTACGTGCGGGCGTTTCCGGGAGGCACGGGCGCTGCCAAGTGTGCCGGCAACTACGCGGGCAGCCTGGTGGCCCAGCGTGAGGCGCAGGCGCGCGGGTTTCACAACGTGCTGTGGCTCGACGGGATTGAACGTCGCTGGGTGGAAGAGGCCGGGCTCATGAACATCGCCTTTGTCATCGGCGGCACCCTGGTCACCCCGGCCCTGAACGGAACGATTCTGCCTGGCGTCACGCGCGACTCGGTCCTTACCCTGCTGCGCGACATGGGCGTGCCGGTCGACGAGCGCCGCATCAGCATCGACGAGGTCTTCGAGGCCCACGCTGCAGGCACGCTGGAAGGCGCGGCGGGCCTGGGCACGGCCGCGACGGTGGCCCCCATCGGTCGCCTGCGCCACCGGGTTCGGGAAATCAGCCTGCCGGCCCTGGCGGCCGACTCCCCGATCTCTCGAGCGGCGCGGCAGCTCGATGCCGTGCGCACGGGGACGGCCCCTGACGTGCACGGCTGGCTGTGCGAGGTATAGACATGGCCTACTTCGCCCTGCAGTATGACGTCGTTCCCGACCACCTCACGCGCCGCACCCCGTTCCGCGACGCCCATCTGGCGCTGGCGCGCGAGGCCGAGGCCCGCGGCGAGCTGGTCATGGCCGGCGCGCTCGCCGACCCGCTGGGCGCACTGCTGGTCTTCAAGGCCGACGATGATACGTGTGTGCGGGCGTTTGTGTCGGCGGACCCGTATGTGACGGAAGGGCTGGTCACGCGCTGGCAGATCCGCCCCTGGGCGGTGGTGCTCGGCGCGCGCTGAGACGGCGTTGGGTGTTGGGTATGCACGCCGTGCGGCGTGACCGGCATGCACGCTGCCCCGGGTCTCCGCTGGGGGCGCGTAGTGTTGGACCTAGCCAAAGGCCTCGCCGGCGTGCTCGACTCGCATGCCGAGCTCGTGCCGACGCCGCCCACCACGGTCGCCGACCGCGACATCGTGGTGCACGGCTCGGTCCGCCGCATCAAACTGCGCCTGATGGGCGAGGGGCATACCACCAGTGATGTCGTCGTGTATCTTCCCGACGAGCGCATCGCGTTCCCGGGCGACCTCGTCTTCGTGGGACGTCAGCCATACTTGCCGGACGGCATGCCCGACGGGTGGCGCAGTGCCCTGCGCACCCTGCAGCACTGGCAGCCGGCGAGGGTCGTGCCGGGCCACGGACCGGTGTCGGGCGCCGACAGCATCACCGGCATGCTCGGCTACCTCGATGCGCTCGAGGGCCTGGCGCGCACAGGCCACCGGCAAGGGCAATCACCTGAGGCCGTGGCGGCCACACCCGTGCCGCCCGCGTACGCCGACTGGTTCTTCCGGATGTCCTACGCGGCCAACCTCGAGTTCCTCGCCTCGCGCGTGAAGGCACCGTAGCGCGGGCCATCGCGACGGCGTCACCGTCAGCCGCCCCCTGAGTCGTGGGCCCCGTGCGGCGTGACCCGCACGCGCCCCTTCGCCGCGACCGGCCGTGGTGTTCCCACGGGCCTGGGGATGGTCACGAAGTGGACATGATCCGACACGGGACGGTCGACCGCACCGCGTACGCTGGCAATGCGCACGGAGAACACACCAGGTCGGACCTGAAGCCCGTGCGCGGAAGCGCGAATGGACCATGAGGATGGTGGCGACGGTCTGGGTGCCCACCGTGGCAGCCGCCCGCCCCCCCTACCCCCGCGCGCTGAGCCGGGCGGCCACGGCGCGGGCAATCACCTCGCCGTGCAGCCGGCCATTTTCGATGAAGACGCTGCCCGTCCGCACCCCGGCCAGCTGCCCGCCGGCAATGTAGAGCCCAGGCACGTTGGTTTCGTTGGTGGCAGGGTCGTGCTCGGGCACCCGCGTCTCGGGATGCAGCCGCACGCCGCAGCGTTCCAGGAAGGCATGGTCGGCCTGATAGCCGGTCATCAGGAACACGGCTTCGGCGCCGATCGCACGCACCGCCCCCGTCGTCCGATGCCGCACCTGCACCTCGCGCGGCCCAATCGACACCAACTCGCTCTCGAAATGCGCCGCAATCGACCCTTCCGCAATCCGGTTGTCGATGTCCGGGCGCACCCAGTACTTGACCGACTCGCCAAGCGTCGCGCCCCGGTGCACGAGCGTCACCTGCGCGCCGCCGCGATACAGGTCGAGCGCCGTGTCGCAGGCGGAATTCTTGCCGCCGACCACCACGACCCGCTGCCGATAGTAGGGTGCCGCCTCGGCGTAGTAATGCGAGACGTGGGGCAGGTCCTCCCCGGGCACGCCGAGCCGGTTCGGCTGGTCGTAGTAGCCCATCGCCAGGGCCACCGCGCGCGCGGACCGGGCCCGTGAGACGCCGCCGGCGTCGACAGAGGTCACCACCAGCACGTGTTCACCGTCGTGGGTGTCGGGCTCGACCGCCGTGACGCGCTCGCGCAGCACCATCGCCACCTGCGACAGCTCCGCTGCCCGGCGGTAGTAGCGCCAGGCCTCGAGGCGCGAGGGTTTCTCGTGCGGCGTCGTGAACGGCAGCCCGCCAATCTCGAGCAGGGGCGGCGTCGTGAAGAACGTCATGTGCGTCGGAAACCGGCGGATGCCGTCGGCCACCGTCCCCTGGTCGATCACCAGCGCATCGACCCCCTGGTGCCGCGCCGCGATGGCCGTGGCCAGCCCCGCAGGGCCGGCCCCGACAATCAGCAGGTCACGCACCGACATGGTGGCCGAGCGCAGCGTCGACCTTCGTCAGGCCGCGGTCGATGATGCCGAACGCCTCGCGCATCTCAGCCTCGGTGATGACCAGCGGCGGGTTGGTGAAGAAGTTGTTCCACCGCACGAAGGTGTAGAGCCCCTCTTCCCGGAAGTGCTTCGCCAGGATCTGCATCTCGGGCGACGTGCCGTTGAACGGCGCCAGCGGCTCGCGCGTCGCCCGGTCGCGCACCAGCTCGACAATGCCGAACAGTCCGATGCTCCGGAACTCGCCGACGCAGGGATGCCTGGCCTGCATCTCCTCGTGCAGCGACCGCAGCAGGTCGCCCATCACGCGCGCCCGGTCAATCAGGCCTTCGTCCTCATACACCTGAATCGTCGCCAGCGCCGTCGCACAGCCCAGTGGATGGCTGTTGTACGTCAGGCCGCCGTAGAAAACCTTCTGCTGGAAGTGGTCGGCCAGCCCCCGGCGGATGCCCAGGGCCCCGAGCGGCACGTAGGCGCTCGTCAGCCCCTTCGCCATCGTGATCATGTCGGGCACCACGCCGTAATGCTCGACCGCAAACCACTTGCCGGTGCGCCCGAAGCCCGACATCACTTCGTCGCAGATCAGCAGGATGCCGTGGCGGTCGCAGAGCGCCCGCACACCTTCGAGGTAGCCCGGGGGCGGCGGCAGCACGCCATTGGTGCCCGTCACCGTCTCGAGCAGGAAGGCCGCAATCGTGTGCGAGCCCTCGAGCATGATGATTTCCTCGAGCTGCGTCAGCGCCTCGGCCGCGGTGTCAGACCCGCGCTGCACGCCGTGATACGGATGCGGCACCCGCACCACCCCGGGAATGCCCGGCTCCGACGCCCAGCGGCGCGGATCGCCGGTCAGCGTCAGGCTGCCGGCTGTCCCGCCGTGATACGAGCGATACCTCGCCAGAATCTTGTGCCGCCCCGTGACGAGCCGCGCCAGGCGGATGGCATTCTCGTTGGCCTCGGCGCCTCCGTTGGTGAAGAAGAACACGTCGATGTCCCCCGGGCACAGCTCGGCGAGCTTGGCGCCCAGCCGCCCGCGGGCCTCAGTGGCC
Organism: uncultured Bifidobacteriaceae bacterium; assembly: GCA_964643765.1. Classification (GTDB taxonomy): domain Bacteria; phylum Acidobacteriota; class Vicinamibacteria; order Vicinamibacterales; family UBA2999; genus VFZN01. The sequence goes on along the minus strand of CAZXTM010000003.1, from coordinate 134,610 downwards.
ATGAAGGGATTGACGTATGCCAGCTGCTCGGCCTGCGCACGAATGGCCGCAATCACGGCTGGATGCCCGTGACCGATGTTCGTACACATCAGCTGGCTGTTGAAGTCGATGAACCGCTTGCCTTCGGGCGTCCAGAAGTGGACGCCCTTGGCCCCGGCCACCGGAATCGGGTCGACGTGCGACTGCGCCGACCACTCGTACAAGGTGTGCCGCTTGTTCAGGGCCACAATCTCTTCGCCGGTCATGATTCTGCTCCTCAGTGAGTGATCATAGGCTAATATCCGCGCGTGGATTCACCCGCTGATCGTCTCCGTGCCCTCGACGCCGCCCGCTGGCGCATCGCGCTGTCTCTGACCGCCGCGATGACCGCCATCTACGTGGCGTTCGTGCTGCTGATTGCCTACAACAAGCCCCTGCTGGCCATCCAGCTGATGCCCGGACTTTCCCTGGGCATCACCCTCGGCGTTGTGGTCATCCTGGCCGCCTGGGGACTCATCGTCATCTACGTGCGGTGGGCCAACAGCACCTACGACCGCGCCCTGGCTGAGCTCAGGCGTGAGAGGGAGTCGGGCCGATGACTCCCTCCCCGCAGCCGAATATCATCGCCATGGCCGGATTCGGCCTGTTCATCGCGCTGTCGCTCCTCATCACCTGGCTCGCCGCACGGCGCACCAACAGCACCGAAGACTTCCTGGCCGCCGGCCGCAGCGTCACCGGCTGGCAGAACGGGCTCGCCCTGGCCGGCGACTACATGAGCGCGGCCAGCTTCCTCGGCATCGCCGGCCTCGTCGCCCTGTCTGGCTTCGACGGCCTCATCTACTCGATCGGCTTCCTCGTCGGCTGGCCCGTCGTGATGTTCCTCATCGCCGAGCCCCTCCGCAACCTCGGCCGCTACACCTTCACCGACGTCGTCGCCTTCCGCCTGCAGCAGACGCCGGTCCGCGTCGCCTCGGCCTTCGGCGGCCTCGCGGTCGTTGCCTTCTATCTCATCGCGCAGATGGTGGGCGCCGGCAATCTCATCCGCCTGCTCTTCGGGCTCCAGTACGAGGTCGCCATCGTCATCGTCGGGCTGGTGATGCTCGCCTATGTGCTGTTCGGCGGCATGCTCGCCACCACCTGGGTGCAGATCGTCAAGGCCGTGCTGCTGCTCGGCGGCGCCGGCCTGCTGGCCATCCTCGTGCTGGCGCGCTTCTCGATGAATCCGCTGGCCCTCTTCCAGGAAGCCACCCGCCAGTACGGCGATGCGGTCCTGGCCCCGGGACAGCTGGTGTCGAATCCGCTCGACGCCATCTCGCTCGGCATCGCCCTCATGTTCGGCACCGCAGGCCTGCCGCACATCCTCATGCGGTTCTACACCGTGCCTGATGCCAGGACGGCACGGTCGTCGGTGGCCATCGCGACCGCGGTCATCGGCGTGTTCTACCTGTTCACGTTCATCCTCGGCTTCGGGGCGATGGTGCTCGTCGGGCACGACGCCATCCGCGCAGTCGATGCCGGCGGCAACATGGCCGCGCCGCTGCTGGCCGAAGTCGTGGGCGGACAGGCCTTCCTCGGCTTCATTTCCGCCGTCGCGTTCGCCACGATCCTCGCCGTGGTGGCGGGCCTGACGCTGGCCGGCGCCGCCGCCCTGTCACACGATATCTGGGTCAGCGTGGTGCGGAAGGGCACGGCCTCCGAGCGCGAACAGTTCCTCGTGGCCCGCGGGTCCACGGTGCTGCTGGCACTCGCCTCCATCGGGCTCGGCATCGTGTTCAAGGGACAGAACGTGGCCTACATGGTCGGGCTGGCATTTGCCATCGCCGCCTCCGCCAACTTCCCGGCCCTCGTGCTGTCGGTCTTCTGGAAGCCCTGCACGACCCGCGGCGCCCAGGCCTCGATGATCATCGGGACGGTGTCGACACTCACGCTGATCTATCTCTCGCCGACGATCCAGATCGACATCCTCAAGCACAGCACCGCGTGGTTCCCGCTGAAGAACCCGGGGCTCGTCACCATCCCGCTGTCATTCGCCGTGGGCATCATCGTGTCGTGGCTCTCGCCCGAACCCGAGGCCGCCCGGCGCTTCGCTGAAGTCGAAGACCGCATCCACTTCGGGGAATAACACGGTCACCGGCCGCGGCTCCCACCGGGCCGCGGCCCCGCCCGGCGCCCCCCTGGCTCATGGCCAAGCGCGGGTCAGCGCGACAGGGGCACCAGCGCCGTCTCGACGGGCGCGCCCGCCAGGTAGCGGGCGCGGTCGTCCGTGAGGTAGACGCGCACACGGCCGTCGACATCGAAGCGCGGAGGCCAGTCGAGCATCCCGAACTGCTGGCCTGCGAACCTCGCCCGGAACGCCGGCTCTTCCCACCGTTCAATGACGATTGCAGGCGCCTCGCCCCGCGAGGCCAGCCAGGCCACGGCGCGGTCGAGCCACTGCGGGTCGAGCGCATCCCACAGCACCACCTCGTCACGCCCGTGGAAGCGAAGACTGCCGCTGTCCCACACGCTCAGCACGGCCACGGGTGCGGGAAGCTGCGCCGCGGCCAGCTCGCCGACCGTACGGAAGCGCGCCTCCAGATGTCTGAGGCTGCGCGCCTCGGCAGCCTCAACCGTACGCCATTGCTCGGCCGCGAGCACGCCGGCCAATCCCAGCAGCACGGGACCAAGCGCCCGCAAGGAGAAGCGTGCACACAGGCGAAAGGCCGTCGCCACGACCACCGCCGTCAACACCACCACGGCCGGCAGCAGGAACCTCACATACCACCACTCCGGGTAGTGCCGATACGGCAGGTAGGCCGCGATGACGCCAAGCGCCACGATCACCAGCGGCGCGACAGGTCCGCCCTCATCGCCGGCGTCGCCCGGCAGCCGCAACCACGACAGCAGCGGCAGTGCCACCAGGCCCACCAGTGGAAGACCGAACTGCGACGACAGCAGGGCACGCGCATGCCCTTCGGCATTGGGCAGCACGTGGGCCAGCGCGAACAAGTCAGACACGGCGCCGTAGCCCGAGCGCAGGGCGCTGCCGTAGTGCACCGCATTCAGCGCGAGCACCGCCACGCCCCACGGGACCACGGCCAGCCCGAACGTCATCGCGCCGCGCAGGCGACCCGCCCACAGCGCCCACACCCCGAGCAGCAGGCCCACCGGCAGCAGGTTCGGACGCAGCAGCAGGGCCATCCCCACGGCACATCCTGCGCCGAGCCAGTGCGGACCGCCCCGTCGGGTGAGCGCCACCAGGGCCCACAACCACGCGGCGGCCGACGCCACGTCATTCATCGGCTGCACGACCTGAAAGAGCAACACCGGCGCCGAGGCCACCAGCATGGCCGCCGCAAGCGCCGCCCAGTCACCCGCCAGACGCCGCGTCAGCAGGACCGTCGCCCACAGCAGCAGCAGGCCGGCCAGCGCTGGAAGGCGCAGCCATGCCTCGGGACCGCCCACCCGGATCACCGGAGCGGTGAGCCACGCATAGCCTGGCGCACACACCGGAGCGGCACCGTCGGCAGACTGCGCCGACAGCACGAATCCGCCGGGGGCCGTCGTCCGCTGCGCGTCAGGCCACGGAGCCTCGATGGCCAGCCGCGACACGGGTTCGGTCGCGCCATGCGACACCGCCCAGGCCAGCACGCCGTAGCACGACGAATCGGATCCGCCGACCGCATGCGTCCCGGCACGCTCGGCGTACATCGCCAGCGCCAGGGCCACGACCAGCACCCCGCGCTGCGGCCACGACGGCATCACAGGAACCGGTGACGAAGCAGGACGTCTATGGCCTTGACCCCATCGCGCCAGCCAATCTTCTTGCCCTGCGCACGGCTGCGCGGCTCGAACCTGACCGGCACCTCGTGGATGTGATGGCCGGCCCGCAGCAGCTTGGCCGTGATTTCCGGCTCGATGTCGAAGCGGTTGGCCTGCAGGTCGAGCGACTGCGCGATCGGCGTCTCCATCAGCTTGTAGCAGGTTTCCATGTCGGTGATGCGCGCCCCGTACAGCAGGTTGGTCAGGCCCGTCAGGAAACGGTTTGCCGCAATCGTGTGCGCAGGTGCATCCGGGGTGCCCGCGAGGAAGCGCGACCCGTAGACCACACGGGTACGGCCCTCGAGGATCGGCGCCACCAGCAGGGCCAACTGGGCCGGGTCCAGTTCGAGGTCGGCGTCCTGAATGGCCAGAATGGTGCCCTGTGCGGCGGCAAAGCCGGTCCTGATCGCACTCCCCTTTCCGCCGTTGCGTGGAGCGTGGATCACCCTCAGCACATCCGGTCGGCTGGGCAGCGCCTCCAGCACTGCCCGAGTGCCATCGGTCGATCCATCGTTGACGATGATGATTTCCCGGGGCAGGGGGAGGTCGATCGACAGCAGGCGCTCGATGACCGCCGCCACGGTTCGGGCCTCGTTGTACACGGGCACAACGATGCTCAGCAGCGCAGACACGCGGGAAGGCTATCACAGCCGATCCCGGATGCTGCCGGCTGCCGGTATCATGGCGGTCGTGCCGCGCGCCATCCGCCCCCTGCAGGGCCTCCGTATCGTCAGCCTAGCCCAGAACCTTCCCGGGCCGCTCGCTCTCTCAAGGATGGTGGCGGCCGGTGCCGCCGCCCTGAAAATCGAGCCTCCCGCCGGCGATGGCTTCCGGCAGCTGGCGCCGCGATGGTACCAGCACCTGCACCGCGGTGTCCGGGTGCAGACACTCGACCTGAAGTCGGATGTGGGACGGCTGTCACTCAGCGCCGTGCTGGCCACGGCCGACCTGCTCCTCACCAGCCACCGCCCCGCATCGCTCGCACGTCTGGGCATCGACCGTCGGCGACTCGCGCGCCAGCATCCGCACCTTCGGTGGCTCAACATCGTCGGAGATACCGGAGCACCCGATCATCCGGGCCACGATCTGACCTACCAGGCATCCGCCGGCATGATTGGCGATGGCATGCCCCGCACATTCGTCGCCGACCTGCTCGGCGCAGGCGATGCGGTGGCCGCCGCACTGCTGCTGCTCCGCCAGCCGGCACCGGCGGCTGCCACCGTCGGACTTCGCGAGGCGCTCGAGGCCGCCCGCTGGCCGGTGGTCGAGGCGCTGACCGCTCCCGGTGCCGTGCTGGGGGGCGGCCTGCCGACGTATCGGCTGTACGACACGCGTCGCGGCCGCGTCGCCATCGCCGCGCTCGAGCCGCATTTCCGTGCACGGCTCTACGGAGCGCTGCAGCTCAGCGATGGCGATGACCTGACCGAAGCCATGCAGCAGCGGACGGCTGCACAGTGGGTGCGCTGGGCGACGGCCCTCGACATTCCACTGGTGGCGGTGGATGACACCATGCACCTCGCTTCCGACAGACGGTCGCGCACACGAGGCGCGACGGCAGCACACGCGGCCGGGGCTCACGCGACGGCAGCACGCGCCACTGCCACGCGCTCGGTCGGGGCACGCGTATCCGAATCACGAATGGCCCCACGGCGCACGACCCCGGCACTGACAGGCAAGCCAGGCCGAGCAGCGTCACACGCCGCGGCACCGCGCACCACCAGGCAACGCGTCGCCCGCAGGCCAACGAGGACAAAGGGACATGACTGACATCAGCCCGCTGCTGACATTGGCGCATGCCCGTGCGCTCGACTGGCTGTCGCGAATCGAGGCGCGTCCCGTGGGTGCCAGAGCCACCCGCCAGCAGTTGCTCGACGCGCTCGGTGGCGCACTGCCCGAGCAGGGGGAAGACGCCGCAGCGGTCCTCGACACCCTGTGTACCGGCGCCGACCTCGGGCTGGTGGCCACGGTGGGTCCGCGCTACTTCGGCTTTGTCACGGGAGGAGCCGTGCCCGTCACGGTGGCGACGGAATGGCTCGCCAGCGCGTGGGATCAGAACGGGGCCCTCTACGTGATGTCGCCTGCCGCCGCGGTCGTCGAAGACATCGTGTCCGCGTGGGTGCTCGATCTGCTGGGCCTGCCGGCCTCATCGTCGGTCGGGTTCGTCACGGGATGCCACATGGCCAACTTCACGTGTCTCGCCGCAGCCCGGCATGAGGTGCTGCGCCGCCACGGTTGGGACGTGGAAGTGCAGGGGCTCCAGAAGGCGCCGCCGCTGGCGGTGGTGGTTGGCGGTGAGGTGCATGTGTCGGTCACCGGCGCGCTGCGCATGCTCGGCATCGGCACGGGCGAACTGAAAGTGGCCGAGGCCGACGCCCAGGGACGGATGCGCCCCGAAGCGCTGGCTGCACAGCTGGCCGGCATCAGCGGACCGGTCATCGTGTGCGCCCAGGCCGGCAACGTCAACACCGGTGCCTCTGACCCGATGGCGTCGATCATCCAAATCGCGCACGCGCACGGCGCCTGGGTGCATGTCGACGGGGCCTTCGGGCTCTGGGCTGCGGCCGTACCTGAACTGGCACCGCAGGTCGCCGGCCTCCACCAGGCCGACTCGTGGGCGACAGACGCCCACAAGTGGCTCAACGTGCCATACGACTCGGGGCTCGCCATCGTGGCGCATCCCGCACCGCATCGCGCCGCCCTCAGCCTGCGCGCGTCCTACCTGCAGCGCGGCGATGACGAAGAGCGGATGGGCATGGACTGGGTGCCGGAATCGTCACGGCGCGCCCGTGGCTTCGCGCTCTACACCCTCATCCGTTCGCTCGGACGGCAGGGTGTAGCCGACCTGATCCGCCGCACGTGCGCCCATGCACGGGAGATGGCCACCCGGCTCGCCGAGGTGCCCGGACTCACCATCCTGAACGACGTCGTCCTGAATCAGGTGCTCCTGCGGTGTGCCAGCACGCGACCCGACTGGGACGACGACGAGATGACGCGGCGGGTCATGGCGTGGGTGCAGGCCGAGGGCACATGCTGGGCGGGCGGTGCCGTGTGGCAGGGCCGCCATGTCATGCGCATCTCTGTCTCGAACTGGAGCACAACGGGCGATGACATCGCCCGCGCGGCCGACGCCATCACTCGGGCGTATCGTGCGCAGAGCGGCCCGATCGGGTCAGCGGCGACCTGAGGGCTTGCGGGCGGGCGTCGGGGTCCGGGGCGCCGGCCCAGGCCGGAACTCGATCATCACATTGCTGATGGTCGCGATCGGACGCCCTTCCGACGAGAAGACATCGGTGCCATCGGGCCGCACCACGGTGAGCTTCTCGCCGAGCACACTCACCTCGGCGCCAATGTCCTCGGGCAGTTCCATCGAGATGAACTCGCTGCCACTCGGCGCCACGGCCTTCACGCCGCCAGGGCCGGCCCCGCCGGCGATGCGGTCGAACAGGTCGCCGGCCTGCCGGAACTCAGACTGAATCACCGCGCGATCGACCAGCGTGTTGTCCATGCTGAGCACGCCGATAGTCGCGGTGTACTTCCGGTAGGCGGTCTTCGCCTTGATCTGATCTTCAGAGTAGGTGTGCCGGTTGTGCAGCTCGAAAGACAGGGTGACCGGTCCCTTGTGGGAAGGAATGGTGACCCGCACGCCAGCGGACGGGTCTCGGCCCGCCAGCACGTCGCAGAACGTCCGCCGGGACGTCACCCCCACGCCAAGTTCGGATGGACAGGCGAGCGTCGCCTGGATGCGGGTGGGGGCGGCGGGCCTGGCCGGGGCCTGCCGGGATGCCGCGCGCGACGAGGGACGCGATCGTCGGCTCTGCGCGCCGAGGCCCGCGTCCAGGCCGAGGCCGACGAGCAGGAGGGCCAGCAACAGGCGCATGAGCGCCAGTATAGCCACTTCCTGGCAGTGGCGTGCAGCGCGCCGCCAAAATGAAACGGGGGGCCTGAGAGGCCCCCCGTGATGTGTGTGGGTTCGTGCTTGACCAGTCTCAGTCGTGGTGATGTCCCGAGGGTACCGTGAGCCCTCCACGGGTCAGGCCCAGGGCACCGGGATGCAGCTTGAGCAACTCGAGGAACTCGCTGCGCGTCTGCGGATTCTCGCGGAAGCTGCCCAGCATCGCACTGGTGATGGTGTAGGAGTTCTGCTTCTCGACCCCTCGCATCGCCATGCAGAGGTGGGTGCCTTCGCAGACAACGGCCACACCCTGCGGCTGGATGGTTTCGCGAATGGTCTCGGCAATCTGGTTGGTCATGCGCTCCTGCACCTGCAGACGACGCGCAAACACGTCAACCAGACGGGGAATCTTGCTGAGCCCGATGACCTTGCCGTTGGGGATGTAGGCGACGTGACACTTGCCGAAGAACGGCAGCATGTGATGCTCGCACATGCTGTAGAAGTCGATGTCGCGCACGATGACCATCTCGCTATAATCGACCGTGAAGAGGGCGTCGTTCAGCACCTCGTCGATGTTCGCGTCATAACCGCTGGTCAGAAACTTGAGCGCCTTCTCGACACGCAGTGGCGTGCGCACCAGTCCTTCGCGGTCGGGATCTTCGCCGAGCCGGGCGAGCAACTGCCGCACGAGGTCCTGCATCGGCGCATTGTACATTGCACTTTTCGTCACCGGGGTTTCAATCTCGGGGAATGCCAGCGTAGCCATTGTCTCTTTGGATGCGCAAACACCGGCGCAGGGTCCCGCATCGCCAGATCAGCTGTTTGCCGCGCGCACCGACTCCCGTGCCGGACAGCGCGCCATCGCCCTCTGGGAGGCGCAGCTGACCGCGAGCCCTGCCGATTACGACACCGCGTGGAAACTGTCACGGGCCTACTACTGGCTGGGGACGGCCGGCGCCCCGCCCGCCGAGCGACGGGCCGCCCTCGAGAAGGGCATCGTACGCGGCCGTCTGGCCACCACGCTGCAGCCCGAGCGCGTCGAGGGATTTTTCTGGCTGGCCGCCAACATGGGATCGCTGGCCGAAGCCTACGGCCTGCGCCAGGGGCTCAAGTACCGCACGCCCATCCGCACCGCCCTCGAGCAGGCCAGGCGCCTCGACCCGGAGTATCTCGATGGCTCCCCGGATCGTGCACTGGGACGCTGGTATGCGCAGGTGCCCTCCATGTTCGGCGGTGATCTCGCCAGGGCCGAGTCGCACCTGCGGGCCGCACTGGCCCGCAAGCCCGACAGCGTCGTGACGCTCGTGTTCCTGGCCGAAGTGATGGAGGAACGAAAGCAGGTGGCGGAAGCGCGTCGACTCGCCCAGACGGCGCTCGATGCACCAGTCGACCCGGCGTGGGCCGCCGAAGACGCCACACACCGGGAGTCAGCCCGCAAGCTGCTCGCGCGGCTGAAGGGCTCCGGCGCCCGGAAGCCCGCACCACCCGAACCGGGGCCTCAGTAGGTATAGAACCCGCGGCCCGACTTCCGGCCCAGATATCCGGCCAGCACCATCTGCTTCAGCAGGGGCGACGGCGCAAACCGTGCCTCGCGATACTCGTCGAACATGATGTTGGCGATCGACAGCGTCGTGTCGAGTCCGATGAAATCGGCCAGCGTGAACGGGCCCATCGGGTGCCCGCAGCCGAGCTTCATGGCCGCGTCAATATCCTCGAGGCTGCCCAGTCCCCCCTCGTAGCAGCGAATCGCGTCGAGCAGATACGGAATGAGCAGGCGGTTGACGATGAAGCCGCTCCGGTCGGGCGCTGTCACCGGCTCCTTGCCGAGCGCCTTCGCGAACGCGAACAGCGCGTCATAGGTCTCGGTCGAGGTCGGCAGCGCGCGAATCACCTCGACCAGCTTCATCAGCGGCACGGGGTTGAAGAAATGCAGGCCGCCAAATCGATCGGGACGGCGGGTCGAGGTTGCCAGCTCGGTGATGCACAGCGACGACGTGTTCGAGGCCAGCAGGCACGAGGGGGCGACCACCGCCTCCACCTCGGCATAGGCCCGCGCCTTTGCCGCACGGTCTTCGACAATGGCTTCAATCACGAGGTCGCACGTCGCCAGGTCGGCGTAGCGCGTGGTGCCCGTCAGGCGCGCCAGCGTCGCGTCGCGAGACTCGGCGCTCAGCTTGCCCTTTGCCACGCCATCATTCAGGAACTTCGCGATACGCGCCATGCCGCGCTCAAGCGCCTCGCCATGGGCCTCGAGAACGATCGTCTGAAAACCCGAAGCAGCGGCCACCTGGGCCACCCCTGACCCCATCAGGCCGCAGCCCAATACCCCAACGGTAGAAATGCGCATGCAGCGATTATCGCGCTGGACGGGCCGAACGGGAATCGGCCGCCTGCTGCGCCATCGCCACGAGCGCATCGGTCGGCACGCTGAACGACAGTGCCACGGTGCGCCCTTCGCCGCTCAGCTGGAAGGCCTGGGCCAGGGTGGCCAGCGCCCCGGCGTTGCCGCCGCTCTGCAGCTGCCCCAGGGCCAGCATCCCGCGCACCACATCGCGCAGCTGTGCCGCCGCCGCATCGTCGCGCGCCTCGGCCGTGATGACGCCGTCAATCGAGGCGCCCATCGTGCCCGACGCCGAGACCCAGGACACCGCCGGCAGCCGGGCCGGGACGGCCGCCGCATCGAGGCGTGCTGCCGACATCAGGTCGTCGAATCGTCCCACAGCCCATCCATGCGCCCCCTCGTGCTTCGCCACCAGCCGCATCACGTCGGTGTTGGACAGCACGTTGCGCCGGTCGAGCGAGGCGTCAACGGCGCGCTGCACCATCGGCCCGGGGCCGAAGGCGACGAGGTCAGATGCCAGAAATGCCAGCGCCGCCGGGTCGCCCTTCTCTTCCTTCAGGGTCAGCACACGAATGCCGCGATAATCGGAGGCAGCGCCACCCTCCTGCAGGGCCAGGGCCTCGAGACGCGAAGCCTCGAACCGGCCACGGGCCAGCACGACCATCTGCGGGGTACCATCCGGCACGCCGGAGGGCGCCGGAACGACGGCCACCACGACAGACTCGAGATCCTGTTCGATGTTGAGGCCGGTTCTGGCTTCGAACTCGTTCGGGGCAGACGTCTTGCCTTCAGCAGCCAGAGAGCCCAGCTTCTGGCGGAGGTCCGAGGTCATCATGCGACGGACATCGGCGTAGGCCACGATCGCAGCGTCCTGGGGCACATGCTGCAGTTCCGGAGGACCGGCCGGGGCCGACCCGAGCGAGACCGGCATACCGAACACCGCCAGTAGGCCGGCGCCCACACCGAGGGTCAGCACGCCCACACCAGCCATCATCGCCACCCGGGTCTGTTTAGTCATCGCATCGCCTCTGAAGCCTGATACGGTCGGGATCCCTGCCGGGTTCCCAGCCACCCCTCCGTCACGATCGTGCCCTACTGCGGCAGCACATACTCGCGCCGCTCGACCTCCCGCGTCGCCAGCCACAGGGCCCCGATGGTCGTGACGGCCAGGGCGGCCAGGGCCGCCGGGGTGGAGGGCGACTCGGTCACCAGCCCCTGTAGCAGCGCCGTGAGTCCGCCATCGGCGGGCATCGCATGCGGCACCAGCCCCTGTAGATAATAGGCGACGGTCAGCTGCTTGAGCGAACCCGGCAGCAGCAGCACCACCGATTCCCACCCGAAGACAAACGCCGGGGCCACCACCAGAGGGCGACGGAACCAGGCCCCGACCAGCGCGAACAGCGCCCCGTAGGTCATCAGCCCGGCGGCCAGCAGCCCGAGGTCGACCAGCAGCGACACGAATGTCGCCCCAATCTGTGTCATCGGCGTGAGCAGGAAATACGTCAGCATCACGCCGGGCAGCACCACCAGCGACGTGCACGCCAGGTAGGCCAGATACTTGCCGAGCAGCACGCTGCCCCGGGCAATTGGCCGCGTGAACAGATACGTCAGCGTGCGATCGTCGACTTCGTCGGCGATGAGCGCGGTGCCGTAGAACACGGCCAGCACCGGTACGGCAAACCGCAGGAACAGCAGCCACAGCATGAGCCCGAACAGGCTGGTGCCCCCCATGGCCTGCCCGTTCACGCGCAGCGCCGTGATACCGAACACATCCAGCACGCGCACCACGGTCGCCACGACGACTGGCAACCCGACGACCAGCGCCATGAAGACCGTCCGGCGGGACCACAGCATCTCTCCCACTGACAGGTCGAACACCCGCCACACCGATGCCCAATAGGAAAGCCTCATGCCTTCACCAGGTAGCGGAACACCGCCTGCAGGTTGTCGTCGGTCGACTCGATGGCGTCGATGCCCCCGGCCTCCCCTGAGGCCGCCAGCGCCGTGACCCGGGCATAGAAGGTGTCGGGGCGGCGCGTCTCCACCACCAGCTGCCCGTCCGAGAGCCGCAGCGACAGCACGCCCTCCTCGCGCAGCAGGTGCTGGGCCAGCAGCCGCGGCTCGGCCGCGCGCAGCGACACCGTGTGCGGGTGCATGTCGAGCAGGTCGCGAATCTGGTGCACGTCTCCATCGGCCACGATGCGGCCGTTGTTGATGAGCAGGATGTTGGAGGTCATGGCCTCCACCTCGTGCAGGATGTGGCTCGAGACAATCACGTGGCGTCCCTGCCGCGCCCACTGCCGGATCGCACGAATCGTCGAGCGCCGCATCAGGGGATCCATCCCCGTCAGTGGCTCGTCGAGCACGACGAGCTCGGGCTGGTGCGCCAGCGACTGCGCCAGCTTGACGCGCTGACGCATCCCCTTGCTGTAGGCGCCGATCTTCCGGTCGGCCACGGGCAGCAGGTCGACCAGCGCCAGGGCCTCGCGCGCCGCGGCGCGGGCCTCATCCTCGCCGTATCCATTGAGCCGCACGAGGGCCGTCACCCAGTCGAGGCCGGTCATGCGTTCATAGAACGCATCCTGCTCGGGGCAGAACCCCATGCGGCGGTAGATGGCCGGGTTGCCCCACACAGGTTCGCCCAGTACCTCGAGCCGGCCCTGGCTGGGACGCAGCTGGCCGGTAATGAGCTTCATGAACGTCGACTTCCCGGCCCCGTTCGGCCCCAGCAGGCCGGTGATGCCCGGGGGAATGCGCACGCTGACGTCGTTGAGTCCGCTGACCTGGCCGTACCACTTGGAGACGTGCTCGGCGTTCACCAGGGCGGTCATGCCACCACCTCGATGCCGCGCACGCGCCAGCGCAGGATGGCCACCGAGGCCAGCGTCAGGCCCAGCACCACAGCCAGGGCCGGCAGCAGCCCCGGCTGTCCGGCACCGTCGAGGCCGAAGATGGTCTGGCCCACGCGGTCAAGCGCCCCGAGCGGTGACAGGTGGTTCCAGATCGGCATGCCGGTGGCCGACGCCAGCACGCGGGTCACGGCCTGCGTGAAGAAGATCACACCCGCATACATGATGCCGACAAAGCGGCTGCTCGACGACAGCGACGACAGCGCCAGCATTGTCAGCGATGAGAGGGCCATGGCGACCAGCGAGTAAAGCGTGATGGCGGGCACCAGCGAGGCATGGGTCCGGATGAACTCGAGCGACCCCGCGAATGCCGACTGCACCAGCAGCAGGGCCATGGCCGGAGCCCAGATGACCGCACCCAGCAGGAGCAGCAGGATGGCCAGCTTGCCGACGACGTATTCGGTCACCGTGAGGGGCTTCGACAAATAGAGCGCCAGGGCATTGGCGCGGCGTTCATCGGCGATGAGGCCCGCCCCGACCCACACGGTGATAAGAAACGCAAACGACCCCTGCCGTTCGAGGAAGTCCCAGTAGGTCTGATTGTTCGGCGAGAGGAACGCGGCCTGCTCGAAGCTCGACGACAGATAGACCTGCACGGTGCCCGCAAGAAACGGAGTCCACGACAGCAGCAGCAGGCCGAGGAAGGCGCGGCGGGCCACCAGCGACTGCACGCCCGTGCGGGTGATGACCTGCCAGGCCCGACCCGGTCCCAGCCGGTGGCCGCTGTATCGCTGATAGCCCTGATCGTGGACCGGCATGGCTAGCGCTCGCCTCCGACCACGCGGGCAAAGACGTCTTCGAGCGAGTGCATCGATGCGCGCACGTGGCGCACCTGCACGCCCTCGCGCGCGGCAATGGCGCAGAGCCACGGCACCCCGGCCTCATGCGCGGCCGGCGCATCGGCGGCCAGCGGCACGACGACCCTCCACGTGGCCTCGTCAGTGTCGTGGCATTCCACGCCCTCGGCCCGCAGGGCCATGGCAAACCTGGCGCTGTCGCCCTTGACGCGGATCTCGTAGAGCCGGCCCCGCTGCCCCAGCAGGTCGGCGATGGGCCCGGCGGCGGCTACCGCCCCCTGATGCATGACCACCACGTGCTGGCAGGTCGTCTCCACGTCGGGGAGCAGGTGCGATGAAAGGACCAGGTTGATGCCCTTGCGCTGCGCGAGGTCGGCAATGAGGCGCAGCATGTCATCGCGCCCCCGCGGGTCGAGGCCGTTGGTGGGTTCATCGAGCAGCAGCAGGTCGGGATCGTGCACCAGCGCCTGGGCCAGCTTGATGCGCTGCTTCATGCCGGTGGAGTAGGTGTCGACCGTGCGGTAGCGCGCCTCGCCGAGGCCCACATAGAACAGCACTTCATGCGCCCGCTGCATCGCACTGGCGCCCGGCAGCCCGGCCAGTTCGCCGCAGTAGGCCACAAAGCTCACGGCCGTCATGCCGGGGATATGCGCGTCGTGCTCGGGCATGTAGCCGACCCGGGCCCGTACGCCCAGCGGGTCACCGGCGACGTCGAGCCCCAGCACCGACAGCCGGCCGGCGTCGGGGCGCACCAACCCGAGGATCGACTTGATCAGGGTGCTCTTGCCGGCGCCGTTCGGCCCCAGCAGCCCGATCGCACCCGGGGGGAAGGCCACGGAGACGTCGCTGAGCGCCAGGTGCGACCCGTAGCGCACCGTCAGACCGTCGCACGCGACAACCGGTGACGCACCGGGAAGCGGTGCGATTGCGGGCGGTGGGGCCGGGGCCGGAAGGCTCATGCAGAAGGGGTAGACGAACTCCTCTCGGCCACGGTTCCGCGAAGCCCGAGGGCATCGGCCTCGCGCCGCATGAACGCGATGACGTTGGCGATGTGCTCCTCGAGGGGCAGCCCCAGCAGTTCAGCCCCTTTCTCGAGGTGTTCGCGCGGCACCGCCCTCGCAAACGCCTTGTCCTTCATCCGCTTCTTCACGGACGAGGCCTCGAGGTCGAGGACACTGCGGCTCGGCCGCACAAGTGCCGCGGCGGTCACAAATCCGGCCATCTCATCGCAGGCGACCAGCGTCCGCTCCAGCGGGGTCTCGGGCATGACCTGCGTGAATTCCCACGCATGCGACAGGATGGCCCGCGTGACCCACTCGGGGTAGCCCAGCGACGTCAGATGCTCGCATCCCTTGAGCGGATGGTCACCCAGCGTCGGGTAGCGCTCGTAATCGAAGTCGTGCAGCAGCGCCACCGCTGCCCACTCGTCCTCGTTGGCGCCCTGCAGCCGCGCATAGCCGCGCACCGCAGCCTCGACGGCCAGTGCGTGCTTGCGCAGGCTCTCGCCCTGCGTCCATTCCGTCAGCAGCCGCCAGGCGGCGTCTCGTGTCACCTGCATGGCGATACCTTACACCAGCGCCAGCGACGCGGAGGCATTCAGGTCGGCAGGCGCCAGGCGCCCGCGATCAAGCTGTCGCAGGCCGGCCGCGGCGATCATGGCGGCATTGTCGGTCGACAGGGAGAGGCGAGGCACATACACCGGCACGTCGATCGCCGCCCCGCGCGCCTCCGCGGTGGCCCGCAGCTGGCGGTTGGCCGACACCCCGCCCGCAATGCCGATGCTCCGGGCACCAGTCCATCGGGCCGCCAGGAACAGGCGGTCGGTCAGGGTCTCGACCACCCGCCGCTGGAAGCTCGCCGCTATGTCGCGCACTTCATGGTCGGGCAGCACCGACGTGCCCAGGGCCTCCTGCCGCAGCCGCACGTGCCGCAGCACCGCCGTCTTGAGCCCGGAGAAGCTGAAGTCGAACCGACCGTCACGCTCGGGCGCATTCCGGTCAGGATTGGTCAGCCGTGTCCCGGGCCAGTGGATGGCGAGCGGGTCGCCTTCAGCAGCAAGTCGGTCAATCACGGGTCCACCGGGGTACCCCAGACCAAGCAGCTTGGCCACTTTGTCGTAGGCCTCGCCCGCCGCATCGTCGCGGGTGCGCCCGAGGAGCTGATACTCGCCCTCTCGGGCCACGAGATACAGGTTGGTATGCCCGCCTGACACCACCAGCACCACCGCCGGCAGCGGTAACCGTCCGTGGTCGAGCCAGAGCGATTCGATGTGCCCGGCAAGGTGATGCACGGCCAGCAGCGGCTTGCCAAGGGCCCACGCGGCACTCTTCGCAAAGGCAATCCCGACAAGCAGCGACCCCACGAGGCCCGGCCCCTGCGTCACCGCGAGGGCGTCGATCTGCGGCCAGTCTACGCCCGCCTGCGCCAGCGCCTCGCGCACCACGCCCGAAATGTCGCGCACGTGCTGCCGCGAGGCCAGCTCGGGCACCACGCCCCCCCACTCACGGTGAATCGCGGTCTGCGACGCCACCACGTTCGACCGCAGTACCCACGGGCGCGCCTCATCACTCACCCGCTCGACGATGGCGGCGGCCGTTTCGTCGCAGGACGACTCAATGGCGAGCAGGTGCATGGGCGTCGGCGTCCAGCGCGAAGGGCGGACGGAAGATGCCCCGGTCGGTGATGAGGGCAGTGATGTAGCGCGCCGGCGTCACGTCGAACGAGGGATTGCGCACGGCGACCGCGTCAGGGACGACCTGCGTCGCCCCGACGTGGGTGACCTCGCGGGCCGGCCGCTCTTCAATCGGAATCGAGGCGCCGGTCGGCGTTGACAGGTCGACTGTCGACCAGGGGGCCGCCACGTAAAACGGCAGACCGTGGGCATGCGCGAGCACGGCCAGTCCGTAGGTGCCGATCTTGTTCGCGGCATCCCCGTTGGCCGCGATGCGATCGGCCCCGACCACCACGAGGTCGACCAGCCCTGACTGCATCATGGCCCCGGCCATGTTGTCCGTGATGACCGTCGTGTCGATGCCATCCTTCGACAGCTCCCACGCGGTCAGGCGCGCCCCCTGCAGAAAGGGGCGTGTCTCGTCGGCGAGCACTGAGACCCGGTGCCCGGCCTCGACCGCGCCCCGGATTACCCCGAGGGCCGTGCCATAGCCCGCCGTCGCCAGTGCTCCGGCATTGCAGTGGGTCAGGATGCGGGCGTGCGACGGCACCAGCGTGGCCCCGAAGCGCCCGATGGCCCGGCAGCTCTCGACGTCCTCGCCATGGAGCCGATCGGCTGTCAGGCGCAGGCGCGTGCGCAGCTGGTCAACAGACTCGCCGGCCTGCACGCCCTGCGCCAGGGCCTGCTTCATCTGGTCGATCGCCCAGAAGAGATTGACGGCCGTCGGCCGTGTCGCGGCGAGCAGGTCGCACGCCTTCTGGAACTCGGTGGCAAACTGCCGCGTGCCCGTCGCCGTGCTGCGCGACGCCTGCAGCGCCAGGCCCATGGCCGCACAGACGCCGATAGCCGGCGCCCCGCGAATCACCATGGTGCGGATGGCCCGCGCCACTTCAGTCACCGTCCGGCAGGTGACATACGTTTCGGTCACCGGCAGCTTGCGCTGGTCGACCATGACAATCGAATCGCCGTCCCAGGCGATGGTCGGGAGCATGCCCCCGATCATACCGGCATCGCCGGGCTAGGGGTGCCGCAGTAGCTGGCTGTTGAAGGCGAGCGGCAGCAGGTCGCGCAGGTGCGTCACGGCCGTCACCGACTGCAGATTCGCCAGCACCACTTCCAGGTCGGGGGCGAACTCCCACAGCACCTGGCGACACGCCCCACATGGCGATGTGGGCGCCTCGGTGTCAGTCACCACGGCGATGCGGCTGAACACGCGGTGGCCTTCCGACAGGGCCTTCACCACCGCCACCCGTTCGGCGCAGATGGTCAGCCCATAGCTGGCGTTTTCAACATTGCAGCCGGTGATGATCGTGCCATCGGGCGTCTGCAGCGCCGCGCCGACCTTGAAGTGCGAGTAGGGCGCGAACGCCCGCTCGCGGGCGGCGCGCGCCGCGGCCACCAGCGGGTCAGAGGCGCTCAATGGTGCCCTCCAGCAGGCTGACGAACGATGCGCCCACACGGCGGGCGGTCTCCATCACTTCCTCGTGATTGAGCGTCTGCGGCAGCACGCCGGCGGCCATGTTCGTGATGCACGAGATGCCCAGCACCTCCAGGCCCATGTGCCTGGCGACAATGGCCTCGGGCACGGTCGACATGCCCACGGCATCGGCGCCCCAGGCACGGAACGCGCGAATCTCGGCCGGCGTCTCGAAACTCGGGCCATGCACGCCCAGGTAAACCCCGTGCTCGAGGGCAACGCCTTCGGCCGCCGCCGCCTCGCGGGCGACCGACCGGAGTCGACTCGAGTACACCTCGCTCATGTCCGGAAACCGCGGCCCGAAGCGTTCGTCGTTGGGCCCGACGAGCGGGTTGGTGCCCATCAGGTTGATGTGGTCGTCGATCAGCATCAGCGCGCCCTGGCCGAAGCGCGTGTTGATGCCGCCCGCGGCATTGGTCAGCACGACCACGGGCACCCCGAGGCGCCCCAGCACGCGCATGGCGAAGGTCACCGACGTCAGGGGATGTCCCTCATACAGGTGCACGCGCCCCGACAGCGCAATCACGCGCCGGCCCCGCACGCGCCCGCCCACGAGGCGTCCGGCATGGCCGACGATGCCGGAGGCCGGCCAGTGCGGAATGTCGGCATAGGGCACGGCAAAAGCATCCGACAGCCCGTCGGCGAAGGCCCCGAGGCCCGAGCCCAGGACGACGGCCGCCTCCGCCCCGACAAATCCGCGGCCCCGCAGGAACTCGGCCGCCTCCACTGCCTGATCGAACTGCGACATGGTCCGCTCCCCCTCAGAGAAACATGCAGGCGACGCAGGCGTTGACCAGCGTGGCCAGGAAGCCCGCCAGCAGCGCACGCGTGCCCAGCCGGGCCAGGTCGCCACGACGCGAGGGAGCCATCGCCCCGATGCCGCCGAGTTGGATACCGATGGAACCGAGATTGGCAAACCCGGTCAGGGCGTAGGTGGCCAGCACACGCGTCTGCGGCTCGATGGTCGTGCTGTACGGACCGGTGAGCTTCACGAAGGCGACAAACTCATTGGCCACGAGTTTGGTGCCCAGCAGGTCGGCCATCACGGGAATGTCCTTCGCCGGCGTCCCCATCAGGAAGGCCACCGGCGCAAACACCCACGAAAAGACCGTCGACAGGGTGAGGCCCGTCCAGATCGCCCCGAGCACCGCATCGACCAGGGCAATGATGGCGAGGAAGGCGATGAGCATCGCCGCCACATTCAGCGCCAGCTGCAGGCCATCGGCAGCGCCAGCCGAGGCGGCATCGATCGCGTTGACATGCTGGCGTTCCACCGACAGCCCGATGGCACCGCCCGTCTCCGGCGATTCGGTCTCGGGCAGCAGCAGCTTCGACAGGTATAGGCCGCACGGCGCAGCCATCACGCTGGTGGTCAGGATGGCGATGGGATCCGCGCCCAGCCCGATGTAGACCGCCATCACACCGCCGGAAATGGTGGCCATGCCCCCGACCATCAGGGCGAGCAGTTCCGACTGCGTCATGCGCGGCACATACGGCTTGACGATGAGCGGCGCCTCGGTCTGCCCCATGAACACGTTGGCGGCGGCCGACAGGGTCTCGGCCCCGCTGGTGCCGAGGACATACATCATGGCGCGGGCCATCACCCACACCACGAACTGCAGCACGCCGAAGTGATACAGCACCGTGAAGAACGCCGAAATGAAGATGATCGTGGGCAGCGCCGAGAAGGCGAAGACAAACCCGTTGCCCATCCCGAGGGCCGGCTCAAGGACGGCGGGGTTGGCCAGGGCCCCGAACACAAACAGCGCCCCCTGGTTGCTGAACTCGAGAAAGCGTTTCACCACATCGGCCACGCCGCTGAACAGCGCGTAGCCGGGCCGCCATCCACCAATCTCGAACCGCAGAATGAAGAGCGCCAGCGTCAGCTGCAGGGCGATGCCCCACAGTACCGTGCGCCAGCGCACCGCCCTGAGGTCTGACGAGCACCCGGCACACACCGCAATGAGGCACAGCGCCCCGAAGCCCGCCTGCGCCCGGGCGCCCAGCAGGCCAGACAAGGCCCAGGACAGGGCCGCACACACCAGGGCCACGGCAAAGGCCGCCACCCGCATCGTTGCTGCACTCATCGCGTGATCCGCTCCATCACCAGGGGCTCTGCCTCAGTCGGGGTCTCGCCCAGTTCACATGCTGCCAGCACCAGGGCCTCGGCCTCTGCCGTCGGCATGGCGGCCGCGTGATGGAGGATGGCCAGGGCCGCGCCCCGCTCCACGCGGTCTCCCGGGTCGATCGCCAGCACAACACCTGCCGCCGGATCGATCACCGCGTCCGGCGCCGCACGGCCCGCGCCGAGCAGCAGCGACGCCCGCCCGATGCGCTCGGCATCGATGCCTGTCACATACCCTGCCGCCTGCGCCCTGACCACCGTCTGCACCTCAGCCACCGGAAGCGTCGCCTCGTCGTCACGGTCCCCGAGTCGCCCGCCCTGCCCGATCACCAACTGCCGGAACCGTGCGAGGGCCCGGCCCGACTGCAGGGCCTGTTCGGCCATCTGCAGGCCGGCCGCGTCATCAGGCACCACACGCGCCGCACACAGCATCCTGGCCGCCAGCGCCAGCGTCAGCTGCCGCACCGACGATGGGCCCTCCCCCCGCAGCAGTGCGAGCGCCTCCCGCACCTCGAGGGAATTCCCCACCGCGCGCCCGAGCGGGGCGTCCATGCGCGTGATGACGGCTTCAGTCTCGACCCCGTTGGCGCATCCGACCTCGACCAGCGAGGCTGCCAGGACGCGCGCCTCGGCAGGCGTCTTCATGAAGGCCCCGCGCCCGCACTTGACGTCGAGCACCAGCGCCTGGCTGCCCTCCGCCAGTTTCTTGCTGAGGATCGACGCCGTGATGAGCGGCACGCTGGCGATGGTGGCTGTCTCGTTCCGCAGGGCGTACAGCACCCGGTCGGCCGGGGCGATCGAGGCCGTCTGGCTGATGATCGCGCAGCCGTGGTCGGCCAGGGCCTGGGTGAATTCGTCGAGTGACAGCGCCGTGCGGAACCCGGGAATCGACTCGAGTTTGTCGAGCGTGCCCCCCGTGTGGCCGAGGCCACGCCCCGACATCTTCGGCACCGTCACGCCGCAGGCGGCGACGAGCGGCGCCAGCACGAGCGACACCTTGTCGCCCACGCCGCCTGTGCTGTGCTTGCCGACCTTGGGGCCGGCAATCGACGACAGATCGACCCGCGCGCCAGAGGCCAGCATCGCCCCGGTCAGCGAGGCCGTTTCGGCGGTCGTCATGCCGCGCAGCCGGATGGCCATCAGCAGCGCGGCGGCCTGGGCCGGCGTCCAGTCGCCGGACACCACGCCCGTGACAACTGCGCCGATGGCCTCGGGGGACAGCACCGCCCCGTCGCGCTTCTGGCCGATGATGTCGACGGCGAACATGGGGCGCGCGCAGTATAGCCCACGCCCTGCGCAGTCCTGCGCAGCCGCCCGGCCCGGCTCGTGGCATCATGTGCGGATGCTGCTGACGCGCCCCTTGCTCGCCGGTGTGCTGCTGACGCTCTCCCTGTCGGGTCGGGCCGGGGCGCAGGCGCCGGCTCCCGCTCCCGCCCGTCCGGCCTCGCCGCAGCCATCCCTGGTCGTGATTGTGGTCGTCGACCAGATGCGGGCTGACTATCTGACGGCCATGAAGGACCGGTGGTCCGATGGACTGGCGCGCCTCGTGCGCGAAGGCGCCATCATGGAGCAGACGTTCTACCCCTACCTGCAGACGGTCACCTGCGCCGGCCACGCCACAGTGGGCACGGGTGCCTTTCCCTCGACCCACGGCATCATTGGCAACGCCTGGTGGCGGGGCACGCGCAGCGCCCCCTGCACCGACGACCCCAGCGTGTCGCCCATCACCTACGAACCGGGCGGCGACCGCGACGGCCACAGCGCGGTGCAACTGCTCGTGCCCACCCTGGGCGACCGCCTGCGGGCCCACGATGCCAACGCACGGGTCGTCACGCTGTCGACCAAGCCACGCAGCGCGATCATGCTCGCCGGGAAGGGCGGC
The DNA here is from genome assembly GCA_964643765.1 of uncultured Bifidobacteriaceae bacterium. Taxonomy (GTDB): domain Bacteria; phylum Acidobacteriota; class Vicinamibacteria; order Vicinamibacterales; family UBA2999; genus VFZN01. The sequence continues at coordinate 112,736 of CAZXTM010000003.1, read as the reverse complement.
CTCGTGACCTGGCTCGACGAGCGGAATGTGTGGGCCACCTCCACGGCGTACGTCGACGGACGCTACTCTCCGGTCGGGCGCTACCTGGCCGAGCATCCCCGCAGCGCCCTGCGCGGCGAAGTCTGGAACCGGATCGCCGACCGCACGACCTACACGGGCGAGGACGGTGCCCTCGGCGAAACGCCGCCCCGCGGCTGGACCAATACCTTCCCCCATCCCTTGAGCGGGGCGCCCGGCACCGCCGAGCGCGAGTTCAACTCGCTCTGGGAAAACAGTCCCTACTCGGACGAGGCGCTCGGCGGGCTCGCCGGCACAATCGTCCGTGAACTTCGCCTCGGGCAGGACGGGCGCACCGATTATCTCGGCGTCAGTTTCGCCGCGCTCGACTATGTCGGGCACAAGTTCGGTCCCGACAGCCACGAGGTGCAGGACACGCTGCTCCGGCTCGATCGGACGCTGGGCCAGCTCCTGCGCGTGCTGGACGAGACCGTCGGGCCGGGCCGCTACGTGCTTGGACTCACGGCCGACCACGGCGTGGCCCCCATTCCCGAATCGCGTGCGCTGGCTGGACTCGACGGCGGACGCATCGACAAGCGCGCCGTGCTCGAGGCGGTGAACGCCGCGCTGGCACCGGCACTCGGTCCCGGCCGGCACGCGGTGCGGATGGATGGAGCCCAGGTGTATCTCTCCGCCGAGGCGCAGGCCCGGGTCGCCTCGACGCCGTCGCTCCTCGACCCGGCCGTCGCGGCCGTGGCCCGCATGGCCGGCGTTGAACGGGTCCTGCCGTCGGCTGGCCTCGAACAACAGCGTCAGTCTGCGGATCCCGTCGTGCGCGCCGCAGCCCTCAGCCATGTCACGGGCCGCAGCGGTCAGTTGGTCGTCATCACGCGGCCCTACTACATTGCCAGCGACCCGAATCCCGACGCCACGACCCACGGCACACACCACGCCTATGATCAGCACGTGCCCATGATCTTCTTCGGTGCCGGCGTGAAGCCGGGCCGTTACCGCGAGACGGCCACGCCGGCCGACCTCGCCCCCACGCTCGCCGATCGGATCGGACTGCCCATGCCCGGTGCCGACGGACGCCCCCATCGTCAGGTCTTTGTGCCCTGACGCCGATGAAGTCGTTCAGCTACGCTCTGTCCGGAGGTCACTGATGCCCATGTCCACTCGCCGCCTGCTGCCGGGGACCCTGATCATGGCCGCTGCCATCGTGGCCGTCACGGTGTCAGGCCAGGAACCAGCCCCCCTGGACCAGACGCGATCGCTTGTCACCGATGCCGCGCTGCCCGCCATCGACCGGGGCCTTCGGCTGCAGGACACCACGGCCGACCCCGGCGACCCTGTCGCCTGGCCGCTTCTCGCCGGTGATCGGTCCGAGGTCCAGCCGGGCGAGGCTCTGCCCGGCTCGATCATCGTCAAGTTCCGTCGCGAGGTCGACCGCGACGCAGCCAGCGCCGACGCCCTCGGCCGTCTCGGCGGCACCCGCATCGAGCGGCGCGAGTTCACCGACTGGGACATCCTGCATATCCCGGCCACGACCGACGTCGAGGCCGCAGCGGCGATGATGTCCGCCCGCGGGGACGTCGAGTATGCCCAGCCCCGATACCTCAACCACCGGATGTATCGGCCAAACGATCCGTTCTACAACCTGCAGTGGAACATGACGGCGCTCGACATGGAACGCGCCTGGGACATTCAGCCCGGTGCGACCTCCAGCGTGACCGTCGCCGTCATCGACACGGGGGTCGCCTATAAGGCAGGTTCGTATCGTTTCAACTCGCGCTTCCCCTTCCGGCTGGTCGCCGGCGGCCCGGTCTTCCCCGCGCTGGGCGTGGTGGACATCCCCTTTGCCGCCGCGCCGGATCTGGGTGACAGCGCACGCTACGTGTCTCCCCGCGACTTCATCTGGGGCGACGACGAGCCGCTGGATCTCGACGGCCACGGCACCCACGTGGCCGGCACCATCGGCCAGCTGACCAACAACGGCGTCGGCGTGGCGGGCATGGCCTTCAATGTGCGCATCATGCCGATCAAGGTGATTGCCGGCGAGTGGGACTTCATCTTCGGGGCGCCGAACGGGGGTACCGACGATATCGTCGCCCAGGGCATCCGGTATGCCGCCGACAACAACGCGAAGGTCATCAACCTGAGTCTGGGCCGGGAGCAGGGCGGGCCCGCGCCCGTCGTGGACGCCGCCGTCCGCTATGCGGTTGGCCGCGGGGCCTTCGTGGCCATCGCTGCGGGTAACTCGCGCGAACGCGGCAACCTGCCCAACATCCTGGGCAACGTGAGTCCCACCATCTCCGGTGCCGTGACCGTGTCGGCCGTGGGCAAGTCGCTGGCCGGTGCCTACTACTCGGTGACATCGCCTGCCGTCGAACTCACCGCGCCCGGAGGCGACCTGCGCGCCGATTCCACCGGCGGCGTCATCCAGCAGACGCTCGACCTCGACCTGCTGCAGACCTTCCGGCGACCGGTGGCCCAGTTCGGTCCCCCGCGGGCAGACTCGTTCGCTTACTACTACTTCCAGGGCACGTCGATGGCAACGCCGCACGTGGCGGGCCTGGCGGCACTGCTCTATCAGCAAGGCATCACCAGCCCCGACGCCATCGAAGAGGCCATGAAGAAGTTTGCCACCGACAAGGGGCCGCCCGGACGCGACGATGAGTATGGCGTGGGCATGATCAACCCCAGGGCCACCCTGCGTGGCCTCGGACTGGCGCGCTGAGATGGAGACGGCCATGATGCATCGCATCCCGACACGATTCGCACTTCTCACCCTGCTGGCCTGTCTCGCCGCCGGCTCCTCCTCCGCACAGGGCCTCGATGTCCGGGGCTACGGCATGATTGGGTCGGTGACGTTCACGGCCTCGGACACCTTCGAGAGCGTCGTGGGCACCAACAGCGGACGGCTTCTGGGCGGCGGCGTCGAGGTCGGCCTGCCGCTCGGCGGCCTGTTCGTCGGCGTGGGCGGTTCGCAGTACAAGGCCGACGGCTCGCGCGTGTTTGTCACCAGCACCCGCGTCTTCTCGCTCGGCATTCCGACGCAGGTGACCGTCTCTCCCATCGACGTGACGGCCGGCTGGCGCTTCCGTCAGTTCTCGCGCCGCATCGTGCCGTATGTCGGCGGCGGCTGGTCGTCCTACCGCTACGAGGAAACGGCCGACTTCGCCGCACCCGGCGAGAATGTGAACGAGCGCTACTCGGGCTATCACGTGCTCGGGGGCGTCGATGTGCGCCTGACCCGCTGGCTCGGGCTCGGGGGCGAATATGTCTGGATCCGCATTCCCGACGCGATCGGTAAGGATGGGGCATCGGCGTTCTTCGGCGATACCGACCTGGGCGGCAGCAGCCTGCGGCTCAAGCTCAGCATCGGCCGCTGACCCGGGCGCGTGCCAACCGGCGTGCCGAACTTGCTATACTGACCGACGGAGGCTAGAACGATGTCCTTTCGATGGCTGGTAGGAACCGCACTTGCCGCGTGCATGTCCATCTCGGTGGCCGCACAGTCGGTCCCCTCGGGTCAGGTGCCGACCGACGCCACCACGCTTGGTTCGGTGACCCTGTCCCGCTCGGTCAGGGCCAATGGCGAAGCCCTCAAGGCCGGCACCTACACGGTGCGGCTGACGGCCGATACGGCGCAGCCCGCCGTGCCTGGTATCCAGATGGAACGCTGGGTCGAATTTCTTCGCGGCGGCAAGGTCATGGGCCGCGAGGTCGTGAGCATCGTGCCGCAGTCAGAGGTGAAGGACCTCAACTCCGGCGCCAAGGGGGCCAAGCCCGCGGCCGGTGAGTCGCGCGTCGAGATGCTGAAGGGCGACGATTACCTGCGCGTCTGGATCAATCGCCGCGGCGTGAACTATCTCATTCACCTGCCGCCGGTCACCACATCCTAGGTCCACGCGACCTCGGTGGTCTTTCTCGGGCCGGCTGTCCGCCTCTGCGGAACGCCGGCCCGAGGCCTGTACGCCAGCCGGGCTGGCCGGCCGAGGCCTAGCCCCCGATCGACATCACGTCAAACTGTTCGTGGTGCAGGTGCACATCGGGCTTCACGATCACATCGCGCCCGAGGAACTGCTTGAGGTCGCGCAGCACGCCGCGCTCCTCCTCCTTCAGCGCGCGGGCGATGTCCGGATTGACGCGCAGCAGCACGCCCGGGCCCTCGAGGTCGACGCCCACCTTCTTCACTTCCGTCAGGATTTCGTAGCACACCGTCGCGCTCGACTTGATCGTGCCGGCGCCCGAGCAGTACGGGCACGGCTCGGTCAGCACGCGCTCGAGGCTCTGCTTGACGCGCTTGCGCGTCACAATCACCAGGCCGAAGTCGGACACCTGCAGGGCCTTGGACGGCGCCCGGTCCTTCCGCAGCTCCTGCTCGACCGCCTGGAACACCTTCTGGCGGTTCTTCTTCTCCTCCATGTCGATGAAGTCACAGACGATGATGCCGCCGAGATCGCGCAGCCGGATCTGCCGCACGATTTCCTTGGCCGCCTCGAGGTTCGTCTTGATGATGGTGTCTTCCAGACGGCCCGCGGTCTTCTTGCCGACATAGCGGCCCGTGTTCACGTCGATCGCGACCAGGGCCTCGGTCTGATTGATGACAATCGACCCGCCCGACTTGAGCCACACCTTGCTGCGCAGGGCCTTGTCGAGCTCGGCCTGCACACCGTATTCGTCGAAAATCGGATAGTCCTTGTCGTAGAGCTTCACCCGCGCGGCCAGCGACGGCATGATGCGGCCGATGAATTCGAGAATGCGCTCGTAGTCGGTCTTGTTGTCGATGCGGATCGCCGTGTAGTCGTCGGTGAGCAGGTCGCGCAGCAGCTTGTTGACCAGGCTCGGCTCCTGGTAGATGACGGCCGGTGACCGGCGGCCCTCCGACTTGCTCCGCATCTCGAGCCAGATCTTGTGGAAGTAGTGGAGGTCGGCCAGGATGTCATCCTTCGTCCGGCCTTCCGCCGCGGTGCGGATGATGACCCCACCGCCGAAGTGGTGCTGTTCGCGGAACTCCTTCACGATGCCCCGGAGGCGCGTGCGCTCCTCGCGCGTGGCGATCTTGCGCGAGATGCCGATGTGGTCGACCGTCGGCATGAAGACCAGGAAGCGCCCGGGCAGCGTGACGTGGCACGTCAGGCGGGCGCCCTTGGTGCCCAGCGGCTCCTTGGCCACCTGCACCACGACGTCCTGGCCTTCCTTGAGCAGCTCCTCGATCTTCGGCTCTGGCGTGGCGGCCTTCTCGCGCGGCTTGTCAGCTCCGTCGCGCGCCCCCTCCATCCCGGCCTCCTCGCTCCGGGGCTTGGCCTCGGGTTCGTCGTCGCCGGCGTCGAACTCGTCGAGGTTCGTGATGACATCCGACACGTACAGGAAGCCATCGCGCTCGAGGCCCAGGTCGATGAACGACGACTGCATCCCGGGCAGCACCTTCGACACGCGGCCCTTGTAGACATTGCCGACCACACCGCGGTTGCGCTCGCGCTCGACGAACATCTCGGCCAGCTGGTCGTCCTCGAGGATGGCCACGCGGGTTTCGTGGCCGTTGGAGGAGATGATCATTTCCTTGTTCATGGGGTCTTCAATTCGTGAAACGCCGCATCCGCACATTCAGGACGAGGCCGAAAGCCGCCAGTGTCGCAATGAGCGATGATCCGCCGTAGCTCATCAGCGGCAGGGTCAGGCCCTTGACCGGCACGAGGCCGGCCGACATGGTGATGTTATAGACAACCTGGAACGTGAAGGAGGCCAGCACGCCCAGGACCAGGTAACTGCCGAGGGGGTCCTTGGCGAGCCGCGCGGCGTCGATGGACCGGAGGATGACAAACAGGTAGAGCCCCAGCGCCACGATCACGCCGGCAAAGCCCTGCTCCTCGGCCAGCACCGAGAAGATGAAGTCGTTGTGCGACACGGGCAGGAATCGCAGCTGCGCCTGATTGCCCTGCATGAACCCCTGCCCCCACAGCCCGCCTGAGCCGACGGTGAGGCGGGCCTGAATCTGCTGGTAGCCGGCACCGCGGGGATCCTTCTCGGGATCAAGGAAGGTCTCGATGCGTCCGCGCTGGTAGTCCTGAAGGCCGAAGGTGTAGATGATCGGCGCGGCCAGCAGCGCCACCACAGCCAGCACGCCCAGATAGCGCAGCGGCAGGCCGGCCGCGAAGGTGACCACCATCAGCACGGGCAGCAGCGTGACGGCCGTCCCCAGGTCGGGCTGCCGCGCAATCAGCAGCACCGGCACAGCCGTAATCACGCACGCCAGCAGCAGTTGCTGGTTCGAGAGCCCGCGCCGGTCGCCGTCCCCGAGGAACTTGGCCAGCAGCAGCGCCAGCGAGGCTTTCGCGAACTCGGAAGGCTGCAGGTTGAACACGCCGAGGTCCAGCCACCGCCGGGCCCCGCCCCGCACGGCCCCGAAGGCCATCACCGAAACCAGCAGCAGCACGACGCCCAGATAGAATAGGTGCGACTTGTCGCCGAGCCGCCGGTAGTCGACCGCCATGGCCAGGCTCATCGCCAGCAGGCCCAGCACCAGGGCATAGACCTGGGTCCAGTAAACCGTGGTGGCCCCGCCCGTGGCCGAGTAGATCGTGGCCAGGCCCAGCAGACAGAGCGCAATCAGGGTCCCCAGCAGTGCCCAGTCGATGTGTTCCAGCAGGCGCCGGTTCACCATGGGGCATCGTCACCGGTGGCGGCGGCCGTGCCCACCGGGCGCCTCGGCTGCACGGGCGGCACCGGGACCACCGGTGCTGCCGGGGCGTCCGCACCAGGCACTGGCGCCGCTGGGAACTTCGGCAGCGGGGCGCCGTCCTTCCCGGCGAAGTACGTTTCGAGCAGGTGGCGCGCGATGGGCGCGGCCGACGAGCCGTGCTCGGCATGCTCGGCGAACACGACACCGGCCACCTCGGGCCGGTCTTTCGGGGCCATGAACACGAACCAGCCGTGGTCGCGCAGGTCGGCGCGGTTGGCCCCAGCGCGCGCCTTGCCTTCGTTCGAGATGACCTGCGCCGTGCCGGTCTTCCCGGCGACGTCGCGCCCGGCGATACGGGCGCTGCGGGCTGTGCCGGTCCCGTTGACCGCGAGCCAGAGTCCTTCATGGATGGCCGCCACGGTCTCGGGCTTGAGCCGCGAGCCGCCGGACTCGGCCGCGGTGGCGCGCGGAACCGGCCTCCACGACGCGCCATCGAACACATCGGTGACCAGACGGGGCGTCAGGCGGTCACCGCCGCGTGCGATGCTGGCCATCATCAGCGCCATCGACATCGGGGTGACCGACACCTGTCCCTGACCGATGGACACCGAAATGGTTTCGCCGGCATACCAGCGCTCACCCGTGCGCTGCCGCTTCCACTCGGGCGACGGCACAAGGCTGGGCACTTCGTTCGGGAGGTCGATGCCCGACCGGCCCGCCAGCCCCAGCCGGTCGGCCCACGCGTGAATGCGCTCGATGCCCAGCTTGTTGCCCACGGTGTAGAAGTAGACGTTGCACGACTTCTCGAGTGCGTGCGCCATGTCCATCCAGCCATGGCCGTGCGCGGCGTTGCACTTGAAGAAGCGTCCAAAGAACGTCGCCCCGCCCGGGCAGAAGATCTTCTCGTCGGGAGTGACCACGCCCTCTTCCAGCGCGGCTGCAGCCACGGCAATCTTGAAGGTGGACCCCGGCGAATATCGCCCCTGAATCGCGCGGTTCTGCAGCGGCCGAAGGGCGTCGGTATTCAGGGCCGCCCAGGTGGCCCGATCGATGCCGCTCGCAAACGCGTTGGGATCGTAGGCGGGCCGGCTGGTCATGGTGAGCACATCGCCGGAGCGCACGTCGAGCACCACAGCGGCACCGGCGTAGCCCAGTGCCGTGAATGCCTCGTCGGCCGCCCGCTGCATGGCGGCGTCGATGGACACGCGCACCCGCTGGCCCTCGGAGGGCGGCAGCGCCTCGAGCGTGCGAATCTCGCGCCCGACACTGTTCACCACCACGCGACGCGACCCGTCGGCCCCCATCAGCAGCCCGTTATAGATGCGCTCAATCCCCGACTGCCCCACCACGGTGCCCGCGGTGAGCCCCTCCTGACTGGTCTGCTGGTCGCTGGCTTCGCCGACATACCCGATGAGATGGGCCGCCAGCGTGGCCTGCGGATATTCGCGCGTGGGGACCTCCTGCACAATCACGTCTGCCAGCTCGTGGTCGAGGCGCCGCGCGCTCACCGCCGCCACCTGCGCCAGCGTCGCATCCGGCACCACGACAATCGGGCGGTAGGTGGGCTCGCGGCGGTGCCGCTGCACGAGCGCCCGCACCGCGCCCTCGTCGAGTTGCAGCACCTGGGACAGGCGCGTAATCGTGGCCTCGAGGTCGCGACTCTGCTCGCGGACGATGGCGATCATCAGCGCGCGGCGGTTGTCGACGAGCACTTCGCCATGACGATCGACAATGACCCCGCGGGGCGCACGCATGGGCATGATGCGCAGGTGGTTGTTCTCGGCCATCTCGCGGAACCGCGCGTGATGCACCACCTGGAAGTACCAGAAGACCCCGGTCAGCAGCACGAACACGACCGCCACCGCCGCCTGCAGCCAGCGCAGGCGGAGGGCAAGACGGAGGCGGTCTTCGGCCGGGGCGATCACGGTCTTATCCTAGCGGAGCAGTCCGTCGATGGCGAGGGCTTCATCAGGCGCGCACACCCGTTCGCCGGGCCCGCCGCAGCCGCGTCAGCCGCCACCACTCGACCACCTGCTCGCACGTCACCCCGGCGGCGGCGGTTCCCAGTGCCTCGGCCACGGCGAGTGTCACGGACACTGAGACGCTGCCGCCACTTGTGAGGCGGAGAAAGATGGCCAGCACGGCGCCGTGGAGCAGGCTCGCGCCGAGATAAATCGCCAGGCGCGCGAGCGGGCTGCCCAGCATGAACTGGCCCGCCACGGTGCCGGCGGCAAACCCAGCCAGGGTCTTGCCGAGGGCGCCGATGCCCAGCAGTCCGGTGCCGAAGGCGTCCTGGACCAGGCCGGCCAGTGTGCCTGCCACCACCCCCGCCCCAGGACCCGATCGGAGGGCGATGGCCACCACGGCCATCAGGACAAAGTCGAGTCCAGAAAACCACACGGCCAGCCTCGGCAGCGTGCTCTGCGCGGCAACGGCCAGCACCAGCAGGACAGTGGCCCGGGCCGGCGTCACGGCTGCGGCTCCCCCATCTCGTCGGTGGGGGGACGAGTCGGCGAGGTCACCACCAGCACCTGCTCGAGGCGCGTAACGTCGACGGCAGGCCGCACCCGAATCTCGCGGTAGCTGACCGGGCCGCGGTCGACCAGGTCCACCGTGCCGATGACAAAGCCCTGCGGGTAGACGCCGTCAATCCCCGACGACACCACCAGGTCCCCCTGGCGCACATCCGCCAGGCCCGAGACATACTGCAGTTGCAGTGACTGGTCTCCACTGCCCATCACGACGCCCTGCGCCCGCGAGCGCTCGACCATCGCGCCAATCGCGGCGGTGCGATCGATGAGCAGCTGCACCTTGGCGGTGTGCAGGCCGGCCTGGGCGACACGGCCCACCACGCCGTCGGGCGACAGAATTGCCATGTCGGCCTCGACCCCGTCCTGCCGCCCCTTGTTGATGAGAATCGCGCGGTAGCCCGACGTACCCGAGGCCCCGATGATGTCAGCCGCCGTGGTTGACACCGGAGCGGCGGCCTTCAGCGCGAGCAGCCGCCTGAGTCCGGCGGCCTGCTGCGCCAGGGCCCGTTCTTCCTGCAGGCGCAGCTCAAGCTGCTGCAGCGCCGTCCGCAGCCGCGAGTTCTCTTCCTGGGCGCCGCGCAGCGCCACGTAGTGCCGCCACGTGTCCGCCACGCTGCCCGCCGTGGCCACGGCCAGCCGCTGCACCTCGGCCACCGCACCGAACGCCACCGCCTGCAGCAGCGGCAGGCCCGAGGCCGTGGTGACCTGGGCGGAAATGATCGACAGGTGCAGCAGCACTGCGGCCCCGAGCAGGGGCACGGGCCGCTGAAACAGCTCGACGCGGGCCATGTGAGGCGTCAGTCGATGGCGACCTTCCGCAGCAGGTCGAATTCGTCCAGCATGCGCCCCACGCCCAGCACCACCGACGACAGCGGATCCTCAGCGTTGCTCACCGGCAGGCCAGTCTCCTCGCGGAGGCGCTTGTCGAGGTTCTTGAGCAGCGACCCGCCGCCCGTGACCACAATGCCGCGGTCGACAATGTCCGCCGACAGTTCGGGCGGCGTGCGCTCGAGAGCCACCCGGACGGCATCGACAATGACGTTGACGGTTTCGGCCAGCGCCTCGCGGATGTCCTCGTCCGACACCGTGATGGTCTTCGGCACCCCCTCAATCAGGTGCCGCCCCTTGATCTCCATCGTCGCGCGGTGGTCGAGCGGGTAGGCCGAACCGATTTCCATCTTGATCTTCTCGGCGGTGCGCTCGCCAATCAGCAGGTTGTGGTGCTTGCGGATGTAGCCGGTGATGGCGTCATCCATCTCGTTGCCGGCCACACGCACGGCCTTGCTGTAGACGATGCCGGACAGGGAGATGACGGCAATGTCGGTCGTGCCCCCGCCGATGTCCACCACCATGCTGCCCGCCGGCTCGGTGATAGGCAACCCGGCGCCGATGGCGGCCGCCATGGCCTCCTCAATCAGGAAGACCTCGCTGGCCTTGGCGCGGTAGGCCGCGTCCTTGACGGCGCGCTTCTCGACCTGCGTGATCTCCGACGGCACCCCGATGATGATGCGCGGACGCACCCACACGTTGCCGTTGTGGGCCTTCTTGATGAAGTATGTCAGCATCTTCTCGGTGACGTCGAAGTCAGCGATGACACCGTCCTTCATCGGCTTGATGGCCACGATGTTGCCCGGTGTCCGCCCGAGCATCTCCTTGGCCTCGCGCCCGACGGCTTCCACCTTGCCGCTGCCCTTGTTGACCGCCACGATTGACGGCTCGTTGACCACGATGCCCTTACCCTTGGCGAACACCACGGTGTTCGCTGTGCCGAGGTCGATGGCCAGGTCGGTTGAGAAGAATGACGACAGCGTTCCGAATCCCATGTGCAATCCCGCGCCGGGCCCACGTGCGCCCGGCGAGTCTCAACGGTATCACGGCCGCCGGGGGGATGAGGCTTCGTGTTACCATTTTTGTTTGCGAGGAACCTAGGCAAATGACCATGCTGGACCGGATGCGTCGACACAAGGGATGGCTCAAGTGGAGCCTGGCTCTTGTCGTCCTCACGTTTGTAGTGCTCTATTTCCCCGATTTCCTGAACACCACCTCGCCGGGCCTCGGGCCCTCGCAGAGCCAGGCGCTGGCCTCGGTGAACGGTACGCCGGTCACCGTCGGCACCTTCACCCGCCGCTACGCCGCGCAGATGAATGCATACCGGCAGGCCTACGGCGGGCAGATCAGCGAGCAGATGCTGCGGCAGCTGGGCATCGACCGCCAGATTCTGCAGGCCCTGATTGATGAGGAAGCGATGGTGGCCGAGGCCGGGCGCCAGGGCCTCGTCGTGACCGACGCCGAGGTGCGCGAGCGTATTCTCAGCCTGCCGTCGTTCCAGGAGGGTGGGCGCTTCATCGGCGAGCAGCGCTACCGCCAGGCTCTGCAGTTCAACAATCCGCCCTACACCGTCAGCGAGTTCGAGGCAGCCATCCGCCGTGAGCTGCTGGTGGCCAAGCTGCAGAACGCCGTGGCCGGCTGGGTAACGGTGAGCGATGCCGAGGTCGACGCCGAGTACCGCCGGCGCAATGAGAAGGTCAAGGTCGACATCGTGCCGGTCACGGCCGCCGCCTTCCGTGCGCAGGTCACCGTGACCGATGCCGACCTGACGGCACGCTTCGAGGCCAACAAGGAAACCTACCGCATCGGCGAGCGCCGCAAGTTCAAGTACGCGCTGGTCGACGTCGAACAGGTCCGCGCCGGCCTCACGGTCACCGACGCCGACGTTCAGGGCTTCTACACACAGAACGTCGGCCAGTACACGACGCCCTCCCAGGTGCGGGCGAGCCACATCCTCTTCCAGACCTCGGGCAAGGACGAGGCCGCCGTGCGCACCCAGGCCGAGGCGGTGCTCGCACAGGCCAAGGCGCCGGGGGCCGACTTTGCCGCCCTGGCCCGGCAGCATTCCGAGGACGCCTCCAACAAGGACCTCGGTGGCGACCTCAACTACTTCGGGCGCGGCCGCATGGTGCCCGAATTCGAGGCGGCAGCCTTCGCCATGAAACCCGGCGACATCAGCGACCTGGTGAAGACGCAGTTCGGCTTCCACATCATCAAGCTCGTCGACACGCAGCCCGAGGTGGTGCGGCCGATGGCCGAGGTCCGCGAGGAAATCGCCGACCAGCTCCGCTGGCAGCGCGCCCAGACCGAGGCCGAATCCATCGCCAAGGCCGTCGCCTCGTCAGCCAAGACGCTGGCCGACCTCGAGCGCCTAGCGGGTGAGCGCAAGCTCGCCATGCAGGAGACCGGATTCTTCCTGACCACCGAGCCCGTCGGCGACCTCGGCATGCAGCCCGAACTGGCCACCACGGTCTTCGGCCTGGCCGATGGAGCCGTCAGCACTCCGCAGCGCGTGGCGCGCGGCTGGGTCATTGCCTCGGTGACGGGACGGCAGGATTCCTACATCCCGCAGATTGCCGAGGTCAGAGACCGCGTGCGCGAAGACGTCATCACCGAGAAGGCCGGCCAGTTGGCTCAGCAGAAGGCCGCCTCCATCGCCGCCGACCTGCGCACCGCCAAGGACTTTGCGGCGGCCGTCAAGAAGGCGGGGCTGGAAGTGCGCAGCTCCGACCTCGTGGCCCGTGGTTCAGCCCTCCCTGAGGTCGGTTCGAACGAGGACGCCGAGAAGGCCGCCTTCAGCCTGCCCGTCAACGGCGTCAGCGACCCGCTGACCACGCCCAACGGCACCGCCATCCTGCGCGTCGTCGAGCGGAATGAGGTCACGGCCGAGGCTATGGCCGCTGGACGTGACGCGCTGCGCGACGAACTGGTCGCCGCCCGCCGCGACCGGGCGTTCCGCGCCTATATGGAGAAGGCGAAGACCGGCTACACCATCACCACTGACGAAGCCCTGTTCACCCAGGTGCTCGGACCGGTGCCGGCCCAGCCGTCACTGCCGATGCCGCCCCGATAAGAAAGTCGGTCGCCTTCCCTACTGCTCATGCACGTAGGGAAGGTGCGCCAGCGGCTCGCCCGTCCTGAACAGCCGGGACGGCGCGAGCACCGCCGCCATCACTTGCCGCTCCCGCGGGGACAGCAGGCTCATCATGGCGTCGGCCGCCCTCGACTGGCTGTCTCCGAATGGCCCCAGCTGGCCAGAGAGCAGATCGTAGAGGCCCCGGCTCTTCGGATACATCACCAGTTCCACTTCATCTCCTTCAGGCACCCCTGCACGAGCCTTGGCCATGGCCACGGCCTCGGTGAGCCCGCCCAGCGCGTCCACGAGACCGTGCTCGAGCGCCTGCCGTCCCGTCCACACCCGGCCCTGTGCCACGCGGTCCACATCCTCGGGTGTCTTGCCCCGCCCGTCGGCGACCCGCTCGATGAAGGTGTCGTAGATGGCCTGCACCGACTCGGTCATCTTCGCCCGCTCATCGGGCGTGAAGGTGCGCAGGCCCGAGGTCATTTCGGCGAAGCGTCCGAGGCTGAGCGCCTCCTGATGCACGCCAAGTTTGGCCAGCGTGCCGGCGATGGCGAACTTGCCGCTGTACACGCCGATGGAGCCGGTGAGCGTCGAGGGCTGCGCGACAATCGCGTCGCCGGCGACGGCCATGTAGTATCCGCCCGACGCAGCCAGGTCGCCCATCGACACTACCAGCGGCAGGCGATCCGACTTGCTGATCGACATCTCCCGCCACATGACGTCGGCGGCCTGCGCCGACCCTCCGGGACTGTCGATGCGCACCACAATGGCCTTCACGCCGCTGTCACGCGCCGCCCGCAGGTCCTTGATGAACGACTCGGCCCCGAGGACGGCGCCATTGACCGGATCGTTGCGGCTCTCGCCCTCGGTAATCACACCCGACGCGTGAATGACGGCGATGCGCGACCGCTGCGGCTTGCCGACCGAGGCCCACGACACGTCGCGGTATTCGACCGCCGAGGTGGTGTTCGACGGCACGGGCTCATCAAGATCGTCCAGCTGATCGTCGTAGGCCAGGTCATCGACCAGCCCGACGCGCACCGCGTCTTCTGGCAGGAACGGTCCCTGGTCGATGAGCGTGCGCACCTCGTCGGCGGTCTTGCGGCGGCCCTCGGCGATGCCCGTCACCAGTTCGTCAAACTGGGCGCGCAGCAGCGACTCGCTCATTTCGCGGTGCGGCGGGGTCCAGGTCTTCTCCGTGTAGGTGTTGACGGCCGTCTTGTACTTCCCCACGTGGACAAAATCGGGTTCGGTGCCGATGAGGTCGAACGTGCCCCGCAGGAACACGTCGTATGAGGCCAGCCCGGCCACATCCAGCGACGCGGTCGGCATCAGGATGATCCGATCGGCGGCCGTGGCCAGGTAGTAGGCCTGCAGCCCGCCCTGCTCGAGGTAGGCCGTGACGCGCTTGCCCGCAGCCCTGAAGCCCTGCAGGGCCGAGCGGAGCTCCTGCACCCGCGCCCTCGGGGCGGTCCCGAGTGCCCCCGGCCGCAGGACGATGTGTTCGATCCGGCTGTCGTGCGTCGCCTTCCGGATGAGGTCGACATAGGCGCCGACCGTCAGCGTGCGTTCGCTCCCGACGGCGAGCACGAACTCCGGCGCCATCTCGGGCAGCGACCCGCCGGGCTTCAGCACCAGCGTGCGCGCGCCGCTGCCGCTGCGGCTGCCCCCCATCATCAGGTAGACCCCGCCGACCAGCACCAGCGATCCCACGGTGGCCACCATCAGCAGCCCCAGCACCAGACGCACGGAACGAGACATCGAACCCCTTCCTTTTCCTCTCGCGCCGCAGGAGACGCGGCGGAGCGGCTAGGCCTTCGCCGCCGACCGCAGCAGGCTCAGCAGCAGGTCGACGGCAACGGCGTTGTGGCCGCCGACCGGCACAATCACATCCGCATAACGCTTCGACGGTTCGACAAACTCGAGATGCATCGGCTTGACCGTCGACTGATACTGCTCAATCACCGACTCCATGGTGCGGCCGCGATGGGCCACATCGCGCTCGAGCCGCCGGATGAACCGGGTGTCGGCGTCGGTGTCGACAAACACCTTCAGGTCCATGAGCGCGCGCAGGTCGGCGTCGGCGAAGATCAGAATGCCCTCGACGATGATGGCACGCCGGGGCGTGATGGTGTCGGTCTCCGCCAGGCGGGCGTGACGCGCAAAGTCGTACCGAGGCACCTGCACCGGGGACCCGGCCCGCAGGGCCTGGAGATGCCGCACCAGCAGGTGGGTTTCAAGCGCGTCCGGATGGTCGTAGTTGAGCGCGGCGCGCTCTTCCAGTCGCAGGTCGTTGCGGTCGCGATAGTACCGGTCGTGGTCGAGCACCACGGCCTGGTCGGGCCCGAGGCTGTCCATGATGCGGCGTACCACCGTCGACTTTCCCGAGCCCGAGCCTCCGGCCACACCGACGACCAGGGGCACAATGGACAGGGAGGGGTCGGACGACACGGGAGGGAGGGCGGATCGATTCGTGTCTGGTGCGGAAGAGAGGACTCGAACCTCCACCCGGTTGCCCGGACTAGCTCCTGAGGCTAGCGCGTCTGCCATTCCGCCACTTCCGCATGCTGGGACCGCTCTGCAGCGACCCCCGGGCGTGAACGCCCGTGGGCAGACTTCAGATTATAGCAGCATCCGCCCCGCGATGTAAACGTGTCTGCGCCGGATATCACCGCGGACGATACCGGGCCAGCAGGTCGCGCACGCGGTCGAGGGGCAGGGCCTCGGCCGTCCCGATCTCGCTCGACTCCGTGCTCGCCCGGAAGAGCGAGTTGTACACCGCCTCTTCGGTCGCCTCGAGGGCAGCCTGGAACAGCGGCGACACGCCGTCGGTCGGCAGCAGGGTCCGCGGCGACGGCGCCTCGTTCCCGAACGAGACCCGCAGCGCGGGATGGGTGGAGAAGGCAACGGCGTAGTCGCCGCTGCCGTTGCTGAAGGACGAGCCGGTGCGGGCGAGCCCGAACACCGCGCGGGCCGCCAGCCGCTCGAGGTCCCGCGCATCGAGGGGCGCGTCGGTCGCCACGACGATCATGCACGACCCATCGCCCCTCGGGGCCGCCGGCTGCCGGGGCTGGTAGGCATACTGCCCGAGCAGTTTGCCCACCGGCACGCCGTCGATGGTGAGTACCCCGCCGTAGTTGGTCTGCACCAGCACGCCGATTGTGTAGCCGCCGTAAGCGCTGGACAGCCGGCGCGATGACGTGCCGATGCCGCCCTTCCAGGCAAAGGCCCGCGTGCCTGTGCCTGCCCCCACGCTGCCTTCCTCGACCGCGCCGGTCGTCGCGGTCTCAATGGCCCGGCGCACATGCTCGGGCCGCACCGCCATCGCGCGGATGTCGTTCAGGCCGCCGTCGTTGGTCTCGCCCACGACAGCGTTGACCGACCGCACCTGCGCGTTGCCGGGCTGCGCCAGTGTCCACTGGACCACACCCTCGACCGCGGCCCCGACGCCGAGGGTGTTGGTCAGCACCACGGGCGTTTCGAGGGTGCCCAGTTCCTGCATCTGCGTCGACCCGGCCAACTTGCCGAACGCGTTTCCCACAAACACGGCCCCGGGAACTTTCTGCTGGAACAGGTTGCCTGCATGCGGCAGCACCGCCGTCACGCCGGTGCGAATGCGCCCCCCTTCACGAAGCGTCACCTGGCCCACCCGAACACCGGCCACGTCGGTAATGGCATTGAGTGGCCCGGGGTCGAACACGCCCGGGGCCACGCCCAGGTCACGCGCCCGCGGCCGGACCGACGGCTGCGCCGCCACCACGGCTGACAGCAGGACACTCACGAGAAACGTCAGGCGCATCATCACTCCCTGCCCCGGCCGGAGCCGCAGACGCCGCATGATACGATCCCCGGCGTCAGTCATGCGCCGCATCACCATCGACGCTGTCCGCCAGGCCGCGACGCACATGTACGAGGCGGCCGTCCGCACCCCGCTGATCCGGCTTGACCTGCCCTTCGCCTCAAGCGAGGGCCCCACCGTCTACCTGAAACTGGAATCGCTGCAGCCCATCGGTTCATTCAAGCTGCGTGGCGCCTGGAACGCCGTGCGCCGCCTGCCCGCCGACGCGCTGCGCGATGGTGTGTGGACCGTCAGTGCAGGCAACGCCGCACAGGGCGTCGCCTTCGCTGCTCGCCGCGCGGGGGTCCCCTGCTCGGTCATGGTGATGGACACGGCTCCGGAGACCAAGCTGCGCAGCATCGCCGCCCTCGGGGCATCAATGGTCAAGGTGCCGTACGCGGAAGCGTGGAAGACCGTCGAGTCGCACGCCTCATCCCGCATGCAGGGACGGCTGGTGCATCCATTCGACGACGACGACTTCATCGCGGGGAATGCGACACTGGCCCTCGAGATCCTCGAGGACTTGCCCGAGGTCGACACCATCGTCACCTCCATCGGCGGGGGCGGCCTGATTGCCGGAGTGGGAGCGGTCGTCAAGGCGCTGCGCCCCGACGTGCGGGTGGTGGCCGCCGAACCCGAGACGGCCGCCCCGCTGGCGGCGTCCCTGCAGGCCGGCGAAGCCCGCTACTTCGACCACTGGACCCCGTCCTTCGTTGACGGAGCCGGCGGCAAGTCGGTGCTGCCCACCATGTGGCCGCTGCTCCGCGATGCCGTCGACGAATCGATTGTCATGCCGCTCGATGAGATTGCTGCGGCCATGCGCTACGCTGCCGATCGCGTGCACGTCGTCGCCGAAGGCGCCGCCGGCTGCGCCATCGCGGCGGCCCTGAGCGGCCGAGCTGGTCGGGGCACCATCGTCGCCGTGGTGTCCGGTGGCAACATCGACCTGTCGCGCTTCGCCCAGCTAGTGGGTGCGGCCCCCCGGCCCGCGTGACCGCCTCCGTTCCTGGCTCACTCAATGCCCATCATGGATGACCGCTTCGCCGCGGCAGCGCCGCTGCCTGCCCGCCTGTCCCGCCTGCATGACCTGGCCACCGACCTGTGGTGGAGCTGGGACACACGGGCTCGGGCCATGTTCCGCCGACTCGACACCGACCTGTGGCACCAGACCGCGCATAACCCGGTCCGGATGCTGCAGCGCATCTCGGCGGCGCGCCTCCGCGAGGCGGCAGAGGACCCGACGTTTCTCGCCCTCTATGACCAGGCAGTCCAGGCGCGCGAGGGCGAGCGTGAACGAACCCACCCCTGGTGGGCGCAGCACGGAGGCAGCCTCGCAGGCGGCACCGTGGCGTATTTCTCGGCGGAGTTCGCCCTGCATCCCTCGCTGCCCATCTACGCAGGCGGTCTGGGCGTGCTCGCCGGCGACCACTGCAAGGAAGCCAGCGACCTCGGCGTGCCGCTCGTCGGGGTGGGCTTCATGTATCCGCAGGGGTACTTCCACCAGCGGATGTCCCAGACCGGCTGGCAGGAAGAGCGCTATGAGCGGGTAACGTGGACCGGGGCGCCCATCGCCGCAGCGCTGACCCCCGACGGCCGCGCCTGCACGGTGCGGGTGCCGCTCGGTGATCGCACGGTGCACGTCGCGGTGTGGTGCGTCAGGCTGGCCAGAGTGCGGCTCTACCTGCTCGACACCGACCTGCCGGAAAACGCGCCGTGGGATCGGGAACTGTCCGCGCGCCTGTACGGCGGCGACCGCGATACCCGACTGCAGCAGGAGGCAATCCTGGGCGTGGGGGGCGTGCTGGCGCTGCGGGCGCTGGGCATCGCGCCCACCGTCTGGCACCTCAACGAGGGGCACGCCGGCTTTGTGATCTTCGAGCGCCTGCGTGAACATCGCGACCGCGGACGCAGCTTCGACGAGGCCCTGGCCGCCGTGCGTGCGCACACGGTGTTCACGACCCACACGCCGGTGGCCGCGGGGCATGACGCCTTTGCCTTCCATCAGGTCGAACGGGCACTGGCCTCCTGCTGGCGTGACCGCGACGGCGACCGAGAGCAGTTCCTGGCGCTCGGCGCATACGACAGCGGCCACGGCCCCCAGTTCAACATGACCGCCCTCGCCATGCGCGGGGCCGCGCACATCAACGGGGTCTCCCAGCTCCACGGTGCCGTCACGCGGGAGATGTGGGCGCCCCTGTGGCCCGACACGCCGGCATCGTCGCGGCCGGTGCGCGCCATCACCAACGGCGTGCATGTGCCGACCTGGCTGGCCACGCCCATCGGGGAACTCATCACGCGCTACGCCGGCGCCGGCTGGCTCGACCGCAGCGACGAGGGGGCGGTGTGGGATGCCCTCGTCGAGATTCCCGATCGTGACCTGTGGGCCGCGCGCACACGGCAGCGCCACGATCTGTTTGCCTTCATCAGGGAGCGCCTGCGGACCCGCTGGGTCGACGACCAGGTCACCCCGAACCGCATCGTGGCGGCGGGTGCCATGCTCGACCCTGATGTGCTGACCATCGGATATGCCCGCCGGTTCACCGCCTACAAGCGGCCAGAGCTGATCTTCCACGACGTCGAGCGGCTGGCCCGGCTGGTGACGCGCATCGGCCGCCCGGTACAGATTGTGTTTGCCGGCAAAGCCCATCCCGCGGATGAACCCGCCAAGCACCACCTGCAGCGTGTCTTCCGTCACTGCCTCGACCCCGCCTTCGGCGGACGCATCGCCTTCATCGACGACTACGACATGCTGGTCGCGCGCTACCTCGTGCACGGCTGCGACGTCTGGCTGAACAACCCGCGGAAGCCACTAGAGGCCAGCGGTACCAGCGGAATGAAGGCTGCCATGAACGGGGTACCGCACTTCAGCGTCGGCGACGGGTGGTGGGCCGAAGGCTACACGGGCGACAACGGGTGGCTCATCAGCGCCGATGCCGACCCGGCCGATCCGTCCGCCACCGATGCCGCCGAGGCCGACGCCCTGTATGCGCTGCTCGAGACCGAGGTGGTGCCGCGGTTCTACACGCGCACGGCCGACGGCGTGCCCCAGGACTGGCTGCGGGTCGTGCGCGAGGCCATGCGCACCAGCCTCACCCGGTTCTCGACCCGCCGCATGCTCAAACAGTACGTCCTCGAAATGTACGGACCCGCCTCCCTCCCGCCCGTAGAATGATCGGATGTCGAAGAAGACCGTGGGCAAGGCCAAGTGCACCCTGTGCGGGTCGAAGGATATCTCCGAGCCCCGTGGCGACGAACGGTATTGCCGCGACTGCTGGGACAAGAAGATTGCCGTCGAGGAGGTGGTGGCACGCGAGTTCGTGCTGAAGCGCTACATCCGCGCCCACAGCGCCGAGAAATACCTCGTCTACCACTCGACCCAGAAGCGCCCGGTCGGCCAGCTTATCGTGGTCGATGACGGCTACGACCTCTTCCTGACCATGACGCTCTACCCCAACTTCGGGTGGGACGATGCGGCCTATCACCTGGATGGAGATCCCGAGCACCGCACGTTCGCGGAGCTGCTGGTGGATGTCGTCGCCACCGAGGTCATCGAGCCCTGGGGCGGCGGCAAATGGCACCTGGAAGTGTTCCGATCCGTGGCGGCCGAACCAGAGGACTGGAACGGAGAGATGTAAGGCACTATAATCCCGAAGGTTCTGAGTAGTCCCGTTCACCCGGAGGAGATCACATGATTCGCCTGAGCCAGCGCGTGTTGGCCACCATCGCTGCGGTCGGCGTCCTGCTGGCGCCCGTCGCCGCACAGACGCCCGCGCCCCGCAAGCTGATTTCGCCGCAGCGCGGCGAAGCCACCATCGAGATCACGAAGCCCGACACCAAGCTGGTCAAGAACGAGGTGGTCACGGTCATCATGGTCAAGAACACGTCACCCAGCCCCATTGCCGGCCTCAAGATTGAGGAGAACTGGTATGACGGCTCGGGGACGCCCGTGGGTGGCGGCGTATACCGTCACACCAAGCCGCTGATGAAGGATGAAGTCATCCGCGTCGAGCTCCGCACCCCGCGCAGCCCGAAGTTCAAGTCCAACCAGTACCAGTTCAGCCACGCCAACGGCTCGGTGAAGCCCACCGTGGTGAAGAGCCTCACGGTGTCAGCACCGACGATGTAAACGGACGTCGGGCGTCGGGTTGGGGCTCATGAGTCCCGCCCGCCCTCGGCACCGGCCCTCCCCCAGAGGGCTCTGACACGCCAACGGGGCGCCTGCCAGTGGCAGCAGCGCCCCGTTGGCGTTTTCGGCGGGCTGTCAGCCCCGGGCCCTCACGCCGAGACGCCCCACGCACGGCCCTGGGGCGCCGGTCGGCCCGACACGTGACGCCCGCCGGTCCGGTCTCTCGCCTCAGGGGGCTGCAGGCGCTGCGGGCATCACCCGGACGATCGTCTCCCGACGCACCGGCGCATCGGTGGCCAGGCGCGACCGGGCTTCCACGGCCAGCACGTAGAGCCCGGGCGACGTCTTCGCCAGTGGCACGCGCGCGGTGATGCCGTAGCCACCGCCCGAGCCCTTTAACTCGCTGTAGTCACGCTCTTCCCGCGTCTCGAATACCGACTGTCCGCCTTCGGCCTTCAGCGTGACCGTGATGTCGACCTTGTGGGGCTGCGAACCGCTGTTGTCGTAGACCTCGGTGAACAGGGCCAGCTCGTCTCCCTGAGGGAACGCGCGATGGGTGGATAGCGGGCCGGGCAGCAGTTGCTGCAGCGGATCCTTTGACCGAGCCGTCGGCGCCGCCGAGCTGGCGACCGACGTCAGGGCCAGGCTGCTGATGAGCAGGCCTTTCTTCGTGAAATCGGGCACCTCGAGGTCGTATGACACCGACCCGGCCTTCTTCGTCAGCTGCTCGCGAGCGCCAATTCTGACGGTGTAGCGCCCCGGAGGCAGGTCGATGGTACTGACCATTCGGAAGCCGAGCGCCCGGGCGCGCGTGGCCGTATCGGGGCGCATGTTCAGTTCGAGCGTGTTCCGCCCGCCCGAAAACACTTTCCCCGACTGGTTCACGGCAGACACCGCCACTTCGAGGGCGTTCTTCATCAGGCCGTCCTTCTCTTCGAGGGGCAGCGTGGGACCGGCGACCAGCGTCGACAGCACCACCGACCCGTTGGGCTGCGGGCCCTTGAAGACGGCAGCCGTCGCCGCCAGGGGCAGCTCACTGAGCGGCAGCGGGCTGTTCATGGCGTTGCGCAGCTCCGGGGTCAGGTCACCGGCCGGGGCCTTGCTGTCACTACGACCGCGTGCGGCTATGTAGCCCTTCCGCGCGCGCACCTGCGCCCGCGGGCGCGAGGGCACCTTGACCTCGATCTTCCGGAACTTGCCGTCGCGCTTGTCGTTGGTCGGGTAGTAGCCCAGCACATAGTAGGCGCTGTTGTCGTCGACGATGCGCTGGAACGCCCCGGTGAAGTCGTTGGTGTTCACAATGGCGAACCCACCGGTCTCGGCTGCCATCACGCGCAGGCTGTTCTGCCCGAGCTGCAGCTCGTTGAACATCGACTGCGAGTTGATGCCGAGTGACTGGTCCTCGGGGAACGACTGCACCTCGATGCCTTCCTCGGCCATCCCTCCAAGCCCCCGGGGATCGACCGTGTACATCGCGACGTTCGCGCGCGTCGCCTCGGAGAGCATCAGGCGGGTCGAGTCGAGGATGTTGGTGGCTTCGCGGTTGTCGAACACGTTGTTGATGTCGTAGTCGATCCCCTCGCTGAAGAGGACGATGGCCTTGCGGCGGCCGCTGATGCCGCTCAGGTAGCGCATCAGCTGGCGTACGCCGTCGAGCATCGACCGTGCCTGGAAGCCGCGCTCCATGTCGTCGATGTCCGCCACCCGTTCCCCGGGCTGGCGCATGCCGCGGGTCATCATTTCCTGGTCGATGCGGTTCAGCGTGGCCGAGCGCAGCTTGCGTCCCATGAACTTGTCGACCGCCGCCAGCAGCAGCCGCTGGTTATTGGTGAAGTCCTGGCCGGCATCGCTGCGGCCGCTGGTGTGGACAATTGCCACCATATCGTTGGCGCCGACGAACTGCTCGATGAACCGCCGGGCCGCCGCCCGCACACGGGGAGACCGCTGGGGGTTGGTGTGGAAGTCGTCCAGCACGATGACGTAGATGCGGCCGTCGAGCCCCTCGGTGTTGGTCGCCACATCCGGCTCGATGAGGCGCGAGGCGAACAGCGGGCGCGGGGTGCGCGTCACCGGCATGTTGACGACCGAGAAGAGCTCGACCTTCTGGGGCTTGCCGTCCTCGAACACCTGAAAATCGGCGGCGGTCAGCCCGCCGATGAAGCGGCCCGACTCGTCAAGCACCCGCGCGTCGACCTCCACGTAGTTGACTTCGGCGCGGAACGTCACCGGCGGGGCCTGCGGCTGCGAGGCCGGGTCCTGCGGGGCCGATTGCCCGCTCAGCGTCAGCGGCACGGCCAGCAGCACCGCGAACAGGCTCAGGGCACGAGGCAGGCGACGCAGGAGGGAGAAGGTGGGCATGGGCGTCATGTTCCTATCGACGAAGGGGCGCGGCACCCGGTTTCCCGGGGCCAAACTTTGTCCGGCCAGGCTGCGTCCTACAATAGTGAGGACTATACTGAGAAAATTATGGCCGTAAACGTTGAAGCTGTGCAGCAGGCCCTTCGAGAGGATGGGATCGACGCCTGGTTGCTGTATGACTTCCGGGGCCTCAACCCCATCGCCGTGCGCATGGCCGGCCTCGACCGTGCCACCGGCCATCTGGCGACCCGCCGCTGGTTCTATCTGATTCCCGCCACGGGCCAGCCCCTGGCGCTCGTCCATGCGATTGAACGGCACAACCTGGCGCACCTGCCCGGTCAGCCGGTCGTCTACGCCGGGCGCGAGCAGTTCGAGGCCGGCCTCGCCCGCCTGACCGCTGGCCTGAGCCGCGTGGCCATGGAGTATTCGCCGGGCAACGGCATCCCCTACGTCTCGCGCGTCGACGCCGGCACCATCGAACTGGTGCGCAGCACGGGCGTCGAAGTGGTGTCGAGCGGCGACCTGGTGCAGCGCTTCGACGGCCTCTGGGGAGCGGAGGCCATCGCGTCGCACCGGACCGCCTCCGAGGCGCTGTATCGCATCAAGGATCAGGCATTCGCCATGGTCGCCGAGCGCCTGCGCACCGGCGCCGCCGTCACCGAGTACGACGTGCAGCAGGCCATGATGGGCTGGTTCGCCAGCGAGGGCCTCCGCACGGGATCGCCACCGAATGTGTCCGCGCAGGAAAACGCCGGCGATCCGCACTATGTGCCCACCGCCACTCGGCACCGGGCCATCCACCGGGACGAACTGCTGCTCATCGACCTCTGGGGCAAGACCCGCGCCTCTGGCAGCATCTATGCCGACATCACCTGGGTCGGCTACACCGGACAGACGCCTCCCGACCGCTATGCCCGCGCCTTCGGTGCCGTCGTGGCGGCACGTGATGCGGCACTGGGGCTGGCGCAGGCCGGGGCCCAGGCGGGGGACGCGGTCCGGGGGTTCGCCCTCGACCGTGCCGCGCGGGCGGTGCTCGTCGGCGCCGGCTACGGCGAAGCGCTGCTGCACCGCACCGGGCACAGTCTCGGCGACGACGTGCACGGCAACGGCGCGCACCTCGACGACTACGAAACGCACGATGCCCGACGGCTGATGCCCGGCAGCGTGTTCACCATCGAACCCGGGGTCTACTTCAGCGACTTCGGCGTTCGCACGGAAATCAACGTCGTCTGGGAGGAGGCCGGTCCGACGCCGACCGGGCCCTGCCAGACGGCGCTTGTCGCGATTGTGTAGGGGTCAAGGAGGATCATGTCCACGCGCAAAACCACACTGTTCTACGCCCTGCTGCTGTCGGTGGCCTCGCTGGCCGTCGGCATGGTCATCGCGTCGAGGCTCGGGCTGTCACCCGAGTCCGCCGCGCAGACGATGACCCCGCCGCCGATGAACAGCGCGCCGCTGAGCGGCCCGGTCGACGCCTCGACGTTCCGGACCATCGCCAAGTCGGTCTCGCCGGCAGTCGTCAACATCCGCTCGACCTCGAAGCGCCAGGTGCAGGAAATGTCCGAGTTCTTCGGCGGCGGCGGTGGCAGCGATGAGCTGCTCGAGCGCTTCTTCGGCGGCCGCGGCCGGCCCAACGAGCGGCCGCGCGATCAGGAGACCCAGGCGGCCGGCACGGGCTTCATCATCAGCGCCAAGGAAGGCTTCATCCTCACCAATAACCATGTCGTGGAAGATGCGACCAAGATCGAGGTGTCCCTGTTCGACGAGGACCCCGATGTGTACCACGAGGCGAAAATCATTGGACGCGACCCGCTGACTGACAGCGCGCTCATCCAGCTCATCGAGCTGCCGAAGACCCCCCTCATCGACGTGAAGTTCGGCGACTCGTCGATGATGGAACCCGGCGACTGGGTGATGGCCATCGGCAATCCGTTCGGCCTGGCCCACACCGTCAGCGTCGGCGTCATCAGCGCCAAGGAACGCCCCTTCCCCATCACGGACGGCCGCTCGCAGGACGTGCTGCAGACCGACGCCGCCATCAACCCCGGCAACTCGGGCGGCCCGCTGCTCAATGTGCGCGGCGAGGTGGTGGGCATCAACACGGCCATCTACACGGACGCGCGCCAGCAGGGCAACATCGGTATCGGCTTTGCCGTGCCCATCAACACCGTACGCGAGCTGCTGCCGTCCCTGCGCAGAGGCAAGGTCACGCGCGGCGTCATCGGCGTGCAGGTGCTGCCCGTGCCGGCTGACGCCCTGGCCGAATTCGGCCTGACCGAGCGCCGCGGCGCCCTCGTGGCCGTCGTCAATCCCGGCGGCCCGGCGGCCAAGGCCGGCCTTGAACCCGGCGATGTGGTCATCGAGTTCGGCGGCAAGCGGGTGAAGGACCGCGACAACCTGGTGGCCTACGTGACCGGAACCCGTCCAGGCACGACCGTGCCCGTGAAGGTGCTGCGCGACAAGAAGGAACGCACGCTCAACCTGACCGTCGACGAACTCAACCTCGACGCGGAAACGACGGCGACGACCGAACCCGGCCGCGAACGCCGTGACGAATCTGAGACCCAGGAAGATACCGGCTTCGGCATCACCATGGGCAGCCTCACGCCCGATGTGATGCGCCGCATGCGCATTCCCACCGATACCGAAGGTGTGCTGGTCACGGCCATCGAGCAGGGCAGCCCCGCCCAGCGCGGCGGCCTGGCGCGCGGCGATGTCATCCTGCAGATCAACCGCCGCCCGGTGAAGACCCCGGGCGACGCGCGGCGCCTGCTCGACGGCGTCTCCGACGGCAGCACGGCGTTCTTCCTGATTCTGCGCGGCGGACAGGAAACCTTCGTCACCGTGCGCAAGCGCTGACCCTGACGCCCGGGGGACGCCCGCACTGGGCCTTCCCCGGGCCCTTTCCTTCTGCTGCTCCGTCCATGTCCCGCGCCTTCCCGTGGCCAGCCCTTGTGCTGGCTGCCGGCCTCGGCACCCGCCTGGCCCCCCTGACCAATCGCCGCGCGAAGCCGTCACTGCCTGTCGCCGGACGGCCGCTGATCGCGCGCATCCTCGACCACCTGCAGCAGGCGAGGATTCGACGGGTCGTGATCAACCTGCATGCCCACGCCGACTCGATCACCGCCATCGTCGGCGATGGACGTGCGTGGAATCTCGACGTCAGGTACTCGTGGGAACCGGTCATCCTCGGACCTGGAGGCGGCCCCGCACGGGCGCTGCCGCTGCTGGCCCACGACCGGTTCTTCATCCTGAATGGAGACACCCTGAGCGGCGTCGATCTCGAGTCCCTGGCCGCCGCGCACGTGCAGAGCGAAGCCGGGGCCACGCTCGTGGCCACCGACGCCGACATCACCCGCTACAACGCTCTCGGGGCGTCAGATGACGGCGCGCTCACGTCCCGGGTGCCCCGCGGCACCGCGCCTGCCCCCGGGCAGCATCTGTGGCACTTCACGGGAGTACAGGCGGTCAATGCATCGATGTTTGCCGGGGTGCCCACGGACCGCCCGTCAGACGTCCTCGCTGACATTTATCTGCCGTGGGCGCAACGCCATCCGGGACTCGTCCGCATTCTGCCGACCCTGACGTCGTTCCACGACATCGGCACGCCTGAGGACTACCTCAACACCTGCCTGGCCCTGGCCGCCCCCGACGATCCCCGCCTGCGGCAGGGCGTCGGTTGCACCATCGACCCGACGGCAACGAACACCGACAGCGTCCTGTGGGACGACGTGCATATCGGCCCCGGCGCCAGTGTGTCACGCTGCATCGTGACCGACGGGGTCAGCGTGCCCGCAGGGATGCGCTACCATCGGCAGGTGCTGACGCCCGACGGTGTCGTGCCCTTCTGACCATGGACCCACGCATCGGGCAGTATCTTTCGCGGGCCGGACTCGCCGGCCGCGTCATCCAGATCGTGCCGCTGACGGGCGATGCCTCGGACCGCCGCTATTTCCGGCTGCTGATGCGCGACGCGGCCCCGCAGGTGCTGGCCCTCCATGTCGGGCCCATCGACGCGGCCACACTGCCATTTGTCCGGGTTGCCCAGCTGCTGCAGGCCCTGTCGCTGCCGGTGCCGGCCATTCTCGGGCACGACAACGAGCTTGGCATCCTGGTCCAGCAGGATCTGGGAGACGTCACGCTTCAGGCACACCTCGGTGTGGCCAGTTCGGCTGAACATGCCGCGCGCTACCGCGAAGCCGTCGACCTGATTGCGGCCCTGCAGATGCGCGGGGGCCAGATGACCTCGCGCGACTATCCACCTTATGGCGTGGCCTTCGACGTCGACAAGCTGACGTGGGAACTCGAGTTCTTCGTGAGGCACTTCCTCGGGGCCTACCGGGGGCTGGCCCTGAGCGATGCTCAGACAGAGGCCTTCCGCACCGAGTGGCGCTCGATCGTGGAGGAACTGGCCGCGGAACCACGGGTGCTGTGTCACCGTGACTATCACAGCCGGAACCTGATGCTGCATGACGGCCGCCTGCACATCATCGATTTTCAGGATGCCCGCATGGGCCCTGACACGTACGATCTCGCCTCGCTGCTGCGCGATTCGTACGTCGACCTGCCGGCCACGCAGGTCGACGAATTGCTGGCGTACTTCCAGGCGCTGACCCGGGGTCCAGCCGATGCCGCCTCGCACGCCGAGTTCCGCCGCCGCTTCGAGCTGATGGCCCTTCAGCGGAACCTCAAGGCACTGGGCACGTTCGGCTACCAAACCACCTCGCGCGGCAATACGGTGTACATCCAGTACATCCCGCGCACGCTGAGCTACGTGCGGCACGCCCTGGGCCAGGCACCGCGCTTCGGGCGCCTGCACCAGTTGCTGGCCGACGGCCTTCCCGAGCTGCGATAGGATCGAGAGTGTGCCTGCTACATTCGGACTGTCGACACACCTGTTCCACGGCAGCCGCCTGTCTCCCTCGCACCTGATGCTCGCTGCCCGGCACGGCTTCACCGCGGTCGAAATCTACGCCACCCGGTCACACTTCGACTATCGCGACCCCGCGCATGTCGACGCTGTCGGCCAGGCGCTGGCCGACAGTGGCCTGCAGTTGCACAGCCTGCATGCCCCCACCACGACCAGCTTCACGGCGGGAGTCTGGGGGCCCACGCTGTCGCTCGCGGCCGCCGACGAGGCCCTGCGGCTGCAGGCCGTCGAGGAGACGCTGGCGGCACTGACCGTGGCCCGCCGGGTCCCATTCCGGCACATGGTCGTCCACCTGGGCGTTCCGGTGCCCGAGGCCTCTCCTGCGCTCAACCAGCGGGCGGCGCTGCAGCGCAGCCTCGAGGCCCTCGGCGAGGCGGCCGAGCTGCTTGGGGTCCGGCTGGCGCTCGAGATCATCCCGAATCCCCTGTCGCATCCTGCCGCCATCGTGACGCTCCTCGAGGATGTCCTCGATCATCGCGCCTTCGGCATCTGCGTCGACACGGGACACGCGCATCTCTGGGGCGATGTCGTCGAGGCCATCGAGATCTGCTCGGGACACATCCACACCACGCACCTGCACGACAACCATGGCCGGCGTGATGAGCATCTGCTGCCGGGTCGTGGCACCATTGACTGGGGCGCCGCCCTGCTGGCCTTCCAGAAGGTGGGCTACGACGGCGCGTGGATCTTGGAACTCGGCCCCTCGGATGCGCCGGCGGGAGTGCTGGCAGACACCGAAGAGGTGCGCCGCACACTGGCCCGGGCCCTGGAGATGGAGCAGTAGATGACACCGCAGGTTTACATCGGCAGCATCGGCGACCACGTCGGCGAGACCGTCACGCTCAAGGGATGGCTGGCCAACCGCCGCTCGAGCGGGAAGATTCACTTCCTGCTCGTGCGTGACGGCACGGGGTTCATTCAGGTGGTCATGGGCCGCAGCGACGTCGGCGACGAGGTCTTTGCCACGGCCGACCACCTGGGGCAGGAAACGGCCATCACGGTCACCGGGCTGGTCCGGGCCGACCATCGCGCCAAGGGGGGCTACGAACTCATTGCCAGCGGCCTCACCGTGGTCGGCGCCTCGCACGACTATCCCATCACCCCGAAGGAGCACGGCGTCGACTATCTGATGGACCGCCGGCACCTGTGGATTCGGGCCGAGCGGCAGACGGCGATTCTCAAGGTGCGGCACGAAGTCATCAACGGCATCCGCGACTTCTTCAACGGCGAGGGCTTCATCCTGGCCGACACGCCCATCTTCACGCCGGCAGCGTGTGAGGGCACCACGACGCTGTTTCCCGTGCAGTACTTCGACGACACGACGGCCTACCTCACCCAGAGTGGCCAGCTGTACAACGAAGCCAATGCCATGGCGCTCGGCAAGGTCTACGCCTTCGGCCCGACATTCCGCGCCGAGAAGAGCAAGACCCGCCGGCACCTGACCGAGTTCTGGATGGTCGAGCCCGAGATGGCCTACGCCGATCTCAACGATGTGATCGCGCTGGCCGAGCGGCTGGTGGCCTCGGTGGTCGGGCGCGTGCTCGATCGCCGACAGAAGGAGCTGGCCATCCTCGAGCGCAAGACCACGACGCTCGAGGCTGTCAAGGCACCGTTCCCGCGGCTGCATTACGACGAGGCTGCCCGCATCCTCCTCGACAAGGGCCTGCCCTTCCAGATAGGCGGTGACCTCGGCGGCACTGACGAAACGGTCCTGTCAGAGCAGTTCGACCGGCCCGTGTGCGTGACGCACTACCCCGCCGCCGTGAAGGCCTTCTACATGAAGCCCGACCCGCAGCAGCCCGACCGCGCCCTCTGCGTGGACGTGCTCGCGCCGGAAGGCTACGGCGAGATCATCGGCGGCGGACAGCGCCTCGACGACTACGACCTGCTGCTGCAGCGCATCCGCGAGCACGAGCTGCCCCCCGAAGCCTTCGAGTGGTATCTCGACCTGCGCCGCTACGGCTCGGTGCCGCACGGCGGCTTCGGCATGGGCGTCGAGCGGTGCGTCAGCTGGATTTGCGGCCTGGAACACGTGCGCGAGACCATTCCGTATCCGCGCATGCTCTACCGACTCTACCCCTGAGCACGGCCGCATCGTCCTCACCTGCAAGGAGCTCTGCTTCCGTGAAAATTGGCGTCGTCTCGCTGGGCTGCCCCAAGAATCTGGTCGACTCGGAGGTCATGCTCGGCCTGGCCGAGCAGGCTGGCCATGTCATCACCCCTGAGGCCGCCGACGCGGATGTGCTGGTCGTGAACACCTGCGCGTTCATCGACCGGGCCAAGCAGGAGTCTGTGGACGCCATTCTCGAGATGGCCGAGCTCAAGAAGGCGGCGCCGGGCCGCCGGTTGGTGGTCACCGGCTGCATGGCCGAGCGATACCGCTCTGAACTGCAGGCCGAGATTCCGGAAATCGATGCGGTGCTGGGCACGGGTGAGGTCACCGGCCTGGTTGATCTGCTCGCGCCGCGAACGGGGATGCCGACCCCTGGCGGCACGCCCGGTGTGGCGCCTCTCCGCTTCTATCGGCGTGACAAGTCATCTGCCGCCCCGGCCACGCAGGCGACCGCACCACCACCCTCGGCCGAGGCCCCAGTGTTCGGCATCGACCTGCCCACGTATCTGTACGACGCCGACACGCCGCGCCGACGGGCCACGCCCGGCCACTACGCCTATCTGAAGATTGCAGAGGGGTGCGACTACAAGTGTGCCTTCTGCATCATCCCGAAGATGCGCGGCCACTACCGCAGCCGCTCCATCGACTCGATTGTGCGCGAGGCCCGCCAGCTAGCGGCCGACGGCGTCCGGGAACTGCTCCTGATCTCGCAGGACACGACCTTCTACGGCATCGACCGCGGGGCCCGCGGCGAGCTGCCGGCCCTGCTGCGGGCGCTCAACGAGGTGGACGGGCTTCAGTGGATCCGGATGCTCTACCTCTATCCGACCACCATCACCGACGAGGTCATCGAGGCCGTGGCCAGCCTCGGCAAGGTGTGCAAGTACATCGACCTCCCACTCCAGCACGCCTCCGATGCCGTGCTGCGCCGCATGAAGCGCCCCGGCACCCGGGCCTCCTATGAGCGCCTGCTCACCAACATCCGGGCCCGTATTCCCGGCGTCACCCTGCGCACCACCTTCATCACGGGATTCCCCGGCGAGACCGAGGCGGACGTCGACGTCCTGGACGACTTCATCCGCTCCATCGGCTTCGACCACGTCGGCGTGTTCACCTATTCCCACGAGGAGGGCACCTCCGCCTTCACACTCGCCGACGATGTGCCGGCCGAGGAGAAGGCCGCGCGGCAGGCCCGGCTGATGACGACCCAGCAGGAACTGGTGACCCGCCGGCAGGCCTCGCGGGTCGGGCAGGTAGTTGATGTGATGGTCGACGGCCCGTCGCCCGAGCACGACTGGGTGTGGCGCGCCCGACTGGAGGGGCAGGCCCCTGACATCGACCCGGTGGTCTACCTGACCGAGGCCGAGCCCGAGCTGCTCGTGCCCGGCTGCAGGCTCGCGGTGGAGATTGTAGGGGCTGACAAGTACGACCTGGTCGGTCGCCCGGTGGGCTGATGGAACTCCGGGGGCCCCTCCCCCTGTGCTATCATCAGGTTTCGGTTCTAAGGCTGGATAACCAGAGTGGGCCTTGTAGCCCGCTCTTTTTTGTTTATGGGGGCTTGTCGTGGGCCCGCTGGAACAGGTGCGAACGCTGGCGGCTCGTGTGGCAGCCAGTTACGGCCTCGAAATTTTTGACGTGGACCTGCGCCGCGAGGGACGCACGCACGTCCTGCGGGTGGTACTCGACAAGCCGGGCCCGTCGGCCACGCCGGCCGACAGCGTAAGCCTGGACGAGTGCGCTCGGGTCAGCGAGGAACTGAGCGCCCTCCTCGATGTGGAGGAGGTTGTGCCAGTCGACGGCTACACCCTTGAGGTGTCGTCGCCTGGGCTGGACCGTCCGCTGCGCGGTGCCGACGACTATCGTCGGTTCGCCGGTCGGCGGGCGAAGGTGGTGCTGAGCGCGCCGATTGAACGGCAGACGGCCTTCACGGGCCACCTGCGGGGCGTCGACGGCGACGAGGTGCTGTTTGAGTCAGAGGGGGGTCGACTGGTGCGGATGCCGATTGGGCAGATCGCCCGCGCCCGTCTCGATGTGGAGTTCTAAGCTGACATGAGCACGAATCCGCTGCTGCAGACCATTGACGCGCTGGCCAAGGAGAAGGGCATCGACCCGCACATCGTCATCGAGGCGATGGAGGAAGCGGTTGTCGCGGCGTCGCGCAAGGTATTCAAGACCAACGAGGCGCTCAAGGCCAAGTTCAATCCGGAAATCGGACAGGTCGAACTGTTCGCTGTCAAGACCATCGTCGACGTGGTGACCGATCCGGACACCGAGATTTCCGTCGCCGCAGCCCGGGAGATTTACGGCGAGGACGCCGAGGTCGAGGCCGGCTACCAGATTGAGTTCCCCAAGTCGACCGAAGCCCTGGGCCGCATTGCGGCACAGGCTGCCAAGCAGGTCATCTTCCAGAAGGTCCGCGAGGCGGAACGCGAGAACGTCTACGCGGAATACCACCAGCGTGTCGGCGAGGTGATGAGCGGCCTGGTGAAGCGGTTCGAGCAGGGCGACATCATAGTCGAGCTGGGGCGCATCGAGGCCATCCTGCCGCGCAAGGAGCAGTCGCGGGCGGAAAGTTACGCCCAGGGCGACCGTATCCGCGCCGTCATTAGCGCCGTTGGCAAGGGCCTCAAGGGACCGCAGATTGTGCTGTCACGCACGGATGCGGCGCTGCTCATCAAACTGTTTGAGCAGGAGGTGCCGGAAATCTACGACGGCACCGTGCTGGTCCGTGGCGCTGTGCGCGAGGCGGGCGACCGCGCCAAGGTGGCGGTCTACTCCCGCGAGCGCGACGTCGACCCTGTCGGCGCCTGCGTCGGCATGAAGGGCAACCGCGTCCAGGCCATCATCCGCGAGCTGCGCGGCGAGAAGATCGACATCGTCGAGTATTCGGACGATCCGGTGCAGTTTGTGACCAATGCCCTCTCGCCGGCCAAGGTGCAGCGGGTGACTATCATCGACGAACCCAACCGCGTGATGGAAGTGGTCGTGGAGGACAAGCAGCTGTCGCTGGCCATCGGAAAGAAGGGCCAGAACGTGCGCCTCGCCGCGAAACTGACCGGCTGGCGCATCGACATCAAGAGCGAGGAAGAGAAGCGCCGCGAGGTCGAGGCGCAGTTCGGCGAGCTCGAGGCAGCCGCCGAGAGCACCACGGAGGCTCCCCCTGAGGCTCCGGCTGAAGAGGCGGCGACCGCGGCCCACGACGACGTGCAGGCGTAACCTGGTCCCCGAGAGTACACACCACGAATGGCCACTGTCCGGATTTATAAAGTCGCCGAACTGCTCAACATGTCCAGCCAGGATGTGCTGGACCTGCTGAAGAAGAACCACGGCATCGAGCTCAAGAGCGCCTCGAGCACCCTCGAGGAAATCGTGGCGCGGCAGTTTGTCGATCGCCATGCGCGTCAGCGGGGCATCGACCTGCCCAAGGGCGACGTGTTCTCGGAGCAGGCGGCCAAACCGGTCAAGGCGAAGAAGCCCGGCCCGGCCGCGCCCGAACCACCCAAGCCGGCGGCCCCCGCCCTGGCCCCCCCACGCCTGGTCAAGAAGCCGACGCTGATCAAGCCAGCCACGTCGGCGGCCGCGTCATCCGACGAGATGGCCGGCCTCGCGGGAGGCAGCGAACCGGTCGACTACTCTGAGGGCGCCCCCGAAGCGCCTGTCTATGTCCAGCCGCCCGTGCCGGTCGAACCCGAGTTCGAGGTTCCTGCGGCCGCGGCCCCGGTGCCTCCGCCGCCACCGGCCGTTGAGCCGGCCCCAGCGGCTCCGCCAGCACCGGCTGTCTCCCAGCCAAAACCCCCGAACCCGGTGGCCGCCGTGACGGAGCCGGCACCGCCCGCGCCCGCCATGCCGGCCCCCGAGGCCAAGCCGGCCCCTGCCGAACCCGTCAGGGAGCAGCGGCCGACGGGTCGATTCATTCCCCCCAGCATCCGTCTCCGCGTCGAGGAACCTGGACAGGCTCCACCGACCGCACCCCCGCTTGTTCCCAAACGGACGGTGGTGCCCCAGCAGCCGCCGCGTCCGGCCGTACCGCCCCGTGCGACTGGCACGCTGGCCTCGCCAACGCCCCGGCCCGGTGGCCCGCGTGGTCCCTATCCGATGGGCTCGCGCCCACCGGGAACGGCCGCCATGCTCGGCGGGCCGCGTCCGCTGCCCTCTCCGCCCATTCGTCCCGGCACGAGCCCCGGGGGGATGCCCGGACGCCCCGGCATGCCGCCTCCGGGCGGCCCGCGGCCGCCCTACGGACAGTCGTTCCGTCCCCGCCCGACCGGCGGCGGACAGAAGCCCTCGCAGCGGCGCGATGCCCTGCAGCGCATGCCCTCGGCACCTCCGCCGGTGGCCCTGCCGCCCGTGTCGCGCACCATCACGCTCGCCGAGGGGATGACCGTCAAGGATCTGGCCGACAAGCTTGAGGCCCGCGCCAAGGACGTGCTGAAGGCCCTGCTCGACCGCCGGATGATGATGACCATCAATTCGGTGCTCGACATGAACACCGCTCGGGAAATCGCCCGTTCGTTCGGTGCCGACGTCGAGACCCGCACGTACGAGGAAGACCTCATCGAGACCGAGTCGGAGGCGGTGGATCCGGCCGACCTCATCCCGCGTGCCCCGGTGGTCACGGTGATGGGCCACGTCGATCACGGCAAGACCACGCTGCTCGACTCGATTCGTACCACGCGTGTGGCCGAGCGCGAGGCCGGCGGCATCACGCAGCACATCGGGGCCTACCTGGTCACCGGTGTGGGCGAGACGAAAGACAAGTCGATTGTCTTCCTTGATACGCCTGGCCATGCGGCGTTCACCCTCATGCGCGCCCGCGGCGCGAAGATCACCGACGTGGTCATCCTCGTGGTGGCCGCCGACGACGGGGTCATGCCGCAGACGCGCGAGGCCATTGACCACGCCAAGGTCGCCGGCGTCCCGATCATCGTGGCGGTCAACAAGATCGACAAGCCCGGTGCCAATCCGGAAGTCCCGAAGCGACAGCTGGCCGAACTTGGCCTGATGCCGGAAGACTGGGGCGGCGACACCGTCTTCGTCGAGGTGTCCGCCAAGCAGAAGACCAATCTCGACACGCTGCTCGACATGGTCCTGCTGGTCACGGACATCGGCGAACACAAGGCCAACCCGAAGCGCTCCGCCGTCGGCACCGTGCTTGAAGCCAAGCTCGATCGCGGTCGCGGCCCGGTGGCGACCGTGCTGGTCCAGAACGGCACGCTGCGGGTCGGCGACAACGTCATCGCCGGTTCGGTAGTGGGCCGCGTGCGCGCCCTCATCGACGACCGTGGGCGCTCGGTGAAGCTGGCTGGCCCTTCGACACCGGTCGAAGTGCTCGGCCTCGAGACCCTCCCCTCGCCCGGTGAGCCCTTTCAGTCGGTGGCCGACCCGGCCAAGGCGCGCCAGATTGCCTCGTTCCGCCAGACCAAGGCCAAGGAAAAGGCACTCGGTGCCAAGGGCAGCCGCCTCACACTCGAGTCGCTGCAGGCACAGTTGTCCGACTCGGGCCTCAAGGAACTGGCCATCATCATCAAGGCCGACGTGCAGGGCTCGGCCGAAGTCCTCGCCGACTCGCTGGCGAAGCTGTCGGACGACAAGACCCGGGTGAAGATCATCCACTCGGGCGTCGGCGCCATCAACGAATCGGATGTGCTGCTGGCCAGTGCGTCCAATGCCATCGTGATCGGCTTCAATGTCAAGCCCGACCGCAATGCGGCCGACGTGGCCGAACGCGAGAAGGTGGACATCCGGCACCACACGGTCATCTACACGGTCACTGACGAAATCCAGAAGGCCATGACCGGCATGCTCGAGCCCACTCTCAAGGAAGTGCGGCTTGGCAGTGCGACCGTGCGCGACACCTTCAAGGTGCCCAAGCTGGGCACGGTGGCGGGCTGTGTGGTCAGCGACGGCCGCATCACTCGCCAGGGCGATGCCCAGGCCCGCCTGATGCGCGGCGGCGACAAGCTGTGGGAAGGCCGGCTCGCCTCGCTCAAGCGCTTCAAGGACGATGTGTCCGAGGTCAAGGCCGGGGTCGAGTGCGGCATCGGTCTCCAGGGCTGGGACGACATCCAGGTCGGCGACACTATCGAGGTGTTCCAGATCAATCGCGTCGCGGCTGGCGCCTAGGCTGCTGTCATGGCTCTGGCCCATCGCGTCGAGCGAATCGCGGAGCAGATCCGCGAGGAACTGAGTCAGATGCTCGCCACCGAGGTGGCCGACCCGGGCGTGGGCCTGGTCACCCTGACGCGGGTCAAGGTGACGGCCGATCTGTCGCTGGCGCGGGTCTACTGGACCGCGCTCGGCGACGACAAGGAGCGGCAGGTCACCGCCAAGGCGCTGAACCGCACCATCCCATACCTGAGGCACCTGCTGAGCCAGCGACTCATGCTGCGCCGGGTGCCCGAGCTCAAGTTCCAGTACGACGAGTCGATCGCTGCCGCCGACCGCATCGAGCAGATCATCCAGGAGCTGCACACCGAACGCGAGGCGCACCCTGAACTGAACGCCCTGGTCGATTCGCCGGCACCACCGAAGGCGACGGATGACCCTCTCAAGTAACCCTCCGCACGACCTGATTCGCCGCCTGCAGCAGGGGCGGCGGTTCCTCATCACCTCGCACCAGCGGCCCGACGGCGACGCCATCGGATCAGCCTTCGCCATGGCACTGGCGCTGCAGTCACTGGGCAGGCATGCCACCGTGGTCATGGATGCGGTGCCCCCGGCCTACCTGGCGGCGTTTCCCCATGTCGGTGAGCTGATGGTCACCACCGACGTGCGTGAATCCGTCGACGCGGTGCTGGTCATGGAGTGCAGCAGCCTGTCGCGCTGCGGCGTCCGCGGCCTCGAGCGGTCACCGGTCATCAACATCGACCACCATCCGGGCAACACCGGCTACGGCACGGTCAACTGGATTGACGAGCAGGCCGCGGCATGCGGCGAGCAGGCCTTCACGATCATCGACGCGCTGGGGGTGTCGCTCACCCCCGCCATGGCGACGCACCTCTACCTCGCCATCCTGACCGACACCGGGTCGTTCCATTTCTCGCACCTGACACCGCGCACCTATCAGTTGGCTGCCCGAGCCGTGGCGGCCGGCGCCGACCCGCAGTGGATTGCCCGCACGCACTACGACAGCAACTCCCTGGGGCGCGTGCGCATCTTCGGTGCCGTGCTCAACACGATGACGACACTGGCCGACGGCCGCGTCGCCATCCTGCACATCACGCGCGAGATGGCCGCGCGCCTCGGCGGCACCTACGACGACACCGAGGGGCTCATCAACTTCCCCCTGACCGTGAAGGACATCCAGGCCGTGGCGTTCCTCAAGGAAGCCGGCGACCACGACTGGCGCCTCAGCCTTCGGTCAAAGGGCGCCGTGGACATCGGCACCATTGCGCGCGGCTTTGGCGGCGGAGGCCACACCAACGCGGCGGGCTGTTCAGTGGCCGGCACCTACGACGAGTGCCTCGGGCGGCTGACGCCGCTGCTGTGCGCCGCAGTCCAGGCATGATCGCCGGCGTGCTGGTGGTCGACAAGCCGCAGGGCCCCACGTCACACGACGTGGTCGCCGTGGCCAGGCGGGTGCTCGGCGAGCGCCGCATCGGACACTGTGGCACCCTCGACCCGCTCGCCACCGGCGTGCTCGCCCTGGCCGTCGGTCCGGCAACCCGCCTCGTGCAGTACCTGATGGCCAGCGACAAGACCTACCAGGCGACCATCCGGTTCGGGGAAATCACCACCACCTACGACAGCCTGGGCGAGGTGTGCGGCCAGAGCGACGCCCGCCCCACCCGCGACGCCCTCAAGCAGGCGCTCCAACAGTTTCGCGGCCCCCAGATGCAGGGGCCTCCGGCCTTCTCCGCCAAGAAGGTCGACGGTCACCGGGCCTACGATCTGGCGCGCCGGACCGGCGCCCCCCCGCCCACCCTGGCGCCGGTCGCCGTGCACGTGCACGCGCTGTCACTGGATGACTACGACGGCGAGCGCGCCATCGTCTCGATGACCGTCTCGCCGGGCTTCTATGTGCGCTCCCTCGCGCACGACCTCGGTCAGGTGCTTGGCTGCGGCGCAGTGCTGGAGCAACTGCGCCGCACGCGGTCGGGCACCTTCGCCATCGAGGATGCGGTCACGCTCGACACGCTGGTCACGGCCGACCGGGCGGCGATCGAGGGGCGCCTCATCCCGATGCCGGCCCTCCTGACGGATCGGCCGGCGCTGCACCTGGACGCCGACACGGCCGCCCGGGCGCGGAAGGGCGTCGACCTGCCGTGCCCTCCCGGCTGGTCGGACCCGCCGGCCCTGACGCGGCTGTTTGATGACCAGGGGCACCTGCTGGGGCTCGCGGTGCCGTCGAGGCACACCGGCGGTCTGCACCCCTCTGTGGTTTTTGGCTAGGTACGCTCGCGGGTTTTGGACTAGGATCGAGGTTTCCCGACGACAGCGTCTGTCGTCATAGACGGCGGTCTGGACCCGCAGCATTCAGCTGCCTCTGGGCCGTGCGTGGAGGCACCGTGGCACTGACCAAGGACAAAAAGATCGCCCTCATCGGCGACTACAAGACTCACGCCAGCGATACCGGCTCACCTGAAGTGCAGGTGGCCCTGCTGAGCGATCGCATCTCCTACCTGACCGAACACTTCAAGACCCACGCCAAGGATCACCATTCGCGTCGTGGTCTGCTCAAGCTCGTCGGCCAGCGTCGTCGCCTGCTTGATTACCTGAAGAGCAAGGACATCGACCGCTACGCCTCGCTCATCCAGCGGCTGGGTATCCGCAAGTAGTTCGGTTACAGACATCGGTTTCCGGCCGGCGGCCGAGGCACCCGCAGTTGCGGACCTCGGCAGCCACGGTCGAAAGGTTCCCTATGCACATCAGTGAGATTTCATTCGGGGGTCGGTCGCTGACGATCGAGACGGGCAAGTGGGCCAAGCAGGCCCACGGCTCGGTGGTCGTCCGGATGGGCGACACCATGGTGCTCGTGACGGCCTGCCACGCCAGCAGCCCCCGCGAAGGCATCGACTTCCTGCCGCTGACGGTTGACTACCGCGAGTATGCCTACTCGTCGGGTCGCATCCCCGGCGGGTTCTTCAAGCGCGAAGGCAAGGCCACCGAGAAGGAGACGCTCACGAGCCGCGTCATCGACCGGCCCATCCGCCCGCTGTTCTCGGCTGGCTGGAGCTTCGAGACGCAGGTCATCGCGTTCGTGCTCTCGGCCGACAAGGACAACGACGCCGATGTGCTCGCCATCACCGGCGCGGCTGCGGCCCTCGCGCTGTCGGACATGCCGCTCGAGAAGACCATCGCCGGCGTGCGCGTCGGCCTGGTCGATGGCGTCTACGTCATAAACCCCACCTTCGAGCAGCGCCGCCAGAGCCGGCTTGACCTCGTGGTCGCCGGCAGCCAGGACGGCATTGTCATGGTGGAAGCCGGAGCGAAGGAAGTTTCGGAAGAGGAAGCGCTGGCGGGCCTCGAGGCCGCACACCAGGCCATCAAGCAGCTCTGCGCCGGCATCGATGAGCTGGCCGTCAGGGCCGGAAAGGCCAAGCTGCCCAAGCCGACCGTCACGGTCGACGCCGCCTTCCATGCCATGGTCGAGGGCCTGGCGCTCGGGCCGCTGACCGATGCGATGCGCATCAAGACCAAGCTCGAGAACTACGCGCAGGTGGCGCAGGTCGAGAAGCAGGTCCTGGCGGCACTGCCCGCCGAGGCGGCAGACCGCAAGGGCGAGGCCAAGGGCATCATCGGCGCGCTGCAGGAGAAGGTGCTGCGAGACGAAGTGCTGCAGCGAGGCGTCCGCCTCGACGGCCGCCGCTTCGACGAGATCCGCCCGATCAGCATCGAAACCACGGTGCTGCCCCGGGTGCACGGCTCGGCCGTCTTCACCCGCGGTGAGACGCAGGCCCTCGTCACCGCCACGCTCGGCACGTCGGACGACCAGCAGAAGATCGAAATGGTCGACGGCGAGACCTGGAAGCGGTTCATGCTGCACTACAACTTCCCCCCCTTCTCGGTGGGTGAAGTCAAGCCCATGCGCGGCCCCGGCCGTCGCGAAATCGGGCACGGCGCCCTCGCCGAGCGCGCCCTGGCTGCGGTGATGCCCTCGGAAGCCGAGTTCGCCTACACCGTGCGCATCGTCTCGGACATCCTCGAAAGCAACGGATCCTCGTCGATGGCCTCGGTCTGCGGCGGATCGCTGTCGATGATGGATGCGGGCGTGCCGATCAAAGCCCCGGTGGCCGGCGTGGCCATGGGCCTCATCGTCGATGAGGCCTCCGGCAAATACGCCGTGCTGAGCGACATCGCCGGCGCGGAAGACCACTTCGGCGACATGGACTTCAAGGTGGCCGGCACCGCCAACGGCATCACCGCGCTGCAGATGGACATCAAGGTGACGGGCATCTCCCCCGAGGTGATGCGCGCCGCCCTCACTCAGGCCCGCGCCGGCCGGATGCACATCCTGGGCATCATGGAGACGGCCCTGCCGTCGGCCCGCACCAGCATGTCGGCCTACGCGCCGCGCATCGTCACCATCCGCATCCCCGTCGACAAGATCCGCGACGTCATCGGGCCCGGCGGCAAGATGATCCGCTCGATCATCGAGCGCACCGGCGTCAAGATTGAGGTCCAGGACGACGGGCAGGTGAACGTCGCCTCGGCTGATGAGTCCGCAGCCGCCAAGGCGATCGGCATCATTCAGGAGCTCACCGCCACGGCCGAGCTCAACAAGACCTATCTCGGCAAGGTCCAGCGCATCACCGATTTCGGGGCCTTCATTGAAATCATGCCTGGCACCGACGGCCTCCTGCATGTCAGTGAAATCGCCCACTACCGCGTCAAGGACGTACGCGACGAACTGAAGGAAGGCCAGCAGGTGCTGGTGAAGGTCATCAACATCGACCCGACCGGCAAGATCCGCCTGTCGCGCAAGGCCCTCATCAGCCCCGAGGAAGGCGGCGCCCCGCCGGCTTCGTCAGAAGACGCCGGCGGCGATGCCCCGTCCAGTGGCGACGACCGTCCCCGCGGGCCGCGTCGCGACCGCGGCGACCGTGGGCCGCGCCGCAGCGAGTAGGCTGCGTCCGTCAAACCACACAAGCGCCGGGCTCCGTCAGCAGACGGGCCCGGCGTTTGTCTGTTCAGGCCTACAATAGGCCCATGCTGCGTGCTTCCCTCACGGGCGTCCTGCTCCTGCTGGCAGCCCTGGCCATCGCCGCCGCCCCCCAGGATGCCGCGCGCAATCGCCGCGATTTTTCGATCGTGGCCCGAGACCATCGCTTCATTCCCGACCGACTCGAAGTCGCCCAGGATGATCTGGTGCGCCTGTCCATCACGGCCGAGGACCTGCCCTACAGCTTCGCCATCGATGCCTATCGCATCGTGAAGCGCATTCCAGCCGGTGGGATCGTCACCTTCGAGTTCCGGGCCGACCAGGCCGGCACATTCCAGTTCTACTGCACGCTGACTGCCGATGAGGCGTGCCGGTCGATGACTGGCACCATCGTCGTGAAGGCCCGATAAGAGGCCCCCTGCTTTCTGCTAGCGTCGGGGAAACTGGTCCGGGTTGTCGGTAAACACCCCGTCCACGCCGAGGGTGTAGAGAAAGTGCTCCATCTCGGCCTTGACTGAGGGGAACGCGCCGGTCTCGGCTGCGCGGAAGGTATACGGCACCACCGTCTGCCCCTGCGCCTGGGCCCAGGCGACAAAGTCCGGCGTCTTCAGCAGCAGCCCCTTGTTCGGTCCGAATCCCTGCACGACGCCTTTCCACTGGGCGACCCGCGCGGCATCCCACCCGCCAGGACTGCCGATGAGCAATACCACCGGCACACCAATCTTCATGGCCGCCAGATTACGGGCGGTTTCTTCGCCGAATGTCTGCAGGATGACCGGCGTTTTCGGGTCTGCCCCCGGTCTGCGAAGCCCGTGCCGGTCGAGAGCAGCCGCCACCAGGGCCTCGAACCGCACCTCGCGCCCCTTGTAGATCTCGGGCGTCTTAAGCTCGGGAAACAGGCCGGCCCTGCCCTTCACCACTGCCACCGCTTCATCAAACGTCGGAATGCGTTCGCCGGCAAACTTCGGAGAAAACCACGAACCGGCATCGAGTGTCTTGATCTCCGCCAGGGTGAAGTCGTTGGCTAGCCACGCCTTGCGCGTGCGCCCCTCGATGGTGGTCACCGTGGCCCGATCGGGAAACTTCGACTCGACGTCGGTCGTGCGTTCGAGGCTGGCATCGTGCAGGCAGATGAGGGCGCCGTCTTTCGTGACCGCCAGGTCCTGCTCGACGAAGTCAGCCCCCTGCTCGATGGCCAGGCGGTAGGCCGCCAGCGTGTGCTCCGGCGCGTAGCCTGACGCACCCCGATGCGCCACATTTGTCTTGCGCGGTTGCGCCATGAGTCCTCCAGACGCCAGCAGCACCCCGAGCACCACACCTGTCAGCCGTGTCATCATCGAATCAGCTCCTCTTGGGCGACAGTGTCGCACGGGTTCATGACTGGCGTGTAAAAGCCCTGGCCGTCGCCACCCGCTCGGCCATCCGGGGGTGTGCCTGCGTCCACCAGTGCACCAGCACCGAGGCACTATCGTCCGCGAGGTGCTCCTGCCTGAGGCGCCGCAGGGCTGACAGGAAGGCTTCAGGGCGTCCCGTCACCAAGAGGGCGAAGGCATCGGCGTGTCGCTCCTGGTGTCTCGCCAGGGCCAGGGGGATGGGGGCCGTCATCGCCTGCCAGCTCCGCACCGCCAGCATCAGGGGGGCGACATGCGCCGCGCCCGGCAGGGGCGACGCCCCCATCGCCGACGCCATGGCAGGCCAGGCCATCGAGAGCACCAACAGGCCGGCCATGTCGACCGCTGCCTGCACGGCCAGGGTCACACGAAGGTCACCGTGGGCCGCATGCGCCAGCTCATGCGCGACCACCACCTCGACTTCATCGTCAGAGTAGCCATCGAGCAGGCCGTCCGACAACAGGATGCGCCGGCTGCTGCCACCACCGGCGAGCACGGCCCGCGCCCGTTCCGGCTCCCCTGGCACCGTCCACCGCTGAATGCGCGCGACACTGATACCCGTGC
Source organism: uncultured Bifidobacteriaceae bacterium (assembly GCA_964643765.1). GTDB lineage: Bacteria > Acidobacteriota > Vicinamibacteria > Vicinamibacterales > UBA2999 > VFZN01. The sequence continues at coordinate 69,192 of CAZXTM010000003.1, read as the reverse complement.
GGTTGACCAGCGCCTCGAGCCGTGCGCTGATCGCCGAGGGCGCCAGCGACTGCACGCGCGACACACGCGGAAGCACGAGCGCCGGTCCGACGCGGGCGAGGGCCAGCTGCAGCCCGGCCACGACGATGCCCGTCAGCAGCCACCAGGTTGCTGGCCAGCGCTGCCAGGCCCAGACGGCCGTGCCGAGCAGCACTCCACCACCCACCGCCGAGAAGGCCACCGCACTCAGTGCACGCCGGCCCCAGTGCCTCGCAGGCGACGACTGGGGAAAATAGCGGCGCTCGAGCACCACATCCCGATACGCCCGCGCAGGAAGGGCGACGCACGACATGGTCAGCAGGCAGAGGGTGCCGGCGGTGGCGAGCCTGCCCCACGATTCGGCTGATGCGGGCGCCGCCGGATCGGTTGACGGGGCAACGATGCTCTCAGGGGACAGGAGCCACCAGAGCCCGAGGCCCGCGAGTGAAAGGACCGCTGAGGTCACATCGGCACGAAGCCGAAGGCGTCGATAGCGTGTGGACTTGTCTTCGTTCACCGGGCGGTCCTGCGGGGCCGCCCCTCACTGTAGCCCGTCAGGACTTTTTTTTCGAGAGATGCACGCTGCCGTTGGTGGTCGACATGTCAACCCGGGCGCCGCCGCCGTGGAGCGTGCCTTCGAAATGGTGCCGCGACGACGACCCGCTGGCCTCGACGGGCAGGTCGGCAAAGTCGAATTCGCCGTTAGTCAGATCCGCCTTGAGCGACAGTCGGCTCGAATCGGGAATCGTGAGGGTGACGCCGCCATTGGTCGAATCGATGGCCACCCGGTCAGAGTCGACCAGGGGGCGGGCATAGTCGATGTGGATGCGGCCGTTTGTGGTCTTCACATCCACCGACGGACTGGTGAGCGCCTCGGCCTGGATGCGGCCATTGGACGTGCGGCCCACGACGGCGGCATCGAGTCCGGCCATGCGCAGGCTGCCATTGGTGTTGCGGATGTCGACGGCGACACCGGCCGGCACCTTGATTTCCCACTCGACTTCGACGGAGTTGAGCCCGTTGAACCTGGGGTATTCGACGGTCACGCGCACCTCGCTCTCTGAAGTCGCATCGACGAACGATACCTTGTCGAGCTGTTCACGGGCACTGGCCTCGGAGGTGCTCTTGGCGACCCGTCGGGCGGTCATCTCAAGCTCGCGTCCGGCGCTGGCTTCAACCGCCACGGCCCCGGCGACGTTCTCGAGAACAAGCCGTCCTCCCGGGGACATTGGATACCGGCGGGTCCAGACATCATGGGCTTCCCGGTCGGCAATGGTCATGGCCCATTCCCCCCCGGTGTCAGTCCGGATGTCACACGCCGTCAGCGTCAGGCCGATCAGCAGCACTCCCACGGAACGGATCCAGGCCATGGCCCTCATGCGCAGCACCTCTGAGCCGGTTAGACGAAGGCGTTCCCCGGCCGGTTCAGTGCAGCTGGATGGAAATCAGCTTCGACACGCCCGGCTCTTCCATGGTGACCCCGTAGAGGCGGTTGGCAATCTCCATGGTCTTGCGGCTGTGCGTGATGATGATGAACTGGGTGCGGTCCATCATGCCTCGCAGCAGCTCGACAAACCGGCCGATGTTCGCATCGTCGAGCGGCGCATCGATTTCGTCGAGCAGGCAGAACGGGCTGGGCTTGTAGCGGAAGATGGCGAACATCAGGGCGATGGCCGTCAGTGCCTTCTCTCCACCGGACAGCAGCATGACGCTCTGCAGCCGCTTGCCCGGCGGCGAGGCCACAATGTCGATGCCGCTTTCGAGCGGGTCGCTGTCGTCGATCAGGCTGATGCCGGCCTTCCCGCCCCCGAACAGCGTCGAGAACGTGTCCTGAAAATTGAGATTGATCGCCGTGAACGCATCGCGGAACCGGGCATGAGTGGTCTCGTCGATGCGCCGAATTGCCTCGTTGGTCTGCGCAATCGAGTCGAGCAGGTCCTGCCGCTGAGTGGTCAGGAACACGTGCCGCTGTTCGAGTTCGGCATGCTGCTCGATGGCCATCATGTTCACCGGCCCGATGCGGTCGATCTTGCCCCGCAGTTCGGTGATGGCCTCCTCGGCCGTCATCCGCTCGGGCACCGGTGCGTCGCTGGGCTCTGCGTCGACGGACGCCTCGTCTTCGTCTGGTTCGGCAGCCTCGGCGGCACGAATCGCCCTGACGTCGGGCTCGACGATGCCGGCAGCCTCCATCGCGTCGACATCCTCCCGCACTTCCTGCAGGGTGACGCCCACCGCGTCATAGGCCTGCTGCGCCAAGTGCGTCAGTTCGGCCTCGGCGGTCGCGCGGCTGACCTCGAGCTCGGAGGCCAGCGCACGAATGGCATCGAGCGCCCGGCGGGCGTCGCGAATCATCTGCTCCTGCGTCTCGACGGCGGTGCGCAGTTCGCTGGCACGTTCGTCAGCCTCGCGCACCTGCTCGCGGAGTGACTCGAGCAGACGCACATCCTCGTCGAGCTGGCGCTCGTGGTCTCCGACGCCATCGACGAGGCGTTCCCGCTGCTCGCCCATGAGGGCAATGTCGCGCTGGCAGGCAGCCAGGCGCCGCTCGAGTTCGGTGGCGCCCTGCTCCATGCGGACGACTTCCTGCTCGAGGGCCGACAGCCGTTCGGTGAAGGCGGCCAGTTCTGCACGCACCTCGGCCACACGCTGGCTGCACTGCTCGGCCTGCTCGCGGGCGGCGGTCAGCCGCAGCACCTGTTCGCTGAACAGCTCATCGGCCACCCGCTTGTCGGCATCCAGCCGCGCAATCGACCCGCGAGCCTCGGCCTGCCGCAGGTCGAGCGTGGCAATCTCGTCACGCACCCGCGCAATATCGCCATCGACCAGGGCGCGGCGCTGCGAGACGCGCGCTTCGTCCTGCGCCGCCCGTGCCTCCTGGGCCTCGGCAGCCACGATGGCCTTCTCCTGCCGGTGAATCTCGGCACCGAGCCGCTGGACGCCGGCGCCGGCCTCGGCCATGACCTGCTCGAAGTGCACCGACTCGTCAGCCAGGCGCGCCAGCACCAGCCGCTCCTCGGCAATCCGCTCGCGCAGTTCCTTGATTTCGCGCTTGGTGGCGAGGATGCCCCGCGACTCGGCCTTGGCCCCGCCGCTCACCTGGTGGCGTCCCCGGAACACATCGCCGTCGAGGGTCACCACCGTGGTGCCCAGCAGGCGGGCCGCTGCCGCGGCCGCGTCGAACGTGTCGGCCACGCACAGGCCCCCAAGCACGCGCCGAACGGTGTCGGGGAAGGTCCCCTGCACCTGGACGACGTCACTGAGCCGCCTCACTCCGGCGGGCAGGGCCGACGGCAGGGCCTCGCCGGCCGGGCCATCGTCGTCACCGACGACGATGAATCCGCAGCGTCCCGCATCTTCGTCACGCACCAGCCGGAGCCCGGCTGTCACCTGTTCGAGGCTGTCGACCACGACGTACTGCAGGAGGTCGCCGAGGCAGGCCTCGACGGCCCGTTCGTAGCGCGACTCGACCTCGAGAAAGTCGGCCAGGGCCCCGCGGGCCCGAATGCCTGCAGCCCCGGAGGACAGCACCAGACGGGCGGCGTCACCGAATCCGGCCCGGTGCGCGTCCAGTTCCTCGAGGGACCGGAGCCGCGCCGACAGGCCGGCGAGCTGCTGCTCACCGGTGCGCACCTCGCGGGTGCGCCGATCGAATTCACCGCGGGCATGGCTCAGCATCTCCTCGCAGCGGGTCCGCTCGATGCGCGCGGCCTCGAGCGCTTCCTGTGCGAGGGCCAGCTGCTCGCGCGCAAGGGCACGTTCAGATCGGGCCCGTTCGAGCTCGGTGGCCAGCTCGCTGAGTTCCACGCCCAGTCGCTGGTCGACAGCGACGGCCCGCTCACGCTGGGCCGTGGCCGACTGCACCGTGGCCGTCAGCGCGGTGACCGTGTTCACTACGGCGTACACGTCGGCACGTGCCCGCTCGACCTCCTGCTCGGCAGCCTCGATCGACTGCTGTGCCCGCGCATAGGCTTCAGCCGCGTCCTGAGCGGTGGCGGCGGCATCCCGGCGACGCAGGGCCGCCTGCTCGACCGCCTGGCGCCGTTCCTCGAGGGCCAGCCGTTCGGGTTCGCGACGGCCCTCGAGCTGCTGCCGCTCGGCCTCGAGCTCGTCGGCGCGGCTCTGCAGCATGGTGGCCTGCTGACGGTCGAGCGCAATCTGCTGCTGCCGGCGGTTGATGTCGAGTTCCTGATTGTGCGCCACATCCCGCAGCCGGCCCGCCACGGCGTCCGCCTCGGCCTGGGAAATACGCAGTGCGGCGAGCGTGGTCTCGACCTCCGCCAGACGGGCAGCCGCCGCCGCTTCCTGCTCACGGACGTCGGTCAGCCGAAGACGCGCGGCCTCGATGGCCTCCGAGAGCGAGCGGTAGCGCCGGGCAAACAGCACCTTTTCCCATCGCCGCATTTCATCGCGCAGGCGGGTGTAGCGCCGTGCGCGCGCCGCCTGCCGCTTCAGGGCGCCCTTCTGCTTCTCGACCTCGTAGACGATGTCGTCGAGGCGCGTCAGGTTCTGCTGGGCCGCCTCAAGCTTGAGCTCGGCAGATCGCCGGCGGGCCTTGTACTTGGTGATGCCCGCCGCCTCTTCGATCAACTGGCGCCGATCGGTCGGCCTCGAGCTCAGGATCATGCCGATCTTGCCCTGCTCGATGATCGCGTAGGCCTTGGCACCGAGGCCCGTGTCCATCAGCAGTTCGTGGATGTCCTTCAGGCGGCACTGCTGGCCGTCAATGAGGTATTCACTCTCGCCCGACCGGAACAGACGGCGGGTGACCTCCACTTCGCGCGTCAGTTCGGGCGCGAAGGTGACGGCACCGTCCTCGCCGGGCGCCGAGGCCAGATATGGCTCGTAGCCGAGCTCCTTGTCGAGCGAGGGCGGCACGACCACCCCGCTCAGGCGCAGGCGCACTTCAGCGGCCCCGGTCGGCTTGCGCGCGTCGGAACCATTGAAGATGACATCTTCCATCGTTTCGCCGCGGAGGCTCTTGGCGCTCTGCTCGCCCAGCACCCACGTCAGCGCGTCGGCCACGTTGCTCTTGCCGCAGCCGTTCGGCCCGACGATGGCTGTCACGCCCTGGTCGAAGGACAGTTCGGAACGATCGGAAAACGATTTGAACCCAGAGATCTCGAGACGTTCAAGACGCATACGGAACCGGTATCGGAAATGGTCGCGGCTACTGGCCGATGCGCCCGCTGCGGCTCTGTGACTGCGCAAGCAGCCGTTCGGCCTCGGCGAAACGGCCCAGGGCGTAACCCGCCTGGGGATCGGCCTGGATCAGGCGCTGGCGCGCGGTGGCGATGTCGAAGACCGCCTGGTCGATCTCGAAGCGAATCATCGCCCGGATGAATGGCAGGTCCTTCGACCAGGCTTCTTCGTCGATGACGGTGTTTCGGCTGACGGCAAAGGCCCGGAACGCGGCCACCATCGCGTCGTCCACGTCAAACCCGCGCTTCACATACTTGAAGGACGGCGACTTGCTGCCGGGACGCGTGTCGTTCTCGTAGAAGTAGGACTCGGCGAAGGCGGCAAACAGGCCGCGATTGAACAGCGAGCGCCCGAACCGGGTCGGGTTGAAGCCCTCCGTCGGTCCTTCGAAGCGCTCATCCGGGTCAACCCCGCCCCCCGAGTAGACCTTGCGGCCACCGACGGTGTACTTGAGCTGGTCGGGCGACTTGGCGCGCTCCGACTGATCCTTCATGGTGTAGGTCAGGTATTCGTCGAAAGTGCCGTCCCACGGCCGCTGGATGAGGCGGCCGCTGGGGGTGTAATAGCGGGCGGTGGTCAGGGCGAGGCCCGCACCGCCGCTGACGCGGAAGACCGACTGCACGAGGGCCTTGCCAAAGGTCGTCTCGCCGACGATGAGGGCGCGGTCGTGATCCTGCAGTGCTCCCGACACAATCTCCGAGGCGCTGGCGCTCGACCGGTTCACCAGCGTGACCATCGGCAGCGTGGCATAGCCCGGGTCGTCCGTGGCGCGGTAGTCTTCGTCGGAATTGGCCACGCGGCCGCGGGTGTAGACCACCATGGCCCCCTTTGGCAGGAACCGGTTCGAGATGCGGATGGCCTGATCGAGCTGCCCGCCGGGGTTGCTGCGCAGGTCGAGCACCAGCCGCTTCATGCCCTTGCGGGTCAGCGACTCGAGCGCCGTGCCGAGGTCCTCGTCGGTGCGCTCGGCAAAGTCAGTGATGCCCACGTAGCCGGTCTGGTCGTCAATCATGAACACAGCCGACAGGCTGGGAATGCTGACCTGATCGCGCATGACCGCCATCGGGATGAGCTCGTCGAGCCCCTTCCGGCGAATGCCGATGTTCACGAACGTGCCCTTGGGCCCGCGCAGCTTGCCCACGGCATCGTCGGACGACCAGCCGCGGGTCGACTGGCCCTCAATCTCGGCGATGACGTCACCGCGACGGATGCCCTTGGCGTGCGCCGGAGAGCCCTCGAAGACCCGCACGGCCGTGATGCCGTCCGGCACGGCCTGAATGGTGATGCCCAGGCCGAAGTAGCGGCCCTCCTGGCGTTCGCGCATCTGCTTGTAGCTGCGCGGATCCATGAAGCTCGAATGCGGGTCGAGCGTCTGCAGCATGCCGCTGATGGACCCATAGACCAGCTGGTCCGACTCGACCGGCTCGACGTACTGGCGCTCGATGGCGGCCAGCGCCGCTGTGTAGACGCGGTAGCGATCGGCGACCGGGTCCTGCGCCGTCGCGACACGGGGACCCAGCCATCCTCCCACCACCGCCGATGCGGCGAGAGACAGCACCACGGCAAGACCCGGCTGCACACGCATACGGCGATGCTAGCGAATAACCCGCCCCCCGGCAAGGAGTTCCGGGGAGCTGGGGTATACTCCCGAAGGGACACGGTCGCCTGCGGGTGCGGCGCTCACTGACCCGTTTCTGGAGTTGCTCTCATGTTTGGTTCCATCGGCGTCACCGAACTGGTCATCATCTTCGTGATTGCCCTGATTGTGTTTGGGCCGCGCAAGCTGCCCGAGCTGGGCAAGTCGCTGGGCAAGAGCATCAACGAGTTCAAGAAAGCCTCGAACGAACTGCAGCACACCCTCGAGCAGGAAATCCGCGTCGAGGAGCAGCAGAAGGTCGCTGCCGCCCCGGCCGCCGAGCCGGTGCCCCCGACCCCCGCCGCTGAAACGACGGCCCCCGGCGACACGGTGCCCCGGTAAGTCCGCCGTATGGCGCTGGCCCCGCTCCCATCCCGGGACGTCCCGACTCCGCTCCCCGACGACCCGACCCTCGACGGTGATGGCCCCGAGGACGACGATCCGCTTGACGGGCGGATGACGTTCCTCGAGCATCTCGACGAGCTGCGCAAGCGCATCACCCATGCCGTGATCGCGCTGCTGTCGGGGTTTGTCGTCGCCAGCATCTTCAGCAACCGCATCCAGGCGTTCGTCTACGAACGGCTGACGGCCGATCTGCCCGAGCGGAAGTTCATCTACACCGAGCCCGGCGAGGGCTTCTTCCTCTGGGTGAAGATCTCGGCGCTGGCCGGGGTGCTGGTCGCCTCGCCCTACATCATGCTGCAGGTTTGGCTCTTCATCGCCCCCGGGCTCTACGCCAAAGAGAAGCGGCTGGCCATTCCCTTCGTGCTGACCTCTTCGGCCCTGTTTGTCGCCGGTGCCGCCTTCGGTCACCACATGCTGTTTCCGGCCGCCTGGCGGTTCTTCGCCGGCTTCAGCAATGACTACATGATCTTCACGCCCAGGGTCGACCCGGTGTTCGGCCTGTATGTGAAGCTGCTGCTGGGCATGGGCTTCGTGTTCCAGATGCCCGTCCTGATGTTCGTGCTCGCGCGGCTGGGCCTCGTCACGGCCCGGTTCCTGCTGAGGAACATCAAGTATGCCGTGCTCGGCATCTTCATCGTCGCCGCGGTCATCACCCCCGATGGCAGCCCGGTGAACCAGGCCCTGGTGGCTGTGCCGATGATGGGCCTCTACATGGTCGGCGTCCTCGTGGCCTGGCTCTTCGGCAAGGCCGAGCGAAGCGACGACGGCAGCACAGCCTAGACGCCGACTCGCGCGTTGACTTGCGCTCGAGGGCGCACGTATCATCTCTGCCATGAAGATCTACAGCCGAATCGTGGCTGGCGCTGTGCTGTCCGTGCTGACAGCCGCGCCGGCGTGGGCGCAGTCCTCCGCACAGACCCGTCCGGCCACCAGCACCGTGATGGGCGATACGGGCCTCTGGTTCGTGCCGACCGGTGAGACGCTGCCGAAGGGGAAGGTCGCAGGCTCAGCCGGGCGCATCAACTTCGACCGTTCGGAAGGCTTCACGGACATCGCAGACTTCTCCGGCAGCTTCGCGTTCGGGGCCACCGACCGCCTCGAGCTGTTCGGGTCGGTCGCGGCCTTCCGGCGCATCGATGCCGACCGCCGGCCGATTCTGAGCGGCAACCAGCCGATGGACTATCCCATCCGGAGCGGATGGGAGCAGGGCTTCGGTGATGTCACGGTGGGTGCCAAGCTCAACCTGCGCACACAGGCCACCGCCGCCGGGGGTGTCGCCGTCGCGCTCCGCGGCGCGGTCAAGGTGCCCTCGGCCAGCCGCGACCTCGGCCTCGGCACTGGCCGTCCCGACTACATGCTCGACGCGGTACTCAGCCGCGAGATGGGTCGCGTCGAACTGGCCGGCTTCTCCGGCGTCCGGTTCCGCACCAGCACCGCAGACTACGACCGCAGCCACAGCCTGCGCTACGGAGCCGGCCTCAGCTGGCCGAGCCGCGGACAGCTGAAGCTCTTCGCGGAAGCGACCGGCGAATACTACTTCGACAACACGATTACCTATCGCGGCGCGTTCATCTCGAGCTACGGCGGGCCGGCCTCGTCATGGGACGTCAAGCAGCCGTTCGACGTGTTCCTCGGTTCGCAGTACACCGCGTCCAACGGCTTCTACTTCGGCACCGGGTTCAGCTACGCGGTCACCACCACGCAGCGCGGCACCGTCACCGGCTACGACAACAACTTCGGCGACAGGATCGGCCTGCAGGTGCGCATTGGCTACCACCCCGGCGTGCCGGTTTATGTGGCGCCCCCGCCTCCGCCGCCTCCGCCCCCGCCGCCGGCGCCCCCCGCCAACCGTCCGCCGACGGTCACGGCCAAGTGCGATCCCTGCTCGGTGCTGGTGGGTGGGCGGGTCATGCTGATGGCCGATGGTTCCGATCCAGATGGCGACTCGCTGAGCTACAAGTGGTCGGCCCCCACCGGTGCCCTGGCCAACGCCTCTGACCGGCAGACAGCCTACACGGCGCCCGGACAGCCCGGCTCGGTGCCCATCACCGTGACGGTCAGCGACGGCAGGGGCGGCAACGCCACCGCCACCGTGTCCATCCAGGTCACCGCGCCTCCCAAGAAGGAATACACCTTCGAAGATGTCCACTTCGACTTCGACCGTTACTCGCTGCGTGTCGAGGCCACCCGCGTGCTCGACGAGGCCATCAAGGCCCTCGCCGAAGATACGTCGCTGCGCATCATGGTCGAGGGCCACACCTGCAACATCGGCACGACCGAATACAACCTGGCCCTCGGCGAGCGCCGTGCCATGGCCGTTCGTGAATACCTGACCAACCGCGGCGTCAGCGCCGACCGGATGCAGACCATCAGCTACGGCGAAGAACGCCCCAAGCACGACAATGGCCGCGAGGAAACCCGCCGCCTCAACCGCCGTGCCGCCATGACCGTCCGGGTCCAGTAAGCCCTTCCGGTCCATCCCCAGAAACGACGCGGGCCCGGTCATCCTCCGATGACCGGGCCCGTTGTCTTTCACCCTCGACGATTGCTGGGTCGCTCAGTAGGCCTTTGCGAACCAGGCCGTCACAGCCGCCGGTGTGCCGCACCGGATGCAGCCCACGCCCGGGGCCTGTTCGAATCCGAAGGGAATGTTCCGGATGGTGGCCTGCGTCTCCGCCTTGATGTCGGCCTCGCATGCCGCGCTGCCGCACCACGGCGACTGCACGAACCCCGGACGCCCTTCCATCACGGCCTTGAACTCGTCGTAGTCCGTCGTGGCCGACGTGTGGCTCTCGCGGAAGGCCCGTGCGCGCTCGAGCAGCGCCGACTGAATCTCGTCCAGCAGGGCCTGCACCGTGGCGGCCAGTCCCTCCATCGGCAGCGCCTGCTTGGCCCGCGTGTCCCGGCGCGCGGCAAACACGGTCGACTTCTCGATGTCCTTCGGACCGATCTCGAGGCGCAGCGGCACCCCGCGCATTTCATACTCGGAGAACTTCCACCCCGGCGTGTTGCTGTCGTCAGCGTCCAGCTTGACGCGAATGCCCGCCGCCTTGAGCTGCGCACAGATGGCCTCGCAGGTCGGGAGGACCGTCTCCTTCCAGGTGCCCCGGGGAATCGGGACAATCACCACCTGCCAGGGCGCCACGCGCGGCGGCAGAATCAGCCCGCTGTCGTCACCGTGCGTCATGATGACGCCGCCAATCAGCCGCGTCGACACGCCCCACGACGTCGTCCAGGCATGCTGCAGTGTCTTGTCGCGCCCCTGGAACTGAATCTCGAAGGCCTTCGCGAAGTTCTGTCCGAGGTTGTGCGACGTGCCGGCCTGCAGCGCACGGCCGTCCCCCATCAGGGCCTCAATCGAGTAGGTGCGCGAGGCCCCCGCAAATTTCTCGCTTTCGCTCTTCTGCCCGTCCACCACGGGCATGGCCAGCACCGACTCGGCAAACTCCTTGTAGAGTGCCAGAATCTTCAGCGTCTCTTCCTGCGCCTCATCGGCCGTCTCATGCGCCGTGTGGCCCTCCTGCCAGAGGAACTCGGTGGTCCGCAGGAACGGCCGGGTCACCTTCTCCCACCGCACCACGTTCGCCCACTGGTTGATTAGCACGGGCAGGTCGCGCCATGACTGAATCCAGCGCTGATACATCACGCCAATAATTGTTTCGGACGTCGGGCGGACAATCAGCTTCTCCTCGAGGTCCTCGGTGCCCCCCTTGGTCACCCAGGCCACCTGCGGCGCGAAGCCTTCCACGTGCTCGGCTTCCTTCAGCAGCAGGCTCTCGGGGATGAACAGCGGGAAATAGGCGTTCACATGCCCCGTCGCCTTAAACCGGTCGTCCAGCTGGCGCTGAATCTGCTCCCAGATCGCGTAGCCGTAGGGTCGGATCACCATGCAGCCTTTGACTGGCGAGTAATCCGCCAGCTCGGCCTTCCGAACGACATCGAGATACCAGCGTGAAAAATCCTCGCTCTGAGGCGTAATCTCCTTCACAAACGCCTCGCCGCCCTTGCCTTGGCTGTTGCTCATAAGCTCCGTTTCATGCCGCGTCGCGCGGTTCCAGCTTGTCAGTCTACCCCGCCAGGGGCACTCGCGACCCGGGTGGTATTCTACCGGCCGGCATGAGTTCGTTCACACGCATCGAGGTGCAGGCCGCCGGCGGCGCCTATCCCGTCATGGTCGGCCATGGGGTGTCGGCCACCCTCTCCGATCTGCTGAACGCCGCCGGGCTCACCGGGCGCGTCACCGTGGTCTCCAGTCCTACCGTCTGGGGCGCACAGGGCCGTCGGATTTCCCGTGCCCTGAAGGGTCGCACGACGCAGCCCATCCTGGTGCCCGACGGCGAGCGGTCGAAGACCATGCAGACCGTCGGCCGCATCCATGATGCCCTGGTCGAGTCGCAGGCCGACCGCGCGGCGATTGTCGTGGTGGTGGGGGGAGGCGTCATCGGGGACATGGCCGGGTTCGCAGCCGCGACGTACTTGCGAGGCGTGCGCGTCGTCCACGTGCCGACCACACTCATGGCCCAGGTCGACAGTGCCGTGGGGGGCAAGACGGGCGTCAATCATCCTCAGGGGAAGAACCTGATCGGCGCCTTTCATGCCCCGAAACTGGTGGTCGCCGACCCTGCCCTGCTCGACACCCTGCCACGCCGCCAGTTCAGGGCCGGTCTCTACGAGGTGATCAAGTACGGCGCCATTGCCACCCCCGCACTGCTCGAGCATGTGGCGCAGGGCGCCGGGTCGGCGTTCGCCGACACCCCCGGCCAGCTTGACGCCATCGTCGCCGAATCATGCCGCATCAAGGCGGCCATTGTGTCTGGCGACGAACGGGAAGGCGGCCCCCGTCGCGTGCTGAATTTCGGCCACACGCTCGGCCATGCCCTCGAGGCCGCCACGTCGTATCGGCGGCTGCTGCACGGAGAAGCCGTCGGCTACGGCATGCTGGCCGCCACCGCACTGGGGCAGCGCCGAGGCGTGACCCCTGACAGCACGGCGGCGGCCCTGCGGGCCACCATCGAGCATCTGGGCCCCCTGCCGGCCATTCGCGACCTGTCGGCGCGGGAGGTGGCACGCGCCGCCGCCCATGACAAGAAGGTCATTGCCGGGCGCCTGCACTTTGTCGCCGTCACCGGTCTCGGCCGCACACAGGAGCTCACCGATGTGACCACGCGCGAGCTGGTGGCCGCATTGCGGTCACTGGGCCTGAAGCCCTAGTCAGGGTCAACGCGTATCCACGCCGCAGGGATGGCCTGACGCCGGGCAGTCTCTTCAAACGCGGTGACGGCCCGGTCCAGTTCGGCGCGATCGCGCTCGAGGGCGTCGAGCTCCTCGATCGACCGTCGACGGTCATTCTCGAGCAGGGCCCGCTGGTAAGGGTCGTCGCGACCCGCCACCTCGGCCGTCAGCATGTCGATCCGATTCTGGAGTGCCCGCTGCTGGTCGGCGACCCGATGCCGTCGGCGAGACAAGGCCTCAGCCTGTTGCCTCCACCATGCTTCGTCACGCACGGCGCCATCCGCGGGGGCAGCCGGGGAGGAAACCGTCGCATCAGGGGTACCTACCGTGCGTCCGGCCCCCGATTCGACGTGCGCGGGTGTGGCCTGCCGCGGTCTCGTCTCGGCGGCCGTCGAATCGCCGGACACGGCGCCGCTCGACACGTCGGGCGTGGGCACCACCCGCCGAACCCCAGACGATTGGATAACCACCACGGGCCGTGGAGCGTCACCAAGGTCGGCATTGGTCAGCACCCGCTCGGCCCTGGGCATCGTGGCCCGGCGCTCGGCCTCCCGCCGGGCCGCCTCTGTCAGCGCCTGATCGGGCACGACTATCCCCAGACAACAGGCAGCCACACCCAGCGAGCCTTCGACGAGGGCCCTCTGCAGATTCCTACATCTCATCATCGACCTCGAGGCGTCCCGACAACTCGAGCCCCGGCTGGCACTCGGGTTCGCGAGGATCGCAGTGACGAAGCAGCTCGGCTTCCACGGCCGCACGGCCCCCAGCCACGCCGTACGCCACGGCATGCAGGCGCACAATGCCCTGGCCCGTCAGTGGACCCGTCGCATCGTCGACCATGGGGTCACCATCGATCTCGCGCGCATCATCGCCCACCCAGACAACGATCACGCTGCCCCGGTGCCACACCCCGGGCCACCAGCGCGAGGCCCGCCCCTGCATGACGACGGCCCACTGGGGATTGGCCTGGCCCCACGGTCGCGCTGCCGTCACCCTGCGACGGTCTGCGGTCGTGCACGCCGAGGTGCGCCCACAGGTCAGCCAGGCCGTTTCGGCACGGAGCTCGACCACGCGCCCACCGGCCAGTTCGTAGGAGGTGACCGCGACTGCATCGCCTCCCGTCGCCCTGAGTCGACCGCTCAGCGCATCGTCAAGCGACACATCGGCCAGGGTCGCGGCCGCGACGTCGAGGGCACCGTGCGCCAGTTGTCGCAAGTGCTGTCGTTCGAGCCGATGACGCATGGTCAGCCCGTCGCGGCCAGCCAGGCCCAGCAGGCCGAGCCCCATCACCAGCAGTACGCCGGCCATCATGGCGACGCCCACCAGCAGCATCCCGGCCTCGGCAGGGGCTGCGCTCTGCGTTCTCCTCACGGTCGCCATGCCACCGTCCGCGTGACCACCAGCGGTGGACCGGGCCCGCGCGCCGCCTCAAGGCGGATGTCGACCCTGGACAGGCGCAGCAGATCGACGTCGAACGCAAACACGCTGGCGGGGGTGCCGCACCAGGGACCGTCTGACACCCGGCCACCGAGCTGCGTGCGCTCTGCCTCGCCGCTCCACTGCTGCAGGCGCGAGAGCCAGCCCGAGCCGGTCCAGGTCCAGGCACACAGCGTATCGGCATCAACGCCCTCGAGTCGCTTGGGGACCGGAAAGGGCAGGCCGTAGGACACCACAGCCCGGGTCGGCGTTGCCCAGCGCGCCATCGGTGCCGCCGACTCGCCCCAGACGGTCAGGCTGGCACGGCTCAGCCCCTCGGCCACCGTGTCGATGGCGCCCGCACGACTGCGCCGGCGCAGTCGCAGCCCACCATCGGGCTCGGGGTCAAGGGACCACCGGTCGGCACGTACAGCCACCACCCACGCCCCTGCGGGATAGTCCGCCTGCAGCGGCTCACGCAGACGCAACGTGGCCACGGCCTTCGTGGCCGACGCCACCTCGATGATGTCGAAGTGCCCGAGGCTGTCGGTGACCACTGCAATATCGTCCCGCGAGAATCCACACACGGTGCCGAGCACTGGACACGGGGATGCATCAAGGGCCAGCACCCCGCCAGTCTCGCTGGTCGAGATGCGCAGCCGTGCGAGGCCCGGGCCGGTCGGCGCGATCAGGTCGAGGCCTCCCGTTCCACCACCCTCACCGAGCGGTCGCACCACCGGGATCACACGCGACAGGCGCACCAGTCCGTCCTCCATCGGTGCGGGACGCTGGGTCGAGCTAATGGCCGCCGACAGGCGTTCGGCAGCCCACCACAGCCGCTGCCGGGTCTCGATCCGTAATGGCGTCTCGTAACTGAACTGGCGCATCTGCGGCATGAGCACGAAGAGACTGCCCAGCACGACCAGGCCGGGCGCCAGGGCCAGCAGCAGTTCGAGCATCGTCACCCCTCGCGCGTTCACCAGCCACCGCCAAAGCCCGTCTGGAGGCAGACGATCGGTGCCAGCCCGGTCTCGGGACGTCCACGATAGGCGCACGCGTCGACTCGCACGGTGCCCGGGGGCCATCCGGCCGGTGTCGTGCCCTGCGCCACGACGGTGAGGTCGGCACTGTCGCCTGCCCCGGCTGCGACCGGACGCCCCTGCGCATCAAGGGCGAGGCTCCAGCCGTCCAGCTGCCGAAGGAGCGCCACGTCGGCACCGCGCCACTGGTCAAGCACCTGCGCCGTCACTTCGGCAGCTGCCCATGTCCGCTCGGCCTGGCGCTGCTGCAGGGTCACTGCGGCTGCCGCCGTCATCACTCCGGCCAGGGCCACGGCTGCCACCGCAGATGCCACCATCACCTCGATGAGGGAAAACCCCGTATCGCTGTGGCTCGACATATCTCTGGCAACGAGCAAAGCACGTGCCCTCGGGGCGCGCGCGGCGTGTCCCTCTGGAAACGATCCCGGTCCCGGCCGTCGACCGCCTGGCCGATGCCGAAGATGAAATGCGAGTCAGGATGGGATGACGCAGTTCCTGCGGCCCGGCCGGTTACACAAGCAGGCCGAGGTACCAGCGGATGATGCGGTCCCCGAAGATCAACGACACGAGGCCCGCGACGGAGAGGAACGTGCCGAACGGAAGCGGCCGCTGCAGTGACGTGCCCTGGACGGCGACCAGCAGCAGTCCCACAGCTGCGCCGGAGCAGGTGGCCAGTGTCAATGACAGCAGCATCTGCGCCCATCCGGCCACGGCACCCATCATGGCCAGCATCTTCACGTCGCCCATCCCCAGCCCGTCCTGCCCCCGCCAGCGCCGGTAGCCCACGGCGATGGTCAGGGGAATGGCTGCGCCGAGCGCAGCGCCTGCCATGCGCTCCGGCAAGGCGGGCGGAGTCATTGCCGCGCCGGCAAGGCCGACGACCAGTCCGCCGAGCGTAAGTTCGTCCGGTAAGATGTAGTGCTCGAAATCGATCGCCAGCAGGGCGATGAGCACCGAGGCGTATACGAGATGGTGCGAGAGCGTGAGGAGATCGGGAGCCGTGCGGGCTACGGCCATGAAGACGACTGACGTCAGGGCTTCGATGGCCGGGTAGCGCCAGCTGATGGACGCCTGGCACGAACGACAGTGTCCGCGCAGCCAGCACCAGGCCAGCAGCGGAACGTTGTCATGAAATCGGATGGGGGTATGGCAGTGGGGGCACCGCGAGGCTGGCCAGATGACCGACTCGCCTCGCGGCAACCGATGAATCACGACATTCAGAAAGCTCCCGACCAGCAGGCCGAGAATGCCCCAGATCATGCGAGGCTACTTGCCGCCGCTGACCCGCTTCAATTCCCAGGCAATGGCCGCGTCGAAAAACTCCGGACGCAGGCCAGGCAGCCTGATGCCATTCAGGAAGAACGTGGGCGTCGAGGCCACGCGCAGCTGCACGCCCTTGTTGGTGTCGGCCTTCACCTGGGTCAGCACGTCGGCGTAGCGGGCGTCCATGTCGGTGACGCCTCCGATGTCGGCTGCCGCCTGACGGACGGACGCCGGCGTCATGATGGGCTGGTTGGCAAACAGCCAGTCTTCGAGGGCATCGCCCTTCCCCTTCTCGCGTGCCAGCCGCACGGCAACCGCAGCATCACACGCCGCTAGGTGCACATCGGACTGCATGCCGGCATTGCACTCGCGCTCGAGGGCGAAATCCATCGTCACGAACTGCACCTTGCCGGCACCCTCGCGGGCCCACTTGTCCTTCACCGGCTTCAGGGCCAGATGGGTCTGTCCGCAGGCGGGGCACTGATAGTCGTTGAACTTCACCACGACTACGGCCGCCCCGTTGGTGGGGATGTTCAGCGTCTCGCGCGGCTGCGCGGCCAGGTAGTCTTCGAACTCCTTCAGCTGGGCCGCGGGAATCGCCGGCCCCGTCGCCGTCGATGCCTGGCCATCGGCCGCCGCTGTTGCGGCCGACGCGCTGGCATGGGGGAACAGCATGACGGCAGCACCGGCCGCCACGACAAAGGCGGCGGTGGCCGCCAGGGCCGAGGGTGTGCTGAACAGGGTGGACAGATCGCGCGACAGACGGGATGGCAGACTCGACATAGGTTCCTTTGCGGCCGCTCCCGAGGTGAGGAACAGCCCAATCACGGCCACATACGACCCGACGCACAGCAGGCAGACGGTGCCGAGCACAAACCACGACACGTAGCCGAGGTAGAGCACCACTGCGAGCCCGATGGTCGAGACGGCAAACAGGTAGAGCGGCAGGTTGGCCCGCGCCGTTCTCGACCGCTGCGTCAGCGTCGTCAGCAGCAGGACAAACGCGAAGAACAGCACGCCGAGCAGCGCCACCGAGACACCGCCGACCGCCCCATACTCGCTGGTGTAGGCCTGACTGCAGCTGAACATCGCATTGATGTCACAGGCCGGCACCGACAGAGGGTCGGCGATGAGCGTGTAGTGGACCCAGGTGGACCAGGAGGCCGCCGCCAGCCCCAGCCCCGCGAACGCAAGAAACCAGGCAGACATGTGCGCGATTATACGCCCCGGGGGGCCTACTGAATCGGCGCGCCGCCGGGCGCCTGGTCAGATCCCACCGTCGACGGAATGGGCTGGGCGGCATCGGCGAAGATGGTGCCGAGCGTCCCAATCCAGAAGAACCGGGTGCCTGTCGACCCGGGCGAAATCGGCTCGGCCTTCGCATACCAGGAACTGGTCAGGTCCGCAGCCGGCACGCCGTTGCAGGCATCGAGACTGGCCGCTGCGCCATCGCTGCCGGCGGCGATCGAAATGAGGTAGCCGCTCTTCTGCACCTCATCGGCGGAGCCGAGGTCGGGGCTGATGAACGGCGCCCCCCCGTTCGGCGGTGACTTGGCCAGATCAGTCAGCTTGGCGGCATAGAATCCGTTACCGCACGTCGCCGCGAAGGCCTGCTGCGAGCTGTAGATGGCGCGCAGCGACCCGACAGCTGACGTCTCGTTGCCCGAGCGCCGCATCCCCATCAGCCCGGGCACGGCGATCGCCGAAATGATGCCGATGATCGCCACCACAATGAGCAGCTCGATGAGTGTAAACCCCTGACGATTGCGTGCCTGCATAGTGTTCCCCGTGACCTTTCCGACGACGGCGGATTCCCCGACCTATTCCCGGCAGACAGCCCGTGCAAGTCGTATGCCTCGGAGGATGGCTCTGGATGACTCACTGGGATGGAAGCCACTGCGCTGCGCCGGGCGTCTTGTGGCCCGCAGAACCTGCGCGCCTCATTGCAGTGTAGAACATCCCGGCCCCGGGCACACAGGCCCCCGCTCTCATCGTCCCATCGTCTGCATGAGCGAGAACAGCGGCAGATACAGCGACAGCACCATTCCGGCCACGACGCCACCGACCAGCACCATGACTACCGGCTCGAGCAGAGCCAGGTGCCTGGCGAGGTCGTGCCGGAGGTCACGGTCACATGTGTCGGCGGCATTGAGCAGCAGGACGTCGAGGCGGCCCGTGGTTTCCCCCACCGCCACACACTCGATCACCAGCGGAGGCCACCACCAATCGCGCTCGAGTGCGTCCCGCAGCCGGTCGCCACGAGCCACTGCGCGGCGCAGGGCCAGCAGGGCCAGCCGTGCTGCGGGTTCATCCGAGCACCGCGCCGTGACGGCCAGCGCATCGATCAGCGGAAGGCCCGCCTTCAGCAGCATCGCCAGCATGCGGCAGGCACCCGCCGCCGCCGACTGCTGCAGGACCGGTCCCACGAAGGGCAGGCGCCCCAGAAGCGCCCGCCACGCCCGCCTCCCACGGCGGCTGTGCCGCCACGCCCACCAGGCGGCCATCGCCGTAGCCATCAGCGCTACGCCCGCGGTGCCCCATCGGTTCAGCAGGGCGCCTGTCTCGAGCAGCACACGGGTTGGCCAGGGCAGCGCCACTCCGAGCGAGGCGAACAACTCGGCAAACAGCGGCACCACCCGCCACAGCAGCGCTACCATCACCAGGACGGCCACCCCCAGCACCGCGACGGGATACGACAGTGCACGCTGCACCGCCTGACGCGTGTCAGCCCGGTGAATCAGGGTGGCCCCTGCCCGCTCGAGCATGGCCGGCAGTTCCCCACTCTGCTCGCCGGCGTCCACCATGCCCGAGACGAACGGATCGACCCTCTGTCCCAGGAGCCGCAGGGCCTCGGATAGGGGAGTGCCCGACTCGACGGCGCGCGCCAGGTGCGCCCACAGGGCACGGCTCGCCGGACGCGCCTCGAGCGAGGCGCGCAGGTCCAGCACCGACACCAGCGGCAGGCCCGACTCCAGCAGCAGCGCGCACTGCTGCAGCGCCCGCCCCTGCCCTGCCCCCCCCAGTCGGGCCAGCTGGGGCACGGTCAGCGCCTGCCTTCCGGTCCGCCACGACGCTCCCTGGCCAGCCACTGCCTGAAGTCGTCGCGGTCGCCGGCCGCGACACCGGCCGTCTCTTCCCTCAGTTCGCCTGCAGCGACAAGCGAAGCCAGCGATTGCGACAGCGACCAGCTGCCTCCGTCGCGCCCCTCGGCCTGCATGGCTGCTGGCAGTTGGTGCACCTTGCCTTCACGCAGGAGGTGACGGATCGCGGGTGTCGCCCTCATGACCTCGATGGCAGCGACGCGCCCCTCGCCCGAGGCTCTGGGCAGCAGCCGCTGTGACACCACGCCCACCAGCACCAGCGCCAGCTGGTGGCGCACCTGCGCGTGACGCACCGGGGACGTCAGGTCGACCAGGCGATGCAGTGTGGCCATGGCCGAACGGGTGTGCAGAGTGGCCAGCGTGAGGTGGCCCGTTTCCGCCAGTTGGAGCGCCGCATCGACCGTCGCCTCGTCGCGCAGCTCGCCCACCAGCACCACGTCGGGGTCGGCCCGCACGGCGGATCGGAGGGCGGTGGCCAGCGACTCCACATCACGGTCGAGCTCCCGCTGTGTCACAAGCGCCCGCTGCGGCGCATGCAGGTATTCCACCGGTTCCTCGATCGTCAGCACATGGCACTCGCGCTCACGGTTGATGCCGTCAATCAGCGCGGCCATCGTCGAGCTCTTGCCGCTGCCTGTCGGCCCGGTTACCAGCACCAGGCCCGACGGCCCACGTACCAGCGTGGCCAGCGATGCCGGCAGTCCGAGGCTCTGCAGCGTCGGCACGACACGGGGGATACGCCGCATCGCGACCGCCGACAGTCCCCCCGCCCGGTACGCATGCACACGCCACCGATCACCATCCGGCATCTGCCAGGCCGCATCGACATCGCGGCCCTCCCGCAGTTGCTGCCACCGACCGTCGCCGAGCACCACCCCGATAGTGGCGTCAACGTCGGAGGCCTGCAGGAGGCCCGAGCCAACCGCACGCATCTGGCCCCAGCGGCGCACCCACACAGGCGCGCCGGCGCGCAGGTGCACGTCAGAGACCGCCGGATCGTCCATCGCCCCCAGCACGGCCTCATGCATGCATCGCCGCCCCGTCCTCGGCGGTCTCGCGCCACACTTCCTCGATCGACGTCACCCCGTCGGCCACCCGCTGCAGGCCCGCCTGCCTCAGTGAGACCATGCCTTCGGCCAGTGCCTGCCGTCGCAGTTCCTGGGCCGATGCCCGCTGCATCACGAGTGTGCGCAGCACATCGGACATCGTCATCACTTCGAAGAGCCCGATGCGACCACGGTAGCCCGTGCTGCGGCACGAGACACAGGCCTGCGTCTGGCCGGGATGACACTGCCGGCACCTGCGCCGCACCAGTCGCTGCGCGCAGACCACGGACAGGGCACCGGCGACAAGGAAGGGCGGCACCCCCATGTCGAGCAACCGCGCCGGAGCGCCAGGGGCGTCGGTGGTGTGCAGCGTGGCGAGGACCAGGTGCCCCGTCAATGCGGCCTGCATCGCCACGGCCGCGGTCTCGGCATCGCGAATCTCGCCGACCAGCATGATGTCGGGGTCCTGCCGGAGGCTCGCACGCAGCACCGCCGCAAAGCCCAGGCCGATCGACTCGCGCACGGCCACCTGCGTCACCCCCGGCAGGGCTCGCTCGACCGGATCCTCCACGGTGATGATGTGGCGATCGGGCGTCGCCAGCCGCTGCAGGGCTGCATACAAGGTGCTGGTCTTGCCGCTGCCTGTCGGCCCGGTCACCAGAATGAGTCCCCAGGGACGCTGCAGCTGCGCCCGGAACAGGTCGGCGCTGCGCGCATCGAAGCCGAGGCCCTCGAAATCAGGGGCAACGGTGGACCGCACCACCACCCGCAACACGGCCTTCTCGCCTTGCAGCGTCGGCAACGTCGACGCCCGGATGTCGCATGTGCCCCCGGGCGGCTCCTCAAGCCGCACGCTGAACCGGCCATCCTGCGGCAGCCTGCGCTCGGCCACATCCAGCCGCGACAGCACCTTGAGGCGCGTGATCACCCCGTCGCGCAGGCCCGGCGGGAACGTGCCCACCGACGCGAGGCGTCCATCGATGCGGAACCGGATGCGCAGCCCGGCGGGGTCGGGCTCGCAGTGCACATCGCTGGCGCCCAGGCGGATAGCCATGTCGAGCATGTGGTCGACCGCAGTCACCGCCGTCGCATGCGATGCCACATCGAGACGGAGCACCGCCCCAGCGTCCTCGGCACCCGTGTGGCCGGTCCCGGCGTTGGAATCGGAAGTCGTGGGCATGCTGCCCCGTCGTCTCGGCACGACATGTCGCGAACTTCAGGGGAGGGCCTGCCTCGCGGCACGTGCGGCCGGCTGGCACGCGGAACCCCTCGCCCGGTGGCTTCGTCTTATGGTCTTAGGGTTTTGTGAGTCTTCTTCAAGTTCTGACAGGCGTTGTCCTTCGTCCCAGACACACCATGGCCACTGCCGTGGCCCATCCCAGGGTGGCCGGCCCCTGGATCGTCGTGCTGGCGCTGTGGCTGATTCCATCCGCAGGACTACTCTCCACCAGCGTAGGCCGCCAGGCACTCGTCGACGAACACGTGCGCATCGTCGAGGCGTTCGGTGGCACCGTGTCTGACGCGCAGTATGTGGAGTTGCAGCAGTCGCCGCCCTGGACGAGCTACCTGACAGGAACCAGGCTGCTGCTACTGCCCGTGGCAACCCTGCTCGTCGCCCTTGCGCTGCGGCAGGTGGCCGGATGGCATCGGGGGTCGCTGTCCACCGGAGCGGCTCTCGCGGTCTCGGTGCAGGCCTCGTGCATCCTGGGCCTCCAGCAGGCCCTGACCGTTCCCCTCATGTTCCTCCGGGAGTCGGTCACGAACATGACCAACCTGGCGGCCGTGCTGCCCGGCATCCAGGATGGCAGCCTGCCGGCTCGCCTGTTTGGTTCAATCGATATCTTCGCCCTGTGGTGGGGAGGGCTGATTGCCCTCGGCCTCAGTGCCGCCACCGGGCGCCCAGCCCGGAGCTACGCGGGCACACTGCTCGGGTTGTATGTGGGAATGGCCGCCGTCCTGGCGGTGGTGATGGTGCTGCGAGGAGGGTCTTAGCGTGCTGCGGAACAAGTGGTTCTGGGTGATCATCGTGTTGCTGGCGGGTGGTGGAGCCGTCGCCGCCTACTTCTCGAAGGGCCGCCAGACCGGCACCACCGTGACCGCAGAGACCATCCAGCGGCGCGACCTCGAGGCCCTGGTCTCTGCCTCCGGGAAGATCGAGCCGCAGAAAGTCGTCAATATCAGTGCCCAGTCCATGGGCCGCGTCACCAGGCTGGGCGTCAAGGAAGGTGACCGGGTGAAGGCGGGCCAGTTCCTGCTGCAGATTGACGCGGTCGTGGCCGAGGCCGCCGTGCGCAGGGACGAAGCCGCCGTGGCCGGCTCGCGCACAGCCCTCGAACAGTCGCGCGTCGGCCTGCAGAGCGCCCGTGCGAACCTCGAACTGGCTCGGCAGGCCCTCAAACGGCAGCAGGAACTCTCCGCCTCAGGACTCACCACCCGTGAAGCCCTCGAGCGTGCGCAGGCCGACGTCGAGGTCCGCGAGAGCGATCTCCGGGCCCGCGAGCAGGAAATCAAGAACCGCGAGACACAGTTGCGGCAGACCGAAGCTGGCCTGCAGAGCAGCCGCCACACGCTCTCCCAGGTCAGGTTCGACGCGCCCTTCGACGGCATCGTGACCCGCCGCAACATCGAGGAGGGCGAAAACGTCGTCGTCGGCACGATGAACAACGCCGGCACCGTCCTGATGACCGTCGCCGACATGTCGGTCATCGAAGCCGAGGTCGAGGTGGACGAAACCGACATCCCGCTCGTAGCGCTCGGTCAGAAGGCGAAGGTCACCATCGACGCCATGCCTGACCGCGTCTTCTCGGGAACGGTCACCGAGATTGGCAACAGCCCCATCCAGGCCACCGCCGCCGCAGCGACCCAGCGCACGGCCACTAACTTCAAGGTCACCATCACCCTCGACGAGCGGATTCCCGACGTGCGGCCCGGTTTCACCTGCACGGCAGAAATCTCGACGGCCTCGCGCAGCAACGCCCTGTCGGTGCCGATTCAGGCGCTGACCGTCCGCGAGCTGCTGTACGACGCCCAGGGCACGGTCATCCCTGAACCCCGGCCGGCTCCTACGGGAGGATTCCGCTTCGGTCGCCCCTCAGCCACCCCGCCTGCTCTGGTCGTCTCGACCGAGTTGCAGCCGGGCCAGAAGCGCCAGGAAACCGAGGGCGTGTTTCTCATCCGGGATGGCAAGGCGGCGTTCGTTGCCGTCAAGCTGGGAATCGCCGGCGAGCGTTATCTGGAAGTGCTGAGTGGCCTGTCCGAAGGTGACCGGGTCATCACCGGCCCCTTCGAGTCGGTACGCGGGCTCTATGAGGGCGACGCCGTCTCGACCGGCCCAGCCGCAGGCCAGACGGCAGGCGGCCGGGGTGTCAGCGTCAGGGTGGGCAGCTAGCTCGGCTCATGGCCCATCTGCTCGAGTCGGTTCGGCTGGCCCTGGCCTCCATCTGGGCCAACAAGCTGCGATCGCTGCTGACGCTGCTCGGCAACATCGTGGCCGTGTCGTCGATCATCACGGTGGTGGCACTCATCACCGGCGTCAACGGCGCGGTCACCGACGCGATTGTGTCCGACCTCGGCGCCGACTCGTTCGTGGTGCAACGGACGGCGTTCACGCAGAACGAAGACGAGTTCGAACGCCAGCGCAGCAATCCCAATGTCACCCTCGACGATGCGACAGCCATCCGCCGGTTCGCGCTGTCTGTCTCGGCCGTCATGGCACAGGCGCAGCAGAACGCCAGCGTGGCCTACCGCACCGAGGAACTTGAGTCGATTCAGGTGCAGGGCGTGACCGAGCAGTATCTCGAGTTCACGACCTTCGATGCCGAACGCGGCCGCATGATCAGCCCCGTTGAAATCCACCGCAATCGACCGGTCGCCCTCATCGGCTGGCAGGTGGCCGACCGGCTCTTCGGCTCGGCCGACCCCATCGACAAGACCCTGCGCGTGGCCGGCGTGCCGTTCCGCGTCGTCGGGGTATCGGCCAAGAAGGGTTCCTCCTTCGGCAGTTCCCTCGACGAGTTTGTGGTCATTCCCCTGGGCTCGTATCAGAAGCTCTTCGGCGCACGGCAGTCGCTGCAACTGATGGTGCGCCCTCGCGACGCCTCGCTCGTCGACCGGGCCAAGGACGAAGCGCGCGTGGCCCTGCGCGTCGAGCGCCGGCTCAAGCCCGCCGAGCCCGAGAACTTCGGCATCGTCGCCTCTGACTCCGTCCTCGACATCTTCCGTCAGGCCACCGCCGGCATCGCCGTGCTGCTCGTCGGCATCGTGGGCCTCTCGCTGGTGGTCGGCGGTATCGTCATCATGAACATCATGCTGATGGTCGTCAGCGAACGCACCCGGGAAATCGGCCTCCGCAAGGCGCTCGGGGCCCGCCGGCTCGACATCATGTCGCAGGTCCTCACCGAGTCGGTGACGCTCTCGCTCACCGGCGGCATTGTCGGCGTGGCCCTGGGCTGGTCCCTCGCCACCCTGATTGCCTCTGTCACACCGGTGCCGGCGGCCGTGGAGAGCTGGTCAGTGGCCCTCGGCGTGGTGGTCACCGCGCTGGTGGGGCTGTTTTTCGGCTGGTATCCCGCCCGGCGGGCCGCCGGCCTCGATCCGATCGAAGCCCTGAGGCGCGAATAACATGGCCATTGTCGAGCGCTATCTCGGTCTCTTCCGCGAAACCGCGCGCATGGCCTTCGAGACCCTGCGCACCAACAAGTTGCGGTCGGCGCTGACCGTGCTCGGGGTGGTCATCGGCGTCACCTCCATCGTCGGTATGACGTCGCTCATCCGGGGGTTCGACACCTCGCTGCGCGACAGCATCTCGGCCCTCGGGCCACGGACCATCTTCGTCCAGCGGTTCGGCGCCGTCAGCTTCTCGGCCGGCGCCTCCTTCCTCGAGCTCATCCGCCGTCCCTCGCTCACCATCGAAGACGGCCTCGCCATTGAACGCATGTCGACCACCATCGACCTGGTGGACACCTGGCTTGGCGCCGGCCCGCCGGGTCCGACCTTCGAACGGCTGTTCTACCAGGGAGAGCGCACCCGCCCTGCAGCCGTCATGGGCACGAGCGATCGCTTCATCGACGTCAACTTCGCCAAGATGTTCGCCGGGCGCATGTTCACCGAGCAGGAGGTCGAGCGACGTCGACGCGTGGCCGTGATTGGCTACGATGTCTACGAGGCGCTGTTCGCCCGGCGCGGCATCGACCCGGTCGGCAAGCGCATCCGCGTCGGCGCGGTCGAGTACGTAGTGGTCGGCGTGATGGGCAAGCGTCCCAGTGCCGGAGGCTTTGCCACCGGACAGGACAACATGGCCGTCATCCCCTACACGGCCTTCCGCAAGCAGTTCGGCAACGAGCGTGTCAGGCGCGGTCCTTTCGGCGGACAGGCCGTGATGATTGCCGTCGTCCCGAAGGAAGATGTCTCCCGTGAAGATGCGATGCGCGAAGTCGAGACGATCATGCGCATCCGGCACGGTCTCACCCTCGACAAGCCCAATGACTTCGACCTCGTCACGCAGGACGCTGTCCTGAAGGTGTGGGATCAGATCTCGCAGGCTGTGTTGCTGGCCCTCGTCGTCATCTCGTCGGTGGCTCTCATGGTGGGAGGCATCGGAGTGATGGCCATCATGACCATTTCGGTGACCGAGCGCACACGTGAAATCGGCGTCCGCAAGGCGATTGGTGCCCGCAACGTCGAAATCCTGACCCAGTTCCTCATCGAGGCGGTGGTGCTGACCAGCGTCGGGGGAATCATCGGCGTCCTGGCCGGCAGCACCATCGGGCTCCTGGTGAACCTGGCGTCAGGCTTTCCGGTGTCCCTGCCATGGTGGTCCTTCGCGCTCGGCCTCGGCTTCTCGGCCTTCGTCGGCGTGTTCTTCGGAATGCTGCCCGCATGGCGGGCGTCCCGGATGGACCCGATCGACGCGCTGCGTTACGAGTAGACCCCGCTGGGCGACACTCGGCGTCTCCCGTTATTGAGACACCGTGAACGCGACGACTTGCACCGCCTGGTGCTCTCCTGCACGCACTTCAACTCGCATGGTGTAGGTGCTGGGCGCCAGACTGGCCAGGGGCAAGTCGAGCCGAATGAGCTGTCCATTGACCATGGTCGATGGCAGTGTGGCCAGCGTCTGGCCCTGGCTGTTGGTCAGGTGCGCCACCGTCTCGACGGTCACCCCGGCCGGCCCCAGCGGCACGTCCACTCTCAACCGATCGGTGCGCCGAAACCGACGGGATGCCGAGGGTGTGGGTGCCGTCTGCAGGCGGAGTGAACGGAACTCCGCAGCCGTGCGTGTTCGGAACACAAGGGGAGTCCCGAGATACACCGCATTCGTCTCAAGCGCAGGGATGCTCAGCGACTGCGTCCACCGGTCGAGGGTGTCGCCGTCAGCGTCGCGCACCGTGAACCGCAGGGCCTGAGGACCGGGGCGCAGCCGAAACTCTGCCATCACGGGCATCGCCAGCGCGGGCACCGCATCCTTGCGCGCGAGCGTCTGCGGTGGAGCGAGCGTCCCTCCCACACGCGTGACCGGCTCCACTTCCAGTGACACCGGCGGACCTCCGGACGCGTCCGTGCCGCGGGGGCTGGCTTCCCAGGCAATCCGGGTGAGGACATCCTGCGTCCCCTGATGCTCGAGGCCTACCCAGATATCGACCAACCGCTCGTCGTCTGATTCCACCAGCTGTGCCAGGGCCCCGGTCAGCCTGGGATCAGCCGGGGGCGGCGGTGCTGCGGTCATCTCCTTCTCGGAGGGCGCCCAGTAACCGCGACGCGAGGTGACCCGGACGCCTGAGCGGCGCACCTTGACGCTGATCTTGTGGAACTTCCCGTCGTTGCGTGGCCGCGACGGTGAGTAGCCGAGCAGGTAATAGGCACTCGCGTCAGCCACCACATCCTTGAGGCCAGCGCCAAGGTCGTTGGTGTTCACGATCGATCGGCCACCGGTTTCCGTTGAAAACCGCCTCAAGACCTCAGCCCCCCCGAACGGCGCCATGCCCAGAGGACGGGGATCGAGCACGTGTACGGTGACGTTTCCCCGGTTGGCGGCCTCCACCGCCGCGTCGAGGCGGGGGTAGTTGAAGCTGCCGGGCATCCCGACCGGGGGACCCTGACTGACAAAGATGATCGACTTCCGGCCCTCACGCAGCCCTCCCAGGCGGGTCGCCAGCGCCTCCATGGCCGAGAGGGTGACCGCCGCCCGGAGTTCGAAGACGTTGCGCTGCGTCATCTGCGCCTCTTCCACCGGGCTCTTCACCGGAAACAGCTCGCCCCGCCGCCCCTGAAACTGCCGGATGGCGGCGATGAGCTGGGCCTTGTCCCGGGTGAAGCGCAGGCTGTCCAGGGTCGTCAGTGGTTCCATCAGCACCACGAGGTCGATGGGTTGCAGCTGATTGATGAAGTCTTCCAGCGCATCCTTCATGGGCTCGACGATCGAAGGGATGCGGTCGATGTGGTAGTCGTCGAGGAAAATCGCGTACAGCCGAACGTCTTCCTTCGCGGCCTCGGCAAGTCCCTGGGAGGGGCCCCGGATGTCGAGTGACTCGCCGTTATCCACGGTCCGCTGTCCATCAAGTCGGATGAACTGCGCCGACTCGACCTTCTGCGCCACCTCATCCTCAGTGACGAGGAAGTCGTCGGCTGTCAGGTCGGCCACGGGTTCGTCGCGGCGACCGGTGACGGAGACATCGACGCGGACCAGGTCGACTCCCGTACGGAAGACAGGCTGTCCGGCTGGTTCCTGAGTAGCCCCGGGCTGGTCCGTCCCGGTCGCCGTACCAACCTGTGCCGATGAGGCAGGGCGGGCCGCGGGGGACTGCGGTGCGGGTGCCGACTGCGCCAGCGGATGCGCCAGCGGCAGACTCAGCAGGCACAGCAGCACAGTCGCTGCCCATCGGGGGCAGCGAGGCCCTCCGCTCAGCAGCGTATGGAGACCCATTACCCGTTGAGAGGCCGGTCGACTGGGCATCGCTTCAGCGCGAGTATGGCACGGGGCAGCCGTCACCGGTGGTGAGTGGCCAGAATGACGACAGGCGCCGCTCCCGGGAAGGAATGGGCGCCTGTCATCAGGTCAGAGATGTCGAGGTCCCGGCGGACCGACACCGTGGTTAGGAGCCGCCGGCCTTGCGCGGCGTTGTGGCCTTCTTGGCCGCAGCCCTGGCAGGACGCGACGCCTTGCTCTTGGCACCCGTATCGGCCTTGGCCTTCTTGCCGCCACCGAGTGCCGCAGCGGCGGAACGCAGGCGTTCGCCGACGCTCTTCTTGGGTGCGGCTGTCTCGCCGGCCGTGGCCGCTTCCTCAGCCGCCTTGCGCTCGGATTCGGCCTTCTTGGGATCGAACTCGCTGCCCACCAGCTCCATCTGCGCCATGTCGGCGGCATCGCCGCGACGGTGCCCCAGTTTGAGGATGCGCGTGTAGCCACCGGGCCGGTCGGCGAACCGGGGCGCGAGGCTGTCGAACAGCTTCACGACGACGTCCTCGTTGTGGACGTCGCGCATGACCAGGCGGCGGGCCGACAGGGTCTTGCCCTTGGGATCGGCGGCCTTCACGCCGCGCTTGGCAATCGTGATGAGCCGCTCGACGAAAGGCCGCAGTTCCTTGGCCTTCGGCAGTGTGGTTTCGATCCGCTCGTGCTGCAGCAGAGCCGTGGCCTGATTGCGCAGCAGCGCGATGCGGTGCTCGGAGACCCGGCCGAGCTTCCGGTGTGCATTACCGTGACGCATGACTGTTTTCCTACCCGGCTACTCCGCCGACTGGGCCAGCTTCATTCCGAGGCTGAGACCCATCGACTGGAGAATCTCCTTGATTTCGTTGAGCGACTTGCGGCCGAAGTTCTTCGTCTTCAGCATGTCCGTTTCCGACTTCTGCACGAGTTCGCGAATGGTCCGGATGTTCGCGTTCTTCAGGCAGTTGTACGAGCGCACCGACAGCTCAAGCTCCTCGACGCTCTTGTCGAGATGCTCGTTCGACACCGGCACGGCCGCCGGCGTCGAGGGCACGCCGACATAGTCTTCATCGTCGTCCTCATCGTGGCTGATGAAGATCGACATGTGTTCCTTGATGAGCTTGGCCGCCAGCGACACCGCGTCGCCAGGCGTCACCGCGCCGTTGGTCCACACCTCAAGGGTGAGCTTGTCGTAGTCGGTCGTCTGGCCCAGGCGCGCGGCCTCGACCAGGTAATTGACCTTCCGCACCGGCGAGTGAACCGAGTCGATCGGAATCCAGCCGATG
The DNA here is from genome assembly GCA_964643765.1 of uncultured Bifidobacteriaceae bacterium. GTDB lineage: Bacteria > Acidobacteriota > Vicinamibacteria > Vicinamibacterales > UBA2999 > VFZN01. The sequence goes on along the minus strand of CAZXTM010000003.1, from coordinate 39,623 downwards.
CCGAGGTCCTCGTCGAAGTTGCGGTCGGCCGAGATGTAGCCACGCCCCACCTTGACGCGCAGCTGCATATGCAGCCTGCCGCCCTCCGAGACCGTGGCGATGTGCGCGTCCGGCTCGAGCAGCTCGATGTCCTGGTCGATCTGGATGTCCTTCGCACGCACCGGGCCGGGCTTGTCGACGCGAACGACCAGCGTCTTCACCGTATCGGTGTGGCACTTGAGCGGCAGCTGCTTGAGGTTGAGGATGATGTCGGTCGCATCCTCGACCACGCCCTTGATGGGCGAGAATTCGTGCTGCACGCCGTCAATCTGCACGGCCGTGATGGCCGCGCCTTCGATCGACGACAGCAGCGCACGGCGCAGGGCATTACCCACCGTGGTCCCGAAGCCGCGCTCGAACGGCTGGGCATAGAACCGTCCGAACCGGTCGGACAGGGTTTCCTTCTCGAACTCAAGGCGCTTGGGGCGCAGAAATTCTGGCATTGTCGTGTCCTTTCGCCATGCGGGCCGGCAGCCCGGCCTCCAGACCTGCGGTCATCATCCACCGGCCTCCCGCTGCAGGTCTGCCAAGCTGCGGGCCGGTGGCGTGGCGGCGGTGATCCGGGGCACATGCCCCGGACGCGCCCTGTCACTTTACTTGCTGTACAACTCGACGATGAGCTGTTCCTGCACCGGCAGGTTGATCTGCTCGCGCGTCGGCAGGCCCATCACCTTGCCGCTCGTGCCGTCGAGGGTGAGCCATTCGGGGATGCCGCGGCCCTTGACCTCGCCCATCGCATGCACGATCGACGCGTTCTCGCGGCTCGAGTCGCGCACCGACACGACGTCACCCGACTTGAGCGAGTAGGACGGCACGTCGACCTTCCGGCCGTTGACCAGGAAGTGGCCGTGCAGCACCAGCTGGCGCCCCTGTGCGCGCGACGTGGCGAAGCCCAGCCGGTAGACGGCATTGTCCAGGCGGCGTTCCAGCAGCTGGAGCAGCGTCTCGCCCGTGATGCCACGGGTGCGGTCCGCCTGCTCGAAGTAGCGGCGGAACTGGTCTTCCAGCACGCCGTAAATGCGCTTGACCTTCTGCTTCTCGCGCAGCTGCACGCCGTAGCCCACCATCTTGGCCTTGCGCGCCCGGCCGTGCTGCCCGGGAGGCGTGTTGCGCTTTTCAATGGCGCACTTCTCGGTATAGCACCGCTCGCCCTTGAGATAGAGCTTCATGCCTTCGCGGCGGCAGAGTCGGCAGGCAGGTCCGTTGTAACGAGCCATGAATATCGATCCTTGTCGTCTGTTCTGAGGTTACACGCGCCGCCGCTTCGGCGGCCGGCATCCGTTATGGGGAATCGGCGTGACGTCGCGAATCGACTTGACGTCGAGGCCCGCCGTCGACAGCGCACGAATCGCCGATTCGCGGCCGGATCCCGGTCCCTTGACCAGCACGTCGCACGAGCGCATGCCGAAGGTCTTGGCCGTGTTGGTGGCCGTCAGGGCCGCCTGCGTCGCGGCGAAGGGCGTTCCCTTGCGGGAGCCCTTGAAGCCGATGGCCCCGGCGCTCGACCACGACACCACGGCGCCCTCGGCGTCCGTGATGGTGATGAGCGTGTTGTTGAACGACGCCTGGACGTGCACGAAGCCGTGATGCACGACGCGCTTTTCGCCGCGCTTCTTGAAGGTCTTCTTCTTGCGCGCCGATTCCTTGCCTGCCGCTGTCTCGCTCTTTGCCATGGCTTACACCGTCTTCTTCTTGGCCACTGCGCCCTTGCGCGGACCCTTTCGCGTGCGCGCATTCGTGCGCGTGCGCTGCCCTCGGGCTGGCAGGCTCCGGCGATGCCGGCTGCCGCGGAAGCTGCCGATTTCGATGAGTCGCTTGATGTTCATCGAAATCTCCTTCCGGAGATCGCCCTCCACGCCGCCCTGCTCTTCGATCACCCGGGTAATCTTCCGGACGTCGTCGTCGGTGAGGTCCTTGACGCGCACGTCGCCGCTGACGCCGGCCGCCTCAAGAATCAGATTCGAGCGGTGACGCCCAATCCCGAAGATATACGTGAGCCCGATCTCCACCCGCTTGGTCCGCGGAAGATCGACACCTGAAATACGTGCCATAGGTCCTCGCCTTATCCTTGCCGCTGCTTGTGCTTCTGGTTGGCGCAAATCACCCGCACCACCCCACGGCGGCGGACGACCTTGCACTTGTCGCAGATCTTCCTGACTGATGCTCGTACCTTCATCGCTTGATTCCTCTACAGCCTCTCCAGGATCCGCCCGCGGCCCTGGTCGCGGGGCATCAGTGCCACGCGCACACGGTCGCCGACGACCAGTCGCACATAATTCCGTCGCACCGGGTCGGCATGATGTGCCACCACCTGATGCGTCTCGCCTTCCACCGTCACCTGCACCAGCTCACTGGGCAGCAGGGCCGTCACGACCGCCACAGTCTCTGCCGCCATCCGCGCCTGTCAGGCCCCGGCCGGCCGCAGTGTCAGAATCCGACACCCCTCGGCCGTGACCACCACCGTGTGCTCGAAGTGCGCCGACAGGCTGCCGTCCTTCGTCACCGCCGTCCAGCCGTCGCTGAGCACCTTCACTGCGGGCTTGCCCGCATTGACCATCGGCTCAATCGCCAGCGTCATTCCCTCGGCCAGCCGCGCCCCTCGTCCGGGCGTGCCGTAGTTCGGAATCTGCGGCTCCTCGTGGAGCGCCGTACCGATGCCGTGTCCCACAAACTCGCGCACCACCGAGAACCCGTGCGCTTCCACATACTGCTGCACCGCCGCCCCGATGTCCTGCACCCGGTTACCCGGCTTCACCGCCGCCAGGGCCCGGTCCAGCGAGGCACTCGTCACCTGCAGTAACCGTTGCGCCTCGGCGGAGACCGTGCCCACGGGCACCGTCACGGCCGAGTCGCCGAAAAACCCGTCGAGCTTCGCACCCATGTCCACCGACACGATGTCTCCGCTCGTCAGCGGGCGGGCTTTCGGGATCCCGTGCACCACCTGGTCGTTGACCGACGCACAGATGGTGGCCGGATATCCGTGATATCCCTTGAACGCCGGCAGCGCTCCTGCATCGCGCAACCGCCGTTCCGCCAACTGGTCCAGGTCCAGGGTCGATACCCCGGGCTCGACCACCCGCATCAACTCGGCCAGCACCTGCGCCACCAGCGCATTCACCCGTGCCAGCTTCTCAATCTCCTCTGCCGACCGGCACACAATCACGCCGGCCTCCTCGGTGGCACCAGCAACCCGAGGGTATCGGCCACCGAAAACACTGCCGCTTCAAGCTCGTGCCGGACCGCCTCTGGAGCCTGGGCCCCGTTCAGGCGACGGAACGTCGGCCGGTCACGGTAGTACTCGATCATCGGACGCGTCTCGCGCCAGTAGACCTTCAGCCGCTCCCGCACCACCGTCTCGGTGTCATCGGCGCGGGTCGCAAGGGCCCCACCGCAATTCTCGCACCGCTTCACGGCGTGGGGCCGGTCACCAAACGCCGAGACACTGGCCCCGCATACACTGCACACCCGGCGCGCCTTCACGCGTCGGACAATCTCCTCATCGGCCACCTGCATCTCGACGACGATGAGCGGATCTCGATCGCCCATCAGCCCGTCGAGGGCTTCTGCCTGTGGCACCGTCCGCGGAAACCCGTCGAGCACAAAGCCCGGCACCGCATCTGGCCTCGCGAGCCGCTCGCGGACGATACCGATGATGAGCTGATCCCCGACCAGCTCCCCACGATTCATCACCGCCTTCACGGCTCGCCCGAGCTCACTTCCGCTCTGCATTTCCTCGCGGAGGATATCGCCCGTCGAAATCTTCGGGAGTCCGAACTCCCGCGCAAACACTTCAGCCTGCGTCCCCTTGCCGGCGCCCGGTGGCCCCAGCATGATTACGTTCAGCGCCACGGTTCACCCGCGTCGGCTGCGAATCCGTGTCTTCTTCATGAACCCGTCGTAATTCCGCATGATCAGCTGAGACTCGACCTGGTTCACGGTGTCCATGGCGACGCCCACCACGATGAGCAGAGACGTGCCGCCGAAGAAGAACGGCACATTCAGCCCCTGCGTGACCCACCGGGGCAGGATGGCGTCGAGCGACTCGCCGATAAACGGAATCGGCGCCACCTTGAAGCCGGTCAGCAGGAACTCGGGCAGGATGGCCACGAGCGCCAGATATACGGCCCCGACCAGGGTGATCTTCGCCAGAATCGCATCGATGTACTCGGCCGTCCGCTTGCCCGGGCGCACACCGGGAATGAAGCCGCCATACTTGCGCATGTTCTCGGCAACGTCATCCGGGTTGAAGATGATGGCCGTGTAGAAGTAGGCGAAGAAGACGATGAGGACGACATACAGCAGGTTGTAGAGCGGCATGCCGTACTGGATCTGCCGGACGAACGACTCGGCCCATCCGCCGGCCTGCATCATGCCTACCAGGGTACTGGGGAACGTCAGGATCGAGCTGGCGAAAATCACCGGGATCACGCCGCCCGTGTTCACCTTCAGGGGAATGTGCGTCGACGAACCGCCATACTGCCGCCGACCGACCACCCGTTTGGCGTATTGCACCATGATGCGCCGGTGCCCGCGCTCGACCATGATGATGGCGGCGATGACGCCCACCATCACCACCGCCAGCAGGGCCAGCACGAGCAGGCTGATCTGGCCGGTGCGCATCTGGTCGAAGGTGGCAAACACGGCGCGGGGCAGGTTGACCACAATGCCCGAGAAGATGATGAGCGACATGCCGTTACCAATGCCGCGCTCGGTGATCTGCTCGCCCAGCCACATGATGAACATCGTGCCGGTCGTCAGGGTGATCATCGCGCCCAGGCGGAAGCCCCAGCCCGGGTCGTAGACCAGAGGAAGGCCGCCGGGGATGTCGGTGTTCCGCTCGAGCCACACGGCGATGCCCAGCGCCTGCACGCCCGCGAGTACCAGCGTGAGATAGCGCGTGTACTGCGTGATCTTGCGGCGGCCGAGCTCGCCTTCCTTCGACAGCCGTTCGAGATACGGCCAGACGACGGTGAGCAGCTGCAGGATGATCGACGAGCTGATATAGGGCATGACGCCCAGCGCGAAGATCGTGATGCGCGACAGGCTGCCCCCGGTGAACATGTCGTAGAGGCCGAACATGGTGTTCTGGGCCTGCTGCGCCAGAATCGCCAGGGCCTCCGGATTCACCCCCGGGGTCGGGATATGGTTGCCCACCCGATACACCGCCAGCAGTCCCAGCGTGAAAAGCACGCGGTTCCGCAGGTCGGCGACAGCGAACAGGTTTCTCAGGCTCTCGAACACAGGCGTCGCCTCAATCAGTGGCTGAGTGCGTCGGCGCGGCCGCCGGCGGCCGCAATCTTCTCGGCGGCAGCGCCGCTGAACTTGTGCACCTGCACAGTCAGGGCCTTGCTGAGGTCGCCCCGGCCAAGCAGCTTGATCCGGGCCTGGCGATCGCGCACCAGTCCGACCGCACGCAGCGACTCGGGCGTCACCGTCGCCCCCGATTCGAAGGCCTTCTCGAGCTGGTCGAGGTTGACCACCGCGTATTCCATCCGGAAGTCGGCGTTGTTGAAGCCGCGCTTCGGCACGCGACGGTGCAGCGGCATCTGGCCGCCTTCAAACCCGCGCTTGTACGAATAGCCCGAGCGCGACTGGGCACCCTTATTACCGCGTCCGGCCGTCTTGCCGTTACCCGATCCGGGACCGCGTCCGACGCGCTTCCGGTTGAACTTCGACCCGGGGGCCGGCTTGAGATTGTTGAGACTCATGCGCCTACTCCACCACCTGCACCAGGTGGCGCACCTTGTGAATCATGCCGCGGGTTTCCGGCGTGTCCGCCAGCTCCACCGTATGGCGGATCTTCCGCAGGCCCATGCCCTGCACCGTCGCCGCCTGGGTCCGGTTGAACCCGATGGGGCTGCGCAGCAGCGTAATCTTGAGCGTCTTTGTCGAGATTGCCTTCGCCATGTTCTGCGTCCTACGAACGGGCGGCCAGCAGCTCCTCGACATCCTTGCCGCGGAGCCGGGCGACCATCCCGGGATCTTTCAACTGCTCGAGCGCGGTGAACGCGGCCCGCACCACATTGTGCGGATTGGCGGTCCCCAGCGACTTGGTGAGCACGTTCGACACGCCCGCCGACTCGACCACGGCGCGCACGGCCCCGCCGGCGATGATGCCCGTGCCTTCCGGCGCCGGCTTCAGCAGCACGCGACCGGCGCCATACCGGCCCACGACCGGGTGCGGCACCGTCGTCCCCTGCAGGGGCACGCGGATGAGGTTCTTCTTGGCCGCCTCGATGCCCTTCTTGATGGCGGAGGGCACTTCCTTGGCCTTGCCCACCCCGTAGCCCACCACCCCCTGGCCGTCGCCGACGACCACCAGGGCGCTGAAGCTCAGGTTCTTGCCACCCTTGACCACCTTGGTGACGCGATTGATCGCCACCACGGTGTCCTTCATTTCCATCTGCGACGGATCAATCTTCTCGCGTGTCGGCATCATGCACCTTCAGAACTGGAGACCGGCCTCGCGGGCCGCCTCGGCCACGGCGCGCACGCGACCGTGGTACAGGAATCCGTTGCGGTCGAACACCACACGCGTGATGCCCTTCTCCTTGAGCCGCTCGGCAATGGCCTTGCCCACCGCCATCGCGCCCTGCTGATTCCCGCCGCGCGCCCCTTCGGGCATCGCGGCCTTCAGGGCCGGTTCGACGCTCGAGGCCGCGGCCACGGTGTGCCCGGTCTCGTCGTTGATGACCTGGGCATACATGTGGGCCCCGCTGCGGAACACGCTCAGGCGGGGCTGCTCCGCCGTGCCACTGAGGCGCTTGCGGATACGGAACTTGATCCGGTCGCGCCGGTCTTCCTTCGTCAGAATCCTCATCGCTACGCTCCGGTCTTTCCGGCCTTCTTCTTCAGCACTTCACCCGTATACCGCACGCCCTTCTGCTGGTATGGATCGGGCTTGCGGAGGCTGCGCAGGTTGGCGGCCACCTGTCCCACGAGCTGACGGTCTACGCCCGTCACGGTGATGTGGGTCTGCTTGTCGATGGTGACCTCGATGCCCTTCGGCACGTCGAACACCACCGGATGCGAATACCCCAGGGCCAGCGTCATCTGCTGTCCCTTCAGTTCGGCGCGATACCCAACGCCGACAATATCGAGCTCGCGCTTCCAGCCATCGGTCACGCCCAGCACGGCGTTGTTCACGAGGCTGCGCGCCAACCCATGGAACTTGTCGAGCGCCCGATCCTCGCTCGCCTTGCGCGTCAGCAGCTGGCCGTCCTCGACCACCGCTGTCACGCCCGGCGGGAGCGCCTGGCGCATCTGGCCCTTCGGGCCCTTGACTTCGACGGCATCGCCGTCAACTTTAACGGTGACCCCCTTCGGGATCGCAATGGGCTTCTTTCCAATTCTCGACATGGCGTCACCACACGTTGCAGAGGATTTCGCCGCCGATGCCGGCTTTCCTGGCGGCCCGCCCGGTCATCACGCCCCGGGATGTCGTCAGGATGCTGACCCCGAGGCCCCCAAGCACCGACGGCACCCCGTCGTGCCCGGTGTAGACCCGGCGCCCGGGACGGCTCACACGCTCGAGTCCGGAAATGACCCGTTCGCCCCCGGGACCATACTTGAGAAACACGCGCATCACCTGGCGCGGCGCCTTGCCGGGCCGCTCGGACGGCGTCTCGACCAGCTTGTAGCCGGCGATATACCCCTCGTCCTGCAGGATCTTCGCGATTTCGGTCTTCAGCGTCGACGCGGGCAACTCGACTCGCGCATGCCTGGCATGCACGGCGTTGCGGATGCGCGTCAGCATATCGGCAATCGGATCAGTCATGACTCTCTCGGCTCTTCAGCAGTTCAACAGTCCCCGGCGCAGGGCGGCGCACCGCCCCGGTCCCAGGGGGCTTACCAGCTACTCTTCGTCACGCCGGCCACGTCGCCGGTGAGCGCCAGCTCACGGAAACACAGACGGCACATCCCGAACTTGCGCAGGTACGCCCGCGACCGGCCGCAGCGGCGGCACCGGTTCCGGTGACGAACCTCAAACTTCAGCGTCTTCTCTTCGCGCGCCTTCTTCGCTTTGGTGGCCACGGCGATCGTCCTCTCTTAGTTCTGGCGGAACGGCATGCCCAGCAGCTGCAGCAGCTTGCGGGCCTCCGCATCGGTCTTGGCCGTGGTCACCACGCACAGGTTCATCCCGCGCGCCTTGTCCACCTTCAAGTAATCGATCTCAGTGAAAATCAGCTGGTCGCGCAGGCCCAGCGTATAGTTGCCACGGCCGTCGAACCCGCGGGACGAGACGCCCCGGAAGTCACGCACGCGCGGCAGCGCAATGCTGAACAGGCGGTCGAGGAACTCGTACATCCGCTCGCCCCGCAGCGTCACCATCGCCCCGATGGGCATGCCCTGGCGCACCTTGAACTGCGCAATCGACTTCTTCGCCCGGCGCACGGCCGCTTTCTGGCCCGTGATCTTGCCGAGCTCATCGGCGCCCACGTCCACCACCTTGGCGTTCTGCGTCGCGTCACCCAGCCCCATGTTGATCACCACCTTGGTAACCTTCGGCACGGCCATCACGTTCGTGTAGCCGAACTCCTTCGTCAGGCCGGGAATGACTTCCTGCTCGTACTTTGCGCGCAACCGCGTCAGCTTCGACTTCATTTGTCCACCTGCGCGCCGCTCTTGCGGCCAATCCGCACCCGACGGCCGTCGGCCAGCGTCGTGTGCCCGATGCGGGTCGGCTTGCCCGTTTCCGGGTCGACCAGCATCACATTGCTGGCATGGATCGGCGCCTCGCGCTCGACAATGCCGCCCTTGATGTTCTTGTTCGGGTTCGGCTTGGTGTGGCGCTTGATGATGTTCACGCCCTCCACGACCACCCGGTTCTTGTCGGCCAGCACCTGTAGCACGCGGCCCTGCTTGCCGCGGTCCTTGCCGGCGCGCACCGTCACCTGGTCGTTCTTGCGAATGCTCATCGATGCCATGACTACAGCACCTCGGGCGCCAGAGAAATGATCTTCATGAACCGGCGCTCGCGCAGCTCACGCGCCACCGGCCCGAATACGCGGGTGCCAATGGGGTCGCCCTGGTCGTTGATCAGCACGGCCGCGTTCCGGTCGAACCGGATGTAGCTGCCATCCTTCCGGCGCTGCTCCTTGCGCACGCGCACGACCACGGCCTTCACCACCTGGCCCTTCTTCACATTCGACTCGGGCGAGGCCTCCTTCACGTTGGCCGTGATGATGTCGCCCAGATAGGCATAGCGCCCGGTCGAGCCGCCGATGGGGTTGATCACGGAAATCTTCCGCGCCCCCGAGTTATCGGCGACATCAAGAATCGATCGCATCTGGATCATGGGTCGCCTCCTCCTACACCTGCGCCGCGCGCTCGATGACGCGCGTCACCGTCCAGCGCTTGCGGGCGCTCATCGGCCGCGTTTCGGTGATCGCCACCCGGTCGCCCAGGCGCGCCGCCTCACCCTCGTTGTGCGCCACGAACCGGCTGGTCCGCTTCTGGGTCTTGCCGTACACCGGGTGCTGCACCCGGCGCTCGACCGCGACCACGACGCTCTTCTGCATCTTGTCGCTGACGACCACACCCTGCAGTTCTGCCTTCGCCGCCATGACTACTTCGCCTTCTCTCTGAGAATGGTCTTGATGCGGGCCAGGTCGCGGCGCACATCCTTCATCTTCCCGGGTGCTTCCAGCTGGCCCAGGGACTTCTGAATCCGCATCCGGAACAGCTGGTCGTCAAGCTCCTGCGCCTTCACCTGCAGACCGTCCACGTCGAGGTCTCTCAGTTCGACCGCCTTCATGACACCTTCTCCTGCGCAAACCGCGTCGCAAACTTGGTCTTGATGGGCAGCTTGGCCGAGGCCAGCTCCATGGCCCGACGCGCATCCGCCTCGGGCACCCCTTCCATCTCGAACAGGATGCGACCGGGACGCACCACCACGACCCAGCCCTCAGGTGCGCCCTTGCCCTTGCCCATGCGCGTTTCCTGCGGCTTCTTGGTCACCGGCTTGTCGGGGAACACCCGCACCCAGATCTTTCCGCCGCGCTTGATGAAGCGCGTCATCGCCACGCGCGCCGCCTCAATCTGCCGGTCGGTCAGCCAGCAGGGCTCGAGCGCCTTGAGCCCGAAGTCTCCGAACGAGACATCCGACCCGCGCCACGCCTTGCCACACATCCGACCGCGCTGCTGCTTGCGGTACTTGACCTTCTTCGGCATCAACATGATGTCAGTCCTTCAATGCCGCCCGCCGCTACCCGCGGGCCTCAGGTCGAGGACGCCTCGGCCCCCGATCGCGATCACGGTCCCGGTCACGGTCGGGACGACCGCCGCCGAACTCCTCTTCACGACCCACACGCGGCGTCAGGCGCTCGCCCTTGTAGAGCCACACCTTCACGCCAATCTGGCCATAGGTCGTGCTGGCCTCGGCAAAGCCGTAGTCGATGTCCGCGCGCAGCGTCTGCAGCGGCAGCTGGCCGTGCAGATACCACTCGGAGCGGGCAATCTCGGCCCCATTCAGGCGGCCCGACACACGCACCTTGATGCCCCGGGCGCCAAACCGCAGCGCCGACTCGACCGCCTTGCGCATCGCGCGGCGGAACGCCACGCGCTTTTCCAGCTGCATCGCCACCGACTCGCCCACCAGCTGGGCATCGAGCTCAGGCTTCTGGATTTCCTGGATGTTGATGAAGACCTCGCGCTTGGTGCGCTTCTGGATCTCCTGCTTCAGCTTGTCGACTTCCTGCCCCTTGCGCCCGATGATGATTCCGGGACGTGAGGTGTGGATGTCAATCTTCAGCTTGTTGGCCGCGCGTTCAATCTCGACCTTCGCTACGCCCGCATGCTGGAACCGGCGCTTGAGCTCACGCTTGAGCGCCAGGTCTTCGTGCAGCAGGTCGGCGTAATCCTTGTCCGCAAACCAGCGTGACTTCCAGGTCTTGTTGAACCCGATCCGGAATCCGTACGGGTGAACTTTCTGGCCCACTGTGATCTCCCTCTTACTCGGCCGCCGCGGGCGGAGTCTTCTTCGTACGCGATGCCCGCGTCGTGGCGGCATCAGATCCCACGGCCTTCACCTTCTGCGGCCGCTCGCTCACCTGCACCGTCAGGTGCGTGGTGCGCTTGATAATCCGGAACGCCCGCCCCATCGGGGCCGGCCGCACCCGCTTCATCGACGGGCCGTTGTCCGCATGGCACTTCGAGACATACAGCCGGTCGACTTCGCCGCCGAACCCGGCCGTCTGCTGCGCGTTGGCCACCGCCGACCGCAGCACCTTGGCCACGTCGCGCGCCACCGACTTCCGGCTGAACTGCAGCACGGTCAGGGCCTGGTTGACGTCCTTGCCACGGATCAGATCAAGCACGAGCCCGGCCTTCTGCGCCGAGGTCCGCACATACTTCGCGGTTGCTGCTGCCTGCACCATGGCCTAGCCCTTTCCACCCGGTGACGCCGACTTCTCAGCCTTCGCCGCGTGTCCCTTGAAGGCACGCGTCGGCGAGAACTCGCCCAGTTTGTGCCCCACCATGTTTTCGGTGATATAGACCGGCACGAACTTCCGTCCGTTGTGCACCGCCAGCGTGTGCCCGACCATCTCGGGAATCACGGTCGACCGGCGTGACCAGGTCTTGACCACCTTCTTCTCGTTGGCGCTGTTCATCGATTCCACCTTCTCGAGCAGGTGGGTGTCGACAAACGGTCCCTTCTTCAGTGAACGGCTCATATCAGTTCTCTGCTCTCAAGCTGGGCGCCGCTACTTCGGCCGCCGCTGCACGATGAACGCATCACTCGGCCGACGCGTGCGGGTCTTGTATCCCTTGGTCGGCACGCCCCACGGCGTCACCGGATGACGACCGCCCGAGGTCTTGCCCTCGCCGCCACCCAGCGGGTGGTCGACCGGGTTCATCGCCACGCCGCGGACATGCGGGCGCTTGCCCAGCCAGCGGCTGCGACCGGCCTTGCCGATGGTCACATTCTCGTGGTCGAGGTTGCCCACCTGGCCCACCGTCGCCATGCAGACCATCGCAATCTTGCGGATCTCGCCCGACGGCATCTTCACCGAGACGTAGTCGCCTTCCTTGGCCACCACCTGCACACCAGCGCCGGCGCTGCGCGCCAGCTGGCCGCCCTTGCCGGGCTTCAGCTCGACGTTGTGCACCATCGTGCCCAGCGGAATCTGGCCCAGCGGCAGGCAGTTGCCCGGCAGGATGTCGACACCCTCCCCGGCCACGATCGTGTCGCCCACCTTCAGCCCGAGCGGCTGCAGGATGTAGCGCTTCTCGCCATCGGCATACGTCACCAGCGCAATCCGCGCCGACCGGTTCGGGTCGTACTCGATCGTCGAGACGGTCGCCGGAATGCCGCGCTTGTCGCGCTTGAAGTCGATGATGCGATACAGACGCTTGTGTCCGCCGCCCCGCCACCAGGACGTCTGCTCGCCGGTGTTGTTGCGGCCGCCAGACACCTTGGCCGGTTCGGTCAGCGGCTTGTAGGGCCGGTCGACCGTAATCTCATCGAACGTCTGCACCGTCATCTGGCGACGGGCGGGAGACGTGGGCTTGAATGAACGAATAGGCATGGCTTATGCCCCTTCCATGAAGTCGGGGAGCTTCTGCCCGTCCTTCAGCGTGACGTAGGCCTTCTTCCAGTCGGAACGACGGCCCACGAAGCGACCCTGGCGCTTGAGCTTGCCCTGCGTGTTGGCCGTCCGCACCGCGTCGACCTTCGCGCCAAGCAGTGTCTCGACCGCCCGCTTCACATCAATCTTGTTGGCTTCGCGCGCCACCTCGAAGACCACCGTCTGCCCCGCCTCGCGGAGCATCGTCGTCTTTTCGGTCACCAGCGGCCGCCGAATCACATCGGTGAGTTTCATGTCTGCTCTCTCAGCTTTCTGCAGGCGCTCCCGGGGCTACCCGAGGGCGGCCTCCAGTTTTTCGAGCGCCGCACGCGTCACGACCACCGTCCGCGTATTCGCCACATCGCGCGCCGTAATCCGGTTGCTCGGCAGCAGGTGCACGCCCGGCACGTTCCGCACCGACAGCGCCAGCGTCTCGTCGGGACGCACATCCACCAGCAGGGCCTTACCGGTCACCCCGATGGTCTTCAGCATCTCCACCGCGGCCTTGGTCTTCACCGCCGGCACCGCCAGAGCGTCGACCACCACCATCGAGCCGCCCTGCAGCTTGGCCGACAGGGCCGCCCGCAGCGCACCCTTCTCGACCTTCTTCGGCAACTGATATTCGTAGCTGCGCGGCTGGGGGCCGAACACCGTGCCGCCCTTCCGCCACAACGGGTTCCGAATCTCGCCCACGCGCGCGCGACCCGTCCCCTTCTGACGCCACGGCTTCTTGCCCGACCCGCTGACCAGCGCGCGGTTCTTCGTCGCGTGCGTGCCCCGGCGCTCGGCCGCATTGGCACGAACAACCGATTCATGAATCAGGTCGGTCTTGACCCGGCCGCCAAACACCTCGTCACTGACCGAGACGGTGCCGACCTTCTTGTTTTCCGCGTTGACCACATCTACTGTCATGACGGCCTACTTCTTGCCCTTCTTGGGCTTCTCCTGCAGTTGCGGCTGCGGCTCCGGCTTGGCCGCCACGGCCTTCCGAATCACCACGTAACCGCCATTGGCCCCGGGGATGGACCCCTTGACCAGCAGCAGGTTGTTCTCTGCATCGATCTTGAGCACCTTCAGGTTCCGCACCGTGATGCGGTCAACCCCCATGTGCCCGTGTGCGCGCATCCCCGGCATCACGCGCGACGGATACGACGAAGCGCCAATGGAACCCGGCGCCCGGTGGAACATCGAGCCGTGGCTCTTGTCGCCACCACCAAAGTGGTGGCGCTTGACGACGCCCTGGAAGCCGTGGCCCTTGCTCGTACCCACCACGTCGACCCGCTCGCCCTGGTTGAAGATCGATACCAGCACCTGGTCGCCCGGCGCCGGGGCGCTGGCCCCCTTGGCCACACCCACTTCGCGCCGCACACGCGTCGCAGGCACCTGCGCCCGCTTGAAGTGTCCCGCCGTCGGCTTGTTGGCCTTGTACTTGCCGTCGACAAAGCCAATCTGCACCGCGTCGTAGCCCTCGCCCTGCTGTGTCTTGGCCTGCACCACGACACACGGACCGGCCTTGAGAACCGTCGCCGGCTCGAGCGTGCCGTCCTCGAGGAACAGCTGCGTCATGCCGACTTTCCTGCCGATGATTCCAGTCACCATGGCTTACTTCCCGTGCTCCTTGCCGAACGCCTTGATTTCGACATCGACTCCGGCCGGCAGGTCGAGCTTCATCAGCGCGTCGACCGTCTGCGGCGTCGGCTCGAAGATGTCGATGAGGCGCTTGTGCGTGCGGATCTCGAACTGCTCGCGCGACTTCTTGTCGACGTGCGGCGACCGCAGCACCGTCCACTTGTTGATCTCGGTCGGCAGCGGAATGGGTCCCGCCAGCCGCGCCCCGGTACGCCTGGCCGTGTCGACGATCTCGCCCGTGCTCTGGTCGAGCACGCGCGCGTCGTAGGCCTTCAATCGGATTCGAATCTTGTCGCCCAGCATGGTTCTGCCTTTGCCTTGTGCCTTGCGCCTACTTCGTGCCCTGCACGCGCGCGATCACTTCTTCACTCACATTGCCCGGCGCCTGCTCATAGCGGTCGAAATGCATTGAGTAGGTCGCTCGGCCCTGTGTCCGCGACCGCAGGTCGGTCGCATAGCCGAACATTTCGCTCAGCGGCACGCGCGCCGAGATAATCTCGGTGCCGCCGCGGTTCTCCTGGCTCTGGATGCGGCCGCGCCGCGAGGCCAGGTTGCCCATCACATCCCCGAGGTAATCCTTGGGGCACACCACTTCGACGCGCATGATGGGTTCCATCAGCACCGGCTTCGCCTTCTTGGCCGCGTCCTGAAACGCCATCGAGCCGGCAATCTTGAACGCCATTTCCGACGAGTCGACTTCGTGGTACGAGCCGTCATACAGCTCAATCTTCACGTCGTCGATCGGATAGCCCGCCAGCACGCCGCGCGTGAGCGCTTCCTGAATGCCCTGATCGATGGGCTTGATGTATTCCTTGGGCACCGAGCCGCCCACGATCTTGTTTTCGAACAGGTATCCGCTGCCCGGCTCGAGCGGCACGAGGCGAATCTTCGCCTCGCCGAACTGGCCGCGGCCACCCGTCTGGCGGATGAAGCGCCCGTGCCCGTCGGCCGGCTGGGTCAGCGTCTCCTTGTAGGCCACCTGCGGCTTGCCCACCGTGGCCTCGACGCCGAACTCGCGCTTGAGGCGGTCGACGATGATTTCGAGGTGCAGCTCGCCCATGCCACGGATGACCACCTGGCCGGTCTGCTCGTCGGTCGCAACCCGGAACGTCGGGTCCTCGCCCATGAGCTTGCTCATGCCCTGGCCCAGCTTTTCCTGGTCAGCCTTGGTCTTCGGCTCGATCGCCAGCGAGATCACCGGCTCAGGAAAGACCATCGACTCGAGCACCACGGGCTGCTTGTCATCGGCCAGCGTGTCGCCGGTCGTCACTGACTTGAGGCCCACGGCGGCCGCGATGTCGCCGGCGTGCACTTCCTTGATTTCCTCGCGCTTGTTGGCGTGCATCTTCAGCAGACGCCCCACGCGCTCGGTCTTGCCCTTGGTCGTGTTGAGCACCGACGAGCCGGCCTGCAGCGTCCCCGAATACACCCGGAAGAACGTCAACTGGCCCACGAACGGGTCGGTCATGATCTTGAACGCCAGCGCGCTGAAGGGGGCATCGTCCTTCGCTTCGCGCAGAATCTTCGGGGCGTCCTCGGCGGCGTCGGGGTTGGTGCCTTCGACGGCCGGAATGTCAATCGGCGACGGCAGGAAGTCGACCACCGCATCGAGCATGGGCTGCACGCCCTTGTTCTTGAACGCCGTGCCGCAGACCACGGGAACGAACGGCGCCTCTTCCTTGCGCACCGACTCGATCACCCGCTTGCGCAGACCGGCCTTGATTTCCTCGACCGTGAGGGCCTCGCCGCCCAGATACTTCTCGAGGAGACGGTCATCGCCCTCGGCCACCTTTTCGACCAGGATGTCGTGGTAGCGCTTGGCCTCGTCGAGCATGTCGGCAGGAATATCGCCGATTACATAGTCGGCGCCCATCGTATCGTCCTTGTAGGTCAGCGACCGCATCCCCACCAGGTCGATCACACCCTTGAACCGGTCTTCTGCGCCAATCGGCAACTGGATGGCCACGGCGTTGCCCTGCAGCTTCGAACCGATCTGCTCGAGGCAGGCCATGAAGTCGGCCCCGATGCGATCCATCTTGTTCACAAAGCAGATGCGCGGCACGCGATACTTGTCAGCCTGGCGCCACACCGTTTCCGACTGGGGCTCGACCCCCGACACGGCGTCAAACACCGCCACAGCCCCGTCGAGCACGCGCAGCGACCGCTCCACTTCCACCGTGAAGTCGACGTGGCCCGGCGTATCGATGATGTTGATGCGGTGGTCGCGCCAGAAGCAGGTGGTGGCCGCCGACGTAATGGTGATGCCGCGCTCCTGCTCCTGCTCCATCCAGTCCATCACGGCCGTGCCTTCGTGCACTTCACCGATCTTGTAGGTGATGCCGGTGTAGAACAGGATGCGCTCGGTCGTGGTGGTCTTGCCGGCATCAATGTGGGCCATGATGCCGATGTTCCGCGTCCGTTCCAGTGGTGCCTGTCGAGCCATTGCTGCTTCAGTCGCTTTCCGCAGTGTCGTGCGTTGTCTGTTGCGCCGTGCGCCGCCCGGCGCCCCGGGGCGCCGTGGTCGGACGTGTTACCAGCGGTAGTGGGCGAAGGCCTTGTTGGCCTCGGCCATCCGGTGCGTGTCTTCGCGCTTCTTCACCGCGCCGCCACGCAGGTTTGCTGCATCGAGCAGCTCGTTGGCCAGCTTCTCCTGCATCGTCTTGCCGTCACCGCGCGAGCGGGCATAGCTGACAACCCAGCGGATGCTCAGCGACAGGCGGCGGTTCGGGTTGACCTCGATCGGCACCTGGTAGTTCGATCCGCCCACGCGCCGCGACTTGACCTCGAGCGCGGGCTTCACGTTGTCGAGCGCCTTCTTGAACACCTTCAGCGGATCATCCCCCGAGCGCTCCTTGATGATGTCAAAGCTCTCGTAGAGAATGCGCTGCGCCGTCGACCGGCGCCCCTGCAGCATGATGGTGTTGATGAACTTGGTCACCAGCGGGCTGCCGTACAGCGCATCCGGGGCCAGTTCACGCTTCGCGATTACTCGTCTACGCGGCATATCTCGTCTCGCTCTCGCTTACTGCTTCGGACGCTTGGCGCCGTACTTCGAGCGGCCCTGCTTGCGCCCCTGCACACCCACGGCATCGAGCGTCCCACGCACCACGTGGTAGCGCACACCCGGCAGATCCTTGACACGACCGCCGCGGACCAGCACCAGCGAGTGCTCCTGCAGGTTGTGGCCCACCCCGGGAATGTAGGTGGTCACCTCCAGCTTGTTGGTCAGGCGGACACGCGCCACCTTCCGAAGCGCCGAATTCGGCTTCTTCGGCGTCTGGGTGAACACACGCACGCAGACCCCGCGCTTCTGCGGGCTTTCCTGCAGCGCCGGACTCTTTGTCTTCCAGCGAATCTGTTCGCGTCCGTTGCGGACAAGCTGACTGATCGTCGGCACGCTTCGCTCCACTCCAAGCGACAAAATCACCCACCACCACCTTGCGGTGGCCGTGGCGCCTGAGGCCTGAAAGTCTGACGACTTGGCACCTCTGGCAAACCCCTACTGTTTATGGTGTCCGGCATCGGATGACGCTCCGAATGGCTCGCGTCACGATGCAATTGAGACTAGATAGGGTGTCCTAGTCTCACAAGAACCTGTCGAGCATAGCACGGGGCCGAAGCCCCCGCAAGCAATTTACTTCCGGCTGGCGAGATAGGCAGTCAACGCCTGCAGCTGCTCAGGAGCCAGCCGCTTGGCGAACCCGGGCATCCGTCCCTGGCCGTTTTCGAGCAGCGCCTGCAGCGCGACCCTATCATGCCGCGCTCCGACGTCGGTCAGCTCCGGCCCCACCTGCCCCCCCTCGCCATCCAGCCGATGGCAGGTGGCGCAGACGCCGACAAACGTCGACGCTGCCAGGGCCACATCGGGACCAACCTCCGGCGCCGCTGTCCCGGCCTCCACCCGTCGCAGGTAGGCCACCACGGCCTGCGGTCCGTAGCGTCCAAGCGTGGACCGGGGCGCCGGATCGTCCTCGGTGCGGACACCCGGGGCAATCGTCACCGGGTCGACCACGTGGTTCAGCAGCCACTCGTCATCGCGGCGCAGCCGCACCCGGGTCAGGGGAGCCGCCGCCCCGCCGTCGACATGGCAGCGGCTGCAGGTCGCCCCCGCCCCCATCACCAGCGCCTGCCCTCCGAGCGGCACCAGGCCCCACGTGGCGCCGTGCTCAGTGGCCGGCGCATCCCGGAGTCCCAGCACCGTCAGGCCCGTGAGCACCCCGGCCACGCCAAGCATCGCCACCGTGAACGGGCGCCGCGCGCGCGCCCAGGGATGCCGATCCGGACGACGGTCGAGGAACGGCAGCAGGAGCAGGAATCCCACCAGGGCCCCAGGCACCAGCTGGGTTCCCACTGGCTCCAGCGGTCCCGGAAAGTACTTCAGCAGCTGGAACAGCCAGAGGAAATACCACTCGGGCCGCGGCACATACGACGCATCGGCCGGATTGGCCACCGGGTCGAGCGGGGCCTTCAGGAGCAGCGCGACGGCCAGCAGGCCCGAGAAGGCGCCGGCCATCATCACCGTGTCTTTCATCACATGCCACGGGAAGAAGGACACCGGTGCCCCCTGGCGCGGCGTGATGGGCCCTGAAATGCCGTGGCGGCGCATGAGCGCCAGGTGCGCCACCACAAAGAGCCCCAGCAGCAGCGGCAGGATGAACACGTGAGCCGCATACCAGCGGCCGAGGGTGAGCGCCCCGAGGTGCTCGCCGCCGCGCAGCATGGTGGCCAGCGCCTCGCCCACCACCGGCGCACTGCGCGCCACATTCACGGTCACAGTCGTCGCCCAGTAGGCCTTCTGATCCCACGGCAGCAGGTATCCGCTCAGCGCAAACCCCAAGATCACCAGCAGCGACACCAGGCCCGTCAGCCAGGTGACTTCCCGCGGCGCCTTGTACGACCCGAGCACGAACACCCGCCCCAGGTGCACCAGAGTGGCCACCACGATGAACGAGGCGCCCCAGAAATGCAGGCCGCGCACCAGCCAGCCCATCGGCAGCGACTGCATGATGTACTGCACGCTGTCCCAGGCCAGGGTGGGCGCCGGGACGTAATACATCCCCAGCACCACCCCGGTCACCACCTGCACGCCGAGGAGCAGGCTCACCACGCTGCCCGTGGTGAACGCCCATCCGGTGCCCGGGGGGAGCGGCTCGTCAAGCAGGTGGTGCAGCAGGGCCCGGTAGCCCGTACGGGAATCTAGCCAGTTCAGCACACGCGTCCACATGAATCAGACCCGCACCATCACGCGCGTGCCGTCGACACGCGTCACCAGTTCCTTCAGGGGGGCCGGCGGGGGCCCGCCAATCACCGATCCTGTCGTGTCGAACACGCCGCCATGGCAGGGGCACTCGATGCACGATGTCTCGGCGTTGTAGGCAGTCCGGCAACCCAGGTGGCTACAGGTCGAGTCGAGCGCACGCACGCCGTCGCCGCTGCGGAGCAGGTAGATCACCCGCCGGTCGACGACGTCGGTCATGCCGTCGCGGCGCACCACGCGCAGCGTCACGGTGGTCGGGCGTCCCTCCTCGAGGCGCGAGAACTCTGCCGCCGGCAGCCACCGTTCGCCGCCCCCGGCCTGTGCCGCCGGGCCACCAATCGCCCGGCCCGTGACGACCGCCAGCGTCGCCCCCATGGCACCATGAATGGCCTGGATCAACCGCACGAAAAACCTGCGCCGACCCGCGGGATGGGTCTCGGGCGCATTCCCCGGCAACGTACTCATACGAAGTGCTCCCGCTTCCGACGCGACGCGCATACATCGCACGACGCTTCGGGAAGTATCCACGACGAATGCCGGGGAGACATGAACGGGGAATACTTGTTGCAAACTTTTGCAAGTAGCCTCTGGTGGCATCTGCCGTCCGAGCCTCGTATAGTGGAGCCACGATGGCCCTGCCTTCCTCGCTGCTCCACGTCGTGCTCGGTGCCGATGCACGTCGCGTGCAGGACGAGGTAACGCGTCTCGCACAGGCCCTGGCAGACACACACGGGCTGCCCTTCAGCCAGGCACCGCCGGCTGCCGAGTGGCCGTGGACATGGCCGCGCCCGGCACCCGGGGCACCTGAGGTGCTTGCGGTCACCGACCTGCACCTGGCCGTCGAGACCGCACAGATCGGCTCGACGAGACTTGTCACGACCCAGGCGCCGTTCCTGCTGGCCGAGTGGATGCGGACGACGGACAGCGGTGCCCCCCGAGTGATGGTGGTGGGCGGGCACCGTGCGACCCTCGAGGCGCACACCCCCGAACTGGTTGCCCGCCGGGGCGTCTTCGGCCGAGCCACGGTGACCTGCCTCGAGGGCCAGACCGACGATGTGTGGCCCGAACCTGCCCTGCGACCCGGCATGGCCGAGGCGCTGCGCGCCGCCAGCCCGGAAGACCGGCTGCGGACGGCTGTTACCGCGCTGGGCGAGGGCAGGACGCCCCCTCGTCTGCTGGCAACCGCCAGCGTCTGCCAGGAGGTCAACGACCTCGAGGGTGCCGCCCGAGACCTTGACGAGGCCTGCACCCTGGCGCCCGACTGGGCGGCCGCCTGGTTCGAGCGCGGGAAAGTCTGGCTGCGCCGTGACGACATGGAGGCGGCCGCCCGCTGCTTCGCCCACGCCACCCGGTGCCTTCCCGAGTATCCGGGCGCCTGGGGCAATCTCGGCGCGGCCCTCGGGGAACTCGATCGCACCGCCGAGGCCCTCGAGGCGTTCACGCGCCTGCTGGAGCTCGACCCCCGGAATCCACAGGCGCACAACAACCTCGGGGTGGTATCCCGCGAACTCGGCCGACTGGGCGAATCCGAAGCGGCGTTCCGCACCGTCACGACGCTCGATCCCACACGCCCATACGGCTACTACAATCTCGGCCACACCCTGTTTCTGCAGGGACGGTTCCGGGCAGCCGTCTCCGCCTACGAATCGGGACAGACGCGGGATCCCGATCGGAATCCCGTCCAGGGCACGCGACTCGGACTCGCCCTGCTGGCCGCCGGCGATCCCGTCGCCGCCTTCCAGCAGATGCAGTCATCGGCGGCGCGGTTGTCCGGCCCCTATCGCGAACAGGTGCTGGCCGACACGAGCGCCATCCTCTGGGCCCTCATTTCCCAGCAGCCAGGTCTGTCCGGCTGGGAACCGCTTCACCAGTGGCTGCAGCGGCAGCTGCCCGTCCGCCACGCCTGACCCTCCGGAAGCGAGTCACCATGCGCCTCAACGCCCGACAGTGGTTCAGCCCGCTCTACACCGCCGACCGCGGGGTGCGGCTGGCGCTCAGTCTCGCCGTGGCCATTGCCATTCCCGTCGGCGTGCTGTTCCTCTTCCAGTACCGCGCCCTGGCGTCGCTTGAATCGACCTCGGCAGTGGTCCTGCGCCAGCTCAGCACCGACACGGTCGACAACGCCGCGCGCAGCATCGAGAGCGCCCTCAAGGAACCGCATATCAGCGTACTGCTGGCCATTCCGCAGGCGCGCGTCGAACCGCTCGACCCCGGCTTTGTCGCGCCGGTCCTCGCCGGCGGTCTGCAGGCCAGCCCGTTCATCGACACCTTCTACGTGTGGACCCACCCAGTTCCCGGCGACCCGCTGTCGGGGCGCTGGCTCGCCTACGACCAGCAATCCGCCGCGCTCGACACCGCCGACGACGCCCGCCGGTTCCGCGAAGATCCCGTCAGTCGCGCAGCGCTCCTCCGCAAGCTGCAGGATCTGGCATCGCTGAAGCGCGCCATCGTGGCCTTCAGCGACACCATTGATGGGCGTCCCCACTACGTGCAGGCGCAGCTGCGCTGGTCCTCCCCGGCACGGGAGGAGCTGACCAGCCTGGTGGCCTTCGCCGTCGACGCCGAGCGGCTGCGCACCGAATACCTGCCATCGCTACTCACCACGCGCCTCCAGTCGCTGCAGCAGCCGGCCGGGTTCCCCCCCCTGCGGCTGGCCCTCGAGGACGGCGACGGCCGCTCCGTCGTGCCGGGCCACGGCCCGGGCGACTCGTTCGTCGATGCCCGCACGTTCCCGCTGGTGTTCTTCGACAAGGAGCTGCTCGAGTTTGCCGCGCCCTACGAGGCACGACGCGAGAACTGGCGCCTGCGCACCACCTACGGCACCGACGACATCCCGGCCGTCGTCAGCGCCAGCACCCGGCCCCAGAAGATCCTGATGGGCGTCGTCGCCGTGCTGATGAGCATCGGCATGTTCCTCGTGATCCGCGCCGCGGCCCGTGAAGTGCGGCTGGCCGAGCTCAAGTCGAACTTCGTCGCCTCCGTGTCACACGACCTGAAGACGCCGCTGGCCCTCATTCAGCTGTTCGCCGAGACGCTCGAACTCGGACGGGTCAGGAACCCCGATCGGGCGCAGGAGTATTACCGCATCATCAACCTGGAAGCCCGAAAGCTGACGCGGCTCATTGAGAACATCCTCGACTTCTCACGCATGGAAGCCGGGCTGCGCCCCTACACCCGGCAGCCCGAGGACCTCGGCGTCATCGTCGACCGCGTAGTCGAGATGATGGCGCCCCAGTTCACCCAGGGCCGGTTCTCGGTGCAGGTGCGCCGAGACGACCCGCTGCCGACCGTCATGGCCGACGTCCTCGCCGTGGAACGGGCCGTCGAGAACCTCCTCACCAATGCCCTGAAGTATTCGGGCGACTCGAAGCAGATCGAGGTCGCCGTGATGAGCGTCGGCCAGGAAGTGCAGGTGCGCATCAGCGACCGGGGCATCGGCATCCCCAGGCAGGAGCTGCGCCGCATCTTCCGGAAGTTCTACCGCGTGCAGCAGGAACTCGGAGGAGGCCCCCAGGGCACCGGGCTTGGCCTGGCCATCGTCGAGCACACCATGCGTGGCCATGGCGGCTCGGTGTCCGTCGACAGCACGCCCGGCGTCGGCAGCCAGTTCACCCTGCATTTCCCCATCGATGGCACACTGACAGACGAGGATCTTCGCAATGAAACGGATTCTGGTAATCGAAGACGAACCGCAGATGCTGCTGGGCCTGCGTGACAACCTGGAGCTCGAAGGCTACGACGTCCAGACGGCGGCCGATGGCGACGAGGGGTTGAGCAAGGCCTCGTCGGCACCTCCCGACCTGGTCATCCTGGACGTCATGCTGCCCAAGCGCAACGGCTTCGACGTCTGCCGCGAACTGCGCGCCCGCAACGTCTCGACGCCCATTGTCATGCTGACCGCCCGGTCGGCGGAAACCGACAAGGTGCTCGGCCTCGAACTCGGCGCCGACGACTACGTCACCAAGCCGTTTTCGATCACCGAACTGCTGGCGCGCGTGCGCGCCGTGCTGCGCCGATCGAATCCCCAGCGGCCGGCCGCCGAGACAGTCCGCATCGGCGACATCGACTTCGACTTCCGCCTGCACCAGGCCCGCCGCGGCCAGACGCGCATCGAGTTCACGGCCCGCGAGTTCGAGCTGCTCCGCTACCTGGTCCAGCATGTCGGTCAGGTCGTCACCCGCGAGCAGATCCTCAATGACGTCTGGGGCTATGAGGAATATCCCACCACGCGCACCATCGACAACTTCGTGGCCAAGCTCCGGCAGAAAATCGAGAAGTCTCCCCACGCCCCAGAGCACATCCTCACAATTCACGGCTCCGGCTACAAGTTCGTCGGGTAGAATCGGGCACCTATGGACCCCAAGACGCTCCTGCTCGCGGCCCTGGTGCTCATCACCATCGCCTACCATGCCTTCTGGTACACCTCGGTCAGGCGCAGGGAGGGGCTGCTGGGGCCGGCCACGCCAACCCCGGTCGGCACCGCCATCGGGTTCATCGCCAATTTCTTCGACACGCTCGGCATCGGGTCATACGCCACGTCCACGGCCATGCTCAAGCTGTGGAAGGTCGTGCCCGACGAGAAGATTCCCGGCACGCTCAACGTCGGCTATGTGCTGCCGACCGTGGTGCAGACCCTCATTTACGTCACCATCGTCGAGGTGGAGTTCACGACCCTGGCCGCGATCATCGCCGCCGCCGTGGTCGGGGCCTACCTCGGAGCAGGGGTCGTGGCCCGCCTGCCCCGCCGCGGCATCCAGCTGGGCATGGGCACCGCCCTCATCGCCGCGGCCACGCTGATGCTGCTGTCCTACCTGGGCATCGGGCCCGCCCCGGGCGTGGCCCTTGGCGTGTCCGGGACCAAGCTGGCCATCGCCGTCGGATGCTCAATGGTCTTCGGCGCCCTCATGATGCTGGGCATTGGCTACTACGCCCCGTGCCTCATCATGATCAGCCTGCTCGGGATGAACCCCACCGCGGCATTCCCCATCATGATGGGCGCCTGCGCCTTCCTGATGCCCACGGGCAGCATCCAGTTTGTGCGCGAGAACAAGTACGACCTGCGCACCGCCGTTTCGTTCATGATTGGCGGCCCCGGCGCGGTGCTCATCGCTGCCTACATCGTCAAATCGCTGCCGCTCGACACCGTGCGCCTGCTGGTGGTGTTCGTGGTGCTGTACACGGCCTTCAGCCTGCTGCGTTCTGCCGCAGTCGAAAGGCGCGCCGCGGCGGCCAGCGCTCAGGGCTGACGGCGGCGGGCTTCGCCGTCCACGTCGGCCTCCCACGCGGCGATCCGTGCGCGCAGGGCCCGGACGCGGGCCGGGTCGCGGGCGGTGAGATCCTCACGTTCGCCTGGATCCGTGCGCACGTTGAACAGGAACCGCAGGCCACCGTCTTCAACGTACTTGAAGTCGCCCGCCCGCACCGCGCGCTGCTGCACGCCGGGGCGAATCACGCGCCACATCAGTTCGCGTTCCTGAGTTCGTCCCGTGGCCAGCAGGTTCACGAGGTCGAGGCCCTCAAATCCGAGATCGGGGCGGGTGGCGCCGGCAGCCGCCACCACACTGGCTGAGATGTCCATCGTGATGCCCACCTGGCCCGACACCCGGCCCCGGGGCAGGCGCGCCGGCCAGCGGAGAATGGCCGGCACACGCACCCCACCTTCCCAGACGGTGTCCTTGCGGTGAAACAGCGGGCTGTTGCGCGACAGCCATTCGCCCCCGTTGTCACTCATGAAGATGACCAGGGTGTCTCGCTCGACGCCGTGGTGACTCAGCCGGGCGAGCAGGCGACCGATTTCTGCATCAAAGTCTTCCATGATGGCCACGTAGTCGGCGCGCGTGGCGGCGTTCGGGTCGGACGGGTCCGGCGTCATCGAGTTATTCCGGCGCTCGGCCACCGACGGCACGGTCGGCAGTTGGAACGGCCAGTGCGGCGCGCCATAGGCCACTTCGAGGAAGAACGGCCGCCCGTCCAACACACTGCGGTCAATCTCGGCCACGGCGCGCCGGGTCGTTTCGTGGTGGAAGTAGCCCTGCGCCTGCACGGGGGTCTCGTTTTCCCACACATCATGCTGGCCGTCACCGCGCACATGCGTGTACCAGTCGAGATACCCTGACAGGAATCCCCAGAAGTACTCAAAGCCGTGCGCCCGAGGACCGGACTCGGGTTTGTAGCCGAGGTGCCACTTGCCAATCAGCGCCGTTCGGTAACCAGCGTCCTTGAGCAACTGGGGCACAGACCGTCCGGTCACGGGCAGCACAGCCTCAAGGTCGGCGCCCACACTGGCCAGTGGTCGCTCGAGCGTGAGCCGCTGCTGATAGCGGCCTGTCATCAAAGCGGCCCGCGTGGGCGTGCAGACGGGCGCGTTGGCGTAGAAATCGGTCAGGCGGACGCCCTCGGACGCCAGGTGGTCGAGGTTGGGCGTGCGTGTGTCGGTCGCGCCGTAGGCCCCGATGTCGCCGTAGCCCATGTCGTCGGCGATGATCAGCAGCACGTTGGGCCTGATCGCCTGCGGCGACTGCGCCAGTGGCACCACCGCCAGGACGAGGGCGATCAGCAGCCCCGGCACCGGCACCGAACGAAGGGAAAGGGAACGCGACATGCCCGGTATTCTGCCCCAGAAAGGCAACGGGCACGCGCTCCCCGTGGGGGAACGCGTGCCCGCTGAGCCAGTGTGGCCGGTGCCGTCCGATCGCTTACGACTCGGTTTCGACGATCCCGCGGCCCAGGGCTTCCTCGGGCTCCACGAGATACTCCATCTCGCGCTCGAAGTCGCCATCTTCATCGCTGGGCTGCTGAATCGGCGGCGGCGGTGGCGGTTCGTCGGCCGGGATTTCGACGTGACGATACCACCAGAAGCCGGTGCCGGCCGGGATGAGGCGGCCCATCGTGACGTTCTCCTTGAGGCCGCGCAGGTAGTCCATCTTCCCGGAGATGGCCGCTTCGGTCAGCACGCGTGTCGTTTCCTGGAACGACGCCGCCGAGATGAACGACTCGGTCGACAGCGAGGCCTTGGTGATGCCGAGCAGCAGCGGCTGGGCCGAGGCCGGGCGGCCTCCGGCGGCAATCACACGCTCGTTCTCTTCCATGAACCGGAAGCGATCGACCTGCTCGTCCACCAGGAATTCGGTGTCGCCCACATCCTCGACGCGCACCCAGCGCATCATCTGGCGGGTGATGACCTCGATGTGCTTGTCGTTGATATTCACGCCCTGCAGGCGGTAGACCTCCTGAATCTCGTTCACGAGGTACTTCTGCAGTTCCTTCTCACCCAGCACGCGCAGGATGTCGTGCGGGTTGCTGGGGCCGTCCATCAGCGGGTCGCCCGCATGCACGCGCTCGCCTTCCTGCACGTTAACGTGGACGCCGCGGGGGATGCTGTATTCCCGCGTCTCGGCGCCATCCTCTGGGACGATGAGGATCTTCCGCTGTCCCTTGATCACGCCGCCGTACTTGACCGTGCCGTCGATCTCGCTGACCACGGCCGGATCCTTGGGCTTGCGGGCCTCGAAGAGCTCGACCACGCGCGGCAGACCGCCCGTGATGTCCTTGGTCTTGGTCGTCTCGCGCGGGATCTTCGCCAGCACGTCGCCGGCCCGGACTTCCTCGCCGTTGCTCACCATCAGGTGGGCGCTGACCGGCATGATGTACTTGCGCACCACGTGGTTGCGCGCGTCACGGATCTCGACCGTCGGCTGCTTCTTCTCGTCCGGCGAGTCGATGATGATGTAGCGCGACAGGCCCGTGACTTCGTCGACCGCATCGTGGACAGTGACGCCCTCGATGATGTCCTTGTAATGGATGGTGCCCTTTTCCTCGGTGAGAATCGAGAAGGTGTAGGGATCCCACTCGACCAGGATTGCGCCCTGCTCGACCTTGGCGCCGTCGGTCACCTTGATGTGTGCGCCGTAGACCACCTCGTAGCGCTCGCGGTCGTGCCCCTTCTCATCCATCACCACGATGTGCCCATTGCGGTTCATCACGATGAGGTCGACGCCGCCCTGCTTGTTCGGGCGCGCGACATACGAGAGGTTCTCGAACTTGACCGTGCCGTCCGCCTTGGCGTCGAGGGTCGACTGGTCGGTGATGCGCGAGGCCGTGCCGCCGATGTGGAACGTGCGCATCGTGAGCTGCGTGCCGGGCTCGCCGATCGACTGCGCGGCCACGACGCCCACGGCCAGGCCCAGCTCGACCAGACGGCCGGTGGCCAGGTCGCGGCCGTAGCACAGCTTGCACACGCCGCGGCGCGACTCGCAGGTCAGCACCGAGCGGATCCGCACCTTCTCGACACCGGCGTCCTGCACCTTCGACGCCAGGTCCTCGTCGATTATCCCGTTCTCTTCCACAATCACCTCGCCGGTGATCGGGTCGACAATGCGGTCGAGCGTGACACGCCCGATGATGCGGTCCCGCAGCGGCTCGATGACCTCGCCGCTTTCCACGATCGCGCGGGCCTCGATGCCATTGGTCGTGCGGCAGTCCTCGTCGGAGATGATGACGTCCTGCGCCACGTCCACGAGGCGTCGCGTGAGGTAGCCCGAGTCGGCGGTCTTCAGCGCCGTGTCGGCCAGGCCCTTGCGTGCGCCGTGGGTCGAGATGAAGTACTCGAGCACCGAGAGACCTTCGCGGAAGTTCGCGCGGATGGGCGTCTCGATGATTTCACCCGAGGGCTTGGCCATCAGGCCGCGCATGCCCGCCAGCTGGCGAATCTGCTGCTTGCTGCCGCGCGCGCCGGAGTCGGCCATGATGTAGACCGGGTTGAAGCTGCCGGCCTTGTCGCGACGCTCCATTTCACCGAACATCGCGTCGGCGATCTTTTCAGTCACGTCAGACCACACCGCGATGACCTTGTTGAGGCGCTCGCCGTTGGTGATGGCTCCCTCGAGATACTGCTGTTCGACCTTGATGACCTCGTCGCGCGCCTTGCCCACCAGTTCGGGCTTCGACTGCGGAATGATCAGGTCTTCGATGCCGATCGACATCCCCGAGCGGGTCGCGTAGGTGAAGCCCATCTGCTTCAGCCCGTCGAGCATGCGCACGGTCGTGTCGAGCCCCTCGGTCAGGTAGCAGCGCTGCACCAGCTGCTGCAGGCCCTTCTTCTTGAGCATGCCGTTGACAAACGGCATCCCTGCCGGCAGCGCGGTGTTGAAGATCACGCGGCCTACCGTAGTGTTGATGAGCTTGCCCTCGACGTGCTGGACATCGGCGTGCAGCACATCCTGGTCGTCGCGCGACGCCGTCAGGTCCTGCAGCGGCCCGGTGTAGCGCAGCCGGATAGGCGTGAGCGTCTCGACCTCCTTGGCCTCGAGCGCCAGCACGACCTCGTCGAGCGACGCGAACGCACGGCCTTCGCCCTTGGCGCCGGGCTTCGCCTTGGTGAGGTAATAGCACCCCAGCACCACGTCCTGCGACGGCACCGCGATCGGCGCGCCGTTGGCGGGCGACAGGATGTTCTTCGACGACATCATCAACTCGGTCGCCTCAATCTGCGCCTCGGGCGAGAGCGGGATGTGTACCGCCATCTGGTCGCCGTCGAAGTCGGCGTTGAACGCCGTGCAGACGAGGGGATGAATGCGGATGGCCTTGCCCTCGACGAGCACCGGCTCGAAGGCCTGGATGCCCAACCGGTGCAGCGTCGGCGCACGGTTCAGCAGTACGGGATGCTCGCGAATGACTTCCTCGAGCACGTCCCACACTTCACTGACCTGCTTTTCCACCAGCTCCTTGGCCTGCTTGATGGTGGCGACCAGGCCCCGCTCCTCGAGCTTGTTGTAGATGAACGGCTTGAACAGCTCGAGCGCCATCTTCTTGGGCAGCCCGCACTGGTTCAGCTTGAGCTCGGGGCCGACCACGATGACCGAACGGCCCGAATAGTCGACGCGCTTGCCCAGGAGGTTCTGACGGAAGCGGCCCTGCTTGCCCTTCAGCGTGTCGGACAGCGACTTCAGCGGGCGGTTGTTGGCCCCGCGCAGGACGCGACCACGGCGGCCGTTGTCGAACAGCGCATCGACGGCCTCCTGCAGCATGCGCTTCTCGTTGCGGATGATGACATCAGGGGCCTTCAGCTCCATCAGCTTCTTCAACCGGTTGTTCCGGTTGATGACGCGCCGGTAGAGGTCGTTGAGGTCCGACGTTGCGAAGCGACCACCGTCGAGCGGCACCAGGGGCCGCAGCTCGGGCGGGATGACCGGAATCACGTCGAGAATCATCCACTCGGGGCGGTTGCTCGACTTCCGGAAGGCATCGACCACCTTCAGGCGCTTGGCGAACTTGAGCTTCTTCTGCGCCGAGGTCTCGACGCGCATCTTGGCGCGCAGGTCTTCGGCCAGCGCCTCGATGTTGACACGGCGCAGCAGGTCCTTGATGGCCTCGGCGCCCATCTGGGCCTTGAATTTCGAGAAGCCGTAGTCTTCCCGCGCCTTGCGGAACTGCTCCTCGGTCAGCAGCTGGTTCTGCACCAGCTTCGTCTCGCCCGGATCGACGACAACGTAGGCCTCGAAGTAGAGCACGCGCTCGAGGTCGCGGAGCGGGATATCGAGCAGATGCCCGATGCGGCTCGGCAACCCCTTGAAAAACCACACGTGGCTGACCGGGGTGGCCAGCTTGATGTGGCCCAGCCGCTCGCGGCGCACGCGCGCCTGAGTCACTTCGACGCCGCACTTGTCGCAGATGACGCCGCGGTGCTTCATCCGCTTGTACTTGCCGCAGATGCACTCCCAGTCGGCGATCGGCCCGAAGATCTTCGCGCAGAACAGGCCGTCGCGCTCGGGCTTGAACGTGCGGTAGTTGATCGTCTCGGGCTTGGTAACCTCGCCGAAGGACCAGTTCTCGATCTTCTCCGGGGACGCGAGGCTGATCTTGATCGCGTCGAAGTCGGCCCGCAGCGGCGCCTTGTTGTCGGTGAAGCTAGGTCTCATCACGTTCTCAGCCCTCCAGGACCGGCTGTTCGATGACAGCACCCTCGACAGCCTCGTCGGTCGGCTCGGCCAGCCGCTTCTTCGTCGGAATGAGCTCGATGTCGAGACACAGCGACTGCAGTTCGCGGATGAGCACGTTGAACGACTCGGGCAAGCCGGCCGTAAAGGACGCATCGCCCTTCACAATCGACTCGTAAATCTTGGCGCGGCCCGTCACATCGTCGGACTTGGCCGTCAGCAGTTCCTGCAGGATGTGCGCGGCACCATACGCCTCGAGCGCCCACACTTCCATTTCGCCGAAGCGCTGGCCACCGAACTGCGCCTTGCCGCCCAGCGGCTGCTGGGTGATGAGCGAGTACGGCCCAATCGACCGGGCGTGAATCTTGTCGTCGACCAGATGCGACAGCTTGAGCATGTAGATGTAGCCCACCGTCACGTCCTGCTCGAAGCGCTCGCCGGTCATGCCGTCGTAGAGCATCGTCTTGCCGCTCGACGGCAGGTCGGCCTGTTCGAGCCACTTCTTGATTTCGGGCTCGAGTGCGCCGTCGAACACCGGCGTCGCGAAGAACAGCCCCAGCGCGTGCGCCGCCCAGCCCAGGTGGGTCTCGAGAATCTGCCCCACGTTCATGCGTGACGGCACGCCCAGCGGGTTCAGCACGATTTCGACGGGCGTGCCATCCGGCAGGTAGGGCATGTCCTCTTCGGGCAGGATGCGCGCGATGACGCCCTTGTTGCCGTGGCGGCCGGCCATCTTGTCGCCGACCGACAGCTTGCGCTTCATCGCCACATACACCTTGACGAGCTTGATGACGCCCGGCGGCAGTTCGTCTCCGCGGCGAATCTTCTCCTTCTTCTCTTCGAAGGCGTTGCGGATGACCTCGACCTGACGCTCGGTGCGCTCTTCGACGCGACGCAGGTCGGTCTCGAGCGACACATCGTCGGTCTGCACCTTGGCCCGCACCAGGGCGTTGAACGGCAGCTCGGCCAGCACCTCGGCTGTCAGCAGTGTGCCCTTGCGGGCCAGCTTCTCGCGGCCGAAGTCGTCGAACAGGTCGGACCGCAGGGTCTGCCCCTGCAGCATCTGGACGACGCGCTTCTTGATCTCGTCGTGCAGGATACGGATTTCATCCTGCAGGTTCTTCTCCATCATGTCGAGCTCGTCCTGCTCGATCGCCTTCGCACGGTCATCCTTTTCGATGCCCTTGCGGGAGAAGATCTTCACCCCGACGATGATGCCCTCGATGCCCGGCGGGCAGACGAGCGACGCATCGCGGACATCGCCGGCCTTTTCGCCGAAGATGGCCCGCAGCAGCTTCTCCTCGGGTGTCAGTTGGGTCTCGCCCTTGGGCGTGACCTTGCCGACCAGGATATCGCCGGGCTTGACGGCCGCACCGATGCGGATAATGCCACTGTCGTCGAGGTCGGCGAGATAACCCTCGGAGACGTTCGGGATGTCGCGCGTGATTTCCTCGGGCCCGAGCTTGGTGTCGCGGGCCTCGATTTCGAACTCCTCGATGTGGATCGAGGTGTAGTAATCCTCGCGCACCAGCTTCTCGCTGACGAGAATGGCGTCCTCGAAGTTGTAGCCGCGCCAGGGCATGAAGGCCACCAGCACGTTGCGGCCCAGCGCTAGCTCGCCCGCTTCGGTGCAGGGGCCATCGGCCAGAACCTGGCCCTTGGTCACCTTCTGCCCCACGCGCACCAGCGGCTGCTGGTTGATGCAGGTGTTCTGGTTGGACCGCTTGAATTTGGTCATCGGATAGATATCCGCGCCCATTTCCTTGCTGGTCCCGGCGGCCTCGGCGCCTTCCACGCGCACGACGATGCGGGTCGAGTCGACGTAGTCGACCGTGCCCGAGCGCCGCGCCACCGCCACCGCGCCAGAGTCGCGCGCGGTGATGTATTCCATGCCGGTGCCGACGTAGGGCGCCTGCGCCCGCAGCAGTGGCACGGCCTGGCGCTGCATGTTCGATCCCATCAGCGCGCGGTTCGCGTCGTCATTCTCGAGGAACGGAATGAGCGAGGCGGCCACCGACACCAACTGCTTGGGCGACACGTCGATGAACTGCACCTTGTCGCGCGGTGCCAGCGTGAAGTCGCCGCGCTGGCGGGCGTTGACGCGGTCGGCCTTGATGCGGCCATCGTCATCGAGCTCGACGTTGGCCTGGGCGATGAGGTACTGGTCCTCTTCCCACGCCGACAGGTAGAAGCAGTAGGGCTCGAACTCGACACCCGCCACCTTCGAGCGACCGTCGGCCCGCACCAGCTTGTCGGCCTCGACGACATCGCCGTTCTTGAACTGGGCATGGCCGCCGGCATTGGTGATGAGCACATAGTCGACCACCTGGCCGTTGCGGACCTTGCGGTAGGGCGACTCGATGAACCCGAATTCGTTGATGCGCGCGTAGCTGCTGAGCGAGCTGATGAGGCCGATGTTCGGGCCTTCCGGCGTCTCGATGGGGCAGATGCGGCCATAGTGGGTCGGGTGCACGTCGCGCACCTCGAACCCGGCGCGCTCGCGCGACAGGCCGCCCGGCCCCAGGGCCGAGAGGCGGCG
Organism: uncultured Bifidobacteriaceae bacterium; assembly: GCA_964643765.1. Classification (GTDB taxonomy): domain Bacteria; phylum Acidobacteriota; class Vicinamibacteria; order Vicinamibacterales; family UBA2999; genus VFZN01. The sequence continues at coordinate 6,656 of CAZXTM010000003.1, read as the reverse complement.
CTTGTGCGTCACCTCGGACAGCGGGTTGGTCTGGTCCATGAACTGCGAGAGCTGCGACGAGCCGAAGAACTCGCGGATGGCCGCCATCACCGGCTTGGCGTTGATGAGGTCGTGAGGCATGGCCGTGGCCATTTCCTGGTAGACCGACATTTTCTCCTTGATGGCGCGCTCCATGCGAACCAGTCCGATGCGGAACTGGTTCTCGAGCAGCTCGCCCACCGAGCGCACGCGACGGTTACCGAGGTGGTCGATGTCGTCGACGGCTGCGGTGTTCTTGCGCAGCTTCAGGAGGAACTTGATGACTTCGTAGAAGTCCTGCGGATGCAGAATCTTCTCCTCGAGCGGCGTGTGCAGCCCCAGCTTCGTGTTCAGCTTGAGCCGGCCCACGCGCGAGAAGTCGTACTTCTGCGCATTGAAGAACATGTTCTCAAACAGCGTGCGGGAGCTGTCGAGTGTCGGGGGATCGCCCGGGCGGAGTCGGCGGTAAATCTCGATCAGCGCCTCTTCGTGCGTGCGAATCGGATCCTTCTTGAGCGTCTGGGCCAGGATGGGGCCAAGGTCGTCCTTCTCGGGGAAGAAGACCGAGAGGGCCGCGATGCCCTTCTCATGCGCCAGCGCCACGATGCGGGGCTGCAGCTCCTCGTTGGCCTCGATCAGCACTTCGCCGGTCGATGGATCAACCAGATCAGTGGCCGTGAAGGCCCCCTGCAGGGCCTCATCGGTCACCTCGACGTCGGTCACACCGGCCTGGCGCAGGCCCTCGATGTGGTTCCGGGTGACCTTCTTGCCCTCGTTGATGGTGACGGCCCCGGCCTTGACCTCGCGCCGCACGCGCTGGCCGACCAGAGAGTCGCCCACGGGCCAGTGGACACTGTTGCCGCGCAGCGGCAGCGTCTCGACCCCGTAGAACGTCCGGATGATGTCGTCGACGGCGCGCAGGCCGAGCGCACGCAAAAAGACCGACCCGAGGAACTTGCGCTTGCGGTCGATGCGGACGTAGAGCAGGCCCTTGGCGTCGTACTCGAACTCGACCCACGACCCGCGGTACGGGATGACCTGGGCCACGTAAAGCGACTTGTCTTCGGAATGAAAGAACGCACCGGGCGACCGGTGCAGCTGCGACACGATGACGCGCTCGGTGCCGTTGATGATGAACGTCCCGTTGTCAGTCATCAGCGGGATGTCGCCGAAGTAGACCTCCTGCTCCTTGATGTCGCGGATGGTCTTGACCCCGGTTTCGGGATCCTTGTTCCAGACGACGAGGCGGATGGTGACCTTGAGCGGCACGGCATAGGTCATGCCGCGCTCCTGACACTCGTCGACGTCGTACTTCAGCTTGAGGGCCACGGTGTGGCCGCAGATGTCACAGACGTCCCCGCGCGCGTGGTTGCCGTCGCCGCACTGCGGGCACAGCACGTCCTTGTCGGTGTAGGGATCGCAGATCAGCGTGTGCCCGCAGGTCTTGCAGGGCTGCCGCAGGTGCTGCAACCCCTGCAGCTTGGCGCACTTGCACTCCCAGTTGCCGATGGAATACTCGATGAACTCGAGCGACGAGTTCTCCCGGAAGTCGCTGATCGGGAACACCGACTTGAACACCGACTGCAGGCCCTGATCCTCGCGCTCGGCGGGGAGCCGGTTCATCTGCAGGAAGCGCTCATAGCTCTTCCTCTGGATCTCGATCAGGTTCGGAATCGGAACCGTGGTCTTGATCTTCGAGAAATCCCTGCGCTCACGGTAGACGTTCTTCGGAAGGCTGTACATGCTGTGCTCAAGGTTCGGGGCCACGCCAAAGACACGCCGGGCACCGGAGCCCTTCCCGGTGCCCGTATCTCACGTTCGGACGGTCGGAGGCTACTTGACCTCGACCTTGGCGCCGGCCTCTTCGAACTTCTTCTTGATGGCCTGGGCCTCGTCCTTCGTCACGCCTTCCTTGATGGACTTCGGCGCGCCCTCCACCAGGTCCTTGGCTTCCTTCAGGCCCAGGCTGGTCACTTCACGCACTACCTTGATGACGTTGATCTTGTTCGCCCCGGCATCGGTCAGCGTCACCGTGAATTCGGTCTGCTCCTCAGCCGCCGGCGCCGCGGCGCCCCCGCCGGCCATCATCGGCATGCCCATCATCGGCATCGCGGCCGCCGCGGTCACGCCAAGTTCGCTCTCGAGCGCCTTGACGAGCTGCGACAGCTCGATCACGCTGATGCCCTTGATGTAGTCGATCACCTGCTGCTGGTTCACTTCGGCCATTGCACTCTGCTCCTTAAGAACTGCTGCCCACTTCACACCTGTCAGCCGGCGCCTGACGGCCCCCGGCCACCTGCTATCCCTTGCGCTGCTGCTCGGCCTGCGAGAGCACGCTCACCAGATCCCGCGGCACCGCGCTCAGCACCCGCACCAGACTGGTGGCCGGGCCCTGCAGCACGGAGAGCAGCTGCGCGTACAGCTCGGGCTTGCCCGGCATGTTCGCAAGGTCGGTGACTTCGGCAGGCTTGATGGCCTGCCCCTGCACCACCGCCGCCTTGATCTTCAGCGTCGGGGCGGTCTTCATGAAGGTCGTCAGCGTCTTGGCCAGCCCCACCGGGTCTTCACCGGTGTAGGCCACGGCTGTCGTGCCCTCAAAATGTGCGGTCAGGACGGCATACGGCGTCCCGGCCAGCGCGCGTCTGGCCAGCGTGTTCTTCACCACGCGATACTCGGCCTTCGCCTTGCGCAGTTCGCGCCGCAGTTCGGTCACCTGCGGCACGTTGATGCCCGTAAAATCGATGAGCACTGCCGCATCGGCCCCCTGGAAGAGACCCTCCAGCGCGGCCAGTTCGGCTGCCTTGTCGGCTCGTGTGACTGCCATGATTCTTGTCGTCTCCCCCGCGCCTAGCGCTTCGCGGCGGCTTCCACGCCGGTCTCATCGATGCGCACCCCGGGCCCCATCGTGGAGGACACCGTGATGCTCTTCAGATACTTGCCCTTGGCGGCCGAGGGCTTCGCCCGGACGATGCTGTCGAGCAGTGCCGAAGCGTTTTCAATCAGGTTCTGGGCCGGGAACGAGACCTTGCCGACCGGGGCATGCACGATGCCCGTCTTGTCGACGCGGAACTCGACCTTGCCGGCCTTGATTTCCGTCACGGCCTGCGCCACGTTGGGGGTGACCGTGCCGGTCTTGGGGTTCGGCATCAGGCCACGGGGCCCGAGCACCTTGCCCAGCTTGCCGACGGCACGCATCATGTCGGGTGTCGCCACCACGGCCTCGAAGTCGACCCATCCGCCGGCGATGCGGTCCACCAGTTCGTCGCCGCCGACCACGTCGGCCCCGGCCTCGAGGGCGTCTTTCTGCTTGTCGGGACTCGCGATCACCACCACACGCTTCGACTTGCCGAGACCGTGCGGCAGCACGACTGTGCCGCGCACCATCTGATCAGCGTGCTTGGGATCGACCCCCAACCGGATGGACAGGGCCACCGTCTCGTCGAACTTCGCGAACTTGAGCTTCTGGACCAGCGGAAGCGCCTCGTCCAGTGCATACGGCCGGTCCTCGACCTGTTGCTTTGCCGCCGAATATTTCTTGCCGTGAGTAGCCATAAACGCCTTACTGGATGACGTCGAGTCCCATCGACCGGGCTGTGCCCGCCACGGTCTTCACTGCCGCCTCGAGAGACTCGCAGTTCAGATCGGGCATCTTCAGCTTTGCGATCTCCTCGACCTGCTGAGCCGTAATCGTGCCTACCTTGTTCTTGTTCGGCACCGCCGATCCCTTGGCGATGTTGGCTGCGCGCTTGAGCAGCACCGGAGCCGGCGGGGTCTTCGTGATGAAGGTGTACGACCGATCGGAATAGATCGTCACCACCGCCGGAATGATCAGCCCCTCGTCCTTCGCGGTCCGCGCGTTGAACGCCTTGCAGAAGTCCATGATGTTCACCCCGTGCGGACCGAGGGCCGTGCCGACCGGCGGGGCCGGCGTGGCCTTGCCCGCCGGAATCTGGAGCTTCACGAAGCCTTGAACTTTCTTCGCCATAATCTACTGTTCGCTTTCAGCCCGCCAGGGGGCTCAGAGCTTCTCCACCTGGAGGAAATCGAGTTCCACTGGCGTGGAGCGGCCGAAAATGGTCACCATGACCTTCAGCGTGTTCTTGTCGGGGTTGACCTCGTCGACCACGCCATTGAAGCTGGCAAACGGCCCCTCGTTGATGCGCACCTGATCGCCCCGGTCGAACGAGTACTTCGGCTTTGGCTTCTCCGCGGCCGTGCGCACCTGCTCGAGCACGTGGTCGACTTCTTCCTTGGTCAGCGGATGCGGCTTCGAGCCGGGCCCGACAAAGCCGGTGACCTTGGGCGTGTTCTTGACCACATGCCACGCGTTATCGGTCATGTGCATCTCGACCAGGATGTACCCGGGGAGAATCCTCTTGGTGGTCACAACCTTTCGACCGCCGCGCATCTCGATGACGTCTTCGCTCGGCACCAGAATCTCGCCAATGTCGTCGGTCAGGCCATACGCCTTCGCGCGGTCGGCCAGCGACTCGGCCACCTTCCGTTCAAAGCCGGAATAGGTGTGCACGATGTACCACTGCTTGCCGCTGTCGCTCATGCGCCACCTGCCCCGAAGCGCTGCAGCACCCACTGCACGCCGCGGCTGATGAGCAGGTCGACCCCGAAGAGATACAGCCCGAAGATCACCGATGTCGCGATGACGACAATGGTGGTCGCGCTGACCTCGCGCTGCGACGGCCAGGTGACCCGCTTCATCTCCGCCTGCACATCGGCGAAGAACCCGCCGACGCGACCCGACTGTCCCGAGGGGCTGCCCGATGCGTCGTGTGTCTGTTCTACCGTCTCAGTTGCCAATGCCCTGGTCCTCAACCGCTATGAAGTGTGGCAGGCCAGGAGGGACTCGAACCCCCAACCCCCGGTTTTGGAGACCGGTGCTCTACCAATTGAGCTACTGGCCTGTACCTCGGGGCATCTGCCCCGACCGTCGCATCCGACGCGCTACTTCTGTTCCTTGTGCGGCGTATGCTTCCGGCAGAACCGGCAGTACTTGCTGAGCTCTACCCGCTCGGTCGTCTTCTTCTTGTTCTTGGTCGTGCTGTAATTCCGGCGCTTGCAGTCGCCGCACGCCATCTGAATGATGTCTCTCATGGGGTGTATCCCGCTGACCCGCGACGGCACGGCAGGGCACCAGCCAGTGGCCGGTGCCCCCCGTTCCGCAGTCTGCTTACTCGATAATCTCGGTCACCGTGCCCGCACCGACGGTGCGGCCACCCTCGCGGATGGCGAACCGGGCGCCCTGTTCCAGGGCCACCGGCGCAATCAGCTCGGCCGTGATCTGCGTGTTGTCGCCCGGCATGATCATCTCGACGCCGTCGCCGAGCTTGAGCGTGCCGGTCACGTCCGTCGTGCGGATGTAGAACTGCGGACGGTAGCCGTTGAAGAACGGGGTGTGGCGGCCGCCCTCTTCCTTGGACAGCACGTAGACCTCGGCCTTGAACTTGGTGTGCGGCTTGATCGATCCGGGCTTGGCCAGCACCTGGCCACGCTCGATGTCGGCCTTTTCCACACCGCGGAGCAGCACGCCGATGTTGTCGCCGGCGACGCCCTCGTCCAGCAGCTTGCGGAACATTTCGACGCCGGTGACCACCTTCTTCTCGGTGGGCTTGAAGCCGACGATCTCGATTTCCTCGCCCACCTTGACGCGTCCGCGCTCGACGCGGCCGGTCACCACCGTGCCACGGCCCGAGATCGAGAACACATCTTCGATCGGCATCATGAACGGCTTGTCGACTTCGCGCTCGGGCAGCGGGATGTAGGCATCGAGCGCCTCCATCAGCTTGACGATGCTTTCGACACCCTCGGGCTCGCCGTTGAGGGCCTTGAGGGCCGACACGCGCACCACGGGCACCGAGTCGCCAGGGAAGCCGTAGCCGTTGAGCAGCTCGCGCACTTCCATCTCGACCAGGTCGACCAGCTCGGTGTCTTCCACCGCATCGACCTTGTTGAGCGCCACCACGATGTAGGGCACGTTCACCTGCTTGGCCAGCAGCACGTGCTCCTTGGTCTGGGGCATCGGGCCGTCGACGCAGCTCACCACGAGGATGGCGCCGTCCATCTGGGCCGCACCCGTGATCATATTCTTGATGTAGTCAGCGTGGCCCGGGCAGTCGACGTGCGCGTAGTGACGGTTGGCCGTCGCATACTCGACGTGGCTGCTGGCGATCGTGAGGATCTTGGTGTCGTCACGGCGCCCCTGCGACTCGGACGCCTTGGCGACCTCGTCGTACGGCACGAACTTCGCCCACCCCTTGTCGGCGGCGACCTTCGTCAGCGCCGCGGTCAGCGTGGTCTTTCCGTGGTCGATGTGGCCAATCGTGCCAACGTTGACGTGTGGTTTGGACCGATCAAATTTCTCTTTCGCCATGACTCGCTCTTCGCTTCCTCAAGGACTGACGGTCCGGCACCGTGCCGGCGTCGTGACTGTTCACCCGGGTGCCCTGCCCTGCCGTTCGCAGTAAGGCACCCGGACGCCTTACCGCTGCACACTGGAGCCGATGACCGGGATCGAACCGGTGACCTCGTCCTTACCAAGGACGTGCTCTGCCAACTGAGCTACATCGGCATGGAGCGGGAGACGGGGATCGAACCCGCGACCAACAGCTTGGAAGGCTGTGACT
>CAZXTM010000002.1:275653-349624 GCA_964643765.1 uncultured Bifidobacteriaceae bacterium | reverse complement strand
GAAGATGCGCTGCACCTCGCGCGCATCCTTCGTCCGCGTCAGCGCCAGCATCAGCAGAATGCGCGCCTTCTGCGGCAGCAGGTGCTGCACGCTGACGATGGGCGGCAGCGGTGCCTGTCCCTGCGCTCCTCCGCCCTGGCCACCGCCGCCGGATCCACCCGGCACGTGCTCGCCGCTCGGGAACACCTGCGCCATCACCACGCCTCGCTTGCGCACCTCGAGGAACGCGTCACGCTCGCTGGGCGAAAAGCCCGTGCTGGTGACCACCACGCCCACCGTGTCGGGACCCAGCCTCGGACCGGCACCGCCCGGATACGAATACACCAGCTCGACGGTCGGCAGCGCCGTGATGCGCGTCACGTCGAACTCGGTCTCGGCGCCGTGCCGGCGCACCGGCCGGAAGAAAAACTCGGGACCGCCTCCGCCCACCACGCCCAGCATGCCCATCTCGCCGCCGCTGAATCCGCCCGTGCGGGGATAGATCTTCCGCGACTCCCTGGCCGAGAGGATGCGGTCGTCCATCACCACCATCACGCCCATGCCGCGCGCATCCTGTGCCCCGGCCGTGCGCACGGCCGACAGCAGGTTGATCGGGCCGTCGGGGCTGATGCCCGTGGCCGGTCGCTGCGACCCGACAATGACGACGGGCTTGTCTGACTTGATGGTGAGGTAGAGGAAGAACGCCGTTTCCTCGAGGCGGTCGGTGCCGTGGGTGACCACGACGCCATCAAGATCCGTGCGGGCCAGTTCCTCGTTGATGCGGCGCGACAGGGCGAGCCACTGCGCCGGCATGATCTCGGTGCTGGCCACATTCGAGAACTGCTCGGTCTCGATGCGCGCGAACTTGGTCAATTCGGGCACGCTCTGCACGATGTCGGCCACGCTGCGCGTGCCCGCCCGGTAGGCACCGAGCGTGCCGGGCGCATCCTGCACCCCGGCGATGGTGCCGCCGGTCGCAATGACCCGGACAAGCGGCAGGGATGTGGACGATTGAGCGCCGGCCGACGCCGACAGCCCGAGGACAAACAGCACCATCCAGACAGCACGCATGGCGCGCATCCTACCGTACTGCCCGGGCCGACGGCCCGGCGTCAGGGCTCGAGAAACGCGCGGATGGCGTCGTTGATGAAGGCGGCATCGGGCGGATGGCTGCCCCCGCCGGCCGCATGTCCCCAGAGCGACGGAATCGGCGTGAAGGTCGACCGCGCGAGGAACTGCTGTTCGTAGCGTGCATCGCCGATCGGAAAGTAGAGATCGGTCTCGCACGGCATGTACAGCACCCGCGCCCGAATCGAGCGCAGCGCCCGCTCATGGTCGCCGCCAAAGCCCGGCGTGTCGCCCACGTTGTGCGCCTGCCACGTGCGCGCATGCAGGATGAGGTTGTTGGGATCGCGCAGCCGGTCCCGCTCGGCACGCGTGGCAATCACCTGCTCAACGGTCTGCTGCTGCGGCTTGTAGAGCTCGCGCCGCCACCACTCCTGCGACCACACCCACGAGGCCCAGTGCGACGACCACGCACGCATGCCCGCTACCGGCGGCGTGCGATAGTGGCCGCGATCGAATGCCGGGTCGGCGGTCAGCGCGTCGATGGCACTCTGCAGCCGCGCGATGCCGTGCGGATAGGTCTTCGCCGTGCCGCACCACGGGATGATGGCCTCCATCATGTCGGGGTGTGAGACGGCCCACTGGAACGCCTGCTCGGCGCCCATCGAGAAGCCCGCCACGGCCTTCAGCCGCGTCACGCCCAGGTGCTGCAGCACGCGACGCGAGGCTTCCACGTTGTCGCGGATGGCAATGGCGGGAAAATCGGGGCCGTCCTGCGGCGCTGCTGTGTTGCTGGGCGACGAGGAGAATCCGTTGCCGAACATCTCGGTCAGCACGATGAAATGCCGCGACGGGTCGAGAGCCTTGCCCGGCCCCACGAGAAAGTCATAGCCGTGATAATCGGCGCCGTAATACGACGGCACCAGAATCACGTTGTCTTTCGCAGCGTTGAGCGTGCCGAATGTCGCATACGCCACGCGCGCCTCGCGCAGCACCGTGCCGCTCTCAAGCCGGAAATCGCCAAGCGACAGCCAGCGGCGGCTGGGATCGGCGGCAGGCGCAGGTGCCTGCGCAGACAGCAGCGCGCCGGCCGAGGCCAGCGCGAGGGCGGCAATCCAGTGGGTCGGCATGCGGCCGATTCTAGCGCGGGGCCGACGTCAGTCCTGCACGGAATCGCCGTGGCCGGATGGCACCACGCGGCCGCCCTCGAGCAGGCACACCTCGTCGGCCAGCAGGGCCAGCTCTTCGGCGTCATGGCTCACGTACACCATCGGCACGTCCCACTGGTCACGCAGCGCGCGCAGGTAGGGCAGGATGGTGCGCTTGCGGGCTTTGTCAACGCCGCTCAGCGGTTCGTCGAGCAGCAGCAGTCGCGGACGTGCCATCAGCGCCCGCGCGAGGGCCACGCGCTGGCGCTCGCCGCCCGACAGCTGCGTCACCGGCCGCGGCAGCAGCGCCGTGATGTCGAGCGCGTCGGCCACCGAGGCCAGCGTCGGCCGCGCAGACAGGCGGCGCGCTTCGTCTTTGACGGCCGCCAACGGCTCGGGGTCGTCGTGCACGGCGGTCCCGCCGGACGCTGCGAGCGCCCTGGTCCGCCCCGGCACGCCACCCGCCCCATAGAGCACGTTCGCCTGCACGGTCATGTGGGGAAACAGGGCCCCGTCCTGCGGCACATAGCCCACGCGCCGCAGGTGGGCCGGCACGTCCATCCGGCGTGTCGTGTCGAACACGACGATGCCGCCGACCTCGATGCGTCCGCGCGACGGACGCCGAAGCCCGGCCAGCATCTCGAGCAGCGTCGTCTTGCCGCTGCCCGAGGGCCCGGCCAGGCCGAGCACGCGTGCGTCACTCGACAGGGCGACCTCCAGGGTGAAGGCGCCCTGCGTGAGCTGCACCTCGCAGGCAAACACGCTCACGATCGTCCTCCGCGACGCTGCAGCAGCTGAGCCGCCAGCACTGACAGGCCGGCGAGCGCAAGCGACATCCACAGCAGCGTGCGCGCCTCGGCGTCGCGGCCCGACTCGATGAAGGTGAACATCGCCACGGCCAGCGTCTGCGTCTGCCCGGGGATGCCGCCGGCGACCACGATGGTGGCACCAAACTCGCCGAGCGCCCGGGCAAAGCCCAGCAGCGCGGCCACCACCACGCTGCGACGCGCCAGCGGCAGCGTCACCGTCAGCCACACGCGCCAGGGGGAGGCCCCCAGCGTGGCCGCGACCTGTTCATAGCGCCGGTCAATCTGCTCGAAGCCCGTGCGCAGGGTCAGCACCAGCAGGGGCAGGCTCATCACCACCATCGCCAGCACCACGGCCTTCCAGGTGAAGACCACCTCGATGCCGAGGGCATCAAGCAGGCGCCCGACCACGGCATCGGCGCCCAGCATCTGCAGCAGCAGATAGCCGGTCGCCACGGGAGGGAGCACCAGGGGCAGGGCCACCAGTGTTTCCACCAGGGGCTTTCCGGGGAAGTGGTGCCGGGCCAGCAGCCACGCCACGCCCAGTGCCAGCGGCAGGGCCACGACGGTCGCCACCAGCCCCATCAGCGCGGTGAAGAGCGCCGTCGACCACAGCGGCACATCCATGGGCTAGTCGGCCCTCACGCCAAAACCGGCCGCCTCGAAGATCGCCCGTGCCTCGGGTGACTGCAGGAACGCCACGAAGCGCGTCGCCTCGGCCTGCCGGGGCGTGCGCAGCACCGCGACCGGATACACGATGCCGGGTGTCTCGGCCGGGGGAACGTCATAGGCCACCCGCACGTCGATACTCGTCCGCGCGTCGGTCGCAAAGACGATCCCCGCGTCAGCCCGACCCGCCGCCACGGCCGCCAGGGCCGCCCGCGCCGTGAGGGCCGGCACCACCTTCGGCAGCACACCCTGCCACACCCCCTGTGCCTCGAGCCACTGCCGCGCATACACGCCGGCGGGCACGCTGTCGGGCTGCCCGATGGCCACGCGCCGCACCCGGGGCAGCGTGAGGTCGGCCGGCATCAGCCGTGTCTGCGCCGCACGTGCCGGCACAATCACCACCAGCCGGTTGGTCAGCAGCACCCGCACCGATCCGTCCACCAGCCGGCCCGAGGCGGCCGCCACGCGCATCTGCGATGCGTCGGCGCTGAAGAACACGTCGACCATCGCACCCTGCACGATCTGGCGCGCCAGCACGTTCGACCCACCCGCGTTGATGGCGACCTCGCCGCCACCCCGCGCACGCCACGCCGACACGACCTGTCCCATCACGTCGGCCAGGCTCGAGGCCACGCTGACCGTCAGCCGCGGCTGCGCTCCCGCAGGCGCGGCCACCGCGAGCAGTCCCGTCATCACGAAGGCGTGCAGCCAGGCTCGTCTCCTCATCGCAGGTGTCGATTCTACGTCGGCTCCTCGCAGCACCCGACCCGGGGAGGGACGAAGGCAGGACGGGCCTGTGCGAAGATCACCCGACTGCGATATTCGTCCCAGGGAGACCGACGCCCATGACACGCCTGCTTGTGCTGCTGCTGATTGCCCTCTCTCTTGCGCCGGTGTCGGCCCAGACCCCGCGCCCGGCGACCGCGCCGCGTCCGGCCGCGGCCGCAGCTCCTGCGCCGGCACCCGATCCGCTCGATCTGGCCACCATCGGCCGCATCCGCACCGAAGCCATCCAGCGGTCGCAGGCCATGGATCACGTCTGGTGGCTCTCCGAGGTCTACGGACCGCGCGCCACGGCCACCCCGGCCTTCGAGCAGGCCTCGCAGTGGGCCATGAAGCAGTTCACCGCGTGGGGCCTCACCAACGTGCACCAGGAGCGCTTCGCCTTCGGCCAGGGCTGGACCATCGACCGCTTTTCCGCACACCTGCTGACGCCGCAGACGCAGGCCCTCATCGGCCAGCCGCGCTGGTATTCCCCCTCCACGAGCGGGCCGGTCACCTCGGACGTCGTCTACCTGAAGGCCACGAATGAAGCCGAGCTGGCAGCCTACCGTGGGCAGCTGCGCGGCAGGATCGTCGTCATGCAGCCCGTGCGCGCCGTGCGCATGCTCGAGGGCCGCCTGATTCTCCGCATGGGCGACGCCGAGTGGGCCGAGGCCATGCAGACCCCACTGTCATCACCGGCCCCGCCGCCGGCCCGTGTCGTCGAGCAGATGCGCGCCTTCCAGGCCTTCGCCACTCAGGTGCAGCGCTTCCTCGTCGCCGAGGGCGCCGCCGTGCTCCTCGAGCGCGGCAGCGACAGCGACGAAACGCCGGGCGGCAGCGACCTGTCGTGGATGCAGCAGCGCGTTGACGGCGGCACCATCTTCCCCGGTAATGGCGGCAGCCGCGATCCGAAGGCCTTCGTGCCCATTCCCTCGGCCACGCTGGCCGTCGAGCACTACAACCGCATCATCCGGCTCATCGACCGCGGGCAGCCCGTGCGACTCGAGGTGAACATCCAGGCCACGTTCCATCCGGAAACCCATCCCGAGGGCAACGGCATCAACACCATCGCCGAGATTCCCGGCACCGATCTCGCCCACGAAGTCGTGCTGCTCGGCGCCCACCTCGACAGCTATCCATATGCAGGCGGCGCCACCGACAACGCCACCGGTTCGGCGGCCATGATGGAAGCCGTGCGCGTCATCCAGACGCTGGGCCTCAAGCCCCGCCGCACCATCCGCGTGGCCCTCTGGGCCGGCGAGGAGCAGGGCCTGCTCGGGGCGCGCGCCTATGTGAACCGCCACTTCCACGATGCCGCAACGAACACGCCGAAGCCCGCGCACGCCTCGCTCGCCGCCTACTTCAACCTCGACAACGGCACCGGCCGCATCGTCGGCGTGTGGGGGCAGGGCAACCTCGGCGCCATCCGGATGTTCGAGCAATGGGGCGAAACGGTGAAGGATCTCGGCTTCAAGGCCGTCAGCCCGCGCAGCGTCGGCTCGACCGACCACGTGCCCTTTGACCAGGCCGGCCTGCCGGGGTTCCAGTTCATCCAGGAGCGCCTCGAGTACCAGTCGCGCACGCACCACTCGAACATGGACACCTACGATCACGTGCAGCGCGACGATCTCACGCAGCAGGGTGCCATTGCGGCCGTCTTCGCGTGGCATGCAGCCAACACGCCCGACAAGCTTCCGCGGAAGGCCATGCCCCAGGCCGGCAGCCGCTGATGTTTCTCGATCGATCACCACACAGGGCGGGCTCGCAACCAGCGCCTCGCGCGGTCGCGGCTCGCTGCAGGTTGCATCAGGCGTCCGCTTCGCGCTATCCTGCCGTCACTGTGTCGTTCGTGTCGCACGTCCATCGCCATCACCATCACCATTCGCTGAATGGCCCGGTCGGCATGCGCGCGTAACACGTTTCTGAACAGACACACACCGTTTCACGCACAGGCCCGCTGGGACACCAGCGGGCCTTTTGCTTTGTGCCGTGGCGGTGCGCTCCCTCGAGTCCGGAACCCCGCCCTTCAGTGTCAGGACTCCGGAGCGCATGATGGATTTCAGCAAGTTGGACGGCCTCATCCCCGCCGTTGTGCAGGACAGCACGAGCGGCGAGGTGCTGATGGTCGGCTTCATGAACGACGAGGCCTGGCAGCGCACGCGCGACACCGGCTATGTCACCTTCTACAGCCGCTCGCGCCAGACGCTCTGGACCAAGGGCGAAACCTCAGGAAACCGGCTCGCCGTCCGCCAGATCCTCACCGACTGCGACGATGACACGGTGCTGGTGCGGGTGGAACGGGAAGGCGACGGTCTGGTGTGCCACACCGGCACGCGGTCGTGCTTCACCACCGAATGGCCCTGCGCCGCAGCCGTCTCGGCAGGAGCCGCTTCATGACGCTCAAGCTGGGCATTCCCAAGGGTTCGCTCGAGCAGTCGACCGTCGACCTGTTTCGTCGCGCCGGCTACCAGCTCATCGTGAGTTCACGATCGTACTTCCCGACGATCGACGACCCCGAGATGTCGTGCATGCTCATCCGTGCGCAGGAGATGGCGCGCTACGTCGCCGATGGCGTGCTCGATGCGGGCCTCACCGGGCTCGACTGGGTGCGCGAGCACGAGCTTGGCCACCCCGAGCAACCGCCCCTGATTCCCGTGGCCGATCTCGTCTACGCCAAGCAGAGCTTCGGCACCGTGCGCTGGGTGCTGGCCGCGCCGGATGACTCGCCCTTCCGCACCGTCCGCGACTTCGAGGGCCGCCGCATCGCCACTGAACTGGTGCGCGTCACACGCGATTACTTCACGCGTCAGGGCGTGTCGGTTGACGTCGAGTTCTCGTGGGGCGCCACCGAGGTCAAGCCTCCCGTGCTGGCCGACGGCATTGTCGAGGCGACTGAAACCGGGTCGACCCTGCGCGCCAATCGCCTGCGGATTCTCGACACCATCCTTGAATCGCGCACGCAGCTGGTGGCTAACGCGGCCGCCCTGGCCGACCCGCGGAAGCGCGAGAAGATCGAGAACCTCGCTCTGCTGCTGAGCGCCGCCATCCACGCGCAGGGACGCGTGGGCCTCATGCTCAACGTGCCGAGCCAGCAGTTGCCGCAGGTGCTGTCGCTGCTGCCCGCCCTGCAGCAGCCCACCGTCAGCGCGCTGAGCGATCCGGCCTGGGTGGCCGTCAACACGATTCTCGAAGAGAAGACGGTGCGCGACCTGATCCCCCGCCTCAAGGCCGCCGGCGGCCAGGGCATCGTCGAATACCCCCTCAACAAGATCGTGGTCTAGCCATGCTGCGCATCATCGATTCCCGCGACACAGACGCCGTCGACGGCCTGCTGGCCGCCACCCGCCACCGCGTTCGCCGCACCGAGGCAGGCGCCCTGCGCATCGTCGAGGCCGTGCGGCGCGGAGGCGACGCCGCGCTCGTGCGTTATGCCCGCCGGCTCGACGGACTCGATGGCCCCGTCGAAGTTCCCCGCGATCGATGGATCGCCGAAGCCGCGCGCGTCGGGCCCGACGTGCGACGTGCCATCGCGTCGGCAGCCAGCCACCTGCGCACGGTCGCGCGCGCGCAGGTGCCGCGACCGGTGCGCGTGAGCCCGACGCCGGGGCTGTCGGTCGAGCAGCGCGTGATGCCGCTGGCGCGCGTCGGGTGCTATGTGCCCGCCGGCCGCTATCCGCTGCCCTCGTCGCTGCTCATGTCGGTGGTGCCCGCACGCGTGGCGGGCGTCTCGGAGATCGTGGTCGTGTGCCCCAGGCCCGATGCCACCGTGTTTGCGGCGGCGCTCGAGGCCGGGGTCGATCGGCTGTATCAGGTCGGTGGCGCGCAGGCGGTGGCCGCTCTCGCCTATGGCACCGAGTCGATACCGCGCGTCGACAAGATCGTCGGCCCTGGCAGCCGATGGGTGTCGGCGGCCAAGGCGATCGTCGCCAGTGAGTGCGGCATCGACTTCTATGCGGGCCCGTCAGAGATTGTGACCCTCGTGCGCGACACGCCCCCGGCGTGGGTGGCCGCCGACCTCATTGCGCAGGCCGAGCACGATCCCGATGCGCGGGCCATTGCCATCACCACCAGCCGACGGCTGGCCACACAGATTGCCCGCGAAGTGGCCGGGCAGCTGCCGGCACGCGGACCCGCCCGCACGGCACTCGCCCGCCACGGCGGCGTCATCGTGTGCCGCTCCGCACGCGAGGCCATCGCCCTCGTCAATGCGGCCGCCGCCGAACATCTCGTCGTCGAGAACGAGGCGACGGCGGCACAGGTCACGTGCGCCGGGGCCATCTTCGTCGGAGCGTGGACGGCGCAGGTCGCCGGCGACTATGCCCTTGGATCCAACCATGTGCTGCCCACGTCGGGGGCGGCCCGCTTCCGCGGTGGTCTGTCGGCCGCAGACTTCGTGCGCCTCGTCACCGTACAGCGCGCCACGGCCAGCGCACTGCGACGGCTCGCGCCCACGGTCACCACGCTGGCCCGCGCCGAAGGCCTCGAGGGCCACGCCCGCAGCATCGAGGCCCGCGTGGCCCCACGGAGGAACGCATGAACGCCACCCCCGCGCCGCAGGGTACCGAGCTCAGGCTCGATCTCAACGAACACACCGGAGGCTGCGCCCCTGAGGTGGCCGCGGCCCTGCAGGCCCTGACGGCTGCGCAGCTGGCCTGCTATCCAGACACGGCCGCGCTGACCCGGGCCGTCGCCGCGCGCTTCCGCGTGCAGCCGGATGAGGTGCTGCTGACCAACGGACTTGACGAGGGCATCCTCGTGGCGGCCATCGCCTGCCTCGGCCTGCGGCCTCACGCAGGTCTGCCCCAGGCTCCCGGTGCAGCGACGCCACACGCCCGGCGCGAGATGATCGTCGTCACGCCGGTCTTCGATCCCTACCTGCAGGCCGCGGCAGCCATGCAGGCTGATGCGGTCATCGTGCCCGCTGGCCCCGACTTCCAGTTTCCACGGCAGGCGGTGCTCGACGCGATCACGCCACAGACGCGCCTCATCATCCTCAACACGCCACACAATCCCACGGGCACAGAGGTGCCACTCGACGCCATCGCACAGGTCTGTGCCGAAGCGCCGCATGCCCTCGTGCTCATCGACGAGGCCTATCAGGATTTCGGTCAGGCCTCGTGCATCAGTGCCCTGCCGTCCCTGCCCAACGCCATCGTCGGACGGACATTCTCGAAGGCCTACGGCCTCGCCGGCCTGCGCATCGGCGCTCTCATCGGAGCGCCGCGTCTGCTGGCACCGATGAAGCAGGCCACGCCCATTTTCACGCTCAGCACACCGGCCGTCACGGCCCTCGAGACGGCGCTGCAGCACGACGGATATCGCCTCGCCTACGTCGACCAGGTGCGCCAGTCACGCCAGCGCACCTACGAGGTGTGCGGACGGCTGGGCCTGCGCTGCTGGCCCAGCGCGGGCAACTTCGTGCTGATCGATGGCGGCGAACGGTATCGGATGCTGATCGACGGCCTGCGCGCGGGTGGCATCCGCGTGCGCGACCGCTCGGCCGATCCCTCGTGCCCCCGCTGCTTCCGCCTCACAACCGGACTGCTGACCCACACCAATCGCGCCCTCGCGGCGCTCGAGGACCTATGCGCAGCGCCACGATAGATCGCCAGACCCGTGAGACCCGCATCAGGCTCGAGCTATCGCTCGACGGCACCGGGCAGTTCCGGAACCACACGGGCATCCGCTTCCTCGACCACATGCTCGACCTCGTGGCACGCCACGGCGGATTCGACCTGGTCGTTGATGCACAGGGCGACCTCGATGTCGATCAGCACCACACCGTCGAGGACGTGGGCATCGTGCTCGGCGAGGCCATCTCGCAGGCCCTCGGCGATCGCCGCGGCATCCACCGCGCCGGCTCGTTCATCATGGCAATGGACGAGACGCTCGCCCTGGCCGCCATCGACCTCGGCGGCCGCCCGCACACGGTCGTCCGCACACTCGTCCGCACGCGCCTCGTAGGCGACCTGCAGGGCGAGCTGGTGCACGACTTCTTCGAAGGCTTCGCCATGGGCGCACGCGCCAACGTGCACATCAAGGTGCTGTACGGCCGCTCGTCGCATCACAAGATCGAAGCCTGCTTCAAGGCCTTCGCACGGGCGCTGCGCACCGCCTGCGCCGTCGATGCACGGCTGGCGACGATGCTGCCGAGTACGAAGGAGCTGTTGTGATTGCGCTGATTGACTATGGAGCGGGCAACCTGGCCTCAGTACGCAAGGCCCTGATCGCGGTCGGCGCATCCCCGGTCACCCCCGAGCGCCCCGACGAGCTCGAGTCGGCCTCCGGCATCGTCGTGCCTGGTGTGGGCCACTTCGTGGCCACAGGACGGATCGATGCGGCGTGGCGTGCCGCGCTGCGCGCCGCCATGGCCAGGGGCGCGGCCGTTCTGGGCATCTGTGTCGGCCTGCAATGGATGTTCGAGGGCTCGACCGAGAGCCCCGACACGCCAGGACTGGGCCTCTTCCCGGGTCAGTGCCGGCATCTGTCGACGCGCGAGGGCGCCACGGCGTCGTCTGCGCTGAAGGTGCCGCACGTGGGATGGAACTCGCTCGACATGCGCCGCCCGTCGGCGCTGCTCGAGGGTATCGAGACGGGTGACCAGGTCTATTTCACACACTCGTACGCGGCACCCCTCAGTGCCGACACCGTCGCCAGCACGACCTATGGCTGGCCGTTCTCGGCGGTGGTGGCACGTGACCGGGTGGCCGCCGTGCAGTTTCATCCCGAGAAGTCTGGCGATGTGGGCCTGCGCCTGCTGAGGAACTGGCACCGTGCTGTCTAAGCGCATCATTGCCTGCCTGGACGTCCGCGATGGCCGCGTGGTCAAGGGCGTCACCTTCGAGGGCCTGCGCGATGCCGGCGACCCGGCGGCACTGGCGCGGCGCTACAACGTCGAGGGCATCGACGAGGTCGTCATCCTCGACGTCACGGCCACCATCGAAGCACGCCGGGCCCGTCTGGCCACGGTGCGTGCCGTGGCGAGCGAACTGTTCATCCCGCTGTGTGTGGGCGGCGGCATCCGCACCGAGGCCGATGCGGCCGCGATCATCGAGTCGGGCGCCGACAAAGTCAGCCTCAACAGTGCGGCGCTCGAAAGCCCCGCCCTCATCACGACCCTAGCCTCCCGCTATGGCAGCCAGGCCGTGGTTGTTGCGGTTGACGCGAAACGGCAGGACGGACGCTTTGCCGTCTATGCACGCAGTGGACAGGCCCGCACGCAGCGCGATGCCGTCGAGTGGGCGCGCGAGGCCGAGGCGCGCGGCGCGGGTGAAATCCTGCTCACCTCAATCGACCGCGACGGCACCGGACAGGGATTCGACCTGGAGATGACGTCCTGCATGTCCGAGGCCTGCGGTATTCCGGTGATTGCATCAGGGGGTGCCGGTACGCTCGAGCACTTCGTCGACGTCTTCACCACGGGGCGCGCCGACGCAGCGCTGGCTGCATCGATGTTCCACTTTCAGTCGCACACCGTGTCCGACCTCAAGGCACTGCTGGCGACCCGAAGTATTCCTGTCCGTCGTACACGCACATGCTGATTCCTTCCATCGACCTCCAGCAGGGCCGCATCGTCCAGTTGATTCAGGGCGAGCGCCTGGCCATCGCCACCGACGACATCGACTTGTGGATTCGCCGGTTCTCGACATTCCCGGTCGTGCAGCTCATCGACCTCGATGCCGCGATGGGTCGCGGCGACAACGATGCGCTCGTGCGTCGCATTGCCGCCGCGCTGCCGTGCCGCGTGGGCGGAGGCGTGCGATCCATCGATCGGGCGCAGGCGCTCATCGATGCGGGAGCACAGGCCGTCATTGTCGGCTCGCGCCTGTTCCGCGCGATGGACCTGGGGGCGGTCGACGTGACGTTCGCCGAGGCGCTCGCCTCGGCCATCGGCGAAGTTCGCTGGCAGGCCGCCGTCGATGCGAAGGGCGGCCAGGTCGTGGTGCAGGGATGGACGTCGGCCGTGCCGCTCACGCCTGCAGAGGCGGTGCGCATCCTCGAGCCGTGGTGCGGGGGCTTTCTCTATACGCACGTCGACCGTGAAGGCCTGATGCAGGGCACCGACATGGGGGCCATCGCCGCGGTGCAGGCGGCCACCCGACGGCGCGTGACCGCAGCCGGCGGCATCACCACGCTCGAAGAAATCGCCGCCCTCGACGCCCTCGGCATCGACGCCGTCGTCGGCATGGCGCTGTACACCGGTCGGCTCGCGCTGGTCCCAGCGTCATAGCGTGAGCAGCAGAGGCAGACACTCGGCTCGATCCGATCGAAGTCGACGCGTGTCTTTTCATCATGGACAGCCTCCTGATCACGATCATCGCAGATGAACTCGGTGTCGACGAGTTGCGCGACGCCCTGCTGCCATTCTCATTGTTGAGGGGCGAGGCCTGAATTGCCTCGCGAGAATTCCTGACAACGGCGGCACGCTGGTGTTTGGCTACGTTGACACGCACGGGACACCCGTCAGGGACAGTTACATGTCCCACTGAAGCGACCCATCCGAGGCCATGAGGTCGCGATAAGAGGATCCTTCGTGCCGCCCGTTCCAACTCTTCACACCACATGGCCCGCCACCACCTGCCGCTGGAGCATCAGCGTTAACGGAAGGTCGCTCCGGCCGTCGGAATGCCTTGGCACGGCCATCGGGCACCAGTCCATTGGCGTGGGTACATCTCCCACCTCCGCTGCGGTACGGCACCTCTTCGGGCAGTCCCGAGAGAACCGCCGCTCAGGTGTGTCGGTGTTGGCGGCCTGAGGGGGTTCTGGTCGGGTGTCTATCGCCCCGCACGGTTGGACCGTGCGTTGACATCGCCTCCGATGGCTGACCAAACGGCTACAGATTGGTGTTTGGTCTTGACTTTTTTCCACTCACAAACAAGATGGTCGCATGCGGCGCCTCATCGAGCCCCTCATCGAGCGCGACTTGGCGCGCAAGATGGTATTCCTGTCCGGCCCCCGCCAGGCCGGCAAAACCACCCTCGCCAAGGCGATCGCGGCGCGGCACCCGGGCGCACAGGTACTCAATTGGGATGTCCTGGCCGACCGCCGCGTGATGCTGGCGCAGTCCTGGGCGCCTGACGCGCCGCTGCTCGTCTTCGACGAACTCCACAAGATGAAGGACTGGCGCCATTGGCTCAAAGGGGTCGCCGACGGCCGTGCGCCCGGCCAGTCGATCCTCGTCACGGGCAGCGCGCGGCTCGACGCATTCCGTCAGGCCGGCGAATCGCTCGCCGGCCGGTACTTCTCGTGGCACCTGCTGCCTGTCACCGTGCGCGAGTTCATCGAAGGCACCGGCGTGACCCCGGCCGAGGCGCTCACGCGTCTGCTGCAGCGCGGCGGGTTCCCCGAACCGCTGCTCGCGGAGACCGAGACTGATGCGCAGCGCTGGCGGCACCTGTATCTCGACGGGATCCTGCGCGACGACATTCTCGAGTTCTCGCGCATCGCCGAGGTGCGCGCCATGCGGATGTTCGTCGAACTGCTGCGCGAGCGCGTCGGCTCGCCGCTGTCGCTCGCCTCCATCGCGCGCGACCTGCAGATCTCGCCCACCACCCTTGCGCGCTACCTCGAGATTCTCGAGTCGCTGCATGTGGTCTTCGTGGTGCGCCCGTTTTTCCGCAACATTGCGCGGGCGCTGCTGAAAGAACCGAAGGTGTATCTGCACGACACCGGCCTTGTGCGGGGAGACGAAGGTGCGCGCTTCGAGAACGCGTGCGCCGCCATGCTGTACGCCGCCGTCCAGCAGCGCCGCGACGCCGAGGGCGCCGAGACCACCCTGCATTACATCCGCGACAAGGAGCGCCGCGAGATCGACTTCGTCATCTGCGAGCGTGGCGAGCCGAGGCGTCTCATCGAGGCCAAGTGGTCCGATCCCGCCGTGCCAGCCTATTTCGCTGCAACGGCGGCGCGCTTTCCCGAGGCCACCGCGACCCTGCTGATGCGCCATGCGCGCCACCGGGAACAGCGCGGTGCCGTCGCCATCGAGCCTGCGGCAGAGTGGCTGGCGTCGGCCGTAATCTGAGCGCGGGTCATCCCGACAGCGCCCGCAGCTGCCGCTGCCCCGCGAGCGGCGTGACACCCGCCCGGGCCGCGACGAGGTGCCGCCGGCGCGCGCCGTAGCGGTGACCCGTCGCGCCATCAGCGATCATCCCGAGGGCTTCTGGACGCGCGCCCCGGGCGCGCCGCTCGACGTGCGCGAGGACATCGTGCTGGCGAGTCGGTGGTCGCGACAGCGCAGGTCATCGCACGCGTGGGCATGTGCGCGGGAGGTTGAGCCGCCCGTCGGCTGACCCCGGGGCCGTCCCCCGCGCGCCTCGCAAAAGGTGGTACGCTCCCCCGATGCGCATCCTGCCCGCACTCGTCCTGTTGCCGACGCTGGCCTTCGCCCAGACCTCCGCCCCCAAGCCGACCCCGGCCCCGCGCGCACCGCAGGCCGCCACGCCCGCCAAGCCGGCGGCACCGAAGGCCCCGGCTCCGAAGGCGGCTGGCGCGGCATCTGCCCCGAAGGCCCAGCCGGTGGCCGAGATGACTGACGACCAGAAGACGATTTATGCGCTCGGCCTGCTCGTACAGCGCTCGCTGAAGACATTCGACTTCGATGCCGCCGAGCTCGAGGTGCTGAAGCGCGCCATCACCGAAGCCGCCGCCGGCACGCCGGCCCTGGCCATCGACGAGTGGGGCCCGCGGGTGCAGCCCTTCGCGCAGGCACGCGGGCAGCGCGTGGCCGAAAAGGAGAGGGTCGCCTCGGCCGCCTATCTCACCACTGCTGCCGCAGCCACCGGCGCGGTGCGCACCGACTCGGGCCTCGTCTACACCGAGCTCGTTGCCGGCACCGGGCAGGCCCCGGCGGCCACCGACGTCGTCCGCGTGCACTATCGCGGCACGCTGCGCGACGGCACCGAGTTCGACAGCTCGTATGCGCGCAACGAGCCCACCGAGTTTCCTCTCAACCGCGTCATCCCCTGCTGGACGCAGGGCGTGCAGCGCATGAAGGTGGGCGGCAAGGCCCGCCTCGTCTGCCCGGCTGACCTCGCCTACGGCGACAACGGCAATCAGGACATCCCCGGCGGTGCCGCCCTCGTCTTCGAGGTGGAACTGCTGGCCGTGGTGACGCCCCCGCCGCCCGGGCGCTGACCCGAGGCCGGCGCGCAGGGCCGTCGGGCCTCGTGCCGTCGAACGGTCAGGCCGCTGACGGGTCGAGGCTGCGCACCACGAAGCCTTCCCGCGTGGCGGCCATCGCCAGTCGTCGGTCGGCCGTCACGAATTCCAGGCTCGAGGGACGCATCTCGGCCGCAACGATGGCCGCGGCCAACTGCGTCGCATCCGCGGCCCGCAGCGGATGCACGCGCACCAGCCGCACGGCACACTCGCGCACGAGGTCACTGGCCTCAATCTCGTGCCAGGCTGCGGCAAGCTGGGCCAGACCCTCCATCGCACGCGACATGTCCGTCGCGCTCAACGTCGCTTCCCGCTCAAGCCGCGCAAGCGCCGACGCGCACTCGACCTGCGTGCCCCACCACACCACCACGGCCGGGTCGTGTCTGGCCAGGGCGCGCGCACCCGCCGTCGTCGTCTCGTGCACCAGCAGCGGCAGCAGCGCCGACGAATCCCAGAACCTCACCGGCCGTCCTCACGCTCGTCGAGCAGGGCGGCCACGGCCGATGCCTGTGCCGACGGGCAGGGCAGCACCGCGTCCAGCAGATGGGAGGGAAGGGCCTTCCTGCCGCGCCGAAGCACCCCGTCGCGTTCGAGACGGGTCAGGCGGGCATCGGCCTGCGGGCCAGCCCCGGCGCCAATGATCGGTTCCAGGCGGGCCACAGGCCGACCCCGGTCGACGATGAGAAGCGGCCGCCCCCGCTGGACGCCGTCGATGTAGGCGCTGAGCTGGTTCTTGAGCTCGGAAATGCTGGCCTTTTTCATATGGCTATTATAGCCATTTTGGGAGGGCCGCCCGCCTGCTCCCCGGAGGCACGCCTGCCCCCCTGCCGCACCGCCTACGGTGCCGGCAGCTTCAGCGTCTCGCGAATCTGCCGCGCCGTCATCCCCTTCACATACACGGCGGTGTTGCGATCAAACTCGCGTGCGCGCGCCAGGCCACCCACCACCACCGGCTCGAAGCCCGCGTCGGTCACCAGCTGCACCCCCACTCGCATCGCCTCGGCATCGTCGGCCGCCACCGGCACGCCCAGCCGCTCGCCCGCCCGATGGGCCTCGGTGCGCACCTGCACGGCACTCAGGGCATTCAGCGCCCGCACCAGCCGCACGCCGGGGAGATACTCGGCCGAGGCAATGCCTGTTCCCTTCCGGATGGCCTCGTTCGCCATCGGCCCGTCGCGATCTTCGCGCGGATTGCCCATCTCGATGACCACCTTACCGCGCATGGCCGCCGCATAATCGCGCCCCACCTGCGGCAGTGCCCCATACGGCACGGCAATCACGATGACCTCGCCAAACGCCGCCGCCTCGGCCGGCAGGCCCGCGCGCGCCTTCGCCCCGGCGCGTGCCACCAGATCCGTGAGTTCCTCGGGATGTCGTGACGAAAAGAACACTTCGTGTCCGGCCTGCGCCCACCGCTCACCGAGGCTGCCGCCCTGCTGCCCCGAGCCGATGATGCCGATGCGATACGGCGTTGCCGTCTTCGGCGCCTGACCCGACACAGGCACGACCCCTGCGACCAGTGCCAGTGCCGCCATCAGTGCTGCCTTTCGAGTGCGAGTCATCCTGTGCCTCCAGATTCGTGACGTGCGCGTTCCCGCGAGCAGTATCGCGTCTGAGCCGCGCCCGGCCAGTAAGGGCGACACGATGGCCCAGACCACCTGCGCGTTACTTGGCCTTGACCACGGACGTCAGGGCGTCGAGCAGCGTCTGGTCGCGCAGTTCATCACGCTGCCGGGGGCTGGAACCCCATGTCTCGTCGAGCACCGTCATCGTGCGCATCACGCACTCGATGTCGCAGGCGCCGCTGCCAGACTTGATGGTCAGGGCCGTCGCGCGGCGCTCGAGTTCGCCGAGCCAGCGATCGAACAGCTGCGAGTCGCGCGAGTCGCCACGATCTTCGGGCTTCCACTTGAGCAGGCGGTCCATGGCCTGCATCACCTCGGGATCGGGCGGTGTGTCGCGGCCGCTGAGAGTGATCGAGACGGCCGTGGTAGGAGTGCCCGCGAAGGGCGACTTCGGCGCACCTCCACCGGCCTGCACCCGCAGCGTCGACTCGGCGCGCTGCTTCACCGGCTTGAGCAGCGGCACCAGCGTGCGCGCCGCCTCGGCGCGCACCGCCGCCGACGACACACTCACGGAGGGCGGCGTGGTCTGCGCGGCCACCGGCGACGCCCACAGCCCCCCGCACATCAGCACTGACACGGCACAGATCTTCAGTCGGTCATGCATGGCGATGTCCTGCCTTTCGCGTACATCCCACTACATCACCTCTGGCTGCGCGATGGAAGCCATTCCTGCGGACCGATCGTGGCAGGGGCAGCCGTGGCAGGGCCGCTCCGCCGTCAGGCCGACGCCTTGAGCACGGCCCCTCCATATCGGGGAGCCCACAGACTGCCCACGAGGGCAATCAGCGCACATGCCACCATCAGGTAGCCGGGCGCCTGCGGCTGGCCAGTCTGCCCGATGAGCGACGTGGCCACCAGCGGCGCCATGCCGCTGAAGAGCGTGAAGCCCACGTTGAACACCAGCGCCACACCCGTGAACCGGATGCGCGTCGGGAAGAGGTCGGTCAGCAGCACCGCGAAGGTGCCGTTGGTCAGCCCGGCGCACAGCCCGGCCACCACGCAGATGAGCGTCAGGTCCACCGATCGGTCGACCAGCGCCGTATAGAACGGCACCGACAGCAGCGCCAGCAGCCCAACACCCGCACGCAGCAGGTGCCGCGGCGCCACGCGCCCCGCGATCCAGCCCGCCAGGAAGATGCCGAGGGCCGATGCCAGCACGCCGGCCGTCTGCGACAGCACCGCCTGCCGCGGGTCGTACTTGAGCACGGCCGACAGGTAGGCGGGCAGGTGCGAGAAGAACAGGCCGTTGAAGCACGCCGTTCCGGCCACGAGCGTCGTCCCCACCACGACCTGCGGGGCATGCGTGCGCAGCAGTTCACTGAACGGCTGCTTCGACGCCAGGCTCTTCATCCGCTCGAACTCGGGCGACTCCTCGAGGTTGCGGCGCAGCACGAAGCTCAGCACCCCCCCAAGCCCGCCCAGGATGAAGGCCAGGCGCCAGCCGTAGAGGGGAATGAGCTCCGGCGGCAGGAAGGTCCGCACCCCCACGCTCACACCCGTCGCCGTGGCCACCCCGAGCGTCACAAATGCAAACACGAAGCCGCACACCAGCGGTGCCTGTCGCGGCGCCGTCTCGACCACATACGTCAGGGCCCCAGGCAGCTCGCCGCCCAGGCAGAAGCCCTGCACGATGCGGAGAATCACCATCAGCAGGCTGGCCGCCACCCCCCACTGGGCGAAGGACGGCACCAGGCCCATGCCCAGCGTGGCCCCCGACATCACGAAGACCGACCACAGAAACACCCGTCGCCGGCCATAGCGATCGCCATAGTGGCTCAGCACGATGCCCCCGATCGGACGGGCCAGGTACCCCACGGCAAAGGCCGCAAACGAGGCCATCAGCGAGGCAATGGCTGACGACGCCGGGAAGATGGCCTCGGCGATGTCCCGGGCAAAGATGCCGAAAATCACGAAGTCGTAGAACTCGAGGGTGCCGCCGAGGCTCGCCAGCAGCACGATGCGCCAGCCGCCGGCGCCGATGCGATCAGGGGTCGTCATGCGGGCGGATTGTACTCGGCCCCTCGACCCGGAGCCGACCCTGATTGTCGCCTGATATTCGCCTCGAAAAATTTTTTCAGGAGGCCCTCAAGCTTTCCGGCAACCCGCCGATTACATGTGTGCGAGGCGGAAATCGCCCCGCCACCGACTCGAGGTCACTGTCATGCAGGTTGCCATCAGCCACTCGTCTTCGCCCTCCTGGTCCACCCGCCACACCGCCGACTACCGGTATCGGCCGGCAGCCACGGTGGCCAAGGACGATCTGAGGGAACTGCGCGCCGACCTGGCTCGCACGGGCGACGCGGTGCCCGAGTGGCTCGATGCCCTCATCGGCAACTTCGAGACCGCATCCGACCGGCACGGCATGATGTCGTTCGACCACTTCCGCGGCTTCGCCGCCAGCAACGGCCTCCAGCCCCACGCCCGCGTCTCGTAGGTCGACGGCGAGTCGACTCGCCCCGACACCCGCACCCGGCACCCACCCGGGCCGACCGTCTCCACACCGCCCGCACTGGTCCCCACGGACCCGCGCGGGCGTTATCGTGTGTGCAGGAACGCGCCCAGACGCTCGAGCCCGGCCGTCAGCACGTCCGTGTGGTTCGCATAGCCGATCCGCGCCCACCCTTCCATCTCGAGTGCCTGTCCCGGCGTCAGCAGCACGCCCGTCTCGGCCAGCAGCTGCCGGCAGAAGGCATACGAATCCTCCCCGTCAGGCAGGCGCAGCAGGGCCGTCGTCCCGCTCTGCGGCACGACCCACGACAGGCGCGGCTGGGTCGCCATCCACTCGCGCAGCAGGGCCAGGTTGCGCCGGGTGATGGCACGGCTCCGCGCCAGCACCGTCTCGGCATGCGTCAGGGCGATGGTGGCCAGATAGTCGTCCACGACGCCCACGCTGATCGTGTTGTAGTCGCGGTGAATCATCGCCGCCTGCAGCACCTCGGCCGGGCCGGCGATCCACCCGAGGCGCAGGCCGGCCAGTGAAAACGCCTTCGACATGCTGCCCGTGCTGATGCCCTTCGGGTACACGTCGGCGATGGACGCGGTTGTCCCCGGGTCGTGCTGGTCGAGCCCGCGATACACCTCGTCGCACAGCACCCAGGCCCCCACCCGGTCGGCCAGCGCCGCCACGGCGCGCAGCGTCGCCTCGGGCATCAGCGCCCCGGTCGGGTTGTTGGGGTTGTTGATCACCACGAGGCGCGTGCGCGCGTCGATGAGGCCCGCCAGCGCCTCGAGGTCGGGCTGGAACGCCTGCTCGGGCCGCAGGCGCAGGATGCGCACCTCGGCCCCGAGGCTCTCGGGGATGGAATAGTGCTGCTGATAGGTGGGCTGCACGCTCACCACCACGTCCCCGGGTTCCACCAGGGCCTGGTACACCAGCGCATTGGCCCCGATGGCACCGTGGGCCACCAGCACCTGCGCGGGCGTCACCGACGCATACAGCCGCCCAATGGCCCCGCGCAGCGCCTCGCTGCCCTCGATCGCCCCGTACGTCAGGCGCAGCTGGCGCATGGCCTCGAACGCCTCGGCCGGCTGCGGGGCCACCGACAGCAGCTCGCCCACGCTCAGCGAAGCCACACACGTCTCGGCCAGGTTGTGCGCGCACCGCGTCTCGCACTCGTTCATCCACATCTCGACGCCGAAGGGGGCAATCCGCATAGCCGTTTACTGTAGCGCGGTCCACGGCGCGCGCATCGGCTACCATTACCGTCGTGCTTGACGTCCTCGGGCTCGGCGCCCACGCCGTCGATCAGGTGTATCGCCTGCCGGCCGCGCCTGACTTCCACGGTCTTCATTCCAAATTGCGCGTCTCTCGCCACACCGTCAGCTGCGGTGGCCAGGTGGCGACGGCCCTCTCGACCTGTGCCGCCTTCGGGCTGCACGCCGCCTATCTGGGTCCGCTCGGCACCGACGACAACGCCGCACGCGTCCGGGCCGAGCTCGACGGCCACGGCGTCGACCTGTCGCACGCCCTCGTGCGCCCCGGCGGCAGCCAGTACGCCGTCATCCTCATCGACGACCACTCGGGCGAGCGCGTCGTGCTCTGGGACCGCCCCGCGTCCCTGACCCTGGCGGCCTCGGATCTCCCGGTGCTGACGCCGCACTCGGCCCGGGCCGTCCTCGTGGACGATGTGGATGCCGAGGCGAGTGCGGAGCTGGCACGTCGGGCCAGTGCGGTGGGCCTGCCGGTCGTCACCGACCTCGATCACCTCACACCGCACACCGAGGCCATCATCCGCGCCGCCTCCCATCCGATTCTGTCGGAACACCTGCCGATGGCGCTCACGCACGAGCCCACGCTCGAGCGAGCCCTGCGCGCCCTGCGCGCGTGGACGCCGGGCATCATCACCGTCACCCTCGGCAGGGAAGGCGCCCTGTCGCTCGTGGGCGACGACCTCGTGCACGAACCCGGCGTGCAGGTCACCCCGGTCGACACCACAGGCTCGGGCGATGTCTTCCGCGGGGCCTTCCTGGCCGGACTCCTGCGGGGCTTCGACATCAGGCGCACGCTGCGCCTGGCCAATCGCGTGGCCGCGGCCAGCTGCACACGCCCCGGCGCCATGGGCGGGGTGCCCACGCGTGACGAAGCCCGGCGCTGGCTCGCCGAGGCCTGAGCCCGACTCCGCCGTGCCCTCCGCACCGGCCCACAGCATGGCTCCCGCAGGCGAGCACGCGCGGGTATAGTGAGGGCGCCACCACCCATGCCACCCGCTGCCGGATCGCCCGTCACTCTCGACGCCCTGCTGTCCCGCGCAGGGCTGGTCACGCCGGCCCAGCGCGCCTGGGCCTGGTACGACTGGGCCAACTCGGCCTACTTCACCACGGTCATCACGGCCGTCTTCCCCAGCTTCTTCGCCACGTACGCGGCCGCGGGCCTCGACCCGGCCACCGCGACGACGCGCTTCGGCCTCATCACCACGCTGTCGACGGCCATCATCGCCGTGCTGGCCCCGCTGCTCGGGGCCATCGCCGACCGCGCCGCCCTGCGCAAGCCCCTCATGGCCGGCTTCATCGCGATCGGCGCCCTCAGCTGCGCCGCCATGGTCTTCATCGGCGAGGGACACATCGGCCTCGCCTCGGCGCTCTTCATCCTCGGCAACATCGGCGCCTCGGGCGCAATCGTCCTCTACGATTCGCTGCTGCCCCATGTGGCCAGTGCCGGGGAAGGCGACCGCGTCTCGGCGGCAGGCTATGCCGTGGGCTATGTCGGTGGCGGGCTGCTGCTGCTCATCAACCTCGCGTGGATTCTGCAGCCGGCGACGTTCGGCTTTCCCGACACCACGACCGCCGTGAAGGCATCGTTCCTGGCCGTCGCCGTGTGGTGGGTCGTGTTCTCGCTGCCGCTCTTCCGCCGCGTGCCCGAACCCCCGGCCGACGCAGCCCCGGGCGACGAACGCGGCGCCTCGGTCATCGCCGACGCCTGGTTCCGCCTGTTCGCCACCTTCCGGCAGGTGCGCCGCTACCGGCAGGCGTTCCTGTTCTTCCTCGCCATGCTGCTCTATCAGGACGGCATCCAGACCATCATCCGCATGGCCTCGGTCTACGGCGCGGAAATCGGCATTCCGCAGGATGCCCAGATCGGGGCCTTCGTGCTGGTGCAGTTCATCGGCATTCCCTTCGCGCTGCTGTTTGGCAAGCTCGCCAGCCGCATCGGCACCAAACGCGCGCTGTTCATCGCCATCGGCGTCTATGCGCTCGCCACTGTCCTCGGGTACTTCATGGACAGCGTCACCGACTTCTTCCTGCTGGCCGCGCTCGTGGGCACCGTGCAGGGCGGCGCACAGGCCCTGAGCCGGTCGCTCTTCGCCCGTATGGTCCCGGCCAGCCAGTCGGCCGAGTTTTTCGGGTTCTTCGCCGTGGCCGAACGCTTCGCCACCGTCCTCGGCCCGCTGGTCTTCACCATCAGCGTGGCCCTCACCGGGTCGAGCCGGTCGGCCGTGCTCGCCATCCTCGGGTTCTTCGTCGCCGGTGCCTGGCTGCTGAGCCGGGTCGATGAAGCCGAAGGCATCAGGGCCGCCCGCGAAGAGGGTCCGGCATAGCCCGGCAGTCGCCGGTCGTGATACAACTGCGGAGTTCGAAAGGAACGCGAGGCACCATGGCACACGAAACGACACGTCGCGAAATGCTGAAGAAAACCGGAATGGCCGCTGCGGCCGTGAGCATGGTGAGCCTGCCCGAGTGGGCACTGCCCGCGATGGCCCAGGGCGAGACGCTCGTGCCCTTCGCAGACTGGCCCGAAAACTTCAACGCCAACCCGGCCCCCGACCGCCGGCTCTTCAATACCCAGGGCATCACCTCGCCCTACACCGCGGCCGATCAGTTCTTCACCACCCAGCACTACGGCCACCCGGTCCTCGACCCGGCGACCTGGCGACTCAAGGTGTCGGGGCTGGTCGATCGCCCGGCGTCGCTCTCGGTCGACGAGCTGCGCAAGCTCGGCGGCACCGAACTCGTCGCCGGCTTCGAATGCTCGGGCAACCGTCGTCCCCTGCAGGGCCTCATTGGCAATGGCCGCTGGACGGGCGTGCCGCTCAAGACCGTGCTCGAGCGCGCCGGCCTCAAGGCCAGCGCCCGCGAAATCGTGTTCTTCGGTGCCGACAAGGGACCCGAGGAGGTTGAGTTCCGCGCCCAGAAGTTCAGCGTCGAGCAGAACTACGGGCGCAGCATGACGCGCGACAAGGCCCTGGCCTCCGATGCGTTCCTGGCCTACGCCCTCGACGGCCAGCCCCTCACCCGCCACCAGGGCGCGCCCCTGCGCCTCATCGTGCCGGGCTGGTACGGCGCCCCCAACGTCAAGTGGCTCTCAGAGATTCACGTGCAGGAAGACCAGTACCTCGGGAAGTTCCAGGCGCGCTGGTACCGCACGCTCAAGGGCGAGACGATCAACGGCGAGATGAAGTGGGTCGAAACCGCCATCACGCACCTGCAGCTCAAGTCGTTTGTCGCCCGCGTCACCCGCATGGGCAACGATTACAAGGTGCTGGCCATCGCCCTCAACGACGGCACGCCGCTCAAGTCGGTCGAACTGAAGATCGACGAGGGGCAGTGGGTGGCCATGACGCCTGACGCCGCCACCTCGGCCAAGTATGGCTGGAAGTTCTACACCTACACCTGGAAGGGTGCCGCGGCCGGCGAACACACGCTCGTGTCGCGCGCCACTGATGCCACAGGGAAAGTGCAGCCTACCGAAGCCGAGCTCGAGACGAAGAAGACCTTCCTCGAGGACAACTCGCAGCACCCCCGCAAGGTGCGGCTGGCCTAGGCCGGCGGCCCCCTCGTCGAACCCTCACACCCGCCAGCCTCGTCTTTCTCAGAAGACGGGGCTGGTGTGTTTATGATGATTCTTCTTGCCGGAGGCACCGGCTTTCTCGGGCGCGCGCTCACCGCCGCCCTCACCGCCGGGGGACACGAGGTCCGCAATCTGTCGCGGCGGCCCCGGCCTGGCCGGCCGCACGATATCGCCTGGACCCCGGATGGCACCATCGGCCCCTGGGCCTCAGCCGTCGAGGCGGCCGACGTCGTCATCAATCTGGCCGGCGAGGGCATCGCCGACCACCGCTGGTCGGCCGAACGCAAGGCGGCCCTGCGCACCAGCCGCATCCTGCCCACGCGCAGCCTGGCGCTGGCCCTCAAGGCGGCCTCGGATCGCCCCCGCCGCTTTATCACCAGCTCGGCCATCGGCTACTACGGGGCACACGGCGACGAGGTTGTGACCGAGTCGACCGGACCAGGCACCGACTTCCTGTCGACCCTGTGTGTCGAGTGGGAATACGAAGCCGCGCAGGCGGCATCGCCCTCGACCCGCGTCCACCTGCTGCGCACGGGCATCGTGCTGCATCCCGAGGGCGGGGCCCTCAAGTCGATGCTGCCCCCGTTCCGACTGGGCGTCGGTGGCCCGATGGGCCATGGCCGCCAGTACATGCCGTGGATTCATCTCGACGACTGGGTGCGCCTGGCCACATGGCTAGCCGAAGGACACGGCGACGCAGCGGCCCCCGTGGCGGTCTGGAATGGCACCGCGCCGACACCCGAGACCAACGCTGATTTCGGACGCGCCCTCGGGCGCGTGCTGCACCGCCCCGCGGTGCTGCCGGCCCCGGCGTTCGCCCTGAGGGTACTGCTGGGCGAGTTCGCGCAGTTCCTGCTCACCGGGGCACGCGTCGTGCCGGCCGCCGCGGAACAGCACGGCTTCCAGTTCCGGTTTCCGGCCCTCGAACCGGCCCTCACCGACCTGCTCGGCTGACGCTCGGCCACGGGTCGGAAGGCGGGTATCATTTACACGCTTTGCAATTGTCGCTCCGCGTCATCTACGCCCTCTACTTCTGCTCGGGTGCCTGCGGGCTGGCCTATCAGGTGCTCTGGCTGCGGCAGTTGTCCCACGTGTTCGGTGTCACCGCCTATGCGGCCAGCACGGTGCTGGCGGCCTTCATGGCCGGCCTGGCACTGGGAAGCTGGCTCGCCGGGCCGCTCCTGAAGCGCATCCGGCAGCCACTGGCCGCCTTCGGCCTCGTGGAGTTGCTGATTGGCACGGCCGCGCTGGCCACGCCGCTCCTGCTCGATGTGGCGAGCGGCGTCTTCCGGGCCCTCTACGGCACAGGCCCCGATACGTTCGCGCAGCAGACGCTCATCCGGTTCGCCTGCGCCTTTGTCGTGCTGCTGCTGCCCACCGTGCTGATGGGCCTCACCCTGCCGTTCGTCAGTGCCTCGTCTGTCATTCAGGGCCCGCAGTTTTCGTCACACGTCAGTACCCTTTACGCCGTCAACACCGCGGGCGCTGTCTCGGGGGCCCTGCTGACCGGCTTTGTGCTCATCGGGGCCATCGGCATGCAGGCCACGTTCTGGCTGGCTGCCGCCCTCAACGCCCTCGTCGGGCTGTCGGCCATCGTCCTGCAGCGACAGCTCACCGCTGCGGCAGGCGCGGCCCCGGACGCGTCCACTGTTCGGCTACACACATCGACGGCCGACGCGGCCCGCCCCTCGGGCGATGCATCCGGCGCAGGCTCGACGGCCCCTGTCAGCGGCCCGCGGATCATCTGGCTGGTGATGGCCCTCTCGGGAGCCGCCGCCCTTGCGCTCGAGGTGGTCTGGTTCCGTCTGATGACGCTCTTCGTCGATGCCACCACCTATGCCTTCACCACGACGCTGGCGATTGTGCTGGTCGGCATCGCGCTCGGCGGCGCGATGGCGGCGCGGCTGCTGGCGCGGCCCCGCAACTGGGTGCTGTGGCTCGCCGCGATTCAGGTCGCCACCGCGGTGGGCGTGGTTCTCAGCCTCGGACTGCTGACCTGGCCCGGCGTGCCGCTGGTGTCCGGGATGCGAGCCCTGCCGCGGGTCCTGCTGTCGTTCCTGCTGCCGTCACTGCTGATGGGCGTGTCCTTCCCGCTGCTGCTGCGCCTGGGCGTACCCCCCTCAGACGCACCGGACGATGAGTCACAGGCGGCGGCGCGTGCGGCCCTCGTCGGACGCTTCTACGGCGTCAACGTGCTTGGCGCCATCATCGGCTCACTGGCCGGAGGCTTCCTCCTGCTGCCGTGGCTGGGCACGCGCCTCAGCCTGGTGGCCGTGGCCGGGGTGTTCGCCGTCGCCGGGCTGGCAGTGGCCCTGCTGCAGCGGCGCATGGCTACCTGGCTGCCACTGGCCGTCATGGTGGCCCTGGCCGGCGTCATGGCTACGCGCCTGCCCGACCCCTACGTCACGACCACGCGTGATCGCATCGGACCGGGTGTACTCGAGGTGTTCCGGGAAGAAGGGGCGCAGACGTCCGTCAGCGTGCACGAGTCGCAGTTCGAGCGCGTGCTGCGCGTCGGCGGCCTGCACCAGGCCAACGACACGCAGGGCATGGTCAAGGTGCACCGCCAGATCGGCATACTGCCCGTGGCCCTGCATCCCGACCCGCGCGAGGCGCTGGTCATCGGCCTCGGGGGCGGCGCGACGGCCGGTGCCGTCAGCCAGCACACCGGCACCTTGGTGCAGGTCGTCGAGCTGTCGGACGGCGTCCGCAAGGCAGCCGCCTACTTCTCGCACGTCAACTACGACATCCTCAACCGTCCCAACGTCCGCATGCGCGTCGACGATGGGCGCAATTTCCTGCTGCTGTCGGGCGAGCGCTTCGACGTGATTACGGCCGATATCATCCAGCCGATTCACGCAGGGGCAGGCAGCCTGTACTCGAAGGAATACTTCCAGCTGGTGCGGCAGGCGCTGAAGCCGGGTGGCATCGCCATGCAGTGGATCGGCCAGCGCGAGCGCGCCCACTATCTGCTCATCATGCGGACGTTCCTCGACGTGTTTCCGCACACGACGCTCTGGCTTGACGGCAGTCTCATGGTGGGGTCGCTCGAGCCGCTGCGGCTCAACCGCAATGTCTTCGAGCGCAAGCTGGGCGATCCGCAGACGCGGGCGGCGTTCGCGGCAGCCGGCCTGTCGTCGTTCGAAGACCTGCGGAGCTGGTACACCGGCGGGCCCGGCGCGATGCGCGCCTTCGTGGGGCCGGGGCCGCTGCTGACCGACGATCGGCCGCTCGTGGAGTATCACCGCTCGCTGCCGCGAGACACGGCGCGGCTCGAGGTCTCGGCCCTGCGCAGTGCCATTGCCGAGACCGACCCGATCACGCCGTAAACAGCTACCCCTGACAGGCCGGCGCGTCGCGGTGTCGTGTCACTCGCTCGGACCGAGATGCGGCCGTGTCGCGCGCCCGCTACCAGCCGTCAGAGGACGGGCGGCGCCCCGGCGCGGAAGTTTCCGCCAAGCAACGACACCGAGTCGGCACCGAGCCAGCGATCGATGATCGACGCATAGACCGATCGGAAGTCGGTTTCGTGCTGCACGTCGCCCGCATTGCTCTCCAGCGTCGGGTTCTGCGGATCGGGCCGCAGGTCGGGTGCGGTGCCATGCAGGCCGCCGCGCACGCCCCCTCCCATCAGCATCATCACGCCACCCGCGCCATGATCGGTGCCCTGGCTGCCGTTCTCGAAGACGCGGCGTCCGAACTCCGTGTAGACCAGCACCAGCGTCGACCCGAGCAGTCCCTGCATCTGCAGGTCGTCGTGAAACGCCTTCAACCCATCGTCGAGCGTGCCCATCAGGGTGAAGTAGCTGCCGGTGTTGACACCCTGACCTGCGTGCGTGTCATAGCCACCGGTCTGCACCCAGAAGATCTTGGTGCCGATGCCGCGGTTCATGGCGCCCGCCACGGCGCGCAGGGCCTGGCCGAAGCCGCTGGTGGGATACGTCGTCGCCGGACGATACGCCGCCACCGTGGCCACGCGATCGATGGTGTTGAGGGCCGCGCGGGTGGTGCCATTCACAAACGCCAGATGCGGGCGCTCGACCGGCACGTGCGACGCAATGCGCGTCTGCGCCTCGCGTTCAGCCAGGGCCTCGGCCCCGGCGTTCGGGCTGGCAAACACATACGTCGCCGGGCTCACGATCGCGTGGATGCCCACCTCGTGGCTCATGAGCGGCCCGGGCGTCTCGCGTTCCGTGTTCCAGGCCACCAGCGGATCGAGCGGCCCGGGCAGCGAATCGAGGTAGCGCCCCAGCCAGCCCGGTCCCGATGGATCGGTCGGATTCGCGGTGCCCCAGATGTCATACCCGGTGAAGTGCGACCGGCTTGAATTGGGATAGCCCGTGCGCTGCACGATGGCCAGGCGCCCCCCGTCGAAGACGCTCTTCAGGCCACGCAGCCGCGGATGCAGGCCGAGGTGCGCCCCCGATCGATCCTGGCCAATCTGCAGCACGGTGCCGGCAGGCACCGCGATGCTCGGGCGCCGCGAGTAGTAAAACGGATCCCGATAGGGAATGACCGTGCTCAGGGCATCGTTACCACCGCCGAGATACACCACGACCAGATTCCGCGAAGTCTGCCCCTGCGCCGCCGCCACTTCCTGCAGCACGTGCGGAGCAATGAATCCGTAGGTGAAGGCGGTCACCCCGCCCCGGACAAACGTGCGTCGTGATAGATGCATGGCGTGTCCTAGACGAACTGGTACTCGGCCGACCCCAGCAGCAACCGGACGGCTCCGGGCACCTTGGCGGTGAGCTGCGCATCGGTGCCCGTCCATCGGATGCCGGACCGCAGGTAATCGTGCAGCGCGCTGTAGCCGTCGCTGCTGAAGCCCGGCGTTTGATAGCGCGACAGCAGATGTTCCAGCACGCGCTCTGGCGACGACCGGAATGGCTGCGCATCGCGCACCAGGTTCGCCCGCTGATTGGTGGCCAGCGTCGACGCGAAGTTGAGCCGGGCCAGCATCGACGAGGTGGTGAACCACCGCGGTCCCGTGGCCCAGCCATTCACATCTGGCGGCTCGTACAGCGACTGGCCCATGTTCACCAGCGGCGTGATCGCGGCATCCACCGAGAAGCCGCGCCAGCCCGTCTCCTTGACGGCCCGCACCACATACTCGACCGGCCACGAGTAGCGCTGGTAGACATGCGTGCTGCTCAGGAACTGGGGCGAGTGCAGCAGGCGGCGCAGCATCGCGTCGATGCTGTAGGTGCCGCTGGCCCGATATGCCTCGGCCGCCTGACGGATGAGCCCGTCGTCCGGGGCGTCGACATCGTTGATAAAGAAGGCATACAGCCGGCGGGCCAGCCGTTCGGCCGTGGCCGGATGCCGGGCCAGTGCCTCGATGAGGTCGAGGCCATCCTGCATCCCCTGGGACGATGTCCGTGCCGGAATCGTGCGCCCGCCGTCCGGGTAGATGGCAAACGAGAAGCTCTTGGCGTCGGTGTCGTGCTGCGCGGCGTTATAGAAGAAGCGATAGTAGCTGTTGACCTCGTCGGTACGGTCGTTCACCACGACGAGTTCAAGGTTCCAGCCGGTGAACACCCGCGCCGCCGCCCGCACGTCGGCTTCCGTGTAGTGCCCGGTCCCGGTCGTGAACAGCTCCATCAGCTCGCGGGCGAAGTTCTCCTGCGGACGCGTGCGGGTGTTGGTGCGGCCATCGAGCCACACGAGCATGGCCGGGTCTTTCGCCACCTCGATCAGCAGGTCGCGGAAGTTGCCCGTGGCCATGTCGCGGAAGAGCTGGATCTGGCCGCGCGTGCCGTTCGACTGCCGCACCGCGTCCATCATCTTCGTGGCGTGGATGCTGCCGAACGTGCCGGCCACCTTCGAGTAGGCCGTCGCAAAGTGCTGATGCCAGAAGAGCACCATCTTCTCCTGCAGCGGCTGCCGGGTGTGGATCATCCGGAACAGCCATCGCTGGCGCGCATCGTTGATGACCGTGTCCGGCGAGAATGTACCGCGCACGGTCACGCCGGCGTGTGCGGGATGACCGATGAGCGCATCAACTCCGGCCGGAGCCTCGGCATAGTTCAGCAGCTCGTCAATCAGCTGCGCCGGCGTGAAGTCGGCGAAGAATGCGAGATCGTCGGGACTCGCCCCGAAGCCCATTCGTCTGAGGATGTGCTCCTGCATGCCGAAAACCCTGGCCGGCATGTTAATGGAGAGTGAATCGGCAGCGCGAAGAAAAAACACAGGCCCCGGAGCCTGGCGGGGTCCAGGCACCGGGGCCGATGTTGCCAGGGTGCGCAACGGCGACGAATCAGGCGGCATCACCAGGCCGCCCGTCAGGAATGCGCCCGCCGCGCGCAGCCCCGTCAGGGCCGGCCCGCGGCGCGCAGCCGCCTGGCCTAGCGCGACGCCGGCCGGGGCGCCTGGCCCAGGCTCAGCAGGTTCGCCATGATGCGGTAGGCCCCGTCGGTGCCCGCCGGCAGCTGCCGCCACAGGCCCAGGCCCACGTAGATCCAGCGGCCCTTGCCCACCTGCGCCTCGACCAGCGCACCGCGTTTGGTGCCGCGGTTGTAGGCAAACGGCTCCTCGAACTCGATGAGGTCCTTCATGCGCGGGTCGCGCTTGTTGGTGTCGAGGAAGTAGAGGCCGCGTTCCTGCACCCAGCCCGTCCAGTCGGCCCGGCCAATGGTGTTCGGGCCGGTGAAGACGGGATTGGTCGGCTCGAGGATGCGCACTTCGGCGTTCTCGTCCGTCACGC
This sequence comes from uncultured Bifidobacteriaceae bacterium, assembly GCA_964643765.1. GTDB lineage: Bacteria > Acidobacteriota > Vicinamibacteria > Vicinamibacterales > UBA2999 > VFZN01. Next base: position 318,419 of record CAZXTM010000002.1, on the reverse strand, counting down.
GCTCGCGGCCGACCACGCCGGGATACGGGCCATACTGCGCGTCGTTGAATTCGAACTTGTTGTAGTTGACGATGACGGTGCCGCCGGCGGCGGCGTAGTCGAGCAGCCGCTGATTGTAGGCGCGCAGATCGAGGCGGCGCTCGTAGGCGCGCACCCCGGTCATCACCACGTCATACTTCGACAGGTCGCCCCACGCCAGTTCGTCGGGGCCAATGAGCGAGACGGTCACACCCAGCTGCTCGAGCGCCTGCGGCACCTGGTCGCCCACGCCCATCACATAGCCCACCGTCAGGTTCGGCTTCACCGCCACATCCACGGCCTTCGCAGTAATCTCCGGCGTCACCAGCACATGCCGGCGGGTGGTGTGCGGATACTCGACCAGCTGGTAGCCCAGCGCATAGTCGCGCCCGCCCGCCTGCACCTTCGCCGTGATCGGGAAGCTGCTGCCGCCGGGCTTCGCGGCCGCTGCCATCAGCATCGGCGACGGTGGCACCTCGACCTCGAAGCGCACCGTGATGGCCTCGTCCTCGCGCGCAAAGCTCACCGGCTGCATGGCCGGCGTCGCACGCCAGCCCTGGGGCAGGCCCAGCACGACCTCGCCCTTCGCCGCGCCCTTCGCGTGGTTGATTACCGTCACGCGCACATCCTTCCGCGTGCCGCGCGCATTCGCCGGCGTCGCCCGCGTCGGCACAATCAGCGTCTCGGGCGTCATCGTCACGGCAAAGTTGGGCACCACGTGCAGCTCGGCGCGCTTCTCGCCGCTGAACAGGTTGCCTTCCGACCGGGCGGCCACCGGCACCGTCACGGGGAACTCGACCCCGCCCACCGCCAGGGTGAACGTCGCCGTGAACGGCGTCGGCCGGAACGGTGCGCCGAAGGGCACATCCGGGTCGACCGTGAACCGCGACACACCGGGGGTATAGCGGAAGTGCGCGGCCGTCGGACGCGCATCGGCCGGAATGACGCCGCCGCGTTCCGTGGCCTGCGCAAACCCGTTCAGCACGCGCGACTTGACCTCGACGCTCGTCGACCCGCGGACGGCGGCGATCAGCTGCACGCCGACCTGCTGCCCGGGCGTCACCACGCCGTCATTCGCAATCGCCTCGAGCCGGGTATCGGTCGCGGCAATCAGCGCCTGGATGAACTGCTGTTCCTTCTGCGCCATCCGGAAGTCGATTTCGTACCGGGCCTCGTCAGGCAGGCCCATGCCGGCCAGCCCGGCGCGCAGGGCACGCGTCTCGGTCAGCCCGGCCGTCAGCGACGGCACCGTGCCCGCGCTGCCGCGCGCGCCCAGCTCGCGGCGCGCCGTCTGCACGTGTCCGGCAATCTCGCCAAGTGCCGAGGTCAGTGCGGCCGGCGGCGTGGCACCGGCATACGCGGCCAGCGACGCGAGGCTGTGATTCACTCCGTCGAAGGGATCCTGCTCGACGCGGTTCACCCCGTCGGGCAGCACCGTGTCACGCAGCCGGTAGGCCCGCACACTGCCGGGCCCCATCATGCTCGTCTCGCCCGGCAGCGGCAGCAGCTGCGACATGCCCTGGCACTTGTGCATGCTGCGCGCCTCGCCTGACAGCTCGTTGTAGGTGCGGCCCAGCACGGAGTCGTACTGCGTGCCTCCGCGGAACTGCAGCGCCGTCGAGGCCCCCGGGGTGCCCGAGAACGACGGCACCTGGCCGCCGGGTGCAGAGAAGCCGGCGGTGTAATAGAACTTCGCCGGCTGCCACGGCCGCAGGCCTTCCTTGATCTGGTCGGGATACTTCGTCGGATCAGCCGCCAGGCGGAACGCCTCTGACGTCAGCCGCGATGACGTCTGGTGGTGCTGCCCGCCCCCCTCGCCGTCGAATACGAACCCGACAATCACGTGGGGGCGAATGGTGCGGATCATCCGGACGAAGTCGCCCAGAATCTCCTCCTTGCCCCACTTCTCCATCGTTTCCTCGACGCTGAAGGAAAACCCGAAGTCGACCGCCCGCGTGAAGAACTGCTCGGCGCCGTCATAGCGGTGCGCGGCCAGCAGTTCTTCGGTGCGCAGCACCGCCAGCGCCTCGAACAGCTCGGGGCCAATCTCGTTCTGGCCACCCTCACCGCGCGTCGAGGTCACCAGCGTCGTCCGCATGCCCTTGCCAAAGCCGTAGTAGGCCAGCATGGCGTTGTTCTCATCGTCGGGGTGTGCGGTGGTCATCATGAGCGTGCCCACCGTCTCGAGCTTGCGCAGCGCCAGCTCGACGGCGGGGGTGCCCCGCAGGCCCGCCACCGGCTGCAGCTGATGCTGCGCCGACGGCGTGGAAACAAAAACGGCCGCCAGCGAGGCGGCCACGGCGAATCCGGTCACAAGCTTCTTCATGCGGAAGATCCCTCAAGAAGCGCGGCGCGGGAGGGCCGGCAGGCCCTCCCGCATCACCGCCGCTCATTAGAACGTGAACTTGATGCCCATCTGCAGCTGTCGCTGCTCGTAGCCGCCCGTCGGCACAAGGTCGCGGCCGCTGGTCGGCAGGGCCACCGTCGGCACGCCCAGCGTGTCGGTCGCAATGACCGCATTGACGCCCGACCACTGCACGGTGTTGAACAGGTTCTTCACCTCGGCAATGGCCTCGATGGCGCGGTTGCCACCGATGCGCACTCGGCGTGAGTAGCGGAAGTCGACGTTGTAGCGGGCCGGCAGCCGCAGCGCGTTGCGCGCCACGCCTGACGGACGATCGGCCGCCGTACCATCGTTGTTCAGCTCGCGGTTGCTGCGTAGGTTGATCGGAATGCCGCTCGCAAACTGCATCGCGATGCCGAACACGTTGTTGTTCAGGATCGCGCCAATCGCGCCGTCCCGGTCGACCTGCGGTGTCGCCACGACGCTGCCCGTGAAGGTGTGCCGTTGGTCGAGCACGTTCGGACCGCGGTCGCGGTCGAGGTTCGTCACGTCAGTACGGCCCGCGTCGCCCTGCACCGACAGGGCACCGGTGATCGGCGCGTTGTCGTCGCTCTTGCCGAGCGTGTAGGCGAGATCAAACCCGATGCCGTTCACGTTGCGCCGCGTGAACTGCAGCGTCATGTTCCTGTAGGTCGACTCGCCGATTGACTGGGTGGCGTTGATCACGTTGTACAACGGGTTGACGCGCGTCGAGGCGTTGACTGCCGTGCTGAAGATCGGGTTCCCGTCAGGCAGCGCCCCAATCGGGTTGATCAGGTTGATGTTGGTCACCACCGGCAGGTTGTAGCCGCGCACGTACGACCCGCCCGCGCCCACCGAGTAGCGATCGTTCAGCGCATGCTCGAACTGCAGGTTGCTCTGCCACGCACGCGCCACCTGGAAGGTGGGGTCGACCGTCCAGGCCGTGTTGGGCTGCGCACCCGCACCGGCGCTTAGGATCGCCGGGAACCGGGGGGCCCCCACCTGCGTGGGCTGCAGCGACGCCGACGCCCGCGCGTTGGTGCCATCGTTCTGCAGCGCCTGCTCGTAAATGGCATTGAGCGGCTGGTCATACATCAGCCCCGTGTTGCCGCGCAGCACCGTCCGGCGCTGGCTGCCCAGCGTCCACACAAACCCGAAGCGGGGCGCAAAGTTGTTCTTGTCGATCGCGAACTCACGCGACGTGGCGATCGGGGCATTGGCGACCGGGTCAGGTGTGCGGTACCGGTCGTAGCGCACCCCGTACAGCACCTTGAGGTTCGAGGTCACACGCCAGTCGTCCTGGACGAACAGCCCCAGCTGCGCCGTGTCGTACTCGAGATTCGGCTGGCCGAAGTACTGCGTGAACGTCTGGTAGCCGAACGGGTTTGCCCCGCTCACCGCCGCCTGGTAGGCCGCGACGCTGGCAAATGTGTACTGGGCCGCCGGCGCCGCCGTGCGGGTATCCTGCACCATCTGCACATCAAAGCCCGCCTTCAGCGCATGGTCGCCCCGCAGGTAGGTCGTGCTGTTGTTCACCTGCAGCACATCCTGCGTGAAGCCGAAGCCTGCGTCAGACACGCTGCCCACCGGCCCGCCGATGTTGGCCACGCCGGTGATGTTCACCGCCGGGCCGGTACCCGCCAGCGCGTTCGGCGTGCGCGCCTGCGCGCGGGTCGCATACTGCACGCGCAGTTCGTTCAGGAAGCTCGAACCCAGCGTCGAAATCAGCTGTGCCGCCGTCGAGTGCTGGCGGTCGGTGAAGTCGGTCGCGCGCTGCACCGAGGTCAGCCCGCCGCCAATGTTCGCGGTAATGAAGTTGTCGAAGAACATGTAGCGCACCGAGAGCCGGTTGCCCTGGCTCAGCTGGTGGTCGATCTTGCCGATGGCAAAGTTGGTGTTGAGCCCGCGCGGCATGTAGCGCGGTTCATTCAGGCCCAGCGCCGCCTGGTTGGCCGCCGAAATCGTAATCACGCTCAGCCCCGACAGGTCGCGCTCGGTGTGCTCATAGCCACCGAAGAAATGGGTCTTGTCCTTCACAATCGGGCCGCCCAAATCGAACGTGTAGACGTTCACATCTGTCGGCGGCTTGTTGGCGCTGGTCCGCTCGCCCTGCGTGAAGAACGGGAAGGCCACCATCGGCTGCCGCTGGAGGCGGTAGCTGCCCTGCCCCCGGAACGTGTTCGTGCCCGACGGCGTGATCGCGTTGTAGACCAGGCCCATCGTCTGGCCGAACTCGGGCGCGTAGCCCGTGGTCACCACCTTCACTTCGCGGATCATCACTTCCGACATCGGCATCTGCCGCAGGCCGGCACGGTCCTTCTGCGTGTTGTTGCTGCCGTCCACCTGGTAATTCACGCGCAGCAGCGCGCCGTTGGCCGTGAGCCGGGGCACGCCGAATTCGTTGGTCTCGAAACCCACGACGCCCGGTTGCAGCAGCGCGAAGTTGTAGGGGTTGCGCGAGGTCAGCGGCAGCGTCTTGATTTCCGCCTGGCTCAGCGTGCGGCCCTGCTCGATCTTGCCCAGGTCGACAATGGGCGCATCGGCCGTCACCGTGACCGTCTCCTCGAGCGTGCCGACGGCCAGCGCGAAGCTGATGACCGCCGTCTGGCCTGCCCGCAGGGTGACCCCCGTCTGCTCGAACTTTTTGAAACCCTGCAGTTCGGCTGTCACCTTGTAGGTGCCCAGCGAGAGCAGGGGCGCGCGGTAGAGGCCGCTTTCGTTGGTCACCACCGCTCGGGTGTCACCTGTGTCGGTGTTCACGACCGTGACGGTGACGCCCGGGAGGACGGCCCTCTGGTCGTCGGTGACCGTGCCTTCGATGGTGCCGTTGATGGCCGTCGACTGGGCCGCCGCCGACACGGCGGTGGCTAGCGCCAGAAACAGGGCCAGAATTGTTCGATGCATGAAGTGATCTCCCCAGAGCAAGACAACGAGTCAAAGGCCAGTATATGCCCGGCCCTGACGTTCCCGTCACTTTAGACGGGATTCGCGGCACCCCCGGCGCCGCCGCATAATAGGGCGCGATGCGACATCTCCGCCGGGTGCTCGGCGCCCTTCTGCTGCTGCTGCTCATGCTCGGCCTGGGAGCCGCGTGGTGGGTGCGCACCCGCCTCACCGACAGCCTCCCGGTGCTCGACGGGCAGCAGGCCCTCGCCGGCCTCTCGGATCTGGTCACCGTCACCCGCGATGCGCGCGGCATTCCGACCATCAGCGGCGCCTCGCGCCGCGATGTCGCCCGCGCCCTCGGCGTGCTCCACGCCCACGACCGCTTTTTCCAGATGGACCTGCAGCGCCGACAGCCGGCCGGTGAGCTCAGTGCCCTCGTCGGCCCGGCCGCCGTGCCCGCCGACTCGCGTATGCGCCTGCACCAGTTCCGGCAGGTCGCCCGCGACGCCATCCAGCGCGCCGATCCGGCCTGGCGGGCCCTTCTCGAAGCCTACAGCGACGGCGTCAACGCCGGCCTCGCCTCCCTCACGGCACCGCCCTTCGAATACGCCCTGCTGCGCCAGTCACCCGAGCCCTGGAAGGCCGAGGACTCGATCCTGGCCGTCATGGCCATGTTCTCGGCCCTGCAGGGACGCCAGATGGAGTTTGAGCAAGCCGCCGAACAGGTGCGCAGCGCCGTGCCTCCCGCCGTGTTCGAGTTCCTCACCCGCGCCGGATCCGAGTGGGATGCCCCCGCCGAGGGCGAGGCCATCGAACGCCCGCCCGTCCCCGGCGCCGACCTCTTCAACCTGCGCGCCACCCTGCGGGCCGCGGTCGTGCCATCCCCCGACCCTGCCAGCGACCCCGATGCCATCGCCCACGCCGCCATCGGCTCGAACAACTGGGCCGTCGCTGCCGCACACACCGGGGGACACGGAGCGCTGCTCGCCAACGACATGCACCTGCAGCTGGGCGTGCCCAACATCTGGTACCGCACCGCCATGCAGTTTCCCGACCCCGACCGCCCCGAAATCACGCGCACGCTGCACGGCGTCACCCTGCCCGGGCTGCCCGTGCAGGTCGTCGGCAGCAATGGCGACGTCGCCTGGGGCTTCACCAACACGGGCGGCGACTGGAGCGACCTCGTCCGCCTCGAGCCCGACCCCGCCGACCCGTCGCGCTATCTCACCCCCGACGGTTCGCGCGCCTTCGAGACCGTCACCGAGCAGATTGCCGTCCGCGGCGAGGCGCCCCGCCCCCTCACCATCCGCACCACCATCTGGGGCCCGGTCGTGTGGACCGACGTCGACGGGCACGCCTACGCGCAGCACTGGGTCGCACACGATCCCGATGTCATCGCCGGCGACCTCTCACGCCCCGAGCGGGCCGCCTCGATCGACGAGCTGCTGACCGCTGTTGTCGGGCTTGGCGTGCCCCATCAGAACGTCACCATGGCCGGTCGTGACGGCCGCATCGCCTGGACGGTCGGTGGCGCCGTGCCCGTCCGGCGCGGCTTCACCGGAACCACACCCGTCTCGTGGGCCGACGGTACCCGAGGCTGGGACGGTTACCTCGATGCCCCGTCCGTCCCCCGCATCGTCGACCCTGAGATCGGGCGCCTCTGGACCGCCAACGCCCCGGTGGTCGACGGCGACCGGCTCGCGCGCATCGGCGACGGTGGCTATGCCGATGGCATCCGCGCCCGCATCATCCGCGACGATCTGCTCGGCCGCACCGCGGCAGGCCCGCGCGACATGCTGGCGCTGCAGCTCAACGACCGCGCCCTGTTCCTCGAGCGCTGGCGCGCCCTCGCCCTGCGCGTCCTCGACACCCCGGCGGCCACACAGCCAACCGACCGTGCCGCCGCGCGACGCCAGATGCGCGATCTCATCGAGCGCACCTGGACCGGCCGGGCCTCGACCGAGTCGACCGCCTATCGCCTGGTCCGCATGTTCCGCACCGATGTCGTCCGCCGCGTGCTGACCTTCGTCACCGCCCCCGTCAAGCAGAAGGATCCGGCCTTCGACTACACCCAGCTCGGCCGCACCGAAGGCTCCGTCTGGGCCATCGTCGACGCCCGGCCCCTGCACCTCCTCGACGCGCGCCACGAGTCGTGGGATGCCCTCTTCCTCGAGGCCATCGATGCCGTGCATGCCGAACTGACCGCCGACGGACGCGCCCTCGCCGCCCAGACCTGGGGCGAGGCCAACCGCGCGCAGATCGTCCATCCGCTGACGACGGCACTGCCGCTGCTCGGTCGCTGGCTCAACATGCCCGGCGATCCGCTGCCCGGCGATGCCTATACGCCGCGCGCACAGTCGCCCCGCACGGGCGCCTCCGAGCGTCTCGTCGTGTCCCCGGGCCGCGAAGCCGAGGGCCTGCTGCAGATGCCGACGGGCCAGTCGTCGCATCCGCTGTCGCCCTTCTTCGGCACCATGCATCGCGACTGGGTCGACGGCACGCCATCACCACTCGTACCCGGCCCCGCGCAGCACACGCTGACGCTGGTGCCCTGACACGCCACCGGGCGGCAGACGCATCAGCACACGCACGCCAGAGCACCAGAGCCTGGTCTGTCAGGCGGCTGCTAGACTACGGCGCCATGACTGACAGTCAGATGCGCACGCCGCAACAGCGAGCCGATCGAGGGGTGCTCTGGGCCCTGATCGGTATCGGCGTGCTGCTGCGCTTCTGGGACCTCGGCGGACGGAGCCTCTGGCTTGATGAGGTTTACAGCGTCTGGCGCGCCAGCCTGGAGACCGCGCAGATGTGGCAGGCTCCAGATCCGCATCCCCCGCTCTACTATCAGCTGCTGGCCCCGTTCGCCCGGCTGGGAACGGAGTCGGCTGTGCGCCTGCCGTCCGCGATGGCGTCCGCGTCGGCCATCGGCATCGCGGCAACCCTGGCCAGGCAAGTCGCAAACACGCAATCAGCGCTCCTCGCCGCAGCCCTCGTGGCCATGTCACCACTCGACATCTGGTATGCGCAGGAAGCACGCATGTATGCGCTGCTCGGACTGCTCGTCCTTGTCAGCATCCTCGGAGCTGTCCGCCAGGATCGGCTGGGCGTGCTGCTTGCCGTCACAGCACTGACCGCCGCGATTTATGTCGACTATCTCGCGCTACCGCTTTGGGCCGGTGCCTCAGGTGCAGCGCTCGCATGCTGGCTGGACGGGCGCCGGAGCCGCCGGCCATTCCTGGCATGGCTCGCCTCTTCAGCCGCTGTCGCTGTGGCCGCATGGCCTCTGTGGCCGCACGCGGCATCGACCGCCGACTACGCCTGGTCAGGCGCCTACTTCATTCAGGAGATTCGGGGATACATGCCAGACGCCGTCGCGAGTCTCCGGGGCCGCGATGTTGCCGGCATCGGCCTCGCAGGCATCGCCGCTGCCGCCATGGTCGCCACGCGCGCGTTTCTGTCGAGTCAGGGTTCCGCGCATCGACGGCGCCGTGCGCCTGTCGACCCCGCACAACCGACGCCGTCAGAGCCGCAGCCAGCAACAGGGGCGCCAACAGCGCGCGAAGTCGGCTGGCAGGTCTCCCCGGCGGCTGTAATACTGCCGGTTGTTGTCGCCATCGTGTCGGCACTCGCGCCGATTCCTCATCTCTACACGCTGAAGAAGTTTGCGGTCGCGGTCTGGCCACTCGTCCTGGTGGCCTGCGCCGTGTGGCTCACTGCGCACCGTCAGGCCCGCAGATGGAGTGCCCTCCTGCTGGCTGTTTCCCTGAGCGCCAGCGTCACGGCCGTCCTCGCCGTGGAGAAAGACGACTGGCGCGCCCTCGTCAACTTCATCAACACAGCCGGACCATCCACCCGCACCGTCGTCCTTGACCAGACGTGGGATGACCTTCCGTTCAACCACTACGGACCCGCGAATCCTCCCGTGACGTCCCACGACCCCACCGTCCTGACGTCGCTACTCGACCGGGAAGGAACGCTCTGGCTCGTTGCCCATCGCCGGCTCGGCCAGCCTGTGCCCTCGTCAGAGATTGAAGCATGGCTCGACGCGCACACGCGCCTGTCGCACGTGGAACACTTCGCCCGGCTTGAGCTGCGGCTGTATGCGGCGACGCAGGGCGGCAGGTGACTCGGCGGTAACGTGCACCCGCCTCACATCCACCACTCGTACCCGGCCCCGCGCAGCACACGTTGACCCTGGTGCCCTGACGCACCACCAGGCGGCAGGCGCATCAGCGCACGCACGCCAGAGCGCCAGGGCCGGTGCTGTCAGGCGGCTGCTAGACTAAGGCGCCATGACTGGAAGTCAGATGCGCACGCCGCAGGTGCCGCAATCGACGCGGGCCCGACCGCACCGCTAAAATGGGGAGGGTCAGGGAATCGCCGCCGTCATGTCCTGCGTGCGCATCGATGCACGAGCAAGGGGCGTGGATGCCCGGCCCGATGCTCTCACCACACCCCGGAGCCGCACATGCCCATCACCGTCTCGACCACCGTGTCAGCGCCCCTGCAGGATGTCTGGAACGCCTACACCACACCCGAAGACATCGTGCAGTGGAACGCCGCCTCCGATGACTGGCACACCACGGCGGCGACTGTCGATCTTCGTCCCGGCGGCCGGTTCTGTTCGCGCATGGAAGCCAGGGACGGGTCCGCCGGCTTTGACTTCGAAGGCGAATACCGCTTCGTCGAACCGCACCGCCTCATCGAGTACGCCTTCGGTGACCGCATGGCGCGCGTCGAGTTCACGGACGGCGCTCAGGGTGTGGTGGTCACCGTCACCTTCGACGCCGAGACCATCCACACCGAAGACCAGCAGCGCCAGGGCTGGCAGGCCATCCTCGACAACTTTGCCCGGCACGTCGGGAAGACCCGCGCGCCCCGCTGACCCCGCACGGCCGCGCCTCGCTCAGTAGCCCATCGCGTAGCCCGTCCGCCGCGGATCGGCCCCGGCCGTCATCGCGCCCGTCACCGGATCGACGCGAATCACCTGCATGTGCCCGAGGCTGCCCCACCCGGGCAGTACCCGCACCGTGTGGCCCATCCGCTGCAGCGCCTCGATCGTCGCCTGCGGCACACGCCCCTCGACCTGAACGGTAATGGCCGCACCGGGCTTGTAGAAGTTCGGGGCCGCATCGAGCACCAGCCGCGGTGCCTCGATGGCCGCCTGTACCGGCTGCGCAAAGTCGATGAGATTGAGCAGCACCTGGAACTGCGTCTGCCCGATCGTCTCGCCACCCGGCGTGCCGAAGACAAAGGCCAGCGCGCCGTCCTTCAGCACCACCACCGGCGAGTTGTTCAGAATCGGAATCTTGCCCGCGCCCACATAGTTCACATCCGTCGGATAGGGCGACGTCGATCCGATCCGCATGCCGTTGTTCAGCAGCAGTCCCGTCGACCCCACCACCACGTTGTTCCCGAACAGCCCGCCCAGCGTCGGCGTGCAGCCCACCGCATTGCCGAACCGATCCACCACCGAGAACGATGTCGTGTGCAGTTCGCCGTCATAGTGCTCGTCCCACGCCGGGCCCTGTGCCCGCGGGGTGGCCTCGGGCGCTCCCTCGGGCGCGCCGGCCGCCGGATACGGAATGGCCCGCGCCGGGTCGAACAGCTGCCGGCGCAGATCCGCAAAGCGACGCGACACCAGCCCCGCCTGCGGCACGCGCACAAAGGCCGGGTCCGCCACATAGCGGTAGATGTCGGCCTTCGAAATCTTGATGGCCTCAATCACCGCATGCAGGTGCGCCGGTGAGTGCTGTCCGACTGCACGCAGGTCCACCCCCTCGATGAGGTTCGCGCCCATCACCACCTCGAAGCCACCACGCGACGTCGCCGGATTGCTGTAGACGTCATGCCCCCGATACGTCGTGTGCAGCGGCTCCTGCCACTGCGGCGCATAGGCCGCCAGATCGGCCGCCGTCAGCACGCCGCCGTTCTCGCGGAAGAACCGGTCAATCTCCTGGGCAATGTCGCCCCGGTAGAACCGGTCATACGCCGCCTGAATCGCCGCCTCGCGCGTCGCGCCCGTCCTGAGTGCCTGTGCCTCGGCGTCGACCAGCTTGCGCAGCGTGGCCGCATAGTCGGGGTTCTTCAGCAGGTCGCCCGCCTTCAGTGGCTCGCCATTCGGCAGGAAGATCTTCGCCGTGGTCGGATACTTCGCCAGATTGTTCTGCCCACGCGCGATCGACTGCGCCAGCATCACGTCGATCGGATATCCCTGCTCGGCATACCGGATCGCCGGGGCCAGCACGTCGGCCACCGACAGCGTCCCGAAGCGCTGCAGCTGCACGAGGTACCCCCCGATGTTGCCCGGTGTGATGCCGGCCTTCATGCCGGCATTCAGCGTCTCGGGCGTCATCTCCTCAGGCCTGATCGCCTTCGGCGCCGCCCCGGCCATCGACAGCGACCACACCTTCCCCGACGCCCGGTGATACATCGTCATGAAGCCGTTGCCGCCGATGCCGTTCATCTCGGGCTCGCCGAGGCCCGCCATCGCTCCCACCGCTGCCACGGCATCAAAGGCATTGCCGCCCTTGACCAGCATCTGCAGTCCTGCCGAAGCCGCAATGGGGTGGCCCGCCGTCACAAGGCCGTTCAGGCCAGCCACCGCCGGACGCGTCAGGCCGGGGCGCGCCGACGCCGGGGCCTCGGCTGCCTGTTGCTGCGCCAGACCGTAGAGAGTCGATGCCCCAAGGGCACCGACGATGAACGAGACGCCGATCAGACGCTGCAGCCGCATACGCACTCCCGGAAATGGATGAAGGTGCCCAGAGTATAGGCTGTTGGGCGGCGCGCCAAGTGCCAGTAAGATGTCGCCACCAGGGAGGCTCCGATGCGCCGTCTGTTCTGTCCTGCACTCGCCGTCACTGCCGTATCTACAGGCATCCTGCTCGCCGGGCCCATCAGCTCGGCCCGGGCGCAGGCGCCTCAGGCACCACCCGCCGGTGGACCCGCCGTGGCCGCGCCCACCTACGTCAGCCTCTCACTCGAGCGGGCCGTCAACCGATCAGCCGATGACGTGTGGAAGCGCATCGGAAAGTACTGCGACATCGGCGAATGGCTGCAGATGCCCTGCACCATCACCTCGGGGAAGGACGGCGAGTTGGGTGCCGTGCGTTCCGTCGCCAGCGAGATTCTCGTCGGCCGCACGACGCACTCGTACACCTACACGCAGCCGGTGCGCAACGATCGTCCCTACAACATGTACCACGGCACGCTCGCGGTCCGGCCCCTCGGTCCCACCACCTCGGTCATCGTCTACGAACTCGTCTGGGACAACTCGATGCTGGCCGACGAGGCGGCGCGCCAGGCCGACGTCAGCCGCCGCCGCACCACATTCATGCGCGCCCTCGACAACATGAAGATTCTGGCCGAGGGTGGCACGCTGCCTCCGAAGCCAGCCGGTCCGCAGTGACCCGGCCCGCCACCGCACTCCTGCTGGCAGGCCTGCTCGTCATGTCGCCGGGACCAGATGCCCTGAGCCAGCGCACGCAGCCGAAGCCAGCCCCCGTCGACTGGCCCGAGGCCACGGTCGCCGACATTCATCGTGCGCTGGACGCCCGCGCGGTCACCTGTCGGCAGGTCGTGCAGGCCTACCTCGATCGGATCGATGCGTATGACCGGCGCGGACCATCACTGCGCGCCCTCATCGCCGTCAATCCCCGAGCGCTCGACGAGGCCGATCGCCTCGACCGCGAGGCGGCCCGTGGCGCGGAACGCCAGGCCCTGCACTGCATTCCGCTCATCCTCAAGGACAACTTCGACACGGCCGACATGCCCACGACCGGGGCCTCGCTCACCCTCGCACGCTCGGTCCCCCCGGACGATGCCTTTGTGGTGAAGCGGTTCAGGGCGGCGGGCGCCATCATCATCGCCAAGGCCAATCTCACCGAACTGGCGCTGACCGGCGTGACGGTGAGCTCGCTCGGTGGGCAAACCCTCAACCCCTACGACCTCACGCGCACGCCAGGCGGCTCGAGCGGCGGCACGGGGGCAGCCATCGCTGCGGGATTCGGCGTGCTTGGCACGGGCAGTGATACGGGACAGTCCATCAGATCACCGGCCTCGGCCAACAGCATCGTCGGCCTGCGGCCCACGCGCGGACTCGTCAGCCGCGACGGCATCATGCCGTTCAGCGTGACGCAGGACGAAATCGGGCCGATGACCCGCACGGTGGAAGACGCCGCGCGCATGCTCGACGTCATGGCCGGCTACGACAGCGCGGACCCGATCACGGCCTTCGGCATCGGCCGCAGACCGGCCAGCTATCGGGCCGGGCTCGACCGCGCAGCACTCAAGGGGGCGCGCCTGGGGCTGCTCACCGATGTGATGGGACGCGACGCCGTGCATGCGCCGGTCAATCGCGTGGTGGAAGAGGCCGTCGCGGCCATGACCGCGCAGGGGGCCACCGTGGTGCGCGTGTCGATTCCGGGCCTGGCCGACCTGACGCGTGGCCTCAGCCTGATGGCACTCGAGTTCCAGCCCTCGTTCAATCGCTATCTCGCCAGCCTCGGGCCGGCGGCACCGGTGAAGACGTTTGCCGAGTTCATGACGCGTGACGAGATGCATCCGACGCTGCGGCCGGTGCTCGAAGAATACCTGCGCGTCACCGACGGCCCCGACCAGCCCGAGTATGACCACCAGCTGCGGCGGCGCACGGCGCTGCGCCAGGCCATCATGACGGTGCTGGCCGACCATCAGCTCGATGCGCTGCTCTATCCGCACCAGAGCCGGCTGGTCGTGCCCATCGGCGAGGACCAGGCCGATCGGAACGGCGTCCTCTCGAACAGCACGGGACTTCCGGCCCTGACCTTTCCAGGGGGCTTCAGCGCGCCCACACCCACCGCCCCCGTCGGCGTGCCCGTGGGCCTCGAGCTGCTCGGGCCTGACTGGTCCGAGACGACCCTGTTGCGACTGGCCTACGCCTACGAGCAGGCCACCCGCACCCGCAAGCCCCCGCGGCTGCCGTAGCCCCTGCGCAGGGCACGGCCGCCGCGGTGACGGAGCCCTGTGCCGGTCCCCAGGCCGCCCGGCCATGACCCCCATCGTCGAACTGACGGACGTCTCGTTCTACTACCACAGCACGCGGGTGCTGCACGACAAACGGACGCATCGGCGGTGGTCAGCCTGCGCAGGCCGGCTTCACGTATGTCTTCACCATGATGCGGCGCGACTGGCACTTCAGGCGGGGACTGATGGGGCTGGTGGTCACCCTGGTCTTTGGGGCGCTCATCGTGTTCTTGAAAGGCTGGCCAGCAGATCCCTTCGGTGAAGCGTTCTCACAGATGCATCTGGTGCTCCACTACGCGGGCGTTCTGGTGCTGGCCCTGCCGAGCGGCATGAATTTCGGCAGTGACCGACAGGGTGCGTCGCTGTTCCAGACCGTGCCTGACCAGGCATTCACCGCAATGGCCCGAGGTATCGGCACGGGTGTCTGGCTGACACTCAGCGTCCTGCCCTGGGTCGTGTGCGCCCCGCTGATGATGTGGCTGTGGGGAGTGCAGCACGGCCTGACGTTTGCTGCCTTCGCCATGACCGTCTGCACGGTGTATCTCGCCGTTGGACTGCGCGCACTCAGGGGCATCCCATTCAGCGAGGTGCCTGGCACGAACCATTTGCCTTCCAATCCGGCCCTCGCTCTGACCGTTCCATTTATCGTCGCCATCCATGTAGCCATCGAGCACTACATCGTCTTCCGATCGGAAGTGCTGGTCGCCATCGTGGGAAGCACACTGGCCGTCGCCGGCATGCTGGGCATGCGCGCCCGCGTGCGTCGCCTGGCCATCCGCATGCGCGACCAGGCCGCCCGCATGTCGCTGCCACCCGAGCCGCAACCGAATGCGAAGCGGCTGTTCAGCCACGACGTGAATGACTATCAGTCAGCGCATGGAGACCGCTGAGAGACTGATCCGTCCGGCGCTGTCATAGTGCCCGAGGACCATGCCGGCGATTGTCATCTCCAGAGAAGTGTGGTCGAAGGAATAAGTGCTGGCCGCGGGTTCCGGCGAATGCTGTCCGCCTGACCGCATCAGCAGCACGACCATCGGCACGAGCGTGACGCGTGCAGCGTCCCTTACGAGCCGTTCATCGAGCGTGGACAGAGAGAAGAGAGTTCTGCGAGTTCGGCTCCCGCCCCCACCCACCACTAGCGCATCTGCAACGCCTCGTACGCCCGCGTCACCAGCGCCACCGCTTCGTCGAGCGTGTCGGCCACCACCGTCAGATGTCCCATCTTCCGGCCCGCACGCGGCTCGGCCTTGCCGTACAGGTGCAGCGCCACACCCGGCTCTGCCAGCGCTGCCTCCCACTGCGGCTCGCCGCCCGCCCACACATCGCCCAGCAGGTTGATCATCGCCGCCGGGCGCGCCTGCGCCGTCGAGCCCAGCGGCAGGCCGCACACCGCACGCACCTGCTGCTCGAACTGGCTCGTCGCACACGCCTCAATCGTGTAGTGCCCCGAGTTGTGCGGCCGCGGCGCAATCTCGTTCACCAGCAGCCGCCCGTCGCGCGTCACAAAGAACTCGACGCACAGCACCCCGACATAGTCGAGCGCCTCCATCACCCGGCGCGCCAGCGCACTCGCCTCGGCCGTCACCGCCGCCGGCACCCGCGCCGGCGCCATCGTCAGGTGCAGGATGTGATGGCGGTGCTCGTTCTCGACCGCACCATAGTCGGCCATCGTGCCGTCGGCGCCGCGCGCCGCCACCACCGACACCTCACACGCAAAGTCGATCACCTGCTCGACAATCGCCTCGCCGCCCCCGAGCCGCGCCCACACCCCGGGCACATCATCTGCGTGCCGCACCCGCTGCTGCCCCTTGCCGTCGTAGCCGAACGCCGCCGTCTTCACAATCGCCGGCACGCCCACCACCGACAGCGCCGCGCACAGTTCGTCTTCCGACGTCACCCGCACGCTCGGCGCCACCGGCAAGCCCTGCGCCTGCAGGAACGCCTTCTCGCGCGCGCGCTGCTGCGTCGTGTGCAGCGCCGCACCGCTCGGGCGCACCACCGTCACCCCGGCCGCCGCAGCCGCCGCGTCGGCCGACACGTTCTCGAACTCCATCGTCACGACGTCGACGGCAGAGGCGAAGCGACGAATCGCGTCGAGGTCGTCATACGACCCGGTGACTTCGACGTCGGCCACCTGGCCGGTCGGAGAGTTGGTGTCAGGAGAATACGTGTGGACGCGGTAGCCCATGCGCCGCGCCGCCAGCGCCAGCATGCGGCCCAGCTGGCCGCTGCCCAGCACGCCAATCGTGCCGCCCGGCAGGACGCGGCCGCTCACGGCAGTTCGGCCGCCCGCACCTGCGCGGTCTGCTCGGCACGGAAGGCGCGGAGGCGTTCCGCAAGGGCAGGGCGCGATGTGGCCAGAATCGAGACCGCCAGCAGGCCGGCGTTGGTCGCGCCCGCCTTGCCAATCGCCAGCGTCGCCACCGGCACGCCGCCCGGCATCTGCACGATCGACAGCAGCGAGTCGAGCCCCTGCAGCGCATGGCTCTGCACGGGGACCCCGAGCACCGGCAGCACCGTATGCGCCGCCACCATGCCTGGCAGGTGAGCGGCCCCGCCGGCCCCCGCGATGATCACCTGCAGGCCGCGTGCCTCGGCCGTCGACGCAAACTCGGCCATCCACTGCGGCGTGCGATGCGCCGAGACGACGGCCTTTTCGTGGGGAATATCAAACCGTTCGAGCATCGCCACCGCAGCCGACATGGTCTCCCAGTCGGAGGTCGAGCCCATGATGACGGCAACAAGCGGCGCGGCAGCAGTCGGCATGGAGGATAAAGACGCTCAGCAGTATAGTGCAGTCATGACCATCCGCCCGCTCGTCGCACTCGCCTGTAGCCTCGGCCTCCTGGCCGCCGCGCCGCAGGCGCAGGCCCCACAGGCGCCGGCCCCCATTACGGTGCCCTACACCGAGTTCACGCTCGCCAACGGGCTCCACGTCATCCTGCACCGCGACCCCACCGTGCCGGTGGCTGCCGTCAACGTCTGGTATCACGTCGGCTCGGGCCGCGAGAAGCCCGGCCGCACGGGCTTTGCCCACCTCTTCGAGCACGTGATGTTCGAGGGCTCCGAGCATGTCGCGGAAGGCCAGTTCGACAGCTGGCTCGAGGCCGCCGGCGGCAGCAACAATGGCTCGACGTCGGAAGACCGCACCAACTACGTCACCGACGTTCCAAGCAACGCGCTCGAGCTGGCACTCTTCCTCGAATCCGATCGCATGGGCTATCTGTTGCCCACCCTCACCCAGGGCAAGCTCGACGGCCAGCGCGACGTCGTCAAGAACGAGAAGCGCCAGCGCGTCGACAACGCGCCCTACGGGCAGGCCTTCGTCGAGCTGACCTCGATGCTCTACCCGAAGGGCCATCCCTACAGCTGGCCGGTCATCGGCTCGATGGAAGATCTCTCGGCCGCGCAGCTCGACGATGTGCGCGAGTTTTTCACGACGTATTACGCGCCCAACAACGCCAGCCTGGTGATTGCCGGCGACATCGACATCGCGCAGACGCGCACGCTGGTCGAGAAATGGTTCAGCGCCATCCCGCGCGGCAAGGACGTGCCCCGCCTGGCTCCGCAGCCCGTGCAGCTTGACGGCGTGGTCCGGAAGACCATCACCGACCGCGTGCAGCTGCCGCGCCTGTATCTGGTGTGGCACACCCCGGCCTTCTATGCGCCCGGCGATGCCGCCATGGACATGATCGGCAGCCTGCTCACCGGCGGCAAGAACTCGCGCCTCTACAAGCGGCTCGTGTATGACCTGCAGATCGCGCAGGATGTGTTCGCGGCCCAGCAGTCATCGGCCCTCGGTAGCACGTTCCTCGTCGTGGCCACGGTCCGCCCGGGCCAGTCACTCGAAAAGATGCAGGCCATCATCGACGAAGAAATTGTGCGGCTCCAGCAGCAGCCCCCCGATGCGCGCGAGATGACCCGCGTGCTCAACCAGACCGAGGCCTCGTTCTACCGCCGCATGGAGCGTACCGCTGGCTTCGGCGGCAAGGCCGACCAGCTCAACGGCTACTACGTGGCCACGGGCACGCCCGATTACTTCGAGGAAGACCTGGCCCGCTACCGGGCGCTGTCGCCCGCCGACATCCAGTCGGCCGCCGTGCGTCACCTGCCGCTCACCCGCCGCGCCGAGCTCAGCGTCGTGCCGGCCACCCCCTCAGGAAAGTAAGGCGCGGACTGTCGTGTTCATCTCCCATCGCATCCGCTTCGTCGCCGCCGTCCTCGTGGCACTCGCCGCCGCCACCGCAGTCACGGCCCTCAGCGCGCAGGGCCCCGACCGCCGCCAGCCGCCCCCGCTCGGGCCGCCGCCCGCGCTGCGCCTGCCCGCCGTGCAGAAGGGCACCCTCGCCAACGGCGTGCCCCTGTGGGTCATCGAGCAGCACCGCGTGCCGCTCGTGCAGGTCAACGTCCTGCTCAAGGGGGGCAGCAGCCTCGACCGCGCCGGGCGCTACGGCATGGCCAGCCTCGTCGCCGCCATGCTCGACGAAGGGGCCGGCTCACGCTCGGCCCTCGAGCTGGCCGATGCCGTCGAGTTCCTCGGTGCCGACCTCAGCACCAGCAGTTCGTTCGACTACAGCGCCATCCGCCTGTCGTCGCCCGTGCGCAACCTCGAGGCCGCCCTGCCGCTGATGGCCGACGTGCTGCTGCGTCCCACGTTCCCCGCAAACGAACTCGAGCGCCTCAGGAAAGAGCGACTGACCGCCCTCGTCCAGGCGCAGGACAATCCCGCGGCCATCATCGGCTACGCCTTCCCCCGCGTCGTCTTCGGTCCCACGCATCGCTACGGCACGCCGGCCACCGGACTCGCCCCCGCCCTCACCGCCATCACCCCGGACGATGTGCGGGCGTTCTATCGCGAGCACTACACGGCGGGCCAGGCCACCGTCGTGGTCGTGGGCGACATCACGCTGGCCGAGGCGAAGGCCAGGCTCGACGCCGCCTTCGCGGGTTGGCCCAGCACCGCGGGCGCCGCGCCGACGGCTGCCCCCATTCCCACGGCCCCGCAGCTGACGCGCCGTGAGGTGGTCATCATCGACAAGCCCGGCGCCGCGCAGTCGCAGATTCGCATCGGCTGGGTCGGCGTACCTCGATCGACCGGCGAATACGCCGTGCTGCAGGTGCTCAACACCATCCTGGGCGGGTCGTTCACCTCGCGCCTCAACCAGAACCTCCGCGAGCGCAACGGCTACACCTACGGCGCGTCCTCCGGCTTCGACATGCGGACGTCGGCCGGGCCGTTCCTCGCCGGGGCGGGCGTGCAGACCGACAAGACCGCCGAGGCGCTGCGCGAGTTTTTCGTCGAGCTCGACGCCATCCGCACGCCCATCCCTGCGGCCGAACTCGAGAAGGCCAAAAACTACGTGGCACTCGGCTTCCCCGCCGAGTTCGAAACGTCACGCGACCTGGCGCAGAAGCTCGAGGAGATGATCATCTACAGCCTGCCCGACAACACGTTCCAGTCGTTCGTCGGGGCCGTCACGCGCGTGACGGCCGCCGAGGTGCAGCAGGCCGCCGAGCGCTACATCCGCGGCGACCGCATGGCCGTGGTTGTCGTCGGCGATCGCAAGGTGATCGAACCGGGCATTGCTGCCCTCAAGCTGGGCCCGCTGCGCGTGGTCCCCGTCGAGGAGTTCTTCAAATAGATCCCATCGTCGTGGTCGGCGCCGGGGCCGCAGGCCTCGTCGCCGCCCTGTTCGCGGCCGAGGGGCCGGCACCCGTGGTGGTCCTCGAGCGCACGGCCGATGGCGGCCGGAAGATCCTGATCAGCGGCGGCGGCCGGTGCAACATCCTGCCGGCGGCCATCCAGCCCGAGCGGTTCGTCACCGACTCGCCGCCCGCCGTACTCAGGGGCCTGCTGCGATCGTGGCCGCTGACCGACATGCGCCGCTTCTTCGAGCAAGACCTGTCGCTGCCGCTGGCCTTCGAACCGGACACCGGCAAGTGGTTCCCTGCCTCGCACAAGGCGCGCGACGTGCGCGATGTGCTCGTGCGCGCCGCACGCGCGCGCGGCGTCGACTTCCGCTGGAGCACCAGCCTCGCACGCCTCTCGCAAGTGGGCTCGCACTGGCAGGTCGACACCACCAGCGGGTCGCTCACAGCCAGCCGCGTCATCGTGGCCACCGGCGGGCTCTCGGTGCCCACCACCGGGTCTGATGGCACAGGACTCTCGCTGGCCCGCCAGCTGGGCCTGCCGTGCCATCCCACGTACGCCGCACTCACGCCCCTGACCTGCGACGAGGCGCACCTGCCGGAGGCCTGGAAGGGCGCCGCGCTCGCGGGCCTCTCGCTGCCCGTGCGCCTGCGGGCCCGCTGGGGCGCCCTGCATGCCGAAGCCACCGGCGGCTTCCTGTTCACGCATCGGGGCTACAGCGGTCCCTCCGTGCTCGACGTCTCGCACGTGTGCGTGCGCAGCCTCGACCAGGGAACGGGCGGCGCCCTGGCCAGCCTGCAGGTCGCCTTCAGTGACCTGCCGGACGATGAATGGCATGGACGCCTGCAGTCGGGTGACCAGCTCGTCGCCACCGTGCTCGGACGCGCCCTGCCCGATCGGCTCGCCTTGGCCCTGATGCACACGGCGCAGGTGCCCGCCGACCGTCGGGTGTCGTCGCTCCGCCGGGACGAACGCGTCGCGCTCGTCCGCGCGCTCACACAGCACGCGTTGCCGTGGACCGGACACGAGGGCTATCGCAAGGCCGAGGTCACCGGCGGCGGGGTGGCCCTCGACGCCGTGCACGGCGGCTCGCTCGAGGTGCGCACGCACCCGGGCCTGCACCTGTGCGGCGAGCTGCTCGACGCGTTCGGGCCCATCGGGGGGCACAACTTCGCCTGGGCCTGGGCCACCGGCCGCCTGGCCGGGCGCGGTGCCGCGAAGGCCGCGGCCGCAGGCTGATTGCTATACTGGGGCGCCTTCCCGTGGCTGCCTTCCTCGACGATCTGCAATCGCTGCCCTCGCTGGTCGCCGTCGAACTGCGACCACCCCGCGCCGAGCTCGAGTCGGGCGCCGGCATGGATGCCTGGATCGACCTCCACCATTCCGTGCGTGCGCTGGCCCGCCAGGACATCCGCGTGATGCTCACCGACAGCGCCGTCGGGGCCCAGGAAGAGAACAACCTGCGCCACCTCGTGGCCAATCTCGGCGACGCCGTGCCGCGCAGCCGGATCGTGCCGTTCCTCACCACGAAGCACTCGCTCGAGTATTGCCTCACGTATGCGGACCAGGCCGTCGAGCACGGCTTTCCCGCGCTGGTGATTCTCGGCGGCGACAAGCACGTCGGACGCCCGCGCATCGTCGAGCACGCCTGGCAGCTGCGTGCCCTCCTGCGCGAGCGCCATCCGCAGCTGCAGCTGGGCGGGTGGGCCAACCCCGTCGCCAATCCCGTTGCACAGGTCCAGTTCCTGCGCGACCCGCAGGCGCATGCCGACTTTTTCCTCACGCAGATCGTGTCGCACCATCAGCAGGCCGAGGTCGATGCGTTCCTGAACGAGGCCGCCCGCACGGGCCTCACCATGCCCGGCGTCTTCGGCGTGTTCTACTACCGCAGCGCCAACGAGCGCACCCTGCAGACGCTCAGCCAGTTCCTGCCGGTGCCCGTCGAGGCCCTCACGCGCGAGTTTGCCTCAGGCGCGTCCCCGGCCGCCATCTGCGCCCGCACCATCCGCACGCTGCGCAAGTCGGGCGCACGGCACGTCTACGTCAGCAACCTCCCCCAGCGCGGCACGCTGCGGGTGCTGCAGTCCATCCTCGACCAGATCTAGGCTTCCCCCATGGGTATCTCGCTCGATTCCATTCCGCTCTCTGCCATCGTCCGCATCCGCGACCTGATGTACAAGGTCGACCGCCCCTTCCGGCTTGACCAGGGCGACGTCTCGTTCGATGCGCCCGAGTCGTTCAAGCAGGGCGTGCGCGAGGCGCTGGAACGCAACCACACCCATTACCTGCCCACCATCGGCGTGCCCCGCCTGCGTGAGCTGCTGGCCGACAAGCTGCGGCGGAAGAACGGCATTCCGATCGAGTCGCCCGACGACGTGCACGTGACCAACGGCGGCACGCACGCCATGTATGTGGCCATGCAGGCGCTGCTCGAGCCCGGCGACGAGGTCATCGTGCCCGACCCCGAGTGGCCGCCGACCATGGCCATCGTGCGCGCCGCGCACGCCGTGCCGGTGGCCGTGCCCCTGCACGAGTCGCTGGGCTGGCGCTGGGACCTCGACGCCCTGGAACGCGCCATCACGCCGAAGACCCGCGCCATCTACCTCAACTCGCCGAACAACCCCACCGGCGGCCTGCTGACCCGGGCCGACCTCGAGCGCATCGCAGCCATCGCCACCGAGCGCAACCTGTGGATCTTCAGCGACGAGGCCTATGAGGATGTCGTCTACCGCGGCACCCACATCAGCATCGCCTCGCTGCCGGGCATGCACGCCCGCACCATCTCGCTCTACACCTTCAGCAAGAGCTACGCCGTCACCGGCGTGCGCATGGGCTATTACGTCATCCACGACCCGGAGGTCCGTGCCCGCGCGCTCAAGGTGCTGATGTACACCACCAGCAACGTCAGCTCGCTCGTGCAGTACGGCGCCATTGGTGCCCTCGAGGGTCCGCAGGACTGCATCACCGCATTCCGCGACGAGCTGCAGGCGCGCCGCGATCTGTTCTTCGAGGGCATCGCCACCGCGGCCCCCGGAATCCTCACCGGCACGCCGCCCGATGCCGCGTTCTACGCCTTCCTCCGCATCAATCCCGACTGGGCTCGCGATGCCGGCGTCACCGGCGAATCACTCTCGTGGGCCATGGCCGAACATCTCATCCGGGGTGCCCGCATCGGCTGCGTGCCCGGGGTCGATTTCGGTGCCGCCTCTGAAGGTTACCTGCGCTTCTGCACGTGTCGCAGTCGCGAGGAACTGACCGGCGCCCTCGCCTCGATGCAGGCCCTGCTCACGGGACAGGCCCGAGCCTAGATCCATGGAACTGGCCGGACGCGTCGCGCTCATCACCGGGGGCCGCCGCATGGGCGCGGCGCTGGCCCGTCGCCTCGCCGCCGGCGGCACCGACGTCGCCCTGGTCTACCGCGAATCGCGCGACGCCGCCGACGCCGCCGCCGACGAGGTGCGCGCCCTCGGGCAGCAGGCCATCACCCTGCACGCCGACCTGGCCGATCCCGACGCCTGCACGCGCGTCGTCGCCGCGACGCAGGCCGCCTTCGGCCGCCTCGACATCCTCGTGAACATGGCGTCGATCTATCCCGAGATTCCCTTCGACGCCCTCACCGTCGACCACTGGGATGCGCAGCTCAACGTCGATGCGCGCGCCGCGTTTCTCTGCGCCCGCGCCGCCGTTCCCCTCATGCGCGAGACCGGCGGGGGCCGCATCATCAACGTCACCGACTGGACGGCCGCCAGCCGCCGGCCCCGCTACCTCGGCTACCTCCCCTACTACGTCGCCAAACACGCCGTCATCGGGCTCACCGAGGCGCTGTCGCTCGAGCTGGCCGCCGACCACATCCTCGTGAACGCGATTGCACCCGGCCCCATGCTGCCGCCCGACGACATGTCATCGGCGGAACAGGCCGCCGTCACCCGGGTCACGCCACTCGGCCGCTGGGGGGGCGCCGATGAGGTCGCCGATGCGGTCTGCTACCTCATCGCCTCCGAGTTCGTCACCGGGGAAACCATCCGGGTGGATGGCGGACGCCATATCCAGTAGACTTTTCAGGCCCATGAAACTGTCCGTGATCATGCCTGCCTACAACGAGCAGGCCACCATCCGCCTCATCGTCGATCGCGTGCTGGCCGTTGACCTCGGACCCGTCGAGAAGGAAATCGTCATCGTTGACGATGGGTCGAAGGATGGGACGCGCGACATCCTGAAGACGATGGACGGGCAGCGTGGCGTGCGCGTGTTCATGCAGCCCTTCAACCAGGGCAAGGGTGCCGCCGTGTGGCGCGGCATGCAGGAATCGACGGGCGACATCGTCATCATCCAGGATGCCGACCTCGAGTACGACCCGGCCGAGTATCCGCAGCTCATCGCACCCATCCTCAACGGCCAGGCCGATGTGGTGTACGGATCGCGCTTCCTCGGCTCACCCCGCGGACACCGCGTGCTCTATTTCTGGCACTCGGTCGGCAACAAGCTGCTGACCATGCTGTCGAACATGTTCAGCGACCTGAATCTCACCGACATGGAGACCTGCTACAAGGTCTTTGTCCGTGACGTCGCGCTCAAGCTCGACATTCAGATGAAGGATTTCGGCATCGAGCCTGAGATCACCCAGAAGGTGGCGCGCATGCGCGCGCGTGTATACGAGGTGCCCATTTCGTATCACGGCCGCACGTATGAAGAGGGGAAGAAGATCGGCCTGAAGGATGCGTTCAAGGCCGTCTACACCATCCTGAAGTTCTGGCGCTGGACCCCGCCGGCGTCCCGCGCCTGACGCGCACGCCCCTCGGCTGAGGGGCGTGCCATCATCAGCCGTGCCCCTTAGAGGGGCTCCTTGGCAGCAACCCCGGCGTGGTACTCGGTGTACACGATCACCGGAATCGGCAGGTCGCCGAGGTGCTGTTCCACCAGCGGACGCACATCCTTCCAGTCGAGACCGCCCACGCCCGTCGCCAGGCGCGGCAGCGCGATGCTCGTCAGCCCGAGCTTCTCGATCGAATGGCGCAGACGCTTGAGGCAGTGATTCACATGGCTGAGTGTGGCAGGGCCGGGGAGGGCACCGTGCTCGAAGCTGCCTTCCTGAGTCATCAGGTTGATGATGCGCGCGCCGAAGCCGCCCCATTCCCAGAGTTCGCCCGGCGTCGGATGGGTCTGGTGCGCATAGTGCCGGTAGTCGGTGAACATCACCGGCCACTTCTCGCGCAGCGCCAGTGCCAGCCCCCGATCGAACGGATCGTTGGGCGAAATGCCGTGCGCAATGGCCTGCGCCCGGGTGTGAAGGATGTCGCCGGAAACGTCGTGAATCATGTCGATGTGACCTCGCAGGAAGACCACGGCCAGACTACCCGTGGCCTCCCTGCGAGTCAATGACGCTTACGACAGAACCTTGATGACCACGCGGCGGTTCTGCGCGCGGCCGTCACGGGTGCGGTTCTCGGCCGCCGGCTTACGCTCGCCGTAGCTGATGGTGCTCATCTTGTGCAGCGGAATCTGGTGCTGCTCATACAGGTAGCGCTTCACCGCCTCGGCGCGCTGCAGGCCGAGGGCCTCGTTGTACTTCTCGTCGCCCACGTTGTCCGTGTGGCCCTCGATTTCGATCCACACGTTCTTGCGGTCGCCCTTCACGCGCGCCACCAGCTGGTCGATGGCCTGCTTGGCCCCGTCAGGCAGCTCGGCCGTGCCGAACTGGAACTTGCCACTGTCCTCGCTGATCACCGTCTCGAGAATCAGCTTGCGGGTCTCGGCCTCGAGGGCGGCCGTCCTGGCCTCGGCCTGCTTGCCCACCGCCTGCGCCTGTCCGGCCGCAGCATCCGCCGCCTTCTGCGCATTGCCAGCCGCCGTGCCGGCCGCGGCCGCCTTGCCGTCGACTTCCGAGATCTTCTGTTCGTTCTGCTTGACGCGCTCCTGCGTCTCCTCGAGCGACTTGCCGAGCGTGCCGACCTTCTCGTTCACGTCGCCGACCGACTCGCGCACAAACCCCTTGGTCGCACACGCCGGAGCTACCACCAGCGCCCCGAGCGCCACTGTCACTGCCATCAGCTGTCTACGCATACGCACCTCCGAAACCCCTGACCCCATCGGTGTGCCAGGCGTGCGGTCAGGGCCGCGACGCCTGGACATAGCCACCACGTGCCCGCACGGTGTGCGTGGCCGTGGCCGTGCGAACCTCGATCGGATGCCACCCCGGCTCGTCGAGGGCATCGACCCCCAGCACATACTGGTGCCGGAGTTCGTCGACCATCTCCCGCGCCGCCCGTCGTGCCGCCAGCGGATCGCTCGCATAGCGCAGCGCGCCGCCTGTCCAGCGCGCCAGGTCAGCGACGCTACCCACCGACGCCGGCGCCGTCCGCCCGGCCTGCGGCGTCGCCCGGTCAGACGCCGGGTCGTCAATCGGCAGCACCAGCGCAATCACATACACCGGCACGTCAATCGCCGACGCCTGGCCCGACACCTCCGCCGGGGTATACCGGCTCGACGTGTCAATCCCGTCGGTCAGCACCACCACCGCCCGGCGCGGATGCGTTCGCTGTGCCACCCGCTCGGCCGCCGCCGCAATCGCGTCGTGCAGCGACGTGGCCCCGAAGGGATCCATCTGCCCCAGCACACCATTCAGGGTGCGCACCTCGCGCGTGAATGGGGCCACCTCGTGCAGCCGGCTGTCGAAGGCCAGCAGCGCCGCTTCGTCCTTCCCCGGCTCGAGGGCGCCCAGCAGCGCCGTGGCCGCCAGGCGCGCCGCCTGCAGCCGCGAGGCCACCTCCATGCTGCCGCTCACATCAAAGAGCACCGCCACACTCACCGGCGCCGGCTCCGACACGAACTGGCGAATCGGACGCACCACGCCGCGGTCACGCACCGAAAAATCGTCCGCCTCAAGCCCGGAGACCAGCCGCCCGCGGTCATCCCGGACCGTCACCCCGACCCGCACCAGGGCCGCCTCGCTCCGGAACAGCGGACCTGTCTGCGCCGACGGGGACACCCCGCTCCACAGATGAATTGCTCCGGCCAGGACGGCCACGCGACGGCGTGCCATGCCCTTCGCACTCCAAACTCTGTGCCAACCCCACAACATGCTGAAGGCCAACAGTTTACCGTGAAGGTGCAGGTGGCCTACCCCCGGCATCTCCCACCGCCTCGTGTAGGAATTACACACTCGGAACGGCCATTCGTTCCCTGCTACCATGTGGCGTGGCTTCCTCAACTCCCATCCGTACGGCTCAGCGCGTCGACCGCTTCACCTACGCCATCCGCAACATCGTGGCCGAGGCCCGGAAGGTCGAAGCCGCCGGCACCCGCGTCCGCTACCTGAACATCGGCGACCCCAATCAGTTCGGCTTCCTGACGCCTCCCCATCTCATCGAGGCCGTGGCCAAGGCCATGCGCGATGGCCACAACGGATACACGGCCTCCGCCGGCATTCTTGAAGCCCGCGAGGCGGTTGCCAACGACTTCACCCGCCGCGGCGTGCCGACCGATCCGGACCGCGTGCTCATCACCTCGGGCACCTCCGAAGGCATCGAACTGGCCCTCACCGCCATCGTCGACGAGGGGGAAGAGGTGCTCGTGCCCTCGCCCACGTATCCCCTCTACACCGCGGTGCTCGCCAAGATCGGTGCCACCCCGGTCTACTACCGCACCGACCACACCAACGGCTGGCTGCCCGATCTCGACGACATCCGCCGCGCCATCACCCCGAAGACCCGTGCCCTCGTCGTCATCGATCCCAACAACCCCACCGGCGCCATCTATCCCGACGAAGTGCGCCGCGCCCTCATCGAGATCGCCGATGCCCACGGGCTGGTGATTCTGGCCGACGAGGTCTACGGCGACATGGCCTACGACGGGCCCGTGGCGCCAATGGCGCTCCTCGACCAGGACGCCCCCATCATTTCCTACTCGAGCCTCTCGAAGGCCTACCTGGCCCCCGGCTGGCGTGCCGGCTGGATGGCCGTTGGCCGGTCACCCCGCCTCGACGGGGCGCTGGCGGCCATCAAGAAGCTGGCCGATGGCCGGCTCTGCAGCCCCGGGCCCATGCAGTACGCGGTCATCGCCGCCCTCAATGGTGATCGCTCGCACCAGGACACCTTCCGCCACGAACTCCGCATGCGGGCCGAGCTCACCACCACCCGGCTCAACCAGATTCCCGGCATGTCGTGCGTCGCGCCCCGCGGGGCGTTCTATGCCATGCCCAAGATCACGCTGCCCCCGGGCAAGACCGATCGCGACTATGTTCTGGCGCTGCTGCGCGCCACGGGCATTCTCGTGGTCTACGGGTCAGGCTTCGGCACGAAGCCCGAAGACGGCTTCTTCCGCGTCGTGTTCCTCGCCTCGATGCAGGAGCTCGGAGAGATCTACGACGCGATGGCTGCCTTCCGCTTCACCGAATGAACCAGCCCGCGCGCGACACGCGCCTGCCGGCGATTGTCGTCGGCTACACCGTGGTCGCCCTGGGCATGACCTGGCCGCTGGCCCTCGGGCTCGGCCGCGACGTGCCCGGCGACCTCGGCGACGCCCTGCTCAACATGTGGATTCTGGCCTGGGGCATCGATGCGCTGCCAGGCCTGCTGACCGGATCGCTGTCCTGGACCGCCTTCTGGAATGCGCCCATGTTCCATCCCGAGCCGCTCGCGCTCGCCCTGTCCGAGCACCTGCTCGCCCAGGTACTCCAGGGAGCGCCCGTCTACTGGCTCACGGGCAACATCGTCCTCACCTACAACCTGCTGTTCCTGTCGACCTACATCCTGTCGGCCGTCGGCACGTATCTGCTGGTGCGCGATCTCACCGGCGACTGGCGCGCCGGGCTCATCAGTGGCCTCGCCTTCGGATTCCTGCCCTACCGCGTCGCGCAGATCTCTCACCTGCAGGTGCTCAGCACGCAGTGGATGCCTCTGGCCCTCTGGGGCCTGCACCACTTCATCCATCACGGATCGCGACGCGCGCTCGTCGGCGGCACCGCCTCGCTGGTGATGCTGCACTGGTCGTGCGGGTACTACATCCTGTTTTTCGCCCCGTGCGTCGCCGTCTTCTGCCTCCACGAGCTGTGGCGCGCCGGATACATCCGCCACGTGCAGCGGTGGGTCGGCCTCATCGCCGCCGGTGCGGTGTCACTGGCCCTTACGCTGCCGGTGCTGCTGCCCTATCTCGATGTCAGGGCCACCTACGGATTCCAGCGGGGACGGGAAGAGATTCTCAGCTTCTCGGCCAACCTGTGGGCGCTGGCCACGGGCAGCCAGGCCCTGACCGTCTGGGGCGCGGTGATGCAGGCGATGCCGGTACCCGAAGGGGAAGGCTTCCTGGGGCTCACCACCACGGCGCTCGCCCTGGTCGGCCTGCTCCACGCCATCTGGCGGAGCCGCGCCGGGCAGCCCGATCCGCAGCCCTGGTGGCGCACGCTGCTCGGCGGCACCGCCCTGATCTGGACGGGCGTGAATGCCGCCCTGTTTGCCGGAACGCTGGCCGCCGGCCGGGTGGTCTTCACCCTCGGACCATTTCTCGTGCGGGCCACGAGCAGCGGGCGGCTGCTGTTGCGGGCCACCCTGGGGCTGCTGGTGGCCGCCGCCATCGCTCCACCCGTGCGCGGGCGCCTGAGGCGCTTCGCCATGAGCCCCGCCGTCGGCGCCCTCGTGCTGTGCCTGTTCTGCCTGTGGATGGCCATGGGCCCGCGACCCATGGCAGGCGTGTTCCGTCTGTTCGACATGGGCCTCTACGGGGTTTTCTACGACCATGTGCCCGGGTTCGACGGGCTGCGCGTGCCCGCGCGCTACGTGATGGTGGCCGGACTCTTCCTGAGCGTGGCCGCCGGGGCTGGCGCGGCGGCCCTGCTGCGCGGACCGAAGACGGCGATGGTCATGGCCGTGGCCGTCGCGGGCGTGCTCGCCGACGGTGCCGCCGTGCCCCTCGATCGGAATCGCTCCTGGCGGGAACGCGAGGCGCAGCCCCCGGCGGAAGTGCCCCCGGCCGCAGAGGCGCCGCCGGTCTACAGGTATCTCAGACAGCTGCCGGCCTCGACCGTCGTGGCCGAGTTTCCCTTCGGCGACAAGGCCTGGGAGCTGCGCTACCTGTATTACGCCGCGCTGCATCGCCGCACACTGGTGAACGGCTATAGCGGCTGGTTCCCCCCGGGCTATGCCCATCGGGTCGCGGCGTTCTCGCAGCTGCCCCTCGAACCCGACACGGCCTGGCAGGCACTGACGGACGCCCGGCCCACGCACGTCGTGCTGCACGGCCGCTCGTTCGCCGACCCCGACCGGGCGGGTGTCATCGCCGCGTGGCTTGTGGCACGGGGCGCCACGTTCGACCGCGCATTCGGGGACGGCGACGTCGTCTACACGATGCCCCCGTCACAGTGACCGGGCCGTCTGCCGTGCCGTATACTCGCGGCATGCGCCCGGATCCGCTCTCCTATCTCGGCGACGAACTGTCGGCTCTGAAGGCCCAGGGGCTCTACCGTTCCCTCCGCATTCTCGAAGGCGAACCGCTGGCACATGCCACGTTCGACCACCAGTCCGTCGTCAACCTGTCGTCGAACAACTACCTCGGCCTGGCCACGCATCCGAGGCTCAGGGCGGCGGCCATCGCGGCCATCGAGCGCTACGGGGTCGGCTCCGGGGCGGTGCGCACCATCGCCGGGACGATGGAGCTGCACATGGAGCTCGAGCGGCGGCTGGCGGCCTTCAAGCATGTTGAAGCCGTCGTGGTGTTCCAGAGCGGATTCACCGCCAACGCCGGCACGGTGTCGTCGGTGCTGGGCAAGGACGACTTCATCATTTCCGACGCGCTCAACCACGCGAGCATCATCGACGGCGCGCGCCTCAGCCGCGCCACCATCAAGGTGTTTCCGCACAAGGACGTCGACGCCGCACGCCAGATCCTGCGGGACATCCCCGCCGGCCCTCGCAAGCTGGTCATCACCGACGGGGTCTTCAGCATGGACGGCGACCTCGGCCCGGTGCCGGAGCTCTGCGCCGTCGCCGAGGAGTACGGCGCCATCATGATGGTCGACGATGCGCACGCCAGTGGTGTGTTCGGGCGCCACGGCTCAGGCACGGTCGATCACTTCCAGTGCCATGGCCGCGTCGACATCCAGGTGGGCACGCTGTCCAAGGCCATCGGGGTGCTGGGCGGCTACGTGGCTGGCTCGCGCACGCTCATCGACTTCCTCTACCACCGCGCACGGCCGTTCCTGTTCTCGACCTCGCATCCGCCGGCCGTGGCCGCCGCCTGCATCGCCGCGCTCGACATCCTCGAGACGGAACCCGAGTGGATCGAGCGGCTCTGGAGCAACACCCGGTTCATGAAGGACGGACTGCGCCAGCTCGGCTTCAACACCGGGCACAGCGAAAGCCCCATCACGCCGGTCATCGTGGGCGAGGCCTCGAAGGCCATGGCCATGTCCGATCAACTGTTCGCCCGCGGCGTGTTCGCGCAGGGCATCGGGTTTCCCACCGTGGCGCGCGATCAGGCGCGGCTGCGGGTGATGCCCATGGCCACGCACACCCGCGAAGATCTTCAGTATGCCCTCGACATGTTCGGTGTCGTGGGTCGCGAGCTGGGCGTCATCTAGCGGCCAGGGCGGGACGTGCGGCCGGGCTCGTGCGTCGTTCCTGCCATGCGATGGTGCCTCGCTGTTGCACTGACGCTGTGGCTGGCCCGTGACGCGGTGGCGGGGCAGGACCGTCTGGCGGCTGACGAGCCGTCGGTACAGGCCTTCCTGACGCAGCTCGAGTCGCTGGTGCTGCAGCCGTCGCGTCCCGGGTGGCGGAGCCTGGTGTCTGAGGTCACCGACGGGGAGGTACTGGGCGACCGCCTGATGCAGCTGACGCCGCCCGGGGCCACCCGCGTCGTGGCCCGCGAGCGCGACCACCAGCCGCTCGGCGGGGCCCTGCCCGGTGACGGCTACCAGCTGGTCATCGACATCTTTGTGGAATCGGATGACGGCCGCCGCGGCCAGATCCTGACCTGGGCACTCGACATCCGGCGGCCGCGGGGCGACGACGACCCGCAGCCCTGGCGCATCGTCACCGTCGAGCAGGTGGGGCTGGTCGACGGGCTGTTTCAGCTGGCGCTCGACGAGTCGTCTGCGTTTCAGGTCGAAGACTTCTCGGTGCAGGGCGTCGATCTGGAGCTGCGGCTGCAGAAGGGCCATGTCATGGTGGTGCCCACGCCCGAGGGCATCACCGGCCTCGTGCTGATGGGCGAGGGCACCATGCGGTTCGCGCCGGCTCCGAAGCACGAGCAGGGCCAGCTGCGCATCTTCAGCGGTGCTCCGGCATTGGAGTCGGCCTTCACCCTCGCATTCGTGCGGCTCCATCCGCTGGCCGCCGAGGCGCTGCAGCGCCAGCTCGAGCCCGGACGCCAGGTCGCTGTGCAGGCCCTGCGCCGGCGCGCACACGACGTGTTCATCGAGGAGGTGGGCAGGTCATACAGCCTCGACCTCAGCGATCTGAGCCGGTCGACCTGGTCACTGCTGCCCCAGCCCGGGGACATGGTCGCCGAGGTGCGCACCCGTCGGCATGGACGCCTGACCTATGCGCGCACGCGGGCCGAGTCCGAAGACGTCACGTTGTTCCAGCGCGATCGCGAGCGCACGGTGGCACAGTATGCGTCGCCCGAGCAGCTCGAACGGCGTGGCCGCTTCTATGACGAATCCGAGTTCGCCGACGTCGACCTCACCGACATTCAGCTCGAGGCCTCGTTCGACCCTGAACGCGAGTGGCTGGAAGGCCGGGCGCGGCTGCGGCTGACGACACGGGCCCCTGGGCTGACGAGCCTGCGGCTGACGCTGGCCGACACGCTGACGGTCACCGACGTGCACAGCCCCGAGCTGGGGCGGCTGCTGTTCCTGCGGGTGCGCGACCAGCAGTCCATCGTGGTGAACCTGCCAGCGACGCTGCCATCCGGTACCGCACTGACACTCGACATTGCCTACCGGGGTGTCCTCAGGCGACAGACCCTGCACGACGAATCGGCCGCCGTCACACAGGGCGGCGGGAGCCAGAGCGGGGCGGGGCAGGGGACCGGCCGGCAGGCCGATCCGCTCAGCGATCTGATGGTGCAGCAGCCCGAACGGTACTGGCTGCTCAGCAACCGGTCGGGCTGGTATCCCCAGGCGCCGGTGTCCGACTACGCCACTGCGACGATGCACGTCAGCGTCCCTGCCGGATACGAGGTCGTCGGCAGCGGCCGTCAGCCCCTGGGCTCTCCGGATCAGCGCCCGGCCGCCTCTCGGGGTCAGCTGGGCACACGTCGCTACACCTTCACTGCCGCACAGCCGGTGCGCTATCTGAGTCTGGCCATCTCGGCCCTTGCGCGGGCAGACGCAGCGACGGTGCTGCTGGATGGCGTCGACGCGTTAGGTCAAACACAAGAAACGGCGGAAACGCAGCAAGTGCCCCGGTTGAACACCCTCGAGGTCACCGTGGATGCCACCCCACAACTGATGTCTCGCGGTCGGGCCATCATGGAGGATGTCGCGGATGTCGTCCAATACTACTCCTCGATATTTGGCGATATGCCCTATGAATCGGTTGCACTGGGCCTCCTCGAGGATGCGCTCCCCGGGGGGCATGCTCCCGGGTATGCGGTGCTCATCAGTTATCCGCCGCCCATGGCCCCGGTGACCTGGCGGACTGACCCGGCGACGTTCACGTCGTTTCCCGAGTTCTTTCTGGCCCACGAGCTCGCCCATCAGTGGTTCGGGCAGGCGGTGGGTTGGAAAAACTACCACGAGCAGTGGTTAAGCGAGGGAATGGCACAATATCTTGCTGGCCTCTTCGCACGGGAGCGCCACGGCGACCGCGTCTTCGGCGATGTGGTGGCCCAGTGGCAGCGAACGAGCCTCGCGGCTTCGGGCGAAGGCCCTATCTATCTCGGCTATCGCCTCGGCCACCTGCGCCGTGAGCCCCGCGTCTTCAGGGCCCTGGTCTACAACAAGGGCGCCGCCGTGCTGCACATGCTCAGGCACTGGATTGGGGACGAGGCGTTCTTCCGGGGATGGCGCGACTTCTATATGGGCCATCGATACAGAAAGGCGGGCAGCGATGACCTGCGGCGGGCGTTCGAGGCCGCCAGCGGCGTCGACCTGGTCCGGTTCTTCGAGCGGTGGGTGTACGACGACCTCGTACCCGACGTCGAGTACGCCGTGTCTCATGCGCCTCAGGCCGTCACCCTCCGGTTCGAGCAGCGCTCACCGGTCACGGACGTGCCGGTCACCGTGCACCTGCGGCTGCCCGGCGGAGAGACGAAGGTGCATCTTGTGCGGCTCGACCAGGCCCGGCAGGAGGTCACCCTGCCAGCGCCCGGCCCCGTGCGCGAGGTCAGGGTCAATCCCGACCGGATGGCACTGGCACGCTTCTCACCCATGCGCACCCCGGCGCGCTAGCCACAATCCGCTCCCTGCACGGCGCGGAGGCTGCGGTATCATTTACGCGTGGAAACCGTCACTCTCACGATCGATGGACGTCAGGTTTCGGTGCCGAAGGGCACCACGGTGCTGCAGGCGGCCATCCAAGCCGGCATTCAGGTGCCGTATTACTGCTACCACCCCGGCCTCGGCATCGACGCCTCGTGCCGCGTCTGCCTGGTGAAGATCGAGAAGTTTCCCAAGCTGCAGACATCCTGTTCGACGCCGGTGGCTGAGGGCATGGTGGTCCACACCAACGACCGCGAAGCCGTCGAGGGCCGGGCGGGCGTGTTCGAGTTCCTGCTCATCAATCACCCGCTCGACTGCCCGGTCTGCGACAAGGGCGGCGAGTGCCCGCTGCAGGATTTCTCCTACAAGTTCGGCAACACCGAGAGCCGCATGGACTTCCCGCGGCGCACCTTCGACGGCGAGGGCGTGAAGGCCGACGTCGACTTCGGGCCGACGCTCATGCTCAACCGCAACCGCTGCATCATGTGCACGCGGTGCGAGCGCTTCATGCGCGAAGTGGACGGCGACGCGCAGATCGGCGTCATCAACCGCGGCAACGGCAGCGAGATCGCGACGTTCAACGACGAGGGCATCCACTCGCTGCTCTCGGGCAACCTCATGGACGTCTGCCCGGTCGGGGCCATCACCACCAAGCAGTACCGCTTCCGCTCGCGCCCGTGGGACAACCCCCACGCCGTCGACACCATCTGCACCGGATGCTCGAAGGGCTGCAGCACCACCGGCTGGCTCAAGGCCAAGCCCGAGTGGGCCAAGGGCGCCCGCCTCATCCGCATGACGCCGCGCTACAACCCCCAGGTCAACGACTACTGGATGTGCGACATCGGGCGCTTCAACTTCGGCTGGGTCGAGGGCGACACGCGCCTCCGCCGTCCCGAGGTGCGCACCCGCGACGGCGCCCTGCAGCACGTCGCCTGGAAGGATGCTCTCTCCCGCGTCCGCGACGTCATGGCTGCCGCGGCGCGCGCCGGTCAGGGCGCCGTACAGTTCCTCACCTCGGCGCACGCCTCGGTCGAAGAGCTCTTCCTGCTGAAGCGCCTCGCCGCCGAAACGCCGGGCGCCGGCGGCCTGCATGTCACCTACACGCGCAGCGAAAAGGTGCAGCCGGCCACCACCCGCTTCCACATCCCCGCCACCGACGCCCCCAACCTCAACGGCGCTGCCGACCTCGGCCTGCGCATCGGGGCCGGACTGTCGGGCGATGCCGACCTGTCGGCGCTCAAGGCCGCCGTGGCGGCAGGCTCCGTCTCGCTCGTCTACATCGTCGACCTCGGACCTGATGGCTCGATGGGCGACATGCAGTGGCTCATCGACGCCCGCACCGCCGGCCGCGTCGGCACGCTCGTCTATGAAGGCGTGGTCACCACCGCGCTGGCGGCGGTCGCCGACATCATCCTGCCCGGCTCCGCCTGGGTCGAGAAGGATGCCGTCTACACCAACGACCAGGGCCACGTGCAGGCCAGCTCGAAGGCCATCACCCCGCCGGGAGAGGCCGTCGACGACTGGCAGATCCTGACATCGGTGGGTGCCGCGCTGGGGCTCGACTTCACCTACACCTCGTCGCAGCAGGTGCGCGCCGCTGTGGCCGCCTCGCTCGCCAGCCTGCCGGCCTACGCCTCGCTCGCCGACACCACGTTCAACCGTCCGGTCACCGCCGAGCACTGGCTCCAGTCCAGCAATCCGATGGAACGCATGAAGTGGCAGGACCTCTTCCAGGACCTGCCGCCCGTCAAGGGACACAACGTGCAGATGGAGAACCAGCCACCCGCAACGGTCATTCCGCTGCGGCTGGTCACAGAAGAAGTCGCGCGCGCCTCGGAGTAGGCGCGCGGCGGCTCACCCGTCCTGATGCATCGCCGCTCAAGCAAGGCCCTGCTGCTGCTCGTGGTTCTGGTCGTCTCGGCCGGAGCCGTCTGGCGTGCCACCGTCAATGAACAGCGACGGGGTCAGGAGCGGCGTGCCGCGCAGCTGCTCGACGGGCAGACCGCCGAGCTCATCTTCGCGCTCAGCGAGTTCCGGTCCGGGCTCTACGCCCTGGTCGCTCCCCAGCAGAGTGCCGCCTTCTGGACAGACCACCTCTCCGCGCAGCTCGACGTGCTCGACGGCGAACTGGCCGCGCTCGAGCCGCCCGCAGCCGACAACTTTGCGCCGCTGACCGAGGCCCGCGCCACGTTCGACCGCGTCCGCGCCGACGTCAAGCAAATCATCAGCCTCGTCGCTTCCGGCGAACCCACCGCGGCCAGCCGGCGCATCTTCGGCCCCACGCGCGACGACATCCAGCGCCTGATGCTGCAGCTGTCAGACGCCCGCCAGTTGATGGCACGTGCCGCCTCCTCGCGCGAGGGCGGCATGGCTCACGAGCAGTCGCTCATCGCCGGTGGACTCATCTGCGTCTGGCTCACGGCACTGCTGGTACTCGTCATGGCTGGCACCGGTGCTGCAGCAGTGTCGGCAGACGTCGCACCAGCCGAAGACCGCGACGCCTCCGCCGGCGCCGGAGCGTCGGCCGGTGAGGCCGCGCCCTCCGCCCCGTCCCACAACCCCGCCCGCGAACAGCAGCAGATCGAGGGCCTCGCCGCCTTCTGCGACGAAGCCGCCCACGTGCGCAGCGCCAGCGAGCTGCAGCCCCTCCTGGCACGCGCCGCCGGTGTCCTGTCGGCACGGGTGCTGGTCGTGTGGCTGCGCGATGCCAGCGCCTCCGCCCTTGTGCCCGCCCTCGCGCACGGCTACGAGGTCGAGCAGCTCGCCCGCCGCGGCCCCCTGGCCATCGACGCGCAGACCATGACATCGACGGCCTTCCGCACCTCGACCGCCAGCGTCAGTACCTCGACCGCCGCACAGCCCCGCGCGCTCGCCGTACCCCTCATCACCATCGAGGGCACCACCGGCGTGCTGGCCGCGGAACTGACCGACGGCGCCAGTACCGAACGGCTGCTCCCCATCGCGCGCATCATCGCCACGCAGTTCGCCGCACTCTGCCCCTCGTCTGCCACCGACACGGCGCCGCAGCCCCCCGCCGATACCCCGGCCCCCTGAATGTGACGCATGGACAAGCGCGACATCCTTGAGCGCGCCGCCGCCGAGCGCGTCAAGTTCCTCCGGCTGCAGTTCACCGACATCCTGGGCGTCATCAAGAACGTCGAGGTGCCCGACCGGCAGTTCGCCGACGCCCTCGACGGGCGCATCATGTTCGACGGCTCGTCCATCGAAGGATTCGTGCGGATTGAAGAGTCCGACATGTATCTCTCGCCGGACCTCGACACGTTCCAGGTATTCCCGTCCACCGACCCCGGCGGCGCCCGCGTCGGCAGGCTCATCTGCGACATCTCGAACCCGGATGGCTCGCCCTTCGCCGGCTGCCCGCGCACCACGCTCAAGCGGGTCATCGCGATGGCCGAGGCCCGCGGGTTCACGATGACGGCCGCGCCAGAGACGGAGTTCTTCCTCTTCCTCCGCCGCGACGGCCGGCCCACCACCGAGACGCACGACGCCGCCAGCTATTTCGACCTCGCGCCGGTCGACCTCGGGGAAGACGTCCGCCGCGAAATCGTCCTGTCGCTCGAGCAGATGGGCATCCAGGTCGAGGCCGCCCATCACGAAGTGGCCCCGGGCCAGCACGAAATCGACTTCCACAGCCACGATGTGCTGACCACCGCCGACAACATCGGCACCTGCCGATTCATCGTCAAGAACGTCGCCCTCAGGAACCACCTGCACGCGACCTTCATGCCGAAGCCCATCTTCGGCGTCAACGGCTCGGGGATGCACACGCATCAGGCCCTGTTCCGCGACGGCGCCAACGCGTTCTACGACCCGGACGCCGAGTGGCAGCTCAGCCGCACCGGCCTGCACTATATCGGCGGCCTGCTGCGCCATGCCAAGGGCTACTGCGCCATCACCAACCCCCTGGTGAACTCCTACAAGCGGCTCGTGCCGGGCTTCGAGGCACCCACCGCCATCGCCTGGTCCGAGCGCAACCGCAGCCCCCTCGTCCGCGTGCCGGCCGCCCGCCACCACGACACGCGCATCGAGCTGCGCATGCCCGACCCGGCCTGCAATCCCTATCTGGCGCTGGCCGTGATGCTGCGCGCCGGCCTGTCAGGCATCGACGACGCCATCGACCCGGGCCCGCCGGTCAACAAGAACATCTCGCGCATGAGCCATCGCGAGCGGCGGCATCTCCGCATCGACGACCTGCCCGCCAACCTGAGCGAGGCCCTCGACGAATTCGAGAAGAGCGATCTCATCCGCGACACCCTGGGTGAGCATATCTTCGGGCACTTCCTCGAGGCCAAGCGCGAAGAGTGGGACGACTACATCCGCCACGTCTCCCCGTGGGAAATGTCCCGCTACCTCGGCGTCTACTGACCGTCGCCCCAGGCGGCCTGATGTAAGGTCGCCTCTGCCGTGGTCGATATCCTTATCGTCGATGACGACCTCGATCTGCTCGAGGTCATGTCCACCGCCCTGGCCCGACCCGATCGGCGGATCGAGTGCGCGCCCTCGGGCGAGTCGGCCATCACCCTCTCGCGCAGCATCCGCCAGTTCGACGTGGTCCTCACGGATCTCAATCTGAAAAGCTCGGTCTCGGGCCTCGACATCCTCAAGTCGTTCAAGGCCGAGCATCCCGCCACCCGGGTCATCCTGATGAGCGGCTTCAGCACCCTCGACAGCGCCGTCGAGGGCGTGCGGGCCGGCGCGCTCGACTTCAAGGAGCAGCGCGTCGGCCAGATTCTCGACCAGGCGACGCGATCGCTCCTCGGTTGCGACTCGCGGGTCAGGTTCCCGACTGAGGCCAGACGTCGCCGTAGGACTTTAGTGGATACTGTCTGACTTCTTGGCGCAAGGAACACACAGATGTCCCGTCGATATTTGTACGTTGCCCCAAAACGCCCCGACCCTGAAAGTGGTCACTTCGGGCTGGCACGCCCCTTGATAGATATGGGATTGGCTGCAGCGGGTCACCGGGGGCACATGTAGCAGGCGCTGGCTGAGTGCTCCCGGCGTTCAACAGGCGACCCGCCTGCGGCCACTTTCTCCCCCGGCCATATTCCCTCGCTTGTGAAGCCGTAGTACAATCCGGTGGTTGTGGAAGCGCTCGAGCACCCCTCCCCACTGGTCGCACTGATTAACGCGCTGCTGGCCCCCCTGCACGTGCACGCGCCAGACCACGTCGTCTTCTCGGCCCTCATCTGCCTCATCGTCCTGGTGCTGGGCCTGCTGGTGCGCTCGCGCCTCAGCGTCGACAACCCCGGGTCGCTCCAGATCATCCTCGAAGACGTCGTCAGCTTCTTCCTGTCGGTGCTCGAGACCAACATGGGCCCCAAGGGCCGCCAGTTCCTCGCGCTGCCCGGAGCCCTCTTTGTGTTCATCTGGATGGGCAACATGATGGGCCAGATCCCCGGCCTCGGTGCGCCCACCAGCAATGTCAACGTGCCGTTTGCCTGCGCATTGACGCTGTGGCTCTACTATCACTATCAGGGCATTCGCGCCCAGGGCGTCTTCTCCTACCTCAAGCACTTTGCGGTCATGCCGGGCGTGCCTCTGGCCATGTCGCCCATCATTTTCACCATTGAAGTCATCAGCCACCTGTCGCGCGTGCTGTCGCTGACGCTGCGCCTGTTCGGCAACGTGTTCGGTGAGCACCTCGTGGTGCTGATCATCGGCAGCATCGTGCCCTTCATCGCACCGCTGCCCATCCAGTTCCTGGGCCTCGTGGTCGGCACCCTGCAGGCGTTCATCTTCCTGACGCTCGGCGCCATCTACCTGACGGCGGCCGTCGCCGTCGACGAACACCACTAGGCACCCGGGCGCCATCCCTGCCCCTGCGGTGCACCCTCGTGACCGGCACAGGGAGAGGTGCGTCGGCGCAGATGCCATGACAACGGTGTCCCCACAGCGGCACCCCTGTCCGCTATACTCAGCCCTACGGTCGGTCTCTCGGCCGCTGAGGCGCGACCATGAAAGTCACCCGACGTGATCTCATTGCCGGCGCGGCCGGCGCGATGGCCCTCGGCCAGACGGCCCGCACGGAGGCGCAGACCCCGACCGATCCGAGCAAGGTGCGCGGAACGCCCCCGCGCGCAAACGGCGAGCGCGCCGCCACCGCGAAGGTGCAGCGCCTGGTCCGTGGGGGAACCTCGTCAGGCACCCCGCACCAGGATCTGATGGGTACCATCACTCCGTCCGATCTCCACTTCGAGCGGCATCATGGCGGCGTGCCGGAGATCGATCCGGCCAGCTACTCCCTGCTGATTCACGGCATGGTCGACCGGCCGACCATTTTCACGCTCGCCGATCTCAAGCGCTTTCCCTCGCACTCGCAAATCTACTTCCTCGAATGCTCGGGCAATCTCGGGCGAACGGCAGGTCCCGAGACCACGCCCGGCCAGCTGGCCGGTCTCACGAGCACCAGCGAGTGGACCGGCGTGCCGCTCGCCACGCTGCTTCGGGAAGTCGGTGTGCACAAGTCCGCGAAGTGGCTGCTCGCCGAGGGCACTGACGCGGCCGTCCTCACGCGTAGCGTGCCGATCGAGAAGGCGCTCGACGATGCACTGGTCGCCTACGGACAGAACGGCGAAGCCCTCCGGCCCGAGCAGGGGTATCCGGTGCGGCTGTTCCTCCCTGGCTGGGAAGGCAACGCCAGCGTCAAGTGGCTGCGGCGAATCGATGTCTCCGACCGTCCGTTCATGACTCGCGAGGAAACCTCCAAGTACACCGAGCCGTTCGCCGATGGCACGTCGCGCATGTTCAGCTTCCGCATGGATGCGCGCTCGCTCATCACCTCTCCGGCGTTCCCCACGCGCCTCGAGCGTGGCTGGGTAGAGATTTCGGGCATCGCCTGGACCGGCGCCGGCCGCATCCGCCGTGTCGAGGTGAGCACCGATGGCGGAAAGACGTGGGCCTCGGCCCGCCTTCAGGAGCCGGTGCTGCCGCTGGCGCACACGCGGTTCCGCCACCTCTGGGAATTCACGGGCACAGAGACGGTCATCATGAGTCGGGCCGTCGACGAAACCGGCTATGTGCAGCCGACGCGCGCCGAACTGCTGAAGCAGCGCGGCCCGGGCACGACCGGCTATCACCTCAACCCGATTACGGGCTGGGTGGTGCAGGCCGATGGACGCGTCATCTACAAGGAGGAACCGTGGGCGTGACGCGCAGCAGCCTTCACGCGGTGTGCGCTGCCGCGCTCGTCCTGACCATTGTGGGGCCGATGTCGGCACAGGCGCCGGCCCAGTTTGGCCTGGGACGCGCGGCCACGCCGGCTGAAATCGCCAGGCTCGACATCGACATCATGCCCGATGGCGAGGGCCTGCCGGCCGGACGTGGTACCTCTGCCGACGGCGCCGCGACCTACGCCGCCAAGTGCGCGCGGTGCCACGGCGCGACGGGCAGGGAAGGCCCGAACGACGTGCTGGTTGGCCGCCTGGAACGGGACGGCTTCCCCTTCTCGCAGGATCCGAAGCTGCCGCACACCATCGGCAACTACTGGCCGCACGCCACGACGGTGTTCGACTACATCCGCCGTGCGATGCCGCCGACGGCGCCTGGGTCCCTGACCGACGATGAAGTCTACGGGCTCACCGCATTCCTCCTGCATGCCAACGCCGTGATTCCGGCCGATGCGGTCATGGACAGGAGCACGCTGCCCCGCGTGGTGATGCCCGCGCGGAAGTACTTCACGCCCGACACGCGCAGGCAGTCGGCGGAAAAACCGCGGCCCTGACGAACGCACGGCGTCGGTGCGCGAGGCGGCCGTGGCCCTCGCGGCCCTGACCGGCCGAGCGCGGCACGTGCGAGGGTCAGAGGCCGCTGATGCAGACGGTGGCCCGTCGCCTCACGCCTGTCAGGCGCCCGTCAGGCGCACGACCACCACCGTCTGATCATCGGTCTGCGCGGCGTCGCCCCGGAAGGCGCGCATCGCGTCGAACACCGCCTGCACCACCTCGCGCGCGGGTCGCGCGGCCAGTGCTCGCACCGTCTCGACCACACGGGCCGTCCCGAACTCTTCACCCGCGTCGTTGAACGCTTCGAAGATGCCGTCCGAGCAGAACACGAAACAGTCGCCATCCTGCAGGTCGAGCGTCACCTCATCGTAGGTCGACGCATCAAAGGTGCCGAGCGGCATGCCCGGCATCGGAATCGATTCTGCCTCCCCACCCCGCACACGGATCGGGTAGGGCAGCCCCGAGTTGGCGAACGTCACCTGCCGCCGGCGCAGGTCGAACAGTGCGTAGCACAGCGTGCAGAAGTAGCCCTCGAGCTGGCGCTCGTGCAGGATCCGGTTCATGGCCATCAGCACGCTGGCCGGCGTGCTGCGCCTCGTCTCGAGCCGCCGGCGGAACGTGCGCCCCCGCACGAGCTCGCCGACAAATGCGCCGTAGAGCGCCGCCGGCACGCCCTTGCC
>CAZXTM010000002.1:0-275553 GCA_964643765.1 uncultured Bifidobacteriaceae bacterium | reverse complement strand
GCCACCGCCGCCTGCGAGGCCAGCAGCGTCAGCAGTTCCACATGCTGCTTGGTGAAGGCCGCCAGGTCGGGACTCTCGAGATCGAACACGCCGATGCATCGGTCCTGGTGCACCAGCGGAATGGCCAGCTCCGAGCGCACGCCTTCCACCGCGCTGATGTACCGGGGGTCGCGCGTCACGTCATCCACCAGCACCGGCTGCCTCGTCAATGCCGCATGCCCCACGATGCCTTCCCCGAGCTTCACCGGCTCGAGCACCCGCGGGCTGTCGCCGTACTGGATGGCCAGCTTCAGCTCGAGCATCTGCGTTGAGTCGTTGAGCAGCGCAATGCCGAAGATCCGGTAGTTGATGAGGCGCCTCAGCAGCTGCGCCATGCGCGTCAGCAGCGCATCGAGGTCGAGAATGGCGCTCATCTCGCGCCCGATCTCGGCCAGCGTCTCGAGCGTGTCGGCGTAGGACCGCTCGGTCTCGAAGAGCCGCGCGTTGACCAGCGCCTGCGATACGTGCGCCGCAAACAGGCGCAGCGCCCGCTCGTCCTGTTCGGTGAACTCGCCGCGCCGGTTGCTCAGCAGGTTGAGCGCGCCCAGCACCTGTCCCTTGTGCCGCAGGGGCACCACCAGCTCCGACACCACACCCGGCACGACCGGCACATATCGCGCATCGGTCGACACGTCCTCGACACGCACCGGCCGCCCCTCGGCCACGGCCGTGCCGACGATGCCCTCGCCCAGCCGCAACCGCACGGTCCGCGCCGCCTCCTCGGGATAGCCCACCGCATACGCAATGCGCAGCGTCTCGCGCGAGTCGTCCAGCAGGTACACCGAGAACACCGTGAAGGCCGTCAGGCGGGCAATCAGCTCGGGAATCTTCCGCAGCAGTTCGTCGAGGTCAAGCACCGACGACACTTCCCGGCCGAGCTCGGCCATCACCAGCAGTTCGGTGGCGTCACGGCCGTCGGGCAGGGGCAGCCCCGCCGTCACGGATGGGGCAGGGGCGGGGTGGTCACTCATGCGGGGTGTGGCGGGAAGTATACTGAGGGCGCCGCCCATGCAGAACGACGAAGTGCTGACTCTGCCGCTCGATTACTCGGCGATCGAACGTATTCTTCCGCATCGCTATCCGTTCCTGCTGGTCGATCGCATCACCGAGTTCGAAACCGACACGCGCATCGTCGGCATCAAGAACGTCACGATCAACGAGCGCTATCTCTCGACGACCTCCGAAGACGGCCGGCCTGCCCTGCCGCCCACCATCCTGACGGAAATTGTCGCGCAGATCGGGGCCATCCTCATCCTGGCCAAGCCCGAGAACCGCGGCCTGCTGATCTTCTTCCGCGGCATCGAGCGCGTGCGCTACCGCCACTCGGTCCACGCCGGTGACGTGCTCACCGTCGAGGCCCGGGTCAAGCGCCTCCGGCACCGCATGGGTGTCCTCGAGGGACGCGCCCGCGTGGGCCGACGCATCGTGGCCCACGGCACCATGGCGTTCGCCCTCGGCAGCCGCGACGACGCCGACGCCTGACCAGCGGCCGGCTCAGCCCGTAGCCGGCCCCTTGTAGAACACCCGGTTCAGCTTCTTGTGCCAGCCGGTGAACTCACCCTCGCCGGCATCCTCGGCAATCGCCCGCCGCACCTGGTTGAGCCGCGCATCCAGATCGTCGACTGCGGCGAGGATGAAGGCTTCCACGGTCTTGGGCTCGACCGGACTCCCGTGCTCCTTCGAGCCGTGGTGCGACAGGACCAGGTGCTCGAGATGCACCCGCACCTCGTCGGGAAAATCAGGGATCTGCGCCGCCATGGTCCTCACGAGCAGCACGCCCTGCGTGATGTGCCCCAGCAGGTTGCCGTCGCGCGTATAGCTCACCAGCCCGCGGTCATATGACAGCTCCTGCAGCTTGCCGATGTCGTGCAGCACGACGCCCGCCAGCAGCAGGTCGGTGTCTGCGCCATAGAGGCGCCCCAGATCGGCCGCCGCCGCTGCCATCGTGCAGAGATGCTCGAGAAAGCCCCCCCGGTACGCATGGTGAATCACCTGCGCCGCCGGCCACTCGCGTAACGCCGGACCCTGCTCGTCGAGCACGCGCCGCAGCAGCACACGCAGCGACGGATGCGACACCGCCGCCACGCGCGCCTCGAGCTCGCTCCACATCTCGCCGATCGGTCGGGGAGCGCTCAGAACGCAGTCTT
This sequence comes from uncultured Bifidobacteriaceae bacterium, assembly GCA_964643765.1. GTDB lineage: Bacteria > Acidobacteriota > Vicinamibacteria > Vicinamibacterales > UBA2999 > VFZN01. The sequence goes on along the minus strand of CAZXTM010000002.1, from coordinate 273,367 downwards.
CCTCGCGGAACCCCTCGCGCCGATCCTGCTCGGGATGCACGCGGCGAATCGACGAAACCTTCAGCTGCAGCTGGCCGTTGAAGGTCTGCCCGCGCCCCTCGACGCGCACGAAGTCGCCGGCCTCGAACTGCGCACCGTAGCGGGCCACGTCGTCAAAGACGCGACCGACCACCTGCCCCGAGGCATCCTGCAGGCGCAGGTCAAGAAACTCGCCGCCGACCTTCGTCGGACGCACTTCCTTCATCGTGCACAGGAAGAACCCGACACCGGCATCGTCCGAGGTCAGCTCTGAGAGGCGGGGAAGGCGGGCCACGTCAGGATTGTACTCGCCGCAGCAGCGCCATACCGGCCAGCACCAGCAGCGAGGCCACTGCAATGCGCGGCGACAGCGGCTCGTCGAGCAGCACCGCACCCAGCAGGACGGCAATCAGCGGATTGATGTAGGCGTAGAGCGACACGGTCGTCAGCGGCAGGTGCGCCACCGTATACAGGTACGCCGTGTAGGCAATGACCGACCCGGCAATCGTGAGGTATACGAGAGCGCCGAGGCTGCGCGGCGTGAACTGCAGGGCTGTCCACTCTCCGCTGATCGTGGCGATGGTCAGCAGCATGGTGCCGCTCGCCAGCATCTGGATGGCCGAGGCGGCGAAGGGATCTGAGGCCGAGGGATGGCGCTTCGCATACGAGGTGCCGAGCGCCCAGCCTGCGCAGGCAATCTGGATGGCCACCACGCCGCCGAGCATGGCCGCGCCTGCCTCGCCCCCGGCCGACATCTCGGGCCACACCAGCACCACGATGCCGGCGAATCCGACCGTCAACGCCAGCAGGGTGCCGCCGCGGAGGCGGTCGCCCCCTGGCAGCACCGCCTCGAAGCCCACGGACCAGAACGGCACGGACGCAATGATGACGGCCGTGAGGCCACTGGCCACATACTGCTCGGCCCAGACCACGAAGCCATTGCCCAGCACGTTCATGAGGAAGCCGAGCAGTGCCAGCGGACCCCATTGACGGAGCGGGGGCAGCGGACGGCCCCGCAGCCGCGTGATCGCCGTCAGGATCAGGCCGGCCGCCATCCAGCGCAGGCCGGCAACGAGGAAGACGGGAATGCTCTCGAGCGCCACCCTGATCGCCAGGTAGGTCGTGCCCCAGACAAGGCAGATCGTGGCCCAGGCGATCCAGGCCAGTCTGCGATCAGCGTGGGTATCCGACACGGGCCGCTCATCATACCGCGCGGGGCTGAAGTAGATTGGAGGCCATGTCGGACCATCTGGCCGCCAGCTTCTTCGAGCGCGCGCGACTCGGATTCTACGTCGCCCGTCTCGAGGGCTCGGCGGTGCAGACGCTCGCCGCCAACATCCACCTGCGGCTGCTGCTCGGGCAGGCCTTCGACACGCCCGACGTCCAGGTGACCCCGTTTGCCCGCGAGCGCTTCGCGGATGCACAGGCTCACGGCGAGTTTTTCAGACGGCTCCGCACAGGCGGTGTGCTCACGGACCATCTCGTGCGCCTCCGGCGGGACGATGGGTCGACCGCGTGGGTGGAAGTGACCGCCAGCGTCACGCCTGATGGGGAAGGGTCGGCGCCATTGCGGCTCGAGGCCGTGTGCCGGGATGTCGGCGAGCGTCGCGCACTCGACGATCAGTCGCGCGCCCTGCAGGATGAACTCCGCCAGTCCGAGAAGCTCGCGGCCCTCGGGCACACCATTTCCGGCGTGGCGCACGAACTCAACAATCCGCTGGCCACGATCCTGTCGTGGGCCGAGCGCCTCTCGGCCCTTCCCGGCGACGAGCGCACACGACGCGGGCTCGGCGTCATCCTCAGCGAATCGGAGCGCGCGGCCCGCATCGTCCGGCAGCTGCTGACCGTGGCCCGCAAGCGGCAGTCGACACGGGGAATGGTCGATGTCACCCGCATCGCCCGGGAATCACTTGCGCTTCGCGCCCACGAGCAGCGGCTGCACAACATCCAGGTGATTGACGCACTGGCCGCAGGGCTGCCCGCCGTGTTTGCCGACGGTCACCAGCTGAAACAGGTGCTGCTCAACCTGATCATCAACGCCGAGCAGGCCATGCGCAGTGCCCACGGGCGGGGTGTGCTGGTGCTGCGGTCGTGGCACGCGCCCTCGGAGGGTGTTGTGCTCGTGGAAGTCAGCGACGATGGCCCCGGGGTGCCGCCCGAGGTGGAAGGCCGCATCTTCGATCCGTTCTTCACCACCAAGGAGGTGGGGCAGGGCACCGGCCTCGGCCTCAGCGTGGCCTACGCGCTCATGCGCGAACACGGGGGTCGGCTGCGGGTCGCCGCATCACCCGGGGGGGGCGCCACGTTCGTGATGGAATTGCCCGTGGCCGCGGGTGCTCACGCGGCAGACGTCGGGCCGGGCACCGGGACCTCAGCACCGCAGGCGCCACAGCCCCTGACCGGCACACGCGTACTCGTCGTCGAAGACGAGCCCGAGCTGGCCACGGCCGTGGCGGAAACCCTCATCGACGAAGGCTGTGTCGTCGACCGTGCCAGCGATGGGGCCGAGGGCCTGTCACGCATTGCCGAGTCGTCATACGACGTGGTGATCTGCGACCTGAAGATGCCGCGGATCGACGGGATGCAGTTCTACCGGGCCATGGCTGCAGCGATGCCCGCGCTGGCGCGCCGCGTGATCTTCGTGACCGGTGATGTGGTCGGCACCGACGCCGAGCGGTTCCTCGATGAGACGGCCTGCCGCTGGCTCTCGAAGCCCTTCAGGCTGACCGACGTCGTGCGCGCGGTGCGCGACACACTCGGGTAGGCCGTCGACGGCCGTCCCGCCGACGACAGGCGGGCCCTGGCCATGCCCGGCCGGGTGGGGAAGGGCAGGACGGCGGCACTGGGCTGTGCCGTCGACCCGCCAGGCATCGATGTCGCCTCCATGGCCTCACGCAACCGACGCAGCGCGCGGGTATGCAGCTGCGAGACCCGTGATTCATTCACGCCCAGCTGCTCGCCAATGGCTTTCATTGTGGTGTCGCGGAAGTAGTAGAGCGCGATCAGTTGCTGATCACGCTCGGGAAGGCTGGCCATGGCTTTCCGCACACGCAGCCGCTGTTCATCGGCCTCGTAGAGGGCGTCGGGACGCGCGGGTTCGGCCGGCATGAGCACACCGTCGTGCGGATAGTCGTCGCTCACCTCGGGCGCGGTCTGGGCCGAGGTCGACTCGATGGTCGCAATGCGCACCATCGTGCGATGCAGGTGCTCTTCGTCCCGTCCAAGGGCCCCGGCCAGGTCGGCCAGCGACGGTTCGTGGCCCAGACGCTCGCGGAGCACCACCCGCGCGGCTTCGATTTCGCGTCGGATGCGGCGGACGCCCCTGGGCCAGGCATCCTTGCGCAGCGCATCGATCATGGCGCCACGGATGCGGCGTTCGGCAAAGGTCTCGAACTTGATGCCGCGTGCTTCGTCAAACCGCTGCGCGGCGTCAATCAGGCCGAGCACGCCATCCTGCACCAGATCGCCGACCTCGATGGAGTGAGGCATGGTCGAGGCCATGCGGCGAGCCAGTGCCTCGACGAACGGGAGGCCGGCAGTCACGCGGTCGCTGGTGTAAGCATCGAGCGTCTTCATGCCCCCTGTGAGTGGCAACCTCGATGCCAGAACCGTGCAATTCCGAACCGCTGCGTGAATTTTCTCCTAAGCTACTGATTTCAATAGACTTGTTGATATGAAAGCTTTGCGGAATTGATGTGCAGTACAGTAAAGATTGTCAATATCGTGACAGGCTGAACGACTTCGCGGTCATTTTATTGACACACGACGCTTCAGCCTGCCATCACGAATGACGACCCAGTCACGGGCGTGGACATGTCACCGGGTCCACGCCGTGAACGTCTCGCGCGGGTCGCCGTCGCCGCACCGTCGCTAGACGTGGGTGGCAGCTGCCACGGCCGCGCCGTCGGGCTGACGCCACAGCGTATCGACGAAGATCCGGATGCTGCCTCCGGCGGTGCGCACATACTCGACCTTGCCGGCGGCAATCCAGTTGTAGATAGTGCGACGACTGACGCCCACCATCTCGCAGGCCTTCATGATGCTCACGGTCTGACGTTCCACGGCTGTTCCCTTCTGGTCGGATGCCCGACCCCCCTGGTCTCGCACCCCGCTCCAGCGCGGGGTAGCGTTTGTGTTCAGCCGGTGTATCGGTTTATGCCACCATGAGATTAGATGTGCAGCATTGACAATACGCGTCAATAGATTGACAATCCCGCTAAGTGCCTGATTCCACAATATCTATCCTCCTCGTTGACGATGAAGACAGCTTGCGGGAGGTGGTGGCCGAACGGCTGCGCGAGGCGGGGTTCGAGGTCGCCGAGGCGGTGTCGGGCGAACAGGCGCTTGTGCGGCTCGAGCGCTTTGCCTACGACATCCTGCTGGTCGATCTGCATCTGCCGGGCATTGACGGCCGTGCGGTCATCGATGCCGCGCTCACGCGCTATCCCTCGCTGATTGCCATTGTCCTGACGGGGTACGCCACCATCCGCGACGCCGTCGACCTGCTGAAGCGCGGCGCGACCGACTTTGTGGCCAAGCCGTTCCCCTTCGACGAGCTGCGCCACATCATCGACACGGCGCTCGAGCAGCGGCGGCTCAAGGCCGAGAATGCCTATCTCCGGCAGCAGCTCGACGAACGGTTCGGCCTCGGGGCACTCGTCGGTCGCAGCACCCCCATGCGGGCCCTCTATCAGCGCATCGAGGCGGTGGCCCCCACGGCCGCCACGGTGCTGATCACGGGCGAAACGGGAACAGGCAAGGAACTGGTGGCGCGGGCCATTCATCAGGGCAGCCCGCGCCGATCGCAGCGGTTTGTCGCCATCAACTGCGGTGCCATCCCCGAGGCCCTGCTGGAAGCCGAGCTCTTCGGCCATGTGCGCGGGGCCTTCACCGGAGCCGTGGCCAACCGCGCGGGCCGGGTCGAACAGGCGGATGGCGGCACGCTGTTTCTCGACGAAGTCGGCACCATGCCGCCGGCCCTGCAGGTCAAGATGCTGCGCGTCCTGCAGGAGCGGGCGTTCGAGCGGGTCGGCGAGACGCGGACCATCCAGGTCGATGTCCGCGTGATTGCCGCCACCAACGCCGACCTGGCGGCCATGGTGGCCGAGGGCTCGTTCCGCGAGGACCTGTTCTATCGCCTCAACGTCGTGCCGCTGCAGCTGCCGCCGCTGCGTGATCGCGCCGAAGACATTCCGCTGCTGGTCAACCGGTTCATCGAGCGACGCACCGAGGCGGCCGCACCTGTCGTGGTGACCCAGGAGGCCATGCGCCGGCTGATGGCCGCTGACTGGCCCGGCAATATCCGGCAGCTCGAGAACGTGATCGAACGCGCGCTCATTCTGGGGGCCAGCGCCCAGCGCATCGACGTGCCCGATCTGCCTGACGAGTTCCAGCCCGACGTGCCTGCCGTGGCCTTCTCGACAACACTGCCCGAGAACGGCACCGACCTGCCAGCCCTCGTCGCGCACCTCGAGCGCCAGCTCATTACTCAGGCCCTCGAGCGCACCGGCGGACACCGCGGCGAGGCCGCACGCCTGCTGGCCCTGAAGCGGACGACCCTGGTCGAGAAACTGCGGCGCCTCACACAGGCGACGCCGGCGTCCTGATCACGTCTCGCGATACGATACTGAGGTGCCTCCCCGCTTTTCCTACTGGACCGTGCTGGTCGACGGACAGCCCACGGCGTTCCGCGCACGCGAGTACGACGAGCTGCTGCCGACCTTCAATCGCCTGAAAGCCCGTCATCCCGGGGCGCGCATGATGTGGTTCCAGTCGGGACGCCTGTGGGACTCGCCCCAGCATGCCCAGGACACCTTCGTGGCTGACCGGCGTGCCGCCTCCGAGCGCAAGCGCGAAGAGCGCCGGCCCGACGAGCCGCCGCGCGACCGCAAGTGGCGCCCCGGCGGCAATCACCGCGATCCGCGCCAGAAGTACATCGACGCGAAGAAGGCGAAGTGGACACGCTTCAAGCAGAACATCCGCCAGAACATCGAGCGCCGCCGCGACGGCACGCTGCCCCCGCGGCGTCCCCGTCCTACGGCAGGCCCCGAGCGAAAGGGAGGCGAGGAGTGATCACGCATATCGTGCTGCTGACGCCCCGTGATGCACTCACCGTCGACGAGCGTGAGGCGATGGCGCAGGCGATGGAACGCGCCTTCTCGGGCATTCCCACCATCGTGCGCGCCCGCGTCGGACGGCGGCGACGCCTGGGCTACTCGTACGACGATCTCTCGCCGGTGCAGTTCGAGTTCCTCGCGGTGCTCGAATTCAAGTCGGTCGACGACCTCGATGCCTATCTGAAGCATCCCGCCCACATCGACCTCGGCCGTCAGTTCCGCGCGTGCGCCCAGGTCGCCCTCGCCAACGATTTCGAAACTGTGGAGCCCGATCAGCTCCGCACGCTGGTCGACCCCGAGACGCTCACGTAGCCTGATCTGAGGCGAGCACGGTGCCGAGGGACGTCTGGCAGGGTCCGGGCCGCTATGGCCTGAACGTTCGAGCGTATCCTCGCGCCCACACGAGCGCGGGTGACATCGGTTCGTCGTAAGTCATCAGCGCCTCTTTCCAGGCGCGTTCTTCATCCCACTTGTCCACGACAATCCGCTTGATCATCCACATCGCGGCTGCACGACCGGCACCCGCGCAGTGCACAAACAGCGGCCGATTGGCAGGGTCGCTGGTCACGTTCAGGAACTCGCGCACGGTGCCCGACACATCGTCGGCGGGCGAGGACGGTGTGTTGAATGGCAGGTGGACATAACGCAGGCCCGCCGCTTCTGCTGCGGCCGCCTCGGCGGCGAGGTCGGCCCCCGACTCCGACGCCATCCGCAGGTTGACCACGGTCCGATACCCCATGGTCTTGAGAGACCGGATCGCCGAAGGCCTCGTGGCGCCGGCACACGCGATGGTGGCCTCGACCTGCGTGAAGTTCGTCACGCCTTCCACCGTCTTCTTCATCGACTGTGCCTCCACAGGCACGGCCAGCGCCAGCATCACAACGCCCGTCGCCGCACAGAACAGGGTTCGCATCATGCGCGGCATCCTAGCATGAGGTCCACAGGAACGATCCGACGAGACGACCGCAGAGGATGCGCGCCACTCACGGTCTGACGGTACCTCGTCGCCCCGTGCGCCGTGCCCAGATGTTCAGAACCTGAAACCAATGTTGACGCGTGCCGTGAACACACCGCGGTCAGCTGTCATGTTGTGAGAAGTGGCTGAGGGGCGCTCACGCCGCCCGCGCCGCCAGTCGGGCGGCCAGCCGCGCGTACCCATCGGCACGGCGCAGGGGGGCAAACATCGGGTCGGCCGGCAGGCTCCACCCCGACGAGTCGTCAGGCGTCATGGCCAGCAGGCGGTCGGCATGCTGCAGTGCCACCGAGGGCTCACCACTCCAGGCCGCGGCTGCCGAGAGGACCAGCGCCTGTTCGACCGGCTTGCCGCCGGCCTCGAGCCTGGCGCTGACCGAGGTCACCACGTCAGACAGGGAAGCCGTGGCCGCGCCGGCCGCCTCCGCCAGACCAATCCCCATCCGGGCACGCTCCCGATCCGGGGAGGCCTGAAGGGCCGAGGCAAATGGGTCCCGCGCCGCGTCGTAGTGCGCGTCGGCCAGCAGCGCAAACCCCAGCGAATTGCACGCCACCACGCGCGATTCCCGCGCGTAGACCGAGTCGAGCTTCTGGGCATACTCAGCCTCGGCGGCAAACAGATCGCACGCCGTGGCATGGTCACCGGCCCCATAGGCGGTCAGCCCGCGGATCCACAGCAGGCCCGTGGCCGGATAGTTTGATCGGCCTGACTGCGCCTCCTGGGCCGTCGCCCCGCGGAGGGCCACGTCGGCGGCAAAGCCAAAGGCCTGCCTGGCCACGAACACGATGGCGGCCTGTAACTGCGTTCCGGGAAATCCCGGCAGCAGGGCATCGGCCTTCTCAACCGCGGAGACGGCGGCTGTGCCACAGGAAGCCTCGCACCCGCGACGGCGTGGCTGCGCGGGTTACTGCGGAGCGTTCGGCAGGTAGATCTGCAGCAGCCGCACCGGCGCCGTAATGTCGAGAAACTGGTGCGGCACTCCCGACGGCACGATCATGAAGTCGCCCTTCTTGAACGTCTGCCGCACGCCGCCCTCGATGCCGGGCCCCGTGAGGTTGCTGCCGTTGCGGGTCGGAGACGTGAGCGTGCCGCCAGTCAGCAGCGTGGCCGACCCCTCGATGACATGGAAGAACTCTGCCTGCGCCTCGTGCAGCGAGGCTCCCTGCTGGCGTGGCTGCCGCTGTTCGACGTTGACGTTGTAGGGCGCCAGAGCAAACACGCGGGCCGCCCCGGACGGCCGATCCGTCGGCAGCTTCGCAAGCGCCGCGGCCAGGTCTTCAGCGGTGAAGATGGTCGCCTTGCCACGATCGGTGGGGGTCGGCGCCGCCGTTTGGGCCGCAGCAGGAACGGCGGCCAGCACACATAGCAGCACAGCAGAGAGTCGTCTCACAGCACACCTCCGGACGATGGCGACTATACCTGAAACGTGGGCAGCGCCTGACAGGGGCGTCGCCTCACTCGGCCGGGCCAGCCGGCAGCCTGCGCCAGTCGGGCCCGTCCTCGCTGAAAAACTCGTGGATGATCGCCCGCAGGTGGCTGAGCGATTCGGCGGCATTCACCTTCGTGCGCAGGTGAGAGCCGCCCTCAAGCCCCTTGGTGTACCAGCTGCACAGGGCGCGCACCTTGTTGACGACCCAGCGCTCCCGGCCCAGCACACGTGCCGGGGGCTCTGCTGCAGTGGCACCCGGCGCCTGGTGGCGGAATCCGTCGGCTTCCTGCGACGGGTCATCGAGCAGCAACTCGATGTAGTCGAGCAGGAACTGGCCTCGCTCGTGCAGCGTCACCACGCGGGGTGCCCGCCCCTCGAGCAGGTCGCGGGCCTGGGCCAGGATCCAGGGATTCCGCAGGACGCCGCGCCCCACGAACACACCGCTCACGCCACTCTGCAGTCGCGCAATCACCTGTTCGGGTTCGATGCAGTCGCCCGATCCGAACACCGGAATCTGCACGGCCTCGGCCACGGCACTCACGAAGTCCCAGTCCGCCTGCCCGGTGTACGACTGCTTCGCCGTGCGCCCGTGAATCGCAATGGCGGCGGCGCCGGCGTCTTGCACACGACGCGCCACTTCCGGTGCCGTCAGGTCGGTCTCGTCCCAGCCCTTCCGCATCTTGACGGTGACGGGAATGCGCACGGCCTTCGTCATGGCTTCGATGATGGCCGCGGCATGCCGCGGCTCGCGCATCAGGCTGCAGCCCGCATGATGCTTCGCGATCTTGGGCACGGGGCAGCCCATGTTCACGTCGACGATGTCGGCGCCCATGGCTTCCACAACGCGCGCCGCCTCGGCCATGCGCTCGGGCTCGCCGCCGAAGATCTGAATCGACACCGGCCGCTCTTCCTCGGTGTACTCGGCGTACTCGAGCGTGCGGTCGATGCCGCGCACGAGCCCCTCGCTGCTGACCATTTCAGAGACGACCAGGCCGCAGCCACCCTGGCGCTTCACCAGGCGGCGGAAGGCCGTATCGGTCATGCCGGCCATGGGCGACACCACGAAGGGTGATGGCAGCGACACCGACCCGATGGCTGGGGGCTGAACCGTATCCACAGGTATCTCCAGGGTCAGAGGGCCCGCACATCAGCCGCATGCACCTGCACGCTGACGGCGCGACCAATCAGTTCGACCGACACCACCAGGCGCGCATCGGTGCCCTTGCGCAGCAGGCGGCCCTTGACGCCAGAGAGCGGGCCGGCCACCACCCGCACCGGGTCGCCTTCCTCGATGAACGGGCACGGATCCAGCGCGAGCGTGCTGTCCACCAGCTGCCGGATGGCCGTGATCTGCTCTTCGGGAATCTCGGCCGCCTTCCCGTCGACGCTCACGATGTGCACCACCCCGTCGCACGAGATGACGGGCAGCTTGTGACGGGGATCGATTTTCACGAAGCAGTAGCCGGGGAAGAGAGGCCACTCGACCTGCTTGCGGCGGTCCTTCCAGCGGCTCCACTGGATGACCGTGGGCAGGAACACCTCGACGCCTTTCCGGATCAGCTGATCCCGGACCGACTTCTCGGCGCGCGACCGGGTCCAGACGGCATACCAGCCGAGCGTCCCGGCGTCGCTCACGGCGTCGCCGACGCCGCCAGCTGGGCGGCCGCGTTCTTCAGCCCAACCTCATAGGCCTTCTTCAGATCGGCGTTCTTCCAGTCGATGATGGCCTGTCCCCGCAGCCGGTCGAGGAACCGCGTGAACTCGGCCCGCCGCTTGTCGTTCGAGAGCCGCTGCGCGATGTCGCCGCGCGCCTCGTCAAACGTCTTCACGGTCACCGGATCCATCGTCTCGAGCTTGATCAGCTGGAAGCCGCGCGCGGTGCGCAGGACCGGCGTGATGTCGCCGGGTTTGATCGCCGACAGGGCCTGCTGCAGCTCGGGCGCCAGCACGTCGGCCGTGATGGGCCCCACGAGGCCGCCATTGGCCTTCGACGGCGAGTCGGACAGGTCGGCCGCCAGGCGGGCGAAGGGCTCGCCGGCCATCAGGCGCTTGCGGATGTCGTCGGCCTTGGCCTTCGCCTCTTCCTCGAGACCCACGTTCACGCCCTGCTCGCTCTGCGGCACCGCCACCAGCAGCTCCCGAAGCGTCATCTGCGGCTTGCTGGTGAACGTCTCGCGGTGGCTGTCGTAGTACATCTTAAGCTCGGCGTCGGTCACCTGCAGCTTCGACATGACTTCCGTCTGCTGCACGCGCTGCACGATCATCGTCCGCTCGAGCTGCCGCCGCAGGTCGGCCAGCGTGAGCCCCTCCTGCTGCAGCGCCGCCTGGAACTGCGCGTCGTCTTCGAGCTTGTTTTCCTTCTTGATGTTGGTCAGGATTTCGGCGAACTGGTCGTTCGTCATTGAATAGCCGAGTTCCTTGCCGCGCTGCGTGATGAGCAGCTCGTCCACCGCTTCCAGAATCACGTTCGGCGTGACTTCCGCCAGCGCCTGCTGCAGCTCGGCGTCGCTGTTCGGGCGGAGGTTCGGGTCGCGCTGCCGCAGCGCCGCAATCTGCCGCTGCTCGAGGTCGGTCTTGGTGATGATGTCGCCGTTCACCTTGACCAGCACCTGCTCAAGGATGTCGGCACGGGGCACGGCCGCCGCCACGGCCACAAGCGCGGTCACGGCCAGCAGATGTCGGGTCATGGTCATAGGAATCCTGAACCTGCAATTTTACTGCTCGTCGACGAGCGCCAGCAAGAAGCCGGTCACCCGTTCAAGCACCCCGTCGGCCGCCCGGGGATCTTCCTCGGGCGCCTTCAGAATCTCGGCCTTGCTGAACCCTGGCGCGACCTCACCGGCCGTGGCCCGGGCTGCCCACCAGGCGGGCTTCCGCGCGGGCCGTCGCGCCACCTGACCCGGCCGCAACCCGCCGACCAGGCGCGTGGGGCCACCAGCCGCCACGGGCGGGGCCGCCTCGGCCGGCGCCGACAGCGACAGCCGCAGGCCCGACGGCGGCAACAGCGTCAGGTCCGTCCGGGCCCGCACCATCGCCAGTAGCCTGACCGGGTCGACGCCGGATTTCTTCTCCCTGAACTTTATGACGACGCCGGAGGCGTCCCGGTCGAGGGTCTCGATGCCGAGGCGGTCGGCCAGCACGCGGATGCGTGCGTAGTCGGCCAGGTTCAGCAGCGCCGTTGGCGGCACCCCGTAGCGGTCGCGCACTTCGTCCACCACGCCGGCAATCTCGTCCTCCGACCGTGCGCCGGCAATCCGCCGGTAGATCGAGAGCCGCTGGTTCATGTCGGGCACATAGCCCTCGGGCAGGCGGAAGTCGACCTTGAGCTTCACCACCGCCCGCACGTCGTCTTCGAGGTCTTCACCCTTCAGTTTGCGGATGGTCTCCTCAAGCAGCTTCATGTACATCTCGAAGCCCACGGCGTCGATATGTCCGCTCTGCTGCCCGCCCAGGAGATTGCCGGCGCCGCGAATCTCGAGGTCGAGCGCGGCGATACGGAAGCCGCTGCCCAGGTCGCTGAACTCGCGAATCGCGGCCAGCCGCTTGCGCGCCACTGCCGACAGCGATTCCTCGGGGGGGATCAGCAGGTAGGCATACGCCGGCCGGTCGCTGCGCCCTACGCGCCCGCGCAGCTGATACAGCTGCGACAGGCCGTACCGATCGGCGCGATTGATGACGATCGTGTTGGCGTTGGGAATGTCGATGCCGTTCTCGACAATCGTGGTGGCCAGCAGGATGTCGTACTTGTGCGCCATGAAGTCCAGCATCGCCCGCTCGAGCTCTTCATCGCCCATCTGCCCGTGGCCGATCACGATGCGCGCCTCGGGAATCAGCCGCTGCAGCAGGCTGCCCATCGAGAAGATCGACTCGACGCGGTTGTGCACGAAGTACACCTGTCCGCCCCGCGCCAGTTCGCTGCGGATCGCCTGCGTGATCACTTCGGCGTCAAACTTGACCACGCTGGTCTGGATCGCCAGGCGATCGCGCGGCGGGGTCTCGATGACCGACATGTCGCGGATGCCCACGAGAGACATGTTCAGCGTGCGTGGAATCGGAGTGGCCGTCATCGTCAGGACGTCGACTTTCTTGCGCATCTGCTTGATGCGCTCCTTGTGGGCCACGCCGAAGCGCTGCTCCTCGTCGACGATCAGCAGGCCGAGGTCCCGGAACTGCACGTCCTTCGACAGCAGCCGGTGCGTACCGACAATGACGTCCAGGCGGCCTGCGGCCAGGTCTTCCAGTGACTTCGCGATCTCCTGGCGGGTGCGGAAGCGGCTGATCATCTCGATGCGGGTCGGGAACGCCGCAAACCGCTGCGTCATCGTGGTCAGGTGCTGGAAGGCCAGCACGGTCGTGGGTGCCAGCAGCGCCACCTGCTTGCCGTCCATCACGGCCTTGAAGGCCGCACGCATAGCCACCTCGGTCTTGCCATAGCCGACGTCGCCGCAGAGCAGGCGATCCATCGGCGCGGACGACTCCATGTCACGCTTGATGTCGGCGACCGCGGTTGCCTGGTCCCGCGTCAGCTCCCAGGGAAACGCCGCTTCGAATTCCTCCTGCCAGTGCGTGTCGGCGCCGTAGGCATGGCCTGGCACCGCCTTGCGTGCCGCATAGAGCTTCAGCAGTTCCTCGGCCATGTCCCGCATGGCCTTGCGCACGCGCGACTTGGCTTTCTCCCACGACGTCCCGCCGAGCTTGTCGAGCGGGGGCTGGCCGCCGCCGCCGTACTTCTGGATCAGGTCGAGGCGTTCGACGGGGACAAACAGCTTGTGGTCGCCGTGATACCGCACTTCGAGGAACTCGCAGGTGTCGTCGCCGACAGTGATCTGCTTCAGCCCGACGAACTGGCCGATTCCGTGATCGACGTGCACAATCAGGTCGCCGACCTTCAGGTCGCGCAGGTCCGACAGAAACGCCGCGCTCGCGGACCGCTGCGGGCCACGCCCCTGCTGGCGGTGACGGGCCTCGTCAAACACGTCCGTCTCGGCGTACACCTGCAGCTGGACGGCCGGCAGCCGGAACCCGCGTGACAGGTGGCCATCGACGACGATGACGGCGCCGGTGGCGGCCACGCCGGTGGGCGCCCCTGACCAGACCGCCCGGATGTCATAGTCGCGCAGCAGCTCGACGGCCCGTTCCGCGCGCCCGCGCGCGCCGGCCACGAACACGACCGTGTCGCCGCGGTCACGTGCCTCGCGGAGGTCAGCCAACCACTGCGGAATGCGCCCCTTGAACTCTGGTGTCGGTTGCGAGGGCACATGCAGGCCTGCGGCCCCTGACGCGTCCAGCGCCAGCGCCTCGAGACGCAACCCCTGCGGCCACCGGGCCTCAACCTGCGACGGTTCGATCAGCAGCGCACCCGGAGTGGGACGCCGATCGCGCTCGCCGTCGGGCAGTTCGGCATATGACGCCTGCACACGTGCCCACACCTGGTGCATCTGGTCGCGCACATCGTCCGGCTCAATGACGACGAGGGTGGCCCCGCCCAGATAGTCGAGCAGGCTGGCGGTGGGCAGGTCGGTGGGATCGGCCGGCTGGCCTGAAAAATCACGAACCGGAACGACCGTGTACTGGTCGAGCGACTCGATGGAGCGCTGCGTGGCCGCATCGACGCGACGGATCGACTCGATGGTGTCACCCACGAACTCGATGCGGATCGGCTGCGCCTCGCCGGCGCCGAAGATATCGAGGATGCCTCCGCGGAGGCAGTACTCGCCGTGCTCGTCAACCGGATCCTGCCGCTGATATCCGCCATCGGCCAGCATCTGCACGAGGTCGTCGGGCGAAAAGTCGAGACCCGGCTTGAGCGTGGTCGACAAACTGCGGAGCGCCGTCGGAGGCGCCACCCGCGGCAGCACGGCGGCGGCCGAGGCGATGATCACTCGCGCGTGGCCACCGGCCAGGGCATGCAGCGCCTGCGCACGGGACGAAGCCGCGCGGAAGTGCGGCGCCAAGCCCCGGTAGGGATCGACCTGCAGCGACGGCAGCGGCAGCACGACACGTTCTGTCGCGTCGGCGCTCAGGCCTTCCAGTGCGGCCAGCAGGAAGCGCGTGTCGTCCACCATGGTGTCGATGGCGGCGTCGGTGGCTACCGTCACCAGCACGGGTTTATTGCGCACTCTGGTCGCCGTCGCGGCGATGGCCAGCGCCCGGGCGGCACCGTCGAGCCCCGTGAGATGGTGCAGGTCGCGCGTGAGACCAGACCGCTGTGCAGCGGCCAGCAGAATCGACTGAAGCGCGAGGAAGGTCGCACTCATGGCGCGCCCCGCCGCAGCCGCTCGAGGAGGGCCGTCGTCGAGTAGCCGGGGGCGAGGGCAATCCGCTCGACGCGGCCGCCGCGGGCCTCGACGACATCGCGGCCGACAATCGCATCGGCGGCCCAGTCAGCACCCTTGACGAGGACGTCTGGTTGCAGGGCACTCACGATCGCGTGCGGCGTGTCTTCGGTGAAGATCACCACCGCATCCACGCAGGCCAGGGCCGCGACCACCTCGGCCCGCTCCGACTCCGGATTGATGGGGCGATCAGGCCCCTTCTGCAGGCGCCGCACCGACGCGTCGGCATTGATGCCGACGATCAGCAGGTCACCCAGAGAGCGGGCGTCGGCGAGGTAGCGAACATGGCCCGGGTGCAGCAGGTCGAAGACGCCGTTGGTGAAGACCACGCGCCCGCCGGCCGCCTGTGTGCGGGCGGCGAGGGCGCGGGCCTCGGCGGTGGTCAGTGGAGCGGATGACCTCGTATTCACGTCGGCGTGTGCGCAGGGTGCCCGAGGGGGCGGTCAGAAAGTCCGGGGCGCGTCGAGGGCCTTGAAGCGAATGCCCGGGGAGAACTCCCAGCGGTGGGCAGGCCGGTAAATGCCCACATCCTTGGTCCTCGACTTCACGCGGAAGGTGTAGAGCAGCCGGTGATAGTCGTAGGGGTAGCCGTCAAGCTTGTGTGCGGCCAGGTCGAAGCGGTACGTGCCCTCGACCAACTGCAGGCTGTCGACGACGAAAGTGACGTGGCCGTCGCCCGAGAATTCATCGGGGTCGTACTCTTCGAGATAGGTGTTGGTGCCGTAGCAGCACACGCCATCGGCGTTGAAGATGCCAAGGCCGAAGACGAAGTCCCTGGTCGGCTGGTGGGCGCGCACCTGCATCCGCACGCGAATCGAGTCGCCGTGGTGGAACACGTGCCCGGGTTGGCCGTCCGGTCCCAGCAGGCTGACCTTCAGGATCTCGATCTCACGCGTGCCCCAGCGGCCCTCAGTGGCCTTGAACATGTCCGTCGGCGCGTCACCGGTGCTGACCGGATCGGTGGGGCTGTCCGGCTGGGCAGCGGCCGCCGCGGCCACCGAGGCCGTAGCCGCCAGGCGCGCCGACTCGGCCTTGGCCAGCTCCTGCTCCTCGCTCTTCTCGACGTCGATGATGTACGACGCCACCACGCGCTTCGACTCACCCTCGGCCTTGGTCTGGCCCTTGTCGAGCCACAGGGCCTGGTCACAGAACTTCTCGACAAGGTCGAGCGAGTGGGTGACAAGCAGGATGGTCTTGTTCTTCCGGCGGAACTCCGCAAATTTGTCGAGGCACTTGATGGTGAAGCCCTGGTCGCCAACAGCCAGCACTTCGTCGACGAGCAGCACCTCGGGGTCGACGTGAATCGCGACGGCAAAGCCGAGGCGCATGTACATGCCCGACGAGTAGGTCTTCACCGGTGCATCGATGAAGTCCTGCATCTCGGCAAACTCGACGATCTCATCGAATCGGCGCTCAACTTCCTTCTTCGAGAGGCCGAGCATGATGCCGTTGATGAAGACATTCTCCCGGCCCGAAATCTCCGGGTGGAATCCGGCGCCAAGTTCGATCAGTGCCGAAACCCGGCCATCGACCGTGATGCTGCCGGCACTGGGCCGCGAGATGCCGGCCACGCACTTGAGCAGCGTCGACTTGCCCGAGCCGTTGCGGCCGATTACGCCGTACGTGCAGCCCTTCGGTATTTGAAACGAGACGCCCCGCAGGGCCGAGAACGTCTCGTCCGGCTGCAGGTCGCGGATGAGGCTGCCCTTGAGCAGTGCGCTCTTCAGGGTGGCGAACTGGCGCTGGCGCGCAAAGCGCCGGTACACCTTCGAGACGTTGACGACATCGATGGCCGGCGTCATCTCACACTTCCTCCGCAAACGAGTCGCGCAGGCGGTCGAACACGAAGTACCCCAGCAGGAACACGAACACCGCCAGCACCGCCAGGCTCATCAGCCAGCGCCAGTGCCCGTGGGGTCCGACGTAAAACAGCACTTCCTGGTACGAGATGGCCAGGTGCGTCATCGGGTTGAGGTTCATGGCCCAGCGCATGTAGTCGGGCGCCTGGCTGATGGGATAGATGATGGGCGTGGCGAAGAACCACAGCGTCAGCAGGTTGCCCAGCAGGTCTTTCAGGTCTCTGAAATGTACCGTGAGCGCCGAGAGCAGCAGGGCGAGCCCGATGGTCAGCAGCAGCTGCACGGCGACCACCACGGGAAACCAGAGCAGTTCGACCGGGTCGAGCGGCCGCCGGTAATAGACAAGGAACGCCACCAGAATCGGCAGCCCCAGAAAGAAATGCGCCATGTTCGCCAGCACGGTGACGATGGGCAGCACTTCCGCCGGGAAGAGCACCTTCTTGATGAGATTGCCGCCCGACAGCAGCGTGCTGGACGATTCGAGCAGTGAGGAGGAGAACCACGTCCACGGCAGGATGCCGCAGAACATGAAGAGGGCGTAGGGCTCGAGGTCGGCGGGCCGCACGCCGGGCATCACCGTGCTGAAGACGAAGTTGTAGATGAGCAGCAGCAGCAGCGGGTTGATGAAAGACCAGAAGAAGCCCAGCACCGATCCGCGGTACCGCGCCTTGAGGTCACGAACCACCAGTGTCTGGATCAGGCCGCGGTATCGGGGCAGCGCTGCGAGGTTGTGCCACATGGAACGGAAGCCTGAGGCCCCGGGGTCCCGCCGCGCCGGTGTCGCCGGCGGGCGCGCGGGTCCCGCCGGGCGTCGCTAGAGGCCGCCCCCGCGGCGCGTCTCGGCGTGCATCTGCTGCAGCGTGCGCAGCAGGGCGACCCGGGCGCGCTCGAAGTCGATGTCGTGCGGCACGTCCGCCATCATCTCCTCGGCCCGCGTCATCCCAGCGCGAGCGCGCTCTTCGTCGAGGCCATCGACCGTGTCGGCCACCTGGGCAATGACGCTCACCCGGTCGGGCAGGACTTCGGCAAAGCCGATCGACACCACCATCGCCGTCCGGGCCGTGCCCTGACGGTAGCTCATGGGCCCGGTCCTGAGCGAGGTGAAGAACGGCGTGTGCCCGGGCAGCACGCCGAAATCTCCCTCGGACCCGGGCAGCGACACTTCGTCCACGTCGACCGTTTGCGACCGGTCGGGGGTGACGATGTGCAGGGTGAGCTTCGTCGGAAGAGTGGCCATGGCTACTGCTTCATCTGCCGCGCGTTCTCGAGCACATCGTCGATGGTGCCCTGCAGGTAGAACGCCTGCTCGGGCACGCCGTCGTGCTTGCCCTCGGCGATTTCGCGGAAGCCGCGGATCGTCTCGGCGATGGGCACGTACTTGCCCTCACGACCCGTGAACTGCGACGCCACGAAGAACGGCTGCGACAGGAAGCGCTGGATCTTGCGCGCGCGCGACACGGTCAGGCGGTCTTCTTCCGAAAGTTCGTCGATGCCCAGGATGGCGATGATGTCCTGCAGGTCCTTGTAGCGCTGCAGGATCTGCTTCACCTGACGCGCCACGTTGTAGTGCTCGTCGCCGAGGATGCGCGGGTCGAGGATGCGCGAGCTCGAGGCCAGCGGGTCGACGGCCGGGTAGATGCCCAGCTCGGCAATCTGGCGCGACAGGTTGGTCGTGGCGTCGAGGTGCGCGAACGTGGTGGCCGGCGCCGGGTCGGTGTAGTCGTCGGCGGGCACATAGATGGCCTGGACCGAGGTGATCGACCCATTCTTGGTCGAGGTAATGCGTTCCTGCAGCTGGCCCATCTCCGTGTTGAGCGTCGGCTGGTAGCCGACGGCCGAGGGCATGCGGCCCAGCAGCGCCGAGACTTCCGATCCGGCCTGCGTGAAGCGGAAGATGTTGTCGATGAACAGGAGCACGTCCTTGTTCTCGGCATCGCGGAAGTACTCGGCCACCGTGAGAGCCGACAGGGCCACGCGCTGGCGGGCGCCTGGCGGCTCGGTCATCTGTCCGTAGACCAGCGCGGCGCGCGACTTGGTCATGTCGTTCATGTCGATGACGCCCGACTCCTGGAACTCGAGCCAGAGGTCATTGCCTTCGCGCGTGCGTTCGCCGACGCCGCCGAACACCGACACACCGCCGTGCTTCAGGGCGATGTTGTGGATGAGCTCCATGATGATGACGGTCTTGCCGACGCCGGCGCCGCCGAACAGGCCGATCTTGCCGCCCTGCAGGTAGGGTTCCAGCAGGTCGATGACCTTGATGCCCGTCTCGAACATCTTGAGCTCGGTCGACTGCTGCTCGAGTGTCGGCGCCGGACGGTGAATCGGCCAGTGCTGCGTCGCCACCACGGGGCGGTCAGGGAAGTCGACCGGCTCGCCCAGCACGTTCAGCACGCGCCCCAGCGTCCCGGCACCCACCGGCACCGAAATGGCCGCACCCGTGTCGAGCGCGGACATGCCGCGCTGCATGCCGTCGGTGGGCTTCATCGCCACCGCGCGCACGCGGCCTTCGCCGAGGTGCTGCTGCACCTCGACAACGACATCGACGGCGTCGCCGACATGCCCCGGCCCCGACACGACGCGGAGGGCGTTGTAGATGGCAGGCAGATGGCCGTCGGTGTACTCGACGTCCACCACCGGACCAATGACCTGAATGACCTTGCCGACCTTCTGCTCCATAGCTGTGCTCATGGCTGTCGCTTTCTACACCGACTGGGCGCCCGCCACAATCTCGATGATTTCGCGGGTAATCGCGGCCTGTCGCACCTTGTTCATGTACAACGTCAGGCGCTCGACCATTTCCTTGGCATTCCGTGTCGCCGCATCCATGGCCGTCATGCGGGCGGCATGCTCGGCCGCAGACGATTCCAGCAGCGCGCGCATCACCTGCACCGACACGTGGTAGGGCAGCAGCGTCGCCAGCAGCTCCTGCGGCGACGGCTCGAACAGGTAATCGATCGACGCGCCCATCGCCTCTGACTTCGGCGTGATGGGGGCAATCGGTAGCAGCCGCTCGACGACGACTCGCTGCGAGATGACCGAGCGGAATTCGTTGTAGACCAGGTAGACCGAGCTCACGTCAGGCCCGGTGAATTCCTCGATGCACGACTTGGCAATCGCCTGGGCGTGCGACCACTTCACCTGCTGGAAGAGGCCCACTTCTTCATACAGCACGTCGAAGCCGCGCCGCTGGAAGAAGTCGCGCCCCTTGCGCCCCACGAGGGCCAGTGCGACCTCGCGACCGGCCTGCTCGGGGCCCTGCTCCGCAATGAACTGCGAGGCCCCCTTGATGACGTTCGTGTTGAAGCCGCCGCACAGGCCGCGGTCTGCGGTGATCACCACCAGCAGCGTCCGGCCCTGCGTCGGGTCGGTGTTGAGCAGCGGATGCGCGGAGGTGTCGACCCGGGTGGCCAGGTTGTTGAACACCCGCAGCATCTCCTGCGCATACGGGCGGTTGTGCACAATCCGCTCCTGCGCCCGGCGTAGCTTCGACGACGAGACCATCTTCATGGCCTTCGTGATCTGCTGCGTCGACTTGGTCGCGCGGACGCGGCGGCGGATGTCAATCAGTGACGGCATGGTCGGCTATCCGGAAAGTCTCCCGCCTCAGGCGCGGCTCCCGGCGGCAGCAACCTGCGCCGAGAACTCCTTCAGCGCGGCATTCAGCTGCGCCTTGATCTCGTCGTCCAGTGTCTTCTTCGTCCGGATCGCGTCGAGCACCGTGCCGTAGCGCGAGGTCATGAAGCGGTGCAGTTCGGCTTCCGCCTTGCGCACGTCGCCCACGGCCACCGCGTCGAGGTAGCCGTTCGTGCCGGCGTAGATGATCACCACCTGCTGCTCGACCGGCAGCGGCTGGTACTGGGCCTGCTTCAGGATTTCCACGAGGCGCGCGCCGCGGTTGAGCTGCTGCTGCGTCGCCTTGTCGAGGTCGCTGCTGCCGAACTGCGCGAACGCCGCCAGCTCGCGATACTGCGCCAGGTCGAGGCGCAGCGTGCCGGCCACCTGCCGCATCGCCTTGATCTGCGCCGAGCCGCCCACGCGCGACACCGAGTTGCCGACGTTGATGGCCGGACGCACGCCCTGGTTGAACAGGTCTGACTCGAGGAAGATCTGGCCGTCGGTAATCGAGATGACGTTAGTCGGAATATAGGCCGACAGGTCACCCGCCTGCGTTTCGATGATCGGCAGCGAGGTCAGCGATCCACCACCGAGCGAATCGTTGAGCTTGGCCGCACGCTCGAGCAGGCGCGAGTGCAGGTAGAAAACGTCGCCGGGATACGCCTCGCGGCCCGGCGGACGGCGCAGCAGGAGCGAAATCTCGCGGTAGGCCTGGGCGTGCTTCGACAGGTCGTCATACACCAGCAGCGCATGCCGCCCGCTGTCGCGGAAGTACTCGCCCATCGTCGTTGCCGAGTAGGGGCTGATGTAGAGCATCGCGGCCGGATCCGACGCCGCCGCCGCCACGATGATCGTGTAGCGCATCGCGTCGGCTTCTTCGAGCGTCCGCACCACCTGCGCGATGGTCGACTGCTTCTGCCCAATCGCGTTGTAGATGCAGATGACGCCCGTGTCCTTCTGGTTCAGGATGGTGTCGAGGGCGACGGCCGTCTTGCCCGTCTGGCGGTCGCCGATGATCAGCTCGCGCTGGCCGCGGCCAATCGGCACCATGCCGTCGATGGCCTTGAGGCCCGTCTGCATCGGCTCGCGCACAGGCTGGCGGTCGACAACGCCCGGCGCCAGGCGCTCGATGGGCGCCGACCCCTTGGCAAGGATGGGGCCCTTGCCGTCAATTGGTTGGCCGAGGGCGTTCACCACGCGGCCGAGCATCTCTTCGCCGACGGGCACCGAGATGATGCGGCCGGTGCGGCGCACCGGGTCGCCTTCCTTGATCTCGCGGTACTCGCCCAGCAGCACGGCGCCGACGCTGTCTTCCTCGAGGTTGAGCGCCACGCCCATCACCCCGTGGGGAAACTCGAGCATCTCGCCCGCCATCGCGCGGTCGCACCCGTGCAGTCGGGCAATGCCGTCGCCCAGCGACGTGACGGTGCCGACCTCGGCCACGTCGATGTCGACGGCGACGCCGCCGATCTGCTCCTTGATGATCTTGGAAATCTCGTCGGATCGAATGCTCATGGTCTTAGCCCTGGGCGACCAGTTGGTCGCGCATCTTCTTCAACTGCGTGCGAACACTGCCGTCGTAGACCGTGCCACCCACGGTGGCCCGCACCCCGCCCAGCAGCGCGGGGTCTACCGAAAACTGCATGGCCACGGTCTTGCCCGTGGCCTTCGAGAGGCCCTGCTCGATGGCGGCCGCGGCGTCCGGCGACAACGGAACGGCTGTCACCACCTGCGCGGGAATCACGTTGCGATGCTCGAGCAGGCGGGCCGAGAACTGCGCAGCAATGTCTGGCAGCAGAGCCAGGCGGCGCCGATCGGCGAGCAGACCCACCAGCTTGACGACAGGCGCGGCGGCGCCGAGGGCGTCGGCCACCGACACCACGATGTGGCGGCGGGTGGCGTCGGGCACCGTGCGGCTGGTCATGACGCGCGCCAGTTCGCTGTGTTCACGCAGCGCCTGCGCCAGCGCGGCGAGGTCGCCATCGACCTTCGTCAGGTCGGCATCGACCTGCGCCACCTCGAAGAGGGCGCGGGCGTAGCGGATGGCAGAAGCTCGGGTCGACATGGCTAGCGGCTCACCTGCGACACATAGCGCTTGACGAGCCGGGCATGGTCATCAGCTGTCGTGTCCTGTTCAACGGCACGGGTGGCCAGGTCGACCGCCAGGTTGGCGGCGTGCTCGGTCAGCTCGCGCTTGGCCATGCGCACCTGGACATCCATCTGCTTGCGCGCCTGATCGACCAGGCGGTCGCGGTCGGCAATGGCCTGCTGCGCAATGCGCTGCTCCTCGGCCTGAAGCTCGGCTTCGGCGCGTGCGCGGAGGCTGGCCAGCTCGTCAGGCAGGGCGCGCATCCGGCGGTCAATCTCGGACAGCTGCTCGGTCGCCGTCGCCTTCATGGCGGCTGCGTCGACCAGGTCGCGGCGGATGCTGGTGCTGCGGTCGGTCAGATAGGTCGTGAGCGGCACGCGGAGCAGATAGACCAGCACCGCAACCATGATGGCGAAATTGGCCGTCGGCCAGAGCAGGTCGGCCAGGCTGGCCTCGTGGTGCCCAGCGTCTTCGGCCGCCTGTGCGAGGGCCGGCAGGGCGAGCGCGAGCACCAGCGCCAGCGGTGCCGGGGTGGGCACCCTGTGCATTAATTCACAAGCCGTTCGACGCAGTGTCTTCACGATGTCGCGTTCTCCACCTTCACGTCGTGCCGGTCAGGACGCGCGCCCGAGCACGCGCATGACAATCGCCCGGCTCATGTCGTGCGCATCCCGCTCGAGCGCTTCACGCGCGGCCGCGGATTCGCGGGCGACGGTGGCCGTGGCCTCCTTCGTCTCCTGCTCCACCAGCGTCCGTGTCTCGGCCAGCATCTGGGCCCGGCGATCGAGCGCCGCCTTCCGCGTGGCGTCAATCTGGGCATACACCTCGGCGCGCGCCGCCGAGACTTCGGCGTCGTAGCGTGCGGTGGCGTCCGCGGCACGGGCCGCTGCGGTGTCAGCCAGGTCGCGGGCGCCCTTCACGGCCGCCGCGCGGGCGTCGATGACCTTCAGGATGGGCTGAAAGATGAGAGTGTTCAGCAGCCACGTGCACAGCAGCAGGAAGAACACGACCCAAAGTGTCGAGATGTCAGGAATCATGACAAACGACTAAGGATAGCACGGTCCGCACCGGGTCTGGACGGAGACTATCGCACATGAATCAGGGCGTCGTCCTCGGCCCGCTCGACCGCCCGGCCAACGGTGGCGACCTCGACGCCACGGTCGCGCAGGCGCTGCCGCAGGTCGTCGGCGCCGGGTTCGGCGACCGCGATCAGGAGACCACCGGAGGTCTGCGGGTCAAACAGCAGGTCGGCCCGTTCCCGGGTCAGGTCGTCGGGCAGGCTGATCCTCCGGCCGAAGTGCTTGCGATTGGCCGTCAGGCCCCCGGAGCGGTTCTGGGCCACCATCGCCTCGACGCCGTCAAACAGGGGAACTGCGCCGGCATCGACCAGCAGGGTGACGCCACTGGCCTGCGCTACCTCACAGGCGTGCCCCAGCAGGCCGAAGCCGGTGATGTCCGTGCACGCATGCACGCCGGTGACCGTCGCCATGACGTCGGCTGCCGTCTTGTTGAGGGCGGTCATCGACGCAATCGCCTGGCCCACGATCGCCGCCGGGGCCCGATCGGCCTTGATGGCCGTGCCGATGATGCCCGTGCCGATGCGCTTGGTCAGCAACAGGACATCCCCGGGGCGCGCGCCCGCGTTCGAGTGCAGGCGGCCGGGGTCGGCCGCGCCAGTCACTGCGTAGCCGAACTTGATTTCCTGATCCTGAACCGTATGCCCCCCGAGCAGGGCCGTCTGGGCCTCGCGCAGCTTGTCATAGCCCCCGCGGAACACGGCTTCGATGGTGCCCGGTTCGAGGCCGTCCTTGGGAAACGCGGCGATTGCCAGCGCCGTCCGGGGCTGGGCCCCCATGGCGTAGATGTCGCTCAGGGAATTGGCCGCGGCAATCTGGCCGAAGACATACGGGTCATCGACGATCGGAGTGAAGAAGTCGACGGTCTGGACGAGGGCAGGGCCGCCCTCCCACTCGTACACACCGGCATCGTCCGCCGTCCTGAAGTCAATCAGGACACGGGGGTCATTCGACGGAGGAATGTCGCTCAGCACGTGAGCGAGCTCGCCGGCGGCGAGTTTACTGGCTCAACCGGCGCAGCTGACCATCTCGGTCAGCCGCTTCTTTCCGAACAGTGACATCGGTCCTCGCTCCCCGCATCGCCACGTCTAGCGACGCGCCATCAGATACTCGTACAGCCGCTGCAGTTCCTGTTCGCTGGTGAAACTCACCTCGATGCTGCCGCCTTTCCGGCGGCGGTGAATCGTGACGGCCGTGCCCAGCGCAAACCGCAGCTGCTGCTCGGCCTCGCGGGTGTGCACGTCCTTGGCCGGCACCGCTGGCGCCGAGGCTGTGGTGGCGGGCGGTGCCGCCGCACTCCGACGGGTCAGGGCTTCCGTGTCTCTGACAGACAGCGCGCGGTCGATCACGTCACGGGCCACGCGGCGCTGGTCGGCCTCGGTCGTCAGGCTCAGCAGGGCACGGGCATGGCCCATCGAGAGGGCGCCGCCGGCCACCGCGGCGCGCACCTCTTCGGGCAGCCGAAGCAACCGGAGCATGTTGGCCACGGTGGCGCGGTCCTTCCCGACGCGGATGCCAATTTCTTCCTGGGTGAGTTGAAATTGCTCGACAAGGCGCTGGTAGGCGAGGGCCTCTTCAACCGGGTTCAGATTCTCGCGCTGGATGTTCTCGATCAGCGCCATCTCGAGCTGCGCCTGGTGCTGCGTGTCGTCCACGTCCTTGACGGTGACTGGCACACGGGTGAGGCCGGCCTGCTGGGCCGCCCGCCAGCGTCGCTCACCGGCGATGATCTGGTAGCGGGGACGGACGGCGCCGCCCTGGTCGGCGAGCCGCCTGACGACAATGGGCTGGATGATGCCAGACGAGGCAATCGAGTTCGCCAGGTCGGTCAGGCGATCGCTGTCGTATTGGGTGCGGGGCTGGTAGCGGTTCGCCTCGAGCTGATCGATGTCGACTTCGAGGGTGGTGCGCGGGGCCTCGGGCGTCGAGGTGGCGTCGGGAATCAGGGCGCTCAGGCCCTTGCCGAGCGCGGGTTTCTTTTTGTCCATCACGAGAGTCCCTGTCGGCGCTGCACGAATTCCTGGGCGAGGGCGGTGTAGGCTTCGGCGCCTCGCGACTTCGGGTCGTACATCGTCACGGGCAGGCCGTGACTGGGGGCTTCCGCAAGCCGAACGTTGCGGGGAATGACCGTGGAGTAGACCTTCTCACGGAAGAACTCGCGGACGTCGCGGGCGACCTGCTGTCCGAGGTTCGTGCGGTCGTCATTCATGGTCAGCAGCACGCCCTCGACGTCGAGCGAGGGGTTGAGTCCCCCGCGAACACGACGCATGGTGCCAACCAGGTCGGCGAGCCCCTCGAGGGCGAAGTATTCGCAGTGCAGGGGAATCAGCACCCGGTCTGCTGCAACAAGGGCGTTCAGAGTCAGGAGTCCGAGCGAGGGAGGACTGTCGATCAGGAGGGTGTCGAAGTGCGGCCGGAGCCGGTCGAGCAGGGCCTTGAGCCGATACTCGCGTTCGGGCAGCGTGATGAGTTCGACCTCGGCACCGGCAAGCTCCCTCGATGCAGGAATGACTGACAGCCCTGGTGTGGTGGTGGGCAGCACGAAGGCCATCGGCACCGGGGGCGGTTCGGTCAGCGTGAGCGCATCGTAGACGGTGCCCGCCTCGGCCCGCTGGCCCTTGCAGCCGACACCACTCGTGGCGTTGGCCTGCGGGTCCATGTCGACGAGCAGCACACGGTCGCCAGCCGCGGCCAGGGCCGCAGCCAGATTGATGGCGGTGGTCGTCTTACCCACCCCGCCTTTCTGATTGGTCACCGTGATGACGCTCATTTTTGGTTGTTTTACCTAAAACTGTGTTCCACGTGGAACGAACGGCCTATTCTCTCACTGCCACACGTGCTTTTTCCAGCAGTACCAGCCGACTCCCGAGGTTCTCAAGCAGCGGATGGGTCGCCAGCCACGTCAGCGGCGGAGGAGCCACTCGCATCACATCTTCCGCCCCTGCGCCCTTGAACACCAGCATCTGGCCACCGGGTCGAAGGAACGCCTGGAGG
This sequence comes from uncultured Bifidobacteriaceae bacterium, assembly GCA_964643765.1. Classification (GTDB taxonomy): domain Bacteria; phylum Acidobacteriota; class Vicinamibacteria; order Vicinamibacterales; family UBA2999; genus VFZN01. Next base: position 246,860 of record CAZXTM010000002.1, on the reverse strand, counting down.
GTCATCAGCACATCCGGTTCGACTCTGACCGCGCGAACGCTCACCACGTCCACTGATTCCCGCAGCTCACAACGCTCGATCAGTTCTTCGAATCGATACGCCTCAACCCAGGCCTCCCGAAGGCCCAGGGCGCGAATCGCTTCCCGCAGGAACGAGGCCTTCCTGGTGCGTGACTCCACCATCCTCAGCGAGAGGTGGGGAAGCGCAAGACGAAGCGGCAGCGCCGGACTGCCACCGCCGCTGCCCGCATCCAGCAGGGATGTGGCTGCCGAAGACACGTATCGCGACGCCACCACCGGTTCTATCAGCAGCCGATCAATGGCTTCGTCTTCGCCAGACGGGGTGAGCCGGAACGCCGTCAGGTTGACCTTGGCATTCCACCTGGTCAGCAGTTCGTAGTAACACGCCAGTCCCTCGAGCAGCGCATCACTCAAGGACAGGCCGGCTACCCCAGATCTGAGGCGGATTCGGTCGAGCAGCTCAAGAGACGCCATGGGCCCATCTCTCAACGTAGGCCCCGACCACGGCCACGGCTGCCGGTGTCACGCCGGGAATTCTCAGCGCCTGTCCCAGCGTGTCTGGTCTGACCTCCGTCAATCGCTGCACCATTTCATTCGACAAGCCGGGAACACGGCCGTAGGGGAATGCTGCGGGAATCTTCCGCTGTTCGTTCCGAAGACTGCGTTCGACCGACTGCATCTGACGCCGCAGATAGCCCTCGAACTTGACCGTCGTTTCAACGGACAGTCGATCCACGGCATGGACGCCTGGAGCGGTTGGCTCTTCTGGCGCCTTCCAGTCAATCCGGCCTGAGGCAATCAGTTCGTCGAGGCGGGCCGACGGCTGGCGTAGCCACTGGTCACCCGAGACCGTCTGTCCAGCATCCGTCTTCACCCGAGCCGCACGAATGGCCGCCACATTCTGATCGAATCGCTCTCTGCGGCGCTGAAACCGCTCCCACGCTGATTCGGAGAGCATCCCGTGCTGATGCGCAACCGGGCTCAGCCTCAGATCCGCGTTATCGATGCGGAGCAGCAACCGATACTCGGCCCGTGACGTGAACATCCGATACGGCTCCAGGCAGCCTCGAGTGACCAGATCATCCACCATGATGCCCAGATAGGCCTCGTCCCGGCGTAACGTGAGCGGCCCTCGGCCAAGCGCCTGAAGCCCGGCATTCGCGCCAGCCACTAGTCCCTGACCCGCAGCTTCCTCGTAACCCGAGGTCCCATTGATCTGTCCCGCGAGGAACAATCCAGGGAGCCGATGGGCCTCCAGTGCCGAAGACAGCTCCGTCGGCTGCACGAAGTCGTATTCGATGGCGTAGCCTGGTCGGAGCATCGTGGCTCGCTCGAGGCCCGGAAGGGCATGGATCAGGCGCTCCTGAACCTCGGCCGGAAGGCTCATCGAGAAACCGTTGACGTAGATCTCTCGCGCCTCGAGCCCCTCGGGTTCCAGAAACAACTGATGCCGCTCGCGATCGGGGAACCGCATCACCTTGTCTTCAAGTGAGGGGCAGTAGCGGGGACCAATCCCGGAGATTTGACCGTTATATAGGGGAGACTCGTCGATGTGACGACGAACGAGGTCATGCACCAGGGGGGTGGTGTGCATGAGCCAGCACGCCATCCTGTTGACGGGCGATTGCGTGGTTGAAAACGAGAACGGTACGGGCTCGTCGTCTCCGTGTTCCACGTGGAACACTCCCGCAGCTTCGCCCGCGGCGAAATCAATCGATGACCGGTCGAGCCGTGGAGGGGTCCCGGTCTTGAGTCGCCCCATCCTGAATCCACACGACCGCAGCGATTCCGCCAGGTCCACCGACGGAGGCTCGCCAGCACGACCTGACGGCCGCTGATCACGGCCGACATGCACGAGCCCGTTCAGGAAGGTTCCGGTAGTCACCACCAGGGAACGGCAGCGATGCGTGGTGCCGTCCTCGAGCCTCACGCCGGCGATGCGTCCGCCGTCCGTGATGACCGCGCCAGCCTTCCCCTCAATCCACTCGATCCCCGGCTGAGCCTCGAGTTGCCTGAGAATCCACTGACCGTAGGTGGCCTTGTCTGCCTGCGCGCGCGGGGACCATACGGCTGGCCCCCGGCTGCGGTTCAGCAGCTTGAACTGCAGGCCGGTCGCATCGATGGCCCGACCCATCAGCCCACCCATGGCATCGATTTCCCTGACCAGATGCCCCTTGGCCGTGCCACCGATGGCTGGATTGCACGGCATGTGGCCCACGGTGTCCTTCGACAGCGAGCAGAGACCGACATGGCAGCCCAGACGCGCTGCCGCCCACGCGGCCTCGATGCCTGCGTGTCCAGCCCCGATGACAATCACATCGAAAAAAGACATGACACCTATCTATTTTCCGAGACAAAAACGGGAAAACACGAAGGCCAGCACATCATCGCTCGACCGCGCGCCCGTCACCTCCTGCAGCGCCCGCTGTGCCTCGTCGATGTCGGCGACCAGGAATTCCTCAGGCACCCCGTCACCATCAGCCGCACCAGCTGCCTCCTGCGCCCGCGCCACTGCCGCTCGCGCCCGCTCGAGACACGCGATGTGCCGCCCATTCGTCACCAGCGGATCGCTCGGCACTCCGCCAGCGCCGAGGCTCAGGCGACCCACAACGGTCGCACACAGCGTGTCGATCCCGTCACCTGTGCGCGCAGACACCACGACTTCTTCATCGGCCGCCCATGCGCACTCGACGTGCCGCCCGCAGTCGCTCTTGTTCACCGCGACCACCCGTGTGCGGCCAGCCGTGGCCGCAAGCACGGCGCGGTCGTCATCCGTGAGCGACCGCGACCCGTCCACGACCACCATCACCACGTCGGCCGAGGCCGCCGCCTGCCGCGCCCGTGCCACCCCCTCCTGCTCGATCACATCCGCCGAGACGCGGTCGCCGGCCGTGTCGACCAGCGTCACCGACAGTCCCTCCAGCACCAGGCGCTCGGTCAGCAAATCACGAGTGGTGCCAGGGAGGGCCGTGACAATGGCCCGTGGTGCGTGCACGAGGGCGTTGAAGAGACTCGACTTTCCCGCATTGGGCGCCCCCGCCAAAACCACGAGCGCCCCTTCCCGAATCAGCCGGCCACGCGCGGCGGTCGACAGCAGGGCGTCAATGTCGCGAAGCGCCGATGCAAGACCCGCGCGCACGGCCTCTGGCGTAATGAAGTGATAGCCCTCGTCCGGGAAATCGAGCGAGGCCTCCAGGGCCGCACGCACTTCGAACACGTGCGACTCGACGCTGCCAATGGCAGCGCTCAGCGACCCCTCGAGTTGCTCGAAGGCCGCCCGAGCCTGAGCCGGCGTCACTGCCTCGATGAGATCGGCGACCGCCTCGGCCTGCACCAGGTCGCGCTTGCCGCCAAGCACGCTTCTGAGCGTGAACTCTCCCGGTTCTGCCAGCCGCGCGCCCGACGTGCAGGCTGCCCGCACCAGGGCGGCCAGCAGCAGGGGACTTCCGTGCCCGGCAATCTCAGCGACATCTTCGCCCGTGTAGGAAGCGGGGCCTGGAAAGCAGGTCACCACCACCTCATCCGCCAGCCTCTCGTCGTCACCGAGGGCCAGGCGACACAGAGTCGCCCGCCTCTCGATGAAGCCCTGTCGTCGACCCGTGAGCGCAGCCACGACCGAGAACGCCTGCGGCCCACTGATCCGCACCAGGCCCACAGCGCCATGCCCCGACGGGGTCGCCACCGCGACAATGGTATCGGACGTGGAAAACACGGGCCGTCCGTGCAGACGACCGACTACTCGGCCGAGATGATGACGGTCTTATCGAACGCGTCGCCGATGCTCTCGGAGGACACGCCCGGAATGTCGCCAATCGCCAGGTGGACGATGCGGCGTTCGTAGGGATTCAGTGGTCCCATTTCCTGGGCAAAGCCGGTCGACTTGGCCTTCTCGCCGAGGAAGATGGCCATCTGCTTCAGTTCGGCGTCCTTCCCCTTGCGGAATCCGTTGCAGTCGACCACCAGCCGGCGCCCGTCGAGCGTCTCCTGCCGATACACCGAGGACACCACGTGCTGCAGCGAGGCGAGCACCTCGCCCTGGCGTCGCGTCAGCATCACGCCCTGCTCACCCTCGAGATTGATGCGAAGGCCATCTTCCATCTCCTCGGCCTGCGCGGTCAGTTCGAGGCCCATCTGGCGGGCCACCGTCTCGACAAACTGGGCAATCTCTGCCGACTTCGACATGGCGTCTCCTCACTCCTTACTTGCGGGCCGGCGTCGGGGCCAGCGTGGTGGAAAGATACTGCTGGCCAATGGCCCACAGGTTGCTGAGCGTCCAGTAGATCACCAGGCCGCTCGGGTATGACAGGAACATGAAGGTGAACATCACCGGCATGATCATCATCACCTTCTGCTGCACAGGGTCGGCGGACGTCGGCGTGATGCGCTGCTGCCAGAACATCGTGGCGCCCATCAGCAGGGGGGTGATCAGCAGGGGGTCCGGACGCGACAGGTCCACAATCCATCCGAAGAACTCGGCACCGCGAATCTCGATGGCCTGCGACAGCATGCCGTAGAAGGCAAACAGGAAGGGGAACGTCAGCAGCATCGGCAGGCAGCCGCTCGTCGGGTTCACGCCCTTCGCCTTATACAGGGACATCACCTCTTCGTTCATCTTCTGCCGCGCCGGATCCGTAATCGAGTACTTCGAATACCGATCCTGAATCGCCTTCAGCTGCGGCTGAATCTCCTGCATCTTCTTCATCGAATTGACCGACTTCTGGCGGAAAGGAGCCATGGCCAGGTTGATGAGAATGGTCAGGACAATGATCGACCAGCCCCAGTTGCCGATGTAGGTCTGCACCCACTTGAGCGCACGCAGCAGGGGGACGGACAGGGGAGCGAAGAACCCGAAGTTGATGACGCGCACCAGTTCCGTGTCAACGGCCCTCAGGATGTCGAACTCTTTCGGGCCCACGTAGAACCGCTGCGGCGCGCCGGCGGTCGCCGGCTGCACCGAGAAGGCCACATAGCGACCCTCGGGGGTACCGTCGGCAGCCGCCCCCACCACGAACGGCGTGTGGGCAAACGTCAGGGACGCGGGGGCCGAGAAATCGTTGAGCGCCAGCGCTGTGAAGTAGTGGTCGTCGATACCCACATACCGATAGGCGCCCGACACACTGCCGGGTGTGGCCTGAGACAGCCGCTCGACGCTGCCGTCCTGGTGGTAGATGGCCTGCGCCGGAGTCGAGTAGCTGGGTGACAGGAAGCTGGCTGGTCGGGCGCGGGCGATGTCATCCCCGAGACCGGGGCCCCATTCGATGGCCGGCACGAGGACCGCGTCGCCCTGCCGCACCGAGACGGCTAGCGTCACGACATAGCCGGAGGGGTCGAACGTGAAGGTTTTCGACACCATCAGACCCGACGCATCGCCGTACTCGAACGTCACCGACCCTGGCGCCGTCGTCGCATCGACGCTGGGGGCCGAGGCCCGATAGAGGCTGCCATTGGCACGGCTGGTCGCCGCCGCGTCGGCCAGCCTCAGTGAAAACGGCAGCAGCGCCGGACCCAGCTTCTGGGCGTCGGGCACCAGGTCAAGCTGGCGTCCAGCATCGTTCTTGTAATTCTTGAGGATCCAGTGCGACAGCCGCGCCCCGCGATTGGTAAAGACGGCCCGCACGGTCGATGTCTCGACCACAATCTCGCGTTCGTCGCTCTCGCCCGTCAGAACCGATACGGTCTGGGCCGCCGCGACGGCGGGCGCCGGGGACGATGCCGGAGCCACCGGCGACGACGCCGGCAGGGCCGCCGACTGGGCGGTCGTCTCTGCGGGAGGGGGTGGAATCACATAGGTCTGGTACAGGAACAGCACCAGAAACGACAGTGAGATGGCGAGCAGGACGCGACGTTCCATGAGAGCACTTACTGACCGTGATGATCGGGAACAGGATCGATGCCGAATCCCCCCCAGGGGTGGCATCGGGCTATGCGCCGAAGGCCGATCCAGCCGCCCTGGGCCAGGCCGAACCGACGAATCGCTTCGGCGGTGTAATCGGCGCACCCGGGGGTGTACCGGCACGCTCCGCTGAACCAGGGTGAAAAGACCACCTTATAGCCCCTAATCAGCCACAGCGCGGCCTCGGCCGGCAGTGACACCCCGTGACGGTCCTGATGGGGAGCGTCGTTCGAGCAGGGCACGGAATTCGGCTTCGACCGCAGTGTAGGGGGCATGGGCCAGTTCCCGGCGGGCGACGACGACGACGTCGAGACCCGCCTCAGGCTTATGGTGACGGAAGACTTCCCGGGCCAGCCGCTTGGCCCGGTTTCTGACGACCGCTGAACCGATCTTCCTGGTGGCAGCGATGCCCAGTCTTGCATTCTTTTTGTTGTTTGCCCCAATAAATAGCGTCATAAGGCGGCCCGAAATGCGTCGGCCGCCGTTATACATCGCTTCAAACTCATCGCGCGCCCTGATGTGTTCATGCGCGCGGAACCTGGCCATGGGCCTAGGCTTCGTCTGAAACGGTCAGACGCTTGCGGCCCTTCGCCCGCCGACGCTTGATGACCTCACGGCCATCCTTCGTGGCCATCCGGACGAGAAACCCGTGGGTCTTCGCGCGGTGGCGGTTATTCGGCTGGTATGTACGCTTGCCCTTCTTAGCTCGTGCCATAAACTCCTCAGAACGAACCACTGATTTTATGCGGTGATCCCGCCCACTGTAAAGCCCCGAAGCGCATGCTAGAGTGGCGAAGCGCTCACGAAGTTTTCCACATCTGTGGAAAAGCTCGTGGAAAAACGCCCATTTGCCCCCTCTCACCATGGCCACCGACACGATTTGGGACCGGATTCTGCACCTCGTCGAGGGAAAGGTGGGTCCACACAGCTATTCCACCTGGTTCAAGCCCACCTCGCTCAAGCACGACGGCGGGCACCAGTTGACCGTGCTCGTCCCTGCACCGCTGTTCACGGAGTGGCTGCCCCGCCACTACTCGAGTGTCCTCCACGAGGCGCTCGAAGAAGCCGGCCGGGCTGGCACCTCGCTGATCTTCGAGGTCGGCGTCCCTGAGCCTGCGCGCGAACCCCAGGTCTTCTCGCTTGACGCCCCCCCCGCCACAGTCGAGGACACGACGATGCCGGCAGTCGACCCCCAGGCTGACCGGCCAGCCCCCGGCCCGCTGCCAGGCGGCCTCAATCCCCGCTACACGTTCGACACCTTCATTGTCGGCCCGTCGAACCAGTTCGCGCACGCGGCGGCCCGCGCCGTGGCCGAGGCACCCTCGCGCTCCTACAACCCGCTCTTCATCTACGGGGGCGTCGGCCTGGGCAAAACCCACCTGATGCACGCCATCGGGCAGTACGTCGTCCGCCACAACCCCGGCCTGACCCTCTCGTATATCTCCTCAGAGCGGTTCATGAATGAGATGATCAACGCCCTGCGGTTCGACCGCATCCTCGACTTCCGGGCGCAGTATCGCAGTGTCGACATCCTGCTTGTCGACGACATCCAGTTTGTCTCGGGCAAGGAAGGCACCCAGACGGAGTTCTTCCACACCTTCAATGCCCTCCACGACGCCCAGAAGCAGATTGTCATCAGCAGCGACCGGCCCCCGCACGAGATTCCCGCCCTCGAGGAACGCCTCCGGTCGCGCTTCGAATGGGGCCTCATCGCTGACATCCAGCCCCCCGACATCGAAACGAAGATTGCGATTCTAAAGCGCAAGGCCGAGACCGAGGCCGTGCCGCTGCCCGACAGCGTGGCCATGTTCATAGCCAACCGCATCAAGTCGAACATCCGCGAACTGGAAGGCTCGCTGACCCGGCTTGTGGCTTACGCCTCGCTGAAAGGCCTGCCTCTCACCATCGACCTAGCGCAGGATGTGCTCAGGAACACCCTCGACCTTGACGACCGAGCGGTCACCATCGAGCAGATCCAGCGCTTTGTGGCCGACTACTACCAACTCCGCCTCGTCGACCTCAAGTCGCGAAACAATGCCAAGTCTGTCGCCATGCCCCGGCAAATCGCGATGTACCTGGCAAAGCTGCTGACGACCGCCTCGCTGCCCGAGATTGGCCGGTCGTTCGGCGGCAAGCACCACTCGACCGTCATTCACTCCATCAAGAAGGTGGAAGAACTACGCAGAACCAATCCTGACTTTGACGGACTCGTCAGTAATTTCCTGAGCACCATCAAGTAATCCACAGCGTTTTCCACAACCAACTGTGGACGCCTGTGGATGGGGCGAATCCCCCCTCACCGACGCACCGGAAACCCGCAGCGGCTCCACAGAAATATCCACAATTTAAGTGCCTGATTTAAAAGCACTTACTGACACAGAAAATTTCTTCCGCAAGACCTACTTCCTGTATAATTCTGTGTCTCTCCTTCTGTCTCTTTTTTCCTGAGGGTACACGCCGCATGGAACTGGTCGTTCGCAAAGCCGATCTCGTTCGGGAGCTGCAGTTCTTTCAGCAGATTGTCGAACGCAAGAACACAATTCCCATCCTCGCGAACGTGCTCATCGAGGCCACGGGCGACGAGATGGTGCTGTTGGCGACCGACCTCGAAGTCACCCTACGCAGCCGCACGCAGGCCGCCGTCACGCGCCACGGAGCCGTGACGCTGCCCGCCAAGAAGCTCTACGAGATTGTGCGTGCCCTGCCCGACGGCGATGTCCGGCTCGAGGCCGATCGCAACCAGCAGAACGTCAAGGTCACCGGCGGGCAGTTCAGCTCGAAGATGCCGACCCTGCCGCGGGAAGACTTTCCGACCGTCACGGAACCTCCCGACAGCCCTGGCATCGTGCTCAGCCGCTCGGCACTGTCGCAGATGATTGCGAAGACCCAGTTCGCCATCACCGGCGAGGACACGCGCTACTACCTCAACGGCGCCCTCTTTGTGGTCAAGCCTAACCAGATGACGCTGGTGGCCACCGATGGCCATCGCCTCGCGCTGGTCACCGCCACCCGGGAAGGGCAGGCCACAGACGATGAGAAGCCGATTCTGCCCAGGAAGGCACTGGCCGAACTCGGACGCCTGCTGGCGGACGGTGACGGCGACGTCACCTTCCAGCGCGGCGAGAACCACCTCTTCTTCCAGGTGGGCCCCCGACTGCTGATGTCACGGATGATCGACGGTCAGTTCCCGGCCTACGAGAAGGTCATTCCCCGCGGCAACGACAAGCACCTCGAGTTCGAGCGGGATCGGCTCATCTCGGCCGTGAGGCGCGTCTCGCTGCTCTCGAACGAACGTTCCCGCGCCCTCAAGTTCGTGGTGCAGGCCGGCACGGTCGAGGTCACCTCGAGCAGCCCCGAGTTCGGCGAGGCCCACGAACCTCTGGCCGTCGACTACAGCGGGCCGTCGCTGACCACCTGCTTCAATGCCCAGTACGTGCTCGACTTCCTCAATGCGGTCGAGGCCGATGTGATTTCCCTCGACCTCAAGGACGAAGTCAGCCAGGCGGTGCTCAAGCCCGTCGGGGTCGAGGGCTACGACTATACCTACGTGATCATGCCCATGCGGGTGTGACCCTCCTGAACGGACGACAACGGCGTGTCTGAAACGGTTCAACCTACAGAAGAGCGGATTCCTGTGCCCGAATATGGAGCCGAGAGCATCAAGGTGCTCGAGGGGCTCGAGGCGGTGCGCAAGCGTCCCGCCATGTACATCGGCTCGACCGGGACCGCGGGTCTGCACCATCTCGTCTACGAAATTGTCGACAATTCGATTGACGAAGCACTCGCGGGCTACTGCACCGAGGTGAATGTCACCCTGCACGCGGACGGTGCGGTGACGGTCGTCGACAATGGCCGCGGCATTCCGACCGAAATGCACGAGAGCGGTCGGCCGGCGGCTGAGGTCGTCCTCACCGTGCTGCACGCCGGCGGCAAGTTCAACAACGACAGCTACAAGGTCTCGGGCGGTCTGCACGGCGTCGGATCGTCCGTGGTCAATGCCCTCTCGAAAAAGCTCGAGCTCGAAATCTGGCGCGGCGGCCGCACCCATCGCCAGACCTACGAGCGTGGTGCGCCCATCAACGCACTCACCGTCGTGGGCGAGACGGCAGCGCGTGGCACCAAGATCACGTTCACGCCAGACGAGCAGATCTTCACCGAGACCCAGGAGTTCAGCTTCGACATCCTGTCGAACCGGCTCCGCGAGCTCGCGTTCCTCAACGCCGGCATCGTCATCACGATCGACGATGAGCGCGACGGCAAGCAGCACCGCTTCCACTATGAGGGCGGCATCTCGTCATTCGTCGAGCACCTGAACCACAACAAGAAGCCGCTACATGAGACTCCCATCATGATGCGGGGCGTGCGCGACGGCATCGACGTCGAGATTGCCATCCAGTGGAACGAGACGTACAGCCCGCTCGAATACTCGTTCGCCAACAACATCAACACGCATGAGGGCGGCACCCACCTCTCCGGATTCCGCGCGGCGCTGACCCGCACCCTCAACAGTTATGCGGCCGAACACAATCTGGCCAAGGACCTGAAGGACACCAACCTGTCCGGCGACGACATCCGCGAGGGCATGGCGGCCGTCGTCTCGGTCAAGATTCCGCATCCGCAGTTCGAGGGCCAGACCAAGACCAAGCTCGGCAACACCGAAGTCAAGGGCATCGTCGAGACCATCGTCAACGACAAACTGGCGGCGTTCCTCGACATGAACCCCGACGTTGCCAAGCGCATCGTCAAGAAGGCCGTCGACGCGGCGCGCGCCCGCGAAGCCGCCCGCAAGGCCCGCGAGACCATCCGCAAGGGTGCGCTCGCCGGAGGATCGCTGCCCGGGAAACTGGCCGACTGCCAGGAGCGCGATCCAGCCCAGGCGGAAATCTACATCGTTGAAGGTGAGTCAGCCGGTGGCTCGGCCAAGCAGGGCCGCGACCGACGCTTCCAGGCCATCCTTCCCATCAAGGGCAAGATTCTCAACGTCGAGCGCGCCCGCGAAGATCGCATGCTCGACTCGGACGAAATCAAGACCATGATTTCGGCGCTGGGCTGCGGCATCGGAAAGACCGACTTCAATCCCGACAAGCTGCGCTATCACCGCATCATCATCATGACCGACGCTGACGTCGACGGGTCGCACATCCGCACCCTGCTGCTGACGTTCTTCTACCGGCAGATGAAGGAACTGGTCGACCGCGGGCACATCTACATCGCACAGCCACCGCTGTTCCGCGCCAAGCGCGGCCGCGTCGAGACGTTCATCAAAGACGAGCGGACGCTTGAACAGTTCCTGCTGCATCGTGCCGTCGAGCACCGCGAACTCAGCGGAGCCGCTGGCTACCGGCTGAGCGGCGACGCCCTCGAAAAGGCCCTCCACGCCGTCATTGCCTACCAGCGCGTGATGGGCACGGTGGAACGCCGCGGATTCGATCGGCGCGTCGTCGAGGCGCTGCTCGCGGCTGACGTGCGCGACCGTTCCGCCTTCGACAATGTCGACACAATGGCCGGCATCGCCGCACGGCTGACCACGGCCACGTGTGAGGTGACGGTGCTCAGGGATGAGTCACGCGGCAGCCATGCCCTGCGTGCCGATGATCGGTCGTCCAGCTACTCGAAGGTGAGTGTAGTCGGGCTCGATCTGCTGCAGACGGGCGACTATCGGCAGTTGCTGATGCACTATGCCGAGATTCGCAGCCTGGCTCGTGCGCTGGCTTCCGGACCGCTCACGGTGCAGACCATGGCCGCCGACTCCGCGACGGAGGAGGTGCCCGCGGAGGCGGACGACACCGCCGAGCCGGACATGGCTGAGGCCGGTGGTCAGCCCACCGATGCCGCCGCCGCACCTGCGCGCCGCGACCAGGGGCCTGCCGTGATCAGCAGCCTCGACGCCCTGGTCGAGCATTTCCTCGGGCTCGGCCGCAAGGGCATCGCGATCAACCGCTACAAGGGCCTCGGCGAAATGAATCCCGACACGCTGTGGGCCACCACCATGAACCCTGACACGCGCACGCTGCTGCAGGTGAAGGCAGACGACCACACCGGCGCCGATGAGATCTTCACGACGCTGATGGGCGACCAGGTCGAACCGCGCCGCCGCTTCATCGAAGACCACGCGCTCGACGTCCGGAACCTCGACATCTAGGCTCATGTCCACGACCGACTCACGACTGCCGGTAACCATCGAAGACGAGATGAAGCGCTCGTACCTCGATTACGCGATGAGCGTAATCATTGGTCGAGCCCTGCCTGATGTGCGGGATGGCCTCAAGCCCGCTCATCGGCGCGTGCTGTACGCGATGCGCCAGATGGGCCTGACGAGCAACCGCGCCTATCGCAAGTGCGCCAAGATCGTCGGCGAAGTCATCGGCAACTATCACCCGCACGGTGATGCGCCGGCCTACGACACGCTGGTGCGCCTCGCGCAGGACTTCAACATGCGGCAGACCCTGGTCGACGGCCAGGGCAACTTCGGGTCGGTCGACGGCGACCCACCCGCCGCCTATCGTTACACCGAGGCCCGCCTCGAATCGCTGGCCGAGGTTCTCATGGAGGACCTCGACAAGGACACGGTCGACTTCGTCCCCAACTTCGACGAGACCACCGACGAACCCACGGTCTTTCCCGCCGCCTATCCGAACCTGCTGGTCAACGGATCGACGGGCATCGCCGTCGGCATGGCGACCAACATTCCTCCGCACCACATGGGGGAAGTCATCGACGGTGCCGTGTGGCTCATCGAACAGGCCTACATGGGCGGCCACGAAGAGCCCACGCCCGCTCGTGACGAACTGACGCAGGAGTTGCTCACCCGAATTCCGGGCCCTGACTTTCCGACTGGCGGGCTCATCGTCGGACGTCGCGGCATCCGCGAGGCCTACCTGACCGGGCGAGGCAGCATCCAGGTGCGCGCCAAGGCCGAGGTCGAGACCACCCGCAAGGGCGACCGCACGCAGATCGTCGTCACCGAGATTCCTTATCAGGTCAACAAGAAGAACCTGCTCGAACGCATCGCCGATCTGGTGCGCGACAAGGCGCTCGAAGGCATCTCTGACCTGCGCGACGAATCAGACCGCGACGGCATGCGCATCGTCATCGAGCTGAAGCAGGCCGCAGTGCCCGACGTGGTGCTGAACAACCTGTACAAGCAGACGCAGCTGCAGCAGACCTTCGGCATCATCCTGCTGGCGATCGTGGGCGGCCGTCCGCGTGTACTGACGCTGCTCGAGATGCTCGAGCAGTTCGTCGAGTTCCGACGCGACGTCGTGCGCCGACGCACGGAGTTCGAGCTGCGCAAGGCCGAGGCCCGCGCCCATATTCTCGAGGGGCTGCGCATCGCGCTCGATCACCTCGACGCGGTCATCGCCCTGATTCGTGGTTCGCGGAACCCGGCCGAGGCGAAAGTGGGCCTCATGACGCAGTTTGGCCTCAGCGACATCCAGTCGCAGGCCATCCTCGACATGCAGCTGCAGCGCCTCACCGGCCTCGAGCGCCAGAAGATCATGGACGAGCTGGCGGAGCTCATGCGCACCATCGAGCGCCTGCGCACCATCCTGGCGAATCAGCCGCTGCTCATGCGCATTGTCGTCGACGAGCTGCGCGCCGTGCAGGCGAAATACACGGATGCCCGCCGCACCGAGATCGTCGCGGACGAAGGCGACTTCCGCATCGAAGATCTCATCAAGGACGAGGACGTGGCCGTCACGGTGACGGCTGCCGGATACATCAAGCGCACCCCCACGACCACGTACCGGGCGCAGAGCCGGGGCGGCAAGGGGCGCATCGGCATGCGCACGCGCGACGAGGACATCGTGCGGCACCTCTTCGTGGCCAGTACACACTCGTACCTGCTGATCTTCACGGACCGGGGACGTCTGTACTGGCTGAAGGTCTACGAGATTCCCGATGTGGGCCCGGACGGCCGGGGCAAGTCGATCGCCAACCTCGTGCAGATGGCCCCGGATGAAAAACTCGCCGATGTCATCACGATCCGCACGTTCGATGATGCGAAGTATGTCGTGATGGGGACGAGGCTCGGCACTATCAAGAAGACCGAGCTCGAGGCCTACAGCAACCCGAGGGCGGGCGGCATCATTGCGATGGGCATCGAGGCCGAGGACCGCCTCATCGCGGCGCAGCTCTCCGACGGGGCCAGCGATGTGTTCATCGGGACGCGGCAGGGCAAGGCCATCCGTTTCCACGAAGAAGATGTGCGCGCCATGGGTCGCACGGCGTATGGCGTGCGGGGCATCCAGCTTCGGGACGGCGACGAGGTCGTGGCCATGCAGGTGGCCAAGCCCACAGGCACGCTGCTGACCGTGACCGAACGCGGCTATGCCAAGCAGACCGAGCTTGACGAGTATCGCAAGACGGGTCGCGGGGGCCTCGGCATCAAGAACGTCGAGGTGACTGACAAGAACGGCGAGGTGGTCAACATCGCGCAGGTGCATGCCGACACCGACCTGCTGGCCATCACGGTGAAGGGCAAGATCCTGAGGACGCCCGTGCAGTCGATTCGCGTCGTGGGACGCGCGACGCAGGGCGTTCGCCTCATGGATCTGGAAGCCGACGACAAGGTCAGCTCGGTCGCGCTCGTACTGGCCGAGCCGGCTGAGACTCCGGTAGGCGACGGCCTGGCCTCGACGGCCGAGCCTGATGCCAACGGCGGCTCGCCAGGAGACGAGGCGCCGCCTGAGGCCTGACACAGGCCTGGCGCCGGTGGTGGCGTAAACGGACGGAACCGGGAGGAGTGGATATGTCGATGCCGATGATCCGAAGACTCGTGACGGTGCTGCTGGTGCTGACACCGCTGGTCATCCTTGAGGCCGCCTGCTCGACACCTCCCGAGCAGCAGCCGCTCACCCAGTTCTTCCGCGCGGCGCGCAACCGCGACGCCACGAGCCTGTCGATGATGGCTTCGGTGTCGATCGACCCTCGCACGCAGGGGTCGGTCGAGAGCTTCACCATCACGGGCGTGTCGGAAGAGCGTCGGGCGCCGCTCGAGTTCAAGACCCTGACGGACGCCATCGAGAAGGCGCAGACCGACGAACGGGAATTTCAGATCAGGAAGAAGGCGTACTCGGACGCCAACCTGAAGACCATCGAAGAGATTCTGAAGCTCGAACGGACCGACTCGCCGAAGTTCACACCCGCACAGACGGCCGTCAAGGCCGAGTGGGACAAGTGGCGCGCCGAAACCGCTGAATACGTCCGGAACCTCACGACCACCAAGGCGGCCCTCGTCGCAGCGACCGCGCCTGTCGAAGTGTCGCTGACCCAGCCAGGTCAGGCCAAGTTCGATGCGGCCGCGTTCCAGGGTGAAACCGTCACCAAGGACGTCACTGTCGCCGCGCAGGTGAAGAGCCCTGCCGGAGACACCGCCGACAAGGCGCTGACGGTCACCATGATGAAGGTCGTGGGCACGCAGGCGGGCACCGCGCGCGACGGCAAATGGATTGTGACGAAGGTGGCGGGTCTCTAGTCAGGCCCGCTCGAGCTTCGCAAACCTGGCGCGTAGCGTCTTCGACCCGGCCAGCGTGAACCGGACGACCACCTTGTGGTCGTCTCCGAGGTCTTCAACGCTGATGACGGTGCCGGCGCCAAACTGCGCGTGCTTCACGCGCATGCCTGGACGAAGGCCCGTCGACTGGTCTTCGTCCTCGTACTTGAACGGCCCGGACCCGCCGCCACTCTGCGAGGCCTCGCGCTGCGGGGGGCGCGCATACGGATTCACCCGATACTCCCACCCGGCCGATCGCCCGGTGCGCATCTGGCCCCCGAAGCTGCCCGACGACAGTTCCTGCTCGATGAGTTCCGATGGAATTTCGTCGATGAACCGCGAGGGCTCGGTGCTCTGATATTCACCGAACACGCGCCGCCGGGCCGCGCTGGTCAGCACCAGCCGGCGCCGTGCGCGTGTGATGCCGACGTAGCACAGTCGGCGTTCCTCCTCGAGCTCTGCCTCATCGTCCCGCGAGCGCGAGTGGGGAAACAGGCCGTCCTCCATCCCTGCCATCACGACGACGGGGAACTCGAGGCCTTTGGCCGAGTGCAGCGTCATCATGAGGACGCGCGCGTCGCGTCCGCCCTGCTCCTTGTCGACATCGGAGAGCAGCGCCAGTCGATCGACGAAGCCTCCGAGCGAGGGCTCGGCATCACGCGCCTCGTACTCGCGCGCGGCCGACACTAGTTCCATGAGGTTGGCGATGCGCGTCTCGGCCTCTTCCGAGCGTTCCTCCCGAAGGTCGCGCAGATATCCTGACTGATCGAGGATCTTCCCCAGGGTGGTCGCCACGCTTTCCTGCCGCGCCGCGCCGGCCAGCGCCACAATCAGGTCGCGAAACGCCGCCAGCGAGGCCACCTGACGCGATGTCAGCAGGCGCTGGTCGACAGCCACCAGCAGCTTTGACCACAGCGAATTGGACACCACCACCGGCTGCAGCCCGGCAAACAGCGGGGGGAGGTCTGATGCCGCCTGTGTGGCATCGACCTGGTCGAGGGCATCCATCACGCCCTTGCCGATGCCGCGGGGCGGCGTGTTGATCACGCGGCGCAACGCCACGTCGTCGTGGGGGTTCAGCAGCAGCTTGAGGTAACCGAGCGCGTCCTTGATTTCCTTGCGCTCGTAGAACCCGACACCCCCGACGATGAGGTAGGGGATGTTGGCCGCGCGCATGGCATCTTCCACGGCGCGCGACTGCGAGTTGGTGCGGTAAAGGACGGCCATCGTCGCGTCGACGTCGTCCTGCATCGCCTGGCGCGCGACGCGCACGATGAACTCTGACTCTTCCAGCTCGTCGGCGGCGCGGAAAAATGTGATTTTGGTGCCGCCCTTCCGGTCGGTCCAGAGGATCTTCTCCCGGCGGTTGCGGTTATTGGCGATGACCGCCGAGGCGGCATCGAGAATGACCTGTGTGGAGCGGTAGTTGCGCTCAAGGCGCACAACCGTGGTCTCCGGAAAGTCACTCTCGAAATCCATGATATTGGCGATGTCGGCGCCGCGCCACTTGTAGATCGACTGGTCGGGATCGCCGACGACGCAGAGATTGCGGTGGGCGCTGGCCAGCTGCCGCACGAGCATGTACTGCGGACGGTTGGTGTCCTGATACTCGTCGACCATCACGAAGCGGAAGCGATGCGCGTAGCGCAGCCGCACGTCAGGAACCTTCTCGAAGAGCTCGACGGTCTTGAGGAGGAGGTCGTCGAAGTCGACGGCTGCCGCCTCGCGCAGGCTCTTCTGGTAGCCCGCGTAGAGCTTGCCGATTTCCCGATCGCGCGGGTTCCAGGTGGTGTCGAAGGTCTCGGGGCCTTCCATGCGGTTCTTGGCCTGGCTGATGCGGCCCAGCACCATGCGCGGCTGGAAGACGTTGTCATCAAGGCCGAGTTCCTTGACGAGCTGCTTGATGACGGCCTGCTGGTCGGCCGAGTCGTAGATCGTGAAGTCGCGGGTCAGGCCGATGTGGGTGGCCTCGCGTCGCAGCAGGCGGGCGCACATGGCGTGGAACGTGGCGATCCACATGGCGCGGCAGTCGGTATCGAGCAGGGCCTCGACGCGCTCGCGCATTTCCCCGGCGGCCTTGTTGGTGAATGTAACAGCCAGCAGCTCGTCCGGCCGCGCATGCCCCTCGGAGATCAGGTAAGCGATGCGATGCGCGATGACGCGGGTCTTGCCGGATCCGGCGCCGGCAAGAATGAGCAGCGGGCCCTCGATGTGTCGAACCGCGGCCTGCTGCTCGTCATTGAGCGATGACAGAAGATCCAAGCCCGCTATTCTACCGTGACGCTCTTGGCCAGGTTGCGTGGTTGGTCGACATCGCAGCCCCGTCGCACGGCCACGTGGTACGCGAGCAGCTGCAGGGGAATGGTGAAGGCGATCGGTGCCAGCAGCGCTGTGGTCGAGGGCACGGTAACGACGGCGTCGGTGGTCGGGTCGAGGAGGTCGTCGAGGCCATGCTGGCCTTCGGTGACGAGGGCAATCACGGAACCGCCGCGCGCCTTGGTCTCCTGAATGTTGCCGATCATCTTCTCGAAGACAGCATCGGCCGGAGCCAGAGCGACGACGGGCATGGCTTCGTCGATGAGCGCGATGGGGCCGTGCTTCATCTCCCCGGCCGGGTAGCCTTCAGCGTGAATGTAGGAAATCTCCTTGAGCTTCAGCGCACCTTCGAGCGCGATGGGGTACTGGATGCCCCTGCCGAGGAACAGGAAGTCGCGCCGGTTGTAGAAGCGGGCGGCAATGTCTTCCGTCACCTTCGACATGCGCACGGCCTGTTCGATCACTGAGGGCAGGGCCAGCAGGGCGTCGACGGCCGCGCGCTGGTCGGCGGGCGTCATCGTGCCTTTGACTTCGGCCAGGCGCAGGGCCAGCAGGTAGAGGGCCACGAGCTGAGTGGTGAAGGCCTTGGTCGAGGCCACGCCGATTTCCGGACCGGCATGCGTGTAGATCGTGCCCTCGGCTTCGCGTGTGGCCATGCTGCCGACCACGTTGCAGATCGCGAGGCTGCGGGCCCCGCGGCTGCTGGCTTCCCGCAGCGCCGCCAGAGTGTCTGCCGTCTCGCCCGATTGGGTGACCGCCACTGCGAGGGTGTGTGTGTCCACGATGGGCTGGCGATAGCGGAACTCGGATCCGTAGTCGACCTCCACCGGGATGCGGGCCAGTTGCTCGATCATGAACTTGCCCACGAGCGCCGCATGCCACGAGGTGCCGCACGCCAGCATCGTGATCTTCCGGATGGCGGCCAGATCGCGCTCGGGAATGCCGATCTCGTCCAGGTGGGTCAGTGCCGTGTCTGGCGACACGCGGCCCAGGATGGTGTCGCGGATGGCGTTCGGCTGCTCATGAATCTCCTTGAGCATGAAGTGCTTGTAGCCGGCCTTTTCCGCCTGAATCGGATCCCAGGTGATGCGAGTCGGCACGGGGTGCCGCTGGATGCCATCGATGCTGCTGAACGTGACACCCGCACTGGTGACGACCGCAATCTCCTGGTCGTTCATGAACACGACCTGTCGCGTGTGCGCCAGGATGGCGGGCACGTCGCTGGCGACAAAGTACTCGCCGTCGCCAAGGCCGATCACGACCGGGGGACCGCAGCGAACGGCCACCAGCGTGTGCGGGTCGTCGGCCGACAGCAGCACGAGCGCGAAGAGCCCGCGCATGCGCGGCATCGCGCGCCTGACCGCCGCCTCGAGGCCGTCGCCCTGCCAGCAGTCTTCAATGAGGTGGGCGACGACTTCCGTGTCGGTCTCGGACAGGAAGCGATGGCCCCTGGCCACGAGGTCGCGCTTGAGATCGAGATAGTTCTCGATGATGCCGTTGTGCACCACGACGATGCGACCGGTGCTGTCGCGGTGGGGATGGGCATTCTCCTCGGTGGGGCGTCCGTGTGTGGCCCATCGGGTGTGGCCGAGGCCATATTGGCCGGTGAGAGGCTGCTGGGCGACGACCTGCTCGAGGTTGGCGAGCTTGCCGGCACTGCGGCGCACATCCAGCTGCCCGTCGTTGACCACGGCAATGCCGGCCGAGTCGTAGCCCCGGTACTCGAGGCGCCGGAGCCCGTCGAGGATGACGGGCACGACGGGCTTGGGTCCGATGTAACCGATGATGCCGCACATGGTGTGGTGGTGACCTCAGTCGCGTGAGGACGCCTGCTGCCTGGCGCGGCGTCTGGCTGCCCAGCCATCTTTGTTCTGCTGGCGCGCGCGGCCAACAGCCAGGGCATCGTCTGGGACGGGCGCTGTCACGGTCGACCCGGCCGCCACGTAGGCATTGTCGCCGATGGTGACCGGGGCGACCAGCGTCGAGTTGCTGCCCACAAACGCCCCGGCGCCCACGACGGTCTGGTGCTTGTGCACGCCGTCATAGTTGCAGGTGATGGTGCCCGCGCCGATATTGGCCTTGTCACCGATCGTGGCATCGCCCACGTAGGAGAGATGGTTGACCTTGGCACCGTCGCCCAGCGAGGCCTTCTTGAGCTCGACGAAGTTGCCCACCTTGGCCTTCCGGCCCAGGCGGCTTCCGGGGCGCAGGTGCGCGAAGGGACCGACTTGGGCACCGTCGCCGACGTGCGTGTCTGTGATGAGGCAGTGATCCAGCACGGTCACGCCGTCGCCGAGGGTGGCATTGAGCAACCGTGACCCCGGGAGGATGGTGCAGTCGCGGCCAATGACGGTGCGCCCCTGCAGCATGACGCCGGGATAGAGCACGCTGTCCGCACCCACGGTGACCCCGACGTCGATGGACGTAGCGACCGGGTTGATGAGGGTCACACCGGCAGCCATCAGGTCGTCGGCATTGCGCCGGTAGAGGAGGCGCGCCACCTCGGCCAGTTCCGAACGGCTGTTCACGCCCCGCACTTCGGCGGCATTGGGAATGGTCCAGGTGGCCACGGTCCTGCGCTGCTGCCGGTAGATGGCGATGAGGTCTGGCAGGTAGTATTCGTTCTGGGCGTTGGCGGATCCGATGCTGCGCAGGGCCTCGAACAGCGGGGCTAGGTCGAAGGCGTAGATGCCGGCGTTCACTTCCTTGATCTCGCGCTCGGCGGGCGAGGCATCGCGTTCCTCGACGATGCGGGTGATGTCTCCGCCTTCGGCCCGTAGGATCCGGCCGTAGCCGGTGGGCCGCTCAATCATGGCGGTCATGACCGTGGCGGCGGCGCCGGCGGCGTCATGGGTGGCGACCAGGGCGCTGAGCGTGGCTGGGGTCAGCAGCGGGACGTCTCCCGAGAGCAGGACGAGGGTGCCGAGGCGCCCGGTCAGCACGGATTCTCCCTGGAGCAGGGCGTGCCCGGTGCCCAGCTGGGGTTCCTGGATGACGGTGGTGACGTGGGGCAGGTCGGCCAGATGGGCCGTCACCTGCGCATGTTCGTGGCCGACGATGACGGTTGTGGACGCGGGGGAGAGGGCGTCGGCGGTGCGCAGGACGTGCCGGAGCAGTGAGAGCCCGGCCGCTTCGTGGAGCACCTTGGGGCGGGCGGACTTCATCCGGGTGCCCTTGCCGGCGGCGAGGACCACAATGTGGAGGGGAGCGGGTGTCGACATGTCAGGCGTCTTTCGAAAGGTTGTAGACAAATTTTGTCGAAAGACCAAATTTGTCGGCGACTATCCTGGCGGCTTCTCGGGGCGAGTGTGCGCCATCGGCGGCGGCTTCGGCCACCAGCTGCCTGAGCGCCTCGTCCGAGGGCACGTCGACCGCCATCGCCGGCTCGGGGCGTGGCGGGATGACGAGGGTGAATTCACCCTGGGGCACCGAGAGCCGTGCGGCGATCTCGGATGGACGCCCCTCCATGGTTTCTTCGTGGAGTTTGGTCAGCTCTCGGAAGACAAGAATCGGGTATTCAACAAAAACACCGAGATCTTCCAGCGTTTGTCTGACGCGATGAGGCGCTTCGAAGCAGACGACGGTCCCGTGGTTGAGCACCGTGTTCGCCCACGAGAACCATTCTTTTCGGTCTTTTCCCTTAACAGGTGGAAATCCCAGAAACGAAAAGCCTGGCCGATCGAGGCCGGCTGCCGAGACGGCGGCGGCGACGGCGCTCGGCCCGGGGATGGCTTCGACCCGGATGCCGGCCCGGCGGGCCATCTGCACCAGCTCGGCCCCTGGGTCGGAAATGCCCGGGGTGCCGGCATCTGAGACCAGGGCAACTGATTGACCGGCAAGCAGTTGCTCGACCAGGCGCGGGGCGCGCGCCCCTTCGTTGTGCGCATGGCACGACACAAGCGGGGTCGTGATGCCGAAGTGCCGCAGCAGGTTGCCGCTGCGCCGGGTGTCTTCGGCGGCCACCAGGTTGACCTGGCCGAGGACGCGGAGGGCTCGGACGGAGATATCGTCCAGATGCCCGATGGGCGTCGCGACGACAAAGAGCGTACCGGCCACGAAATTATTGTAACCTTGAGAGATGTCTGCGGTGAGACGCCGTGGACCGAGTCTGCTGTCTTCCACTCATGCATGCTGCGGAACCCCTGAGCCACTTCGTCGACGCCTACCTGACGTATCTCTACGAGGCATGCCCGACGCAGGCGACTTTTGACGGCGTTCACCTCAACGACGACCTCCTGGAAGACTACCGGCGGACCGCCATCGACCGCCATCTTGGAGCGCTGGCCGGGTTTGCCCGCCGGCTCGATGCCATTCCGGCCGAGGGACTGACGCCGGGCGAGCAGGCCGACCGCGCGATGGTCGAGGCCAACATCCGCTCGCGGCAGTTCGACCTCGAGGTCACCCGGGCCTGGGAAAAGAACCCCCACATCTACGCCGACCTGCTGGCCTCATCGCTGGCGGCGCAGGCCCTGTTCACCTACGCCCCCGAGGAAGACCGCGCCCGCCGGGTGCTGTCGAAGCTGCGGCAGGTGCCGCGCCTGATTCAGGCGGCGCGCGAGAACGTCAAGGAACCGCCCGCCATCTTCATCAAGATTGGCCTCGAAAGCTGGCGGGGGGTGCGCACGTTCATCGATGCCGACATTCCCCGGGCCTTCTCGCGGGTCGACGACCTGCACCTGCTGGCCGACCTGGCCGATGCCTCGACCGAGGCCGTGCAGGCGGTCGACGAGTATGTGGCTTACCTCGAGAATGACCTGCGTCCGCGCGCCAAGGGTTCATTCCGGCTGGGACGCGACGTCTTCGAGCAGAAGCTCCGCCTGGACGAAGGCATCCAGCTGTCGTCCGACCGGCTGCTGACCATCGCCCTGCGCGAGCTGTCGCGGGTGCAGGACGAGTTCCGGCAGACGGCCGCCCGCATCGGCGGCACCGGCGATCCCCTGGACATCTGGGCTCAGGTGCGGCAGCAGCATCCGGCCCCGGGGGCGCTCATTACGACCGCCCAGGAGCAGGTGGCCCAGCTGCGGGCCTTCCTGGCCAAGGGCTCGGTCGTCGACCTCCCCCAGGAAGACGATGTGGTGGTGGCCCCGACGCCCGATTTCCTGCGCTGGTCGTTTGCCAGCATGTGGACGCCCGGGCCGTTCGAAACGCGGATGTCGCGGGCCGTCTACTGCCTGACCGACGTCGAGCCCGGGTGGACCGACGATCGGAAGGTCGAGCACCTGCGCGACTACAACATTCCGACCCTCTGGAACATCTCGATGCACGAGGTGTATCCGGGGCACTACCTGCACTTCCACCATTTGCGCCGCGCCTCGTCGAAGGTGCGCCGCTCGACGCTGCTGGCCCCGCTCTCCTACATCGAAGGGTGGGCCCACTACTGCGAAGAGATGATGCTCGAGGCGGGCTTCGGGCGTGGCGATCATGCGATGAAGCTGGGCCAGCTCGGCGAGGCCCTGGTGCGCCTGGCGCGATTTGTGGTGTGCCTCAAGCTGCACACCGACGACTGGTCGGTCGAGCAGGGGGTGCGGTTCTTCCGCGAAGAAGCCTACCTGGAAGAGGCGGCCGCCCGTCGCGAGGCGGAACGCGGCACGTTCGACCCGACCTATCTGGTGTATTCGGCGGGCAAGCTCATGCTGCAGAAGCTGCGCCGCGACTGGATGGACGAGCAGCCGGGCAAGCCCACGCTCAGGGCCTTCCACGACGCGTTCCTGTCGCAGGGCGCGGCCACGTTTCCCCAGCTGCGCCGCCTGATGCTGCAGCACGCCGACGGCGATCCTCTGGAGTAACCCGACATGCCGCTCTACGAATATCAGTGCGAAGCGTGTGGACACCGCTTCGAGGTGATTCAGAAGTTTTCGGACGCGCCCCTGACGCAGTGCCCGACCTGCTCGGGGCCGGTGGCCAAGCTGCTGTCGTCGCCCGCGATTCAGTTCAAGGGGTCGGGCTGGTACATCACCGACTACGCACGGTCGGGATCATCCGGTGGCAACGTGGCACCCGGCAAGAACGAGTCAGGCGGATCGACCGGTGCGTCAGACAGCGCGACCGGCAGCACCTCGACTCCGGCGGCGCCTGCGGCCCCTGCCAAGACCGACGCCCCGTCGAAGTAGGCGGGCCGGGCTATCGCCCGCCCGTTGCTCTGAGCGACGCCAGGTACTCGCGGAACGGACCCGCCAGCTCGGGCCGCTTGAGCGCGAAGTACACGACCGCCTTCAGGAACCCCAGCTTGTTGCCGGCATCATGCCGCACGCCGTCGATCTCGAAGGCGTATACGGGGCGCGTCTCGAGCAGGCGGCGCAACCCGTTGGTCAGCTGAATCTCGCCCGAGCGGTCGCGTGCTGTTTCATGCAGGGCCGGGAAGATGTCGGGCGTGAGAATGTAGCGGCCGATGATGGCCAGGTTCGAGGGTGCCTCGGCCCGGGGCGGCTTCTCGACCATGTGCCTGATGCGGTGCACGCCGCGCCCGAGCTCGGGGGCAGGCTCGACGTCGACAATGCCGTAACTCGAGACGCTCTCTTCCGGCACGCGCTCGACGGCGATGACCGGTGCGCCTGTCCGCTGGTAGATGTCGATCATCTGCCGCAGCCCCGCCGGCTCCGCATCAATCACATCGTCAGCCAGCACGACGGCAAAGGGCTCACCGGCCACGAGGTCTTCGGTGACGAGCACGGCATGGCCCAGACCGAGCGGTTCGCCCTGGCGCACATAGGCGACATTGATGAGGTTCGAGATCGCCCGCACTTCCTCGAGCAGCTCGGTCTTGCCGCGGGTCTCGAGAAACGACTCGAGCTCGGCCGACACATCGAAGTGGTCTTCGATGGCGTTCTTGCCCCGGCCGGTGACGAGGATGATGTTGGTGAGGCCCGAGGCCACGGCCTCCTCGACGCCGTACTGGATGACGGGCTTGTCGACGAGCGTGAGCATTTCCTTGGGCTGGGCCTTGGTGGCCGGCAGGAACCGGGTGCCGAGGCCGGCGGCGGGAAACACGGCCTTCCGAACAGGCGGATGCATCAGCACTAGAATAAGACACCTGAATCATGCTTGATCCGACATTCGTCCGCGACCACCTCGATCGTGTGCGTGCCGGCCTTGCGGCGCGCGGCATGGATGCCAGCCGTGAACTCGACACCCTGGCGGCGCTCGACCAGAAACGGCGCCAGATGATTCCGCAGGTGGAAGGCCTGAAGCGCGAACAGAACGCCTCGGGCGAGGCCGTCGCGCGGGCCAAGAAGGCCGGCGAGGATGTGTCGCACATCTTCGAGGCCAACAAGCAGCGCGGCCAGACGATCAAGGGCCTGGAGGCCGAGCTCGAGACGATCGAGCAGGAGCGGCAGGCCATCCTCGACATCCTGCCGAACCTGCCCCACGCGTCGGTGCCGGTCGGCCGCAGTGCCGCCGACAACGTCGAGGTGCGGGCCTGGGGCGAGCGCCGCGTGTTCGACTTTACGCCGAAGGCGCACTGGGACAGCGGCCCCGAGCTCGGCATCATCGACTTCGAGCGGGCGACCCGTGTGTCGGGTTCGCGGTTTGCGTTCCTGATGGGCGACGGGGCGAAGCTCGAGCGGGCGCTCATCAACTTCATGCTCGAGCTGCACTCGACTCACCACGGCTACACCGAGGTCGAGCCGCCGTTCCTCGTGTCGGGCAGCACGCTGTACGGCACGGGCCAGCTGCCGAAGTTCGGGCCTGACCTCTTCAAGATTGCGGGCGAGTGGGATCTGTATCTGATTCCCACGGCCGAGGTGCCGGTGACGAACCTCTACCGTGGTGAGATTCTGGACGGCCGCCAGCTGCCGCTGAAGTACACCGCCTACACGCCGTGTTTCCGCAGCGAGGCCGGCTCGTATGGCTCTGATGTGCGCGGCCTGATTCGTCAGCACCAGTTCGACAAGGTCGAGCTGGTAAAGTTCGCCACGCCCGACACCTCGTACGACGAACTCGAGTCGCTCACCGCCAACGCCGAACGCGTGCTGCAGCTGCTGCAGCTGCCCTACCGGACGATGGCGCTGTGCACGGGGGATATGGGCTTTTCGGCCTCGAAGACGTACGACATCGAAGTGTGGCTGCCCAGCCAGCAGACCTACCGCGAGATTTCGTCGTGCTCGAACTGCGAGGCGTTCCAGGCGCGCCGGGCAAACATCCGCTTCCGTCCCGACGGCACGGGCAAGGCCGAGTATGTGCACACGCTGAACGGATCGGGACTGGCCGTGGGCCGCACGCTCATCGCCGTGCTCGAGAACTATCAGCAGGCCGACGGCACGGTGGTGGTGCCCGAGGCGCTGCGCCCCTACATGGGCGGACGCACGGTCATCGGCACGCCGCGGGCCTAGGCCGGACGGTCCCGCGCCGCGGGGGTGCACGCCGCCGAGCGCGATGGTGCGATAATCAGGGGCACGCGGAGGGATGGCGGAGCGGTCGATCGCGGCGGTCTTGAAAACCGTTGTACCGGAAACGGTACCGGGGGTTCGAATCCCTCTCCCTCCGCCAGCATCCATGGGGCGGCTCACACGCAGGCTCAGGTTCACATGCGCGCATCACGTTGGCCGACCGTCGCGTGCGTTCTTGCGGGGTGGCTCGTGATGAGCGCGACAGGCGCCACCCGCGCCACGCAGGGGACCGCAGATCCCGTCGCTGCCGCCCGTGCCCTCATCGCGCCCACCGGCACGCTGCGCGTGGGCGTCAATTTCGGCAACGCACTCTTCACCACACGCGACCCGGCCACCGGCGCGCCGCGAGGCGTCGGCATCGACCTCGTGGCAGCCCTTGGGCAGCGCCTCGGCGTGGCGGTCACGCATGTCATGCACGCCACGCCTGGTGATGTGGCGGCCAGCGCCGGCAGCGGCACGTGGGACGTGGCTATCCTAGCCATCGAACCGGCCCGCGCCGATGTCGTGACCTTTTCATCGCCGATGACCGAGATTGAGGCCACCTACGTCGTCGCGCGAGGCTCGGTGATTGGCGCGGTGGCCGACGTCGACCGTCCCGGGCGCCGCGTGGCGGCGGCCCCGCGCACGGGCTATGAGCTGTTCCTGACACGCACCCTGCAGCAGGCGACCCTGCTGCGCCCGGCGACCAGCGAGGCCTCGATGGATCTGCTGCGGAAGGGCGAGGTCGACGCTGTGGCCGGGCTAGCCCCCACCCTGCACGAGGCCTACGATCGCTCGCCCGACGTGCGCGTGCTCGATGGCGGATTCACAACCGTGAATCACGGACTCGCCGTGCCGAAGGGCCGCCCTGCGGGAGCCGCTGCGGCCGTTGACCAGTTTGTCCGCGACATGGTGGCGACCGGTGCGCTGGCCGACCTCATAGCCAGGCACGGCGTGCAGGGCCTTCGGGCGGTGCGGCCCGCGGCTGACCACTGACGCGGCGTCACTGGGCGGGGCTGCGCACGACGCCCAACCGGGCGACCCTCACACCGGCAGCCATCGCACGGGCCTCACGCGCGCCAGGGCCCTGCTGGCCTTTGCCAACCGGCGGGCGTGCCACACGTCGTAGGCCGTCTGCTGAGCCAGCCACACCTCGGCGGCGCCGCCCCGGTCGCGGCCCAGCCAGCGTTCGATGCGCAGTGCCATGGCCGGACTGATGGCGGCCCGTCCGTTGAGCACCTTCGACAGGGTGGTGCGATCCACGCCCAACTGGGCGGCGGCCTCGCCGACCTGAAGGTTCAACGCCGGCAGAATGTCGTCCCTCAGTGTCAGGCCGGGGTGCGGAGGATTAAACATCTGGCTCATGTGTGCCCTAGTGGTAATCAAGATAGTCGACAAGGACGGCATCGCCGTCCTCAAACGCAAACGTCAACCGCCAGTTGCCGCTGACGCCGACCGCCCAATGCCCAGAGCGTGCGCCCTTGAGTGGGTGCCACTGCCAACCCGGGCGATTCATGTCTTCGGGCCGCGCTGCCGACTCGAGCGCAGACAACTGGCGGGCCAGGCGCGGGGCATGAGCGGCCTGAATACCCGCGAGGGAGCCAGCCCGGAAGAAGCGTTCAATGCCTTTGTGCCTGAAGCTTCTGATCACCCTGTCATTGTAGCGTGTGGCGCGACACGCCGCAAGCAGGCTCATCAATTGGGCCGGAGCTGCTTATCAAGGCCGAAATTGGGCTCGGTGCGGTAGCCGCCACCTGGCGCAGGCGTGTCGACGCCGAGCTCTCAGCGGCCGTGATGACTGTCACTTTGACATCATCACCTCCAGTTTGACGTGCGCGCTGCCGCAACACTCACGCACGAACTGGTCTGAGATACCCGGAGCCCCTCGAGCCGGAATGCCCGCCGGAACGATTTCCATCGGCGGCACCATGAGTCGACGCTGATTGGGCGTCTTGCGCACCGAATCGAGCGCACACACCCGCCGGGCCAGGCGCAGTCTCCCTTCCCCAGTCTGCCCGGGGGCGAGCTCACAGCCGGAAACGCACTCCGTCGAAGTCGACGCGCAACGCGGGCCGCCGCACATGCCTGGGGCTTCGCTTAGCCGGGGTTTGCTCGGGACGCATGTCAACCCTGCCAACAGTCAGCGAGGACTCACTTACGTCCGCCGCATCAGGTCACGATCGATCGCTGCCGCCGCCCTTCGTCCATCGTCAATCGCCCAGACGATGAGCGAGGCGCCGCGCTGCATGTCGCCGGCGACATAGATGCCGGGCACCGAGGTGCGCCACTCCTCGTCCCGGACGATCGTACCTGCCGCAGAGCGAACCACGCCGAGCGCGTCGAGCAGTGGCGAGGCGGCAGGCCCGCTGAAGCCGAGCGCCAGGATCACGAGGTCGGCGGGAATGTCGTGCGCGCTATCCGGACGCGCGGCGAAGGCGCCCGGTCGGCCACCCGGGACGGCTTCGAGCTGCTGGGCTCGAAGGGCCCGCACGTGTCCTGCGTCATCGGTGAGGAACGCAGTCGTGTCGATGGCGTAGGTGCGCGTGCCACCCTCCTCGTGTGCCGTCGACGTGCGGAACACATGAGGCCAGAGCGGCCAGGGATTGTCGGCAGCGCGGCTGGCCGGTGGCATCGGCATGCGCTCGAGCTGCGTCACCGACGCGGCGCCCTGCCGGTGCGCCGTGCCAACGCAGTCGGCTCCGGTGTCGCCTCCGCCGATGATGACGACATGACGACCCGCCGCTGACAGCGATGGATCGGCGGCAAGGTCTGGCGACTCGCAGCGCTCGTTCTGTGCCGTAAGGTAGGTCATGGCCTGCACGATGCCGGTGGCGTGGCGCCCTGGCAGCGGAAGATCGCGGGGCTGCTCGGCACCGCCGGCCAGCAGCACGGCATCGTAGTGATGCTGCAGGTCGGTGACCGGCAGGTCGACGCCGACATTCACGCCTGCACGGAAGACCACGCCTTCCTCCTCGAGCAGCGCGAGCCTCCGATCGAGCAGGCGCTTCTCGAGCTTGAACTCGGGAATGCCGTACCGCAGCAGCCCGCCGATGCGATCGGCCTTCTCGAAGACGGTCACGGTGTGACCGGCACGATTCAGCTGCGCGGCCGCGGCCAGGCCCGCAGGCCCTGATCCGACGATGGCGACGCGCTTCCATGTGCGCCGCACCGGCGGCTCGGGGACGATCCACCCTTCGGCAAATCCCCGATCGACGATGGCGAGTTCGACCGATTTGATTGAGACCGGGTCGGCGTTGAGCCCGAGCACGCAGGCACCCTCGCAGGGAGCGGGGCACAGCATCCCGGTGAACTCGGGAAAGTTGTTGGTGGCATGCAGGCGGTCGAGCGCGGCCCGCCACTGATCGCGATAGACGAGATCGTTCCAGTCGGGAATGAGATTGCCGAGCGGGCAGCCCTGGTGACAGAACGGAATGCCGCAGTCCATGCAGCGCGCGGCCTGGCGCGTGAGCTCGGCCGGTGTATGCGGCGCGTACACGTGACGGTAGTCGCCCACACGTTCGGCGACCGGGCGCGTAGGTTGCGAGACGCGGATGAATTCGATGAAGCCGGTCGGTTTTCCCATGAGCTGCTCCAGTTCAGGCGCTGAGGCGCGCGTCATCGGCCGCTGCCACGGAGCGGCGTGCCTTGAACTCGCGGGGGATGACCAGCACGAAGTGCGAGAGAGTCACTGGCCAGTCGTGCAGCAGCCGACCGGCGAGGGCACTGCCCGTCAGGGTGTGATGGGCGGTGACCAGCTGCGTGAGCGTGTCGAGATCGTCTGGAGACGACACCGGCTCGAGCTCGACCAATTCGTGATTGCATCGCGCCGTGAGGGTGCGTGCGGGATCGTAGACAAAGGCGACGCCGCCGCTCATGCCTGCGGCAAAGTTGCGACCGGTGGGACCGAGCACCACCACTGCACCGCCCGTCATGTACTCGCAGCCGTGATCGCCGACGCCTTCGACGACCGCGTGAGCGCCGCTGTTGCGCACGGCAAAGCGTTCGCCGGCGAGACCGCGGATAAAGGCCCGGCCGCTGGTGGCGCCGTAGAGCGCAACGTTGCCGATGATGACGTTGTCTTCCGCCGGCGTCGTGGCCCGGGGCGACGGCGCCACGATGATCTGCCCGCCCGACAGTCCCTTGCCGACAAAGTCATTGGCATCGCCTTCGAGGGCGAGGGTGATGCCGCGCGGCAGGAACGCCCCGAAGCTCTGACCCGCGGTGCCTGACAGCCGGATATCGATGGTGCCGTCAGGCAGGCCCTGTGCGCCATGGCGTCGGGTGACCTCATAGCCAAGACGCGTGCCGGTGGTGCGGTCGGTGTTGCGAATGGCGTCGCGCAGCACGACCGCCGTGCCGTGCTCGAGCGCAGGGCCCGCGCCTGCGACGAGGCGGGCGTCGAGGGCGCCCATGGCGTGCGGTGGACGCGCGGCCGTGGTCCCGACGCGCGCGTGCCGCGGACCCTCGACGCGATGCAGCAGCGGCGAGAGATCGAGATGCGCCGCCTTCCAGTGCGATTCGTCCGGCACATGCCGCAGGCAGTCGGTGCGGCCGATCATCTCGTCGAGCGATCGGAACCCGAGCGCTGCCATGCCCTCGCGGACTTCCTCGGCGATGAACCGGAAGAACGTCTGAACCAGCTCTGGCGTGCCGGTGAACTTGCGGCGCAGTTCGGGATCCTGCGTGGCGATGCCGACGGGGCAGGTGTTGAGATGGCAGACACGCATCATCACGCAGCCCATGACGACGAGCGGCGCGGTGGCGAAGCCAAACTCTTCGGCCCCGAGCAGCGCGGCAATCAGCACGTCGCGGCCCGTCTTGAGCTGTCCGTCGACCTGCAGCGTCACGCGGTCGCGCAGGCCGTTGAGCATCAGCACCTGCTGGGCCTCGGCGAGGCCCAGCTCCCACGGCACACCGGCATGCTTGAGGCTGGTGAGCGGCGCGGCGCCCGTGCCGCCGTCATGGCCCGAGATCAGGATGACGTCAGCGTGCGCCTTGGCCACACCGGCTGCGACCGTGCCGATGCCAGACTGTGCCACGAGCTTGACGTGGATGCGGGCGCGCGGGTTGGCCTGCTGGAGATCGGCAATCAGCTGCGCGAGGTCTTCAATCGAGTAAATGTCGTGATGCGGGGGCGGCGAGATGAGGCCAACGCCCGGTGTCGAGTGACGGACGCGCGCGACCCAGGGATAGACCTTGTGGCCGGGCAGCTGTCCACCCTCGCCAGGCTTGGCCCCCTGCGCCATCTTGATCTGGATGTCGTCGGCATGCACGAGATAGTCGCTGGTCACCCCGAAGCGTCCGGACGCCACCTGCCGGATGCGGCTTCGGCGCGAATCACCGCGGGCATCCGGCCGGTTGCGCGCGGCATCCTCGCCGCCCTCACCCGAATTCGATCGCGCGCCCATGCGGTTCATGGCGATGGCGAGCGTCTCGTGCGCTTCCTGGCTGATCGACCCGAACGACATCGCGCCTGTCGAGAACCGGTGCAGCAGCGCGTCGACCGGCTCGACTTCGTCGAGGGGCACGGGAGGACCGGCCGGCACTGGCGCCAGCAGGCTGCGCAGCGTGCTGCGCGAGCGCTCCTGGCTGTCGATGCGGCGCGTGTAGTCACGGAAGATGTCGTACTGGCCCGTGCGCGTGGCGTGCTGCAGCCGGAAGACCGTCTCGGGGTTGAACAGGTGCGGTTCGCCGTCGCGCCGCCACTGATACTCGCCTCCGCTGTCGAGTTCGGTGTGTGCGTCGTGCGCCGGCCCGAATGCTCGCGCATGGCGCCGACGGACTTCCTCGGCCACGACGTCGAGGTCTGCACCGCCAAGGTGCGAGGTGGTGCCGGTGAAATAGGTGTCGACCAGTGACTGGTCGAGGCCGATGGCCTCGAAGATCTGGGCGCCGCAGTAGCTCTGCAGCGTCGAGATGCCCATCTTCGACATCACCTTCAGCACGCCCTTGTTCAGGGCCTTGATGTAGCGCGCCATGGCCTCCTCGTCGGAGAGCCCCGGCAGCAGGCCCTGCCGGCGGAGGTCGTGCAGCGACTCGAAGGCGAGGTAGGGATTCACGGCGCCGGCGCCGTAGCCCATCAGCAGGGCAATGTGGTGCACCTCGCGCGCCTCGCCGGTCTCGATGACGAGGCCGCACTGCGTGCGCGTGCCCTCGCGCACCAGGTGGTGGTGGACACCCGCCACGGCCAGCATGCTGGGAATGGGCGCATGCCGCGCATCGACGCCTCGATCCGAGAGGACGATGACGCCGTAGCCATCTCTGACGGCCCGGCTGGCGGCGGCACAGAGCGTATCCATCGCCGCGGCGAGCCCGCGCCCTCCACCCTTCGCATCGTACAGCGTCGGCAGCGTCGTCGAGCGGAATGCCGAGGTGTGCGGCAGATGCCGCAGGCGGGCCACGTGATCGTTGTGGATGACGGGTGTGGGGATGCGGATCTGCCGGCACGCATCAGGGTCGGTGTCGAGCAGGTTGGCCTCGGGACCGATCGTCGAGGCCATCGAGGTGACCAGGGCTTCGCGGATCGCGTCGAGCGGGGGATTGGTGACCTGTGCGAACCGCTGCACGAAATAGTCGAAGAGCAGCCGCGGGCGCGTCGACAGGACGGCGAGCGGTGTGTCCGACCCCATCGAACCCACGGGTTCCTCACCCGTCAGCGCCATCGGGGTCAGCAGCAGCCGCAGGTCTTCCTGTGAATAGCCGAAGGCATGCTGCCGCCTGAGCACGGTGGCGTGGTCAGGCCGCTCGGCGCGGGCCGGCGGCAGGCTGTCGATGTCGACCTGGCGTCGGTGAATCCACTCGGCGTAGGGATGCGCGGCCGCCAGCGACTGCTTGAGCTCTGTGTCGGGCACCAGCCGGCCCTGCGCGGTATCAACGAGCAGCATGCGTCCGGGACGCAGGCGCTCGCGCAGCACGATCTGCTCTTCGGCCACGGGCAGCACACCCGACTCGGAGGCCATGATGACCAGCTGGTCGGTGGTGACGCAGTAGCGGCCCGGCCGCAGGCCGTTGCGATCGAGCACAGCGCCGATCACCGTGCCGTCGGTGAAGGCCAGGGCAGCGGGCCCGTCCCACGGTTCCATCAGTGATGCGTGGTACTGGTAGAACGCCCGCACGGCCGGGTCCATCTCGGGCTGCCCTTCCCATGGCTCGGGCATCATCATCAGCACGGCGTGCGGCAGCGAGCGGCCGGCCATGACGAGCAGCTCGACCACATTGTCGAAGGTGGCTGTATCACTGCCGCCGGCGCGAATGATGGGCTTGATATCGGCAAGCGCATCGCCGAGCAGCGGCGAGGCCAGCAGGCCCTCGCGCGCATGCATCCACGCGATGTTGCCCTGCACGGTGTTGATTTCGCCGTTGTGAGCCACATAGCGATAGGGATGGGCCAGCGGCCACGACGGGAAGGTGTTGGTCGAGAACCGCTGATGCACCAGTGCGAGGCCCGATTCGAGCCTCGGGTCCTGCAGGTCGGGGAACATCGGGCCGAGCTGCGAGGCGGTCAGCATCCCCTTGTAGATGAGCGTGCGTGCCGACAGGCTGACGATGAAGATGTCGCGGCGCACGGCGGGATCGAGCGCGAGGGCGTCGAGGCGGAGCTCGATGCGCTTGCGCAGGATGAACAGGGCGCGCTCGAACGCAGCCGGATCGGCGGCGATGGCCGGATCGGTGTGCGTGACAAAGAGCTGACGGAACTCAGGGGCGGCCGCCGCCGCCGTGACCCCGATGGCATCGACGTGCGCGGGCACTGCGCGCCAGCCGAGGCACACGAGGCCGGTGTCGGCGATGGTTCGCTCGATGAGACCCACGACCGTAGAGCGGGTCTCGGGATCGACAGGCAGGAAGACGAGGCCGGCGCCATAGGTGCCTGCGGGCGGCAGCGTGAAGCTGACGCTGGCCCGGAGGAAAGCGTCGGGCATCTGGATGAGGATGCCGGCGCCGTCGCCCGTGTGCGGATCGGCCCCTGCTGCGCCGCGATGCTCGAGATTGATGAGCAGGGTGAGGGCCTGCTGCACCAGCGCGTGGCTGCGCGTGCCGGCGAGGTGAGCGACAAAGCCCACGCCGCAGGCATCGTGCTCGGCGCGCGGATCGTAGAGGCCCTGGGCGTGTGGAGGACGGGGAGTGGTGTGCATGAGACCTCCGGTGCTCAGTGTCGGGCCGGGGCCGGCACACTGACCGGCGTGACGGCGTCCTGATCGCACTCACCGGTGCGGATGCGGTAGATCCGATCAATGGGCAGTACGAGCACCTTGCCGTCGCCGACCTCGCCCGTGCGGGCCGCAGAAAGGATGGCCTGCACGGTGGGCTGCACGAAGGGCTCGGACACGGCGATTTCGAGGCGCACCTTTTCGGCCAGCGCCATCATCACGGTGGTGCCGCGATAGGTTTCCACCTGCTCGATTTCACCGCCATGGCCCTGCACGCGGCTGATGGTGAGGCCGCGCACCTCGGCGTGAAAGAGCGACTCGAGCACGCTGCTCAGCTGTTCCGGCCGGATGACGGCGACGATGAGCTTCACGAGGCACCTCCCGAAAGTGCGGGGCTCGCCGCGGCGGTGGATCGGGGCAGGCGGTCGCCGGGGGTGATCAGGATGGCGCCGTCGCCGGTCGTGTAGGCCTCTTCGCCGTGCTGGGTGACATCCATCCCCACCCCTTCCGTCCGCGCATCGTCGCGCAGCGGCACGACGAGCGCCATGGCGCGCAGGATGACGAACGTGGCGGCACCGCTATACGCGATGACGACCACGAGGCCCACGAGCTGGATGCGCAGCTGATCGGGATGGCCGGCGAGCAGGCCTGCGGGTCCCCCGCTCCAGGCCGGGTCGGCGAAGAGGCCGGTGAGCAGCGCCCCGGTGGCACCGCCGAGGCCGTGGGCGGCGACGACGTCGAGGGAATCATCGAGGCGTGTGCGGGCGCGCAGGATCAGTGCGACGTAGCTGGGAATGACGCCCAGCCCGCCCATGGCGATGGCGGCCAGCGGGCCGACGTAGCCGGCGGCCGGGGTGATGACGACGAGGCCGACCACGATGGCGGTGGCGGCGCCGATGGCGGTCGCACGGCCGCTGCGCGCCAGATCGATGACGATCCAGGTGGTGAGGGCGGCGGCCGGCGCCAGGAAGGTGTTGACGAAGGCCAGGGCAGCCGACGTGCTGGCGCCGAGTGCGCTGCCGCCATTGAAGCCGAACCAGCCGAACCAGAGCAACCCGGTGCCCACGAGGGTCAGCGGTACGCTGTGAGGAAGCATGGCCTGCCGACCATAATCACGGCGGGGGCCGACGACCAGTGCCGCGACGAGCGCGGCCGCGGCGGCATTGACGTGGATGACCGTGCCTCCCGCGAAGTCGAGGGCGCCGTCGCCGGCCAGGAAGCCGCCGCCCCAGATCCAGTGGGCAACCGGCGCGTAGACGGCGATCAGCCAGAGCGCGATGAAGGCGAGATAGACCGGAAACCTGAGGCGTTCGACGAGCGCGCCCGAGATGAGCGCCGTGGTAATCACGGCGAAGGTGCCCTGGAAGGTCATGAAGAGCAGGTGGGGCATGCCGTTATGCGGTGCCAGGTCGACTCCGCGCAGGGCCACGAAATCGAACGATCCGATGAACGCATTGCCCGGGGCGAAAGCGAGCGAGTAGCCGCCGAGCGCCCAGACGAGGGCAACCGGCCCGAGGGCGACGACGCTCATCATCATGGTGTTGAGGGCGTTCTTCGACCGGACCATGCCGGCATAGAAGCAGGCCAGGGCCGGGGTCATCAGCAGCACGAGGGCGCAGGCCACGAGCATCCAGGCGAGGTCGGCGGGGTGGGCGGGGGCCACGGCGTCTTGCATGTGCGCATTGAATAGAAACGGATACATCCATGTCCAATACAGAATGTTTGTGCTTTGCATGAGCGGTCTCCCCGCGCGTGCTGATACCTATAATCGGAATGCATGGACAGGCCGAAGGGACGCTGCCTGAAGATGCGTTGGACGGTCTGCGAGGCGGTGCTACGATGGCGGCCTCAGGAGGCCATCACCATGGCGGTATCACGACGTGAATTTGTGCGCAGGTTGAGCGCGGGCAGTGCGGCGCTGGCGTCGGCCAGCGGGGTTATCGGGTACGGCCGCGAAGACTGGCTGGCCGTCGAGGCGCAGGGTCAGGGCATGCGCCCCGCGGTGGCCCCTGACGCCATCCGCATCAGCAGCAACGAGAACCTGCGCGGACCGAGCCCCAAGGTGCTCGAGGTGCTGCGGCAGCATCCGTCGAAGGCGCTCGGTCTGGGTTATCCCCCGCCGAACACCCGGGCATTCCAGGAATACATCGCCACGATGTACGGCACCACGGCCAACAACGTCGTCGTCGCGACCGGCTCGGACGCGATCCTGACCGGGGCGGTGATGGCCTACTGCTCGCCGACGCGTGCGCTGGTGACGCCTGACCCGTCGTACGGGACCCCGATTCAGACGGCGCAGCGGATGAAGTATCCGGTCAAGGCGATTCCGGTCGACAGCGGCCTGCGCCTCGATCTCGACGCGATGGTGGCAGCCTCGCAGGGCGCCGGCCTCGTGTTCTTCTGCAACCCGAACAACCCGACCTCGACGATGCACACGCTGGCGGACATCGAGAAGGCGGTGCGCGCGATCAAGGAAAAGTCGCCTGACACGGGCATCCTCATCGACGAGGCGTACATCGACTACGCGACGATGGCGGGCGTGGGCAGCACGTCGAAGCTGGCGCTCGAGCTGCCAGGCGTGTTCATGGCGCGCACCTTCTCGAAGGCCTACGGCATGGCGGGGGTGCGGATTGGCTATGCGATCGGCCAGGCCGAGACCATGGGCAAGGTGGGCCGGGCGTGGGGCATGGGTAGCCTGGGCGACCTGCAGGCGGTGGCCGGTCTGGCGGCGTTGAAGGACACGGCGCACATGGACGGCGAGCGGCAGGAGAACCGCCGCATCCGCGAGTGGACGCTGGCGCAGTTCCGGTCGATGGGCTACGAGGCCCCCGAGTCGCAGACCAACTTTGTCTTCGTGAACCTGCGGCAGCCGGCTGTGGGCTTCCGCGATGCCTGCCGGGCGCAGGGCGTCATCGTCGGCCGCGACTTCCCGCCGATGGAGAAGACGCACACGCGTATCTCGCTGGGCACCATGGACGACATGCAGCGGGCCATGGTGGTGTTCCGCAAGGTGCTGGGCCAGAGCAGCGCGCTGTAGGCGCGCACGGGGCAGGGAGATGGCCATGAACCGCCGCACGATGCTGACGACGCTGGCCGCCGCCGCGGCCGGCTCGCTGACGGACTGGTCATCTCCCGTGCTCAGGGCGCAGGGGGCGCTGGCCAGGCCGGCGCCCGGGTCGCCCACGGCCGATCGGCTGCCGATCTACGCTGTCGATCCGACCTGGCCGCCCACCCTGCCGAACGACTGGATCCTCGGGGACATCCGCGGGCTGTTTGCCGACGAGGATGATCACCTGTGGATCATCCACATGCCGTCGAGCCTGACGCCGCAGGAAATCGGCGCGGCGGTGAAGCCGCCGATCGCCGACTGCTGCGTGCCGGCGCCGCCGGTGCTCGAGCTCGATGCCGAGGGCACGTTCCTGCGGGCCTGGGGCGGGCCAGGCAATGGCTATCCCTGGTTTGATCAGGAACACGGGATCTACATCGACCATCACAACTTCGTGTGGCTGGGCACGAGCAACGGCATGCACGTGATGAAGTTCACCCGGGACGGGCGCCACGTGCTGACGATTGGCACGCCCGGGGTGAACAAGGGCAGCAACGACCCGAACCACCTGGGCGGGCCGGCGAACTTCTACGTCGAACCCAAGACCAACGAACTGTTCATCGCCGACGGCTACATCAACCGCCGTGTGGTGGTATACGACGCGGCGACGGGTGAATACCGGCGCCACTGGGGCGCCTACGGCCGGCGTCCAGACGACACCGAGAAGTACACGTATCCGGTGAATCCGGCGGCGCCGCCGCAGCAGTATTCAACGCTGCACGGCCTGGTCGGCTCGAAGGACGGGCTCATCTACGTCTCTGACCGGCGCGGCAACCGCATCCAGGTATTCCGCCAGAGCGGCGAGTACCTGATGGAGAAGTTCGTGCGTCCGGAAACGGGCGGATCGGGCAGCGGGTTCAGCCTGCAGTTCTCGCGCGATCCGGACCAGAGCCTGCTGTACCTCATCGACGGCACCAACCAGCGCGTGTGGATTCTGCGCCGGCGCGATCTCGCGATCCTCGACCGGTTCGGCCGGCCCGGCCGCCAGTCGGGCGAGTTCATCCGTGCGCACATGATCGCGATTGACTCGAAGAACCGCATGTATACCGGCGAAGCCGGCAACGGCCGGCGCATCCAGCGCTGGGTGCTGAAGGGCACGCGCCCGGCGGCCAGCGTGACGCCGCCGCCGGGGATGTAACCGGGGCGGCTACTTCCTGACCAGCTCGACGCGGCGGTTGCGGGTGCGCTGTCGCTAGGGCGTGAGCTGCAGCGAGAGCCAGGCGGCCCGGCCGGGGGCATCAAGACCCGACCCGTGCACACGGTAACGTTCGTCGAACAGGTTACGCACCCCGAGGCTGATGGCTGCGCGGACCGACAGCTGCACCCGCCCGAACAGATCAACTGTCGACCACGCCGGTGTCCCTGTGCGGCTGATGCGATGATCCGCGAGGTCGCCTGACGACAACCGGCGCTGGGCCCCAGCCGCACGCCACGCGGCGCCTGCCGAGGCCCGCAGGTGCGGCTGCCATTCGAGCCGCAGGCCCCCGTGCACCGGGGGAATGCGGCGCATGGGTTCGTTGCGGGTGAGGGCGTCACCGCGCGTGGCGGTGACGTGACCCGCGACCGTCAGGCCCCCGGGCGCCCGCCACGTCGTCTCTGCCTCCCATCCGAGAATGCGCGCTTCGGCCACATTAGCCTTCTGGAACACTGGCTGGCCGTCGAAGGTTGACGCGCCCTGGTACGTGGCGCGCACGCGATCGATCAGATTCTGCAGGTCGGTGCGGAACACCGCAACCGACGTGTACAGCGAGGGCTGTGTCACGCGTAGACCCAGTTCGCTGGTGAGACCCCGCTCAGGGGCCAGATTGGGTGCCGGCACCTCGATGCCCGAATCAAACTGACCGAGCGAGCTGACATCATCAATGCCGGGCGCCCTGAACGACTGTGCGACGGAACCGAACAGTCTCACAGGACCCATCACCTGCCACGATGCCGCCGCCTGTCCCACAACGGCGCGCGGCGACACATCGAGATCCCTGAACGTGGCATCGGACGCGCGCACCCGTATTTCCGTGAAGCGCAGGCCCGCCTCCGAGAGAAACCGGCGCTGCGTCCAGACCACTCGTGAGAAGGCTGCAAGGCTAAGCGACGTGGCACCATCGGGATAGAGACCGCGCCGGGTGCTCGTGGCTTGCGACAGGAGGTTCACGTCTGTGCGGCGGCTGCCGACGCGGTCGTGATACATCTCGGCGCCGGCCTGCACCACCAGCTGCGGTCGCAATTGCTTTCGTCCGTCGGCCACCACGGCGGTGGTCTGCACCGTGTCCCGCTCCTGCGTCTCGACGGACGCACCCTGGCGACGCAGGAACCGTCCCTCCTCGGTCTGCTGCCGCACCAGAGCGATGCTGAACATGTCGGCCCACCGCCCTCCCTGCACGGCATACCTGAGCACGCCGAGGTGGCGGGCCTGCGGATCGAAGTCATATCGGGCGAATCCCCGCTGCACCACCTGATCCCATCGGGGCACATCGCCCTGGCGGTGCGTCTGCAGCGTCACACTGATGCGCTGTCGTGCACTGGCCTGCCACTCGAGGGCGGCATCTGCGGCTCCCTCCCGGAATCCCGACGGTGTCAGGGTCACCGCGGGCTGACCTGTCCGGAGATCCTCCGTGCGATGACCCGCGATGCCGGCCCGCACGGAGAGCGACTGTGAGGCCAGTGTGACATCTGTCCGAAGCAGCTGCTCGGGGGAACCTGCGACCGCCATCACCCGTCCGTCGATGTGTGCCGACCGCCCTGTCGTCGTGAACACGGGACGACGAGTGTCGATGCTCACGACGCCGCCAATGGCATCGCTTCCGTACAGCACGGACCCCGGCCCCCTGACGACCTCGATTCGATCGATCGCACCAGGGTCGATGGTCCCGAGATACTGATTGGGACCATACCTGTACGTGGCGTTATTGAGGCGAATGCCATCCACCAGGACCAGCACCTGATTGCCCATCAGTCCCCGGATGTAGGGGGAACCCGCGCCCATGTTCGTCTTCTGCACGAGCACACCGGCCGAATCCATCAGGGCGTCTGGTGCTGTCGACCGACCCCGCTGTGCCATCTCGTCGCGCGTCACGATCGATGTCGACCGCGGGACGTCCGCACGGCGCTCACTCAGCCGGCCGGCCACGACCACTCGTTCGTCCACGCGAACCGGTGCGGGCCGCAGCCTGATGCGCACGGGGTCGGCCCCGGGATCGTCAACCACCACAGTCGCCGCCAGGAAATCGGCGGCGGTGACACGCAGCGACACCGGACGCGGCGCCGTCACAAGCACGCTTCCCGCATCGTCGGTAAGCTGGCACGTGCTTTCCTCGTTGACGACGACACAGGCACCACCAAGCGCGCGGCCACTCGCAGCATCGTCGACGACGACGCGCAGCGACACCTGCGGCTGACTGACTGGTGCATTGACATGATGAAGGGCGACATGCAGGGAGAAGAGTGCGTGCAACACGGACGAGATTCTAGGGCGGCTCCATGTGGATTCGGCCATCGCCGCACAATGTTTACGACGTCGTTGTGACCCCGTTACACGCACACCTGAGACTGCTGCCATGCGAAAAACACCACTGGCGGCTGCAGTCACCCTCATCGCCGTCATTGCGACCGGTCTCATCGTCGGGTCGCTGGCGCAGCGGGGACCTGCCGCGCCCGAGTGGCCAGGCGTCAAGGATGGCGGACGCATCCTTCTGCCGAACGGCTGGACGATTGCACCCGCGGGTCGCCATCTCCCGGTCGGTGACTTTCCGCTCTCGATGGTGATGGCGCCCGATGGTCGTCGCCTCATCATCAGCAACAACGGCTGGTCCAAACCGTCGCTGACGATTGTGGACACCGCCCAGAGTGCGGTGACGAGTCGCATTCCGATGGAACATGCGTGGCTCGGGCTGGCGTGGCATCCGGACGGCAAACGGCTGCTGTCGTCCGGCGCCGCGGAAAACACCGTGCAGGAATTCAGGTACGCCGATGGCGGCCTGACGCCCGCGGGTGGAATCGTCATTGATCGACCCGCAGTGACGCTCGCCCCGGGCACTCGCGATCTGGCCGGCACGGGGTTCATCGGTGGTGTCGCCGTGCACCCGAACGGTCAGCGGGCCTGGGCGGTGCATGTGCTGGGCCGCGCCATCAGCGTGATCGATCTGCAGGAGCGGGAACTCATCAGGACGGTCACTCTGCCTGCCGAGCCCTACACCGTGACGACAACCGCTGACGGTGCGCGCCTCTTTGTGTCGCTCTGGGGCGGCAGCCGGATTCTCGAACTCGATCCCGAGACGCTGGCCACACGGGCCGAGGTGGTCGTGGGCGAGCATCCGAATGCGATGGTGGTGACCAGGGACGGCCGCCTGTTTGTCTCGTGCGCCAACACCAATCAGGTGTGGGTGGTCGACACGGCGACGATGAAGGCGCGTGAACAGATTTCGGTGTCGCTCCACCCGAATGCGCCCCCGGGCACCACACCGAACGCCCTTGACCTGTCGCCTGATGGACGTCTGCTGGCCGTGGCCAACGCCGACAACAACACGGTGGCCCTCGTCGACATCGCCACAGTCAATGACAGCGAAGTGGAGGGGTTCATCCCGACCGGGTGGTATCCGACAGCGGTGCTCTTCTCGAAGGATGGGCGGCGACTGTTCGTACTGAATGGCAAGGGCTTCAGCGGGCAGGCCAATCCGAGAGGACCCACAGCGACAGCACCCGGTGCCGAGGGCCAGTATCAAGGGGGGCTGCTGCAGGGTGCGCTGTCGGTCATCGAGATGCCGGCCGCAGAGGTGCTGAAGCAGTACACGCAGCGGGCGATGTCGATCACGCCGTATTCGGATGCGATTCGCCTGGCTCCGGCGAATGCCCCGACGGCCTCACCCATTCCAAGGAAAGTGGGCGACCCGTCGCCCATCAGGCATGTGTTCTATGTGATCCGCGAGAACCGCACCTACGACCAGGTGTTCGGTGACATCGGCAAGGGCAACAGCGATGCGACGCTGGCGATCTTCGGCGAAGAGGTGACGCCCAACGCACACGCGCTGGCCCGTGAGTTTGTGCTGCTCGACAACTTCTATGTGGACGCAGAGGTGAGCTACGACGGCCACGCCTTCTCGACGGGTGCCTATGCGACCGATGCCGTCGAGAAACTGTGGCCCACCAACTACGGCCGGCGCGGTGGCGCCTACTTGAGTGAAGGCGGCTGGGGCGATCGCAACCCCTACGGGAATCTTTCGGCACCGAAGGATGGATACCTGTGGGACTTTGCGGTGCGCGCGGGCAGGACCGTACGCAGCTACGGCGAGTTTGCCGAGCGGCGTTCACCCCAGTCGCCCGTCGAGGCTACGGTGCCGGGGCTCCGGGGACGCGTGCATCCGCAGTTTCCGCCGTATGACCTCGACATCACGGACGAGCGCCGCATCGAGGTCTGGCTCGAGGAGTTCCGCCAGTTCGAGCAGAACGGCCAACTGCCGCACCTGAACATCATCCGTCTGGGCAACGACCATACCTATGGGACCCGCGCAGGCAAGAAGACCCCCCGCGCCATGGTGGCCGACAACGATGTGGCACTGGGACGTCTGGTGGAGGCCATTTCGAAGAGCCGCTACTGGAAGGAATCGGCGATCTTCGTGCTGGAAGACGACGCCCAGAATGGCCCGGACCACGTGGACTCGCACCGGTCGCCGGCGCTCGTGATCAGCCCCTTCGCCCGGCGGCAGGCGCTCGACAGCACGCTCTACACGACCTCGGGGATGCTGCGCACCATGGAACTCATTCTCGGTCTTCCGCCGATGAGCCAGTACGACGCGGCAGCCACACCGATGTACAACGCCTTCCAGACCACCCCGAGCCTCGCGCCGTATACCGCGCTGCCGGCCCGCGTGTCGCTCACCGAAGTGAACGGCGGGGATGCGTGGGGGGCGCAGGCGTCGGCGCAGATGAATTTCGCTGAAGCCGACATGACACCCGAGTATGCGCTCAACGAGATTGTCTGGAAGTCGATTCGCGGTGCAGACTCGCCGATGCCACCGCCGGTACGCTCGGGCTTCATCCGCATCATCGACGACGACGACGATGACGAAGCGGCGCACGACCGGGACGACGAAGACGACGATGAGGAAGACGACGACGGGAATCGTGAACCGGGCCGTCGTGAATGAGGCCGTCGCATCCAGCGCTGGGTGCTGAAGGGCACGCGTCCGGTCGGCAGCGTGACGCCGCCGCCGGGGATGTCACCGGGGCGGCTACTTCCTGACCAGCTCGACGCGGCGGTTGCGGGCGCGGCCCTCGTCGGTCGAGTTGTCGGCCACCGGCTGCGTGTCGCCGAATCCGGAGGTGGTCAGTCGGCCCTCATCGATGCCGGCCTTCACCAGTGCGGCCTTCACGGCCGCCGCGCGTTCGCGCGACAGCGTCAGGTTGGCGGCCGCCGCGCCGACGTTGTCGGTGTGCCCCTGGATTTCGAGCGC
The DNA here is from genome assembly GCA_964643765.1 of uncultured Bifidobacteriaceae bacterium. Classification (GTDB taxonomy): domain Bacteria; phylum Acidobacteriota; class Vicinamibacteria; order Vicinamibacterales; family UBA2999; genus VFZN01. Next base: position 203,073 of record CAZXTM010000002.1, on the reverse strand, counting down.
GAGTTCGCCGTCGGCCTTCAGGGCGTCGGCAATCATGGTGATCGTGGCCGCCGACGAGGGCTGGATCGTCGCCTTGCCGGTGTCGAACAGGATGTCGCGGATGGCGACGCTGCCCGACGTCCTGATGGCAGATGCGAGGGTGTCGGCGGTGAAGGTCACATCCTGCGCCATGGCTGATTCCTGCACGATTTCGAGCGTGTAGGATTCGCCGCTGTTGCTGACGCGCACTTCGAGCCAGAGGGTGCCGGCGCCCTTCACCGGCAGCCGGGCGATGGTGGTGCCGCCGCTCGGATCGATCGCCTCGAGCAGCAGCGCGCCCCCGCGCTGCCGGATCAGGTTGGTGTAGTTGCGGCCAATCTGCAGCGGACCGGGCTTGCGGGCGCCTTCATTCAGGACGTACTGGATACTCCAGTAGTGCCCCTCGACCTTGCGCGAGGGCTCGAGACTGAACTCGAAGGCCGAAAACTCCTGCTCGTCGTATGAGTTGATGTAGTACCCGGGCATTCTCGAGAAGACGGGATGATCCTTTGACCCGTCGGCGTCGGCCTCCTGGGCGCGGGCGGGCACGGCGATGGCCAGCAGGACCAGCGCGGCGAACGACAGGGTCAGCCGACGCAGTAGTCCGACGCGGCACATCAGCACGGGGGAGACACGCATGGCCCCAGCATCGTCATCGGGCAGGCCGTTGTCAACGGGGAGGGCGGCGCGACGAACCCGCTGCCGGACTGCGCCGGCGGTTGAGGCCTCAGGCGGGCACCAGCTGATAGAACACCAGCACTCCGTAGTCCCACACGAGGTGCGCCACCAGTGCCGCGACCACGCTGCCGGTGGCGACCCGGATGGCCGACCAGCAGAAGCCGGCGCCGAGGCAGGCCATCACGAGCGCGGGTGAGCCAATGGGCGCATGGGCGGCGGCGTAGAGCAGCGTGCCGACGAGCGTGGCGGCCAGGCGCGGCATCCGTGCCAGCAGCCCGCCCATGACGAGGCCCCGCCACACCAGTTCCTCGCCCACCACCACGATGGGCATCACGCCGATGGTGATGAACACGCCCGGGGATCGGAAGGCGGCATACAGCTGTTCGACGTCTGGACGCAGCGAGGGAAACGCCTGCGTGACCGGCCCGTAAAGCGCGATGGTCCCGACGGCCATCACCAGACCGGCGGCACTGCCGGCCGGCAGCCACCGCAGGTGCGGCGCTTCCCCCAGGACTTGACGACCGAGATGCCGCAGCGTGGCGAGGCCGAGGATGACGGCCATCGGGCCGACCGAGAGCCAGATGCCGAGCCACTGCGAGCCGAACGCGGCGAGGGCCCACAGGACCACCGAGATTGCGATGACGCGGCCTCGTGACACGCCAGGGGTTGCCGGAGCCGTCGCCGAGAGCAGACGCTCGATGCGTCCCCAGAGACCGGGCACCGGGCCTTCCGCGGCTGCGCGCGTGATGGCCCGCCGTGCCGCTTCGTCGAAGTCGAGGAGGCGGTCGTGGCCGATGCGATGCCAGTAGTCGCCAGAGGCGGCGAGCAGGTCGGTCTTGAGGCCGACCACCACCTCGCGCGCCACGGCCCACTCGGCGCGCGTGACAAAGCGCACCCAGTGCGACGAGAGGCGCGGCGACAGGAACGGCACGCTGATCATCAGCGGCTGCCGCACGCCCAGGACGCGGGCCGTGCGCTCGAGAATGTCGCGGCCTGACAGCGTGTCGGGCCCCGGGATGTCGCACCACTGGCTGGCCGGGAGGGGCATGTCGAGCCCCCGCACCAGTGCCACCACCACATCGTCAATGGCGACCGGCTGCGTGCGTGACTTGAGCCAGCGGGGGAGGACCATGACGGGCAGCCGCGCCGCCAGATCGCGCACCATGAGCCAGCTGAGGCTGCCGTGGCCGATGATCATGCTCGCGCGCAGTTCGAGGGTCGGGACGGTGCCTGCGCGCAGCACGGCGCCCACTTCCTCGCGGCTCCGCAGGTGCTCGGAGGCATCGCGCGGGGCGGCGACGCCGCCGAGATAGACGATGCGCTGCAGGCCGGCTGCGGCCGCCGACTCGCTGAAGAGGCGCGCCTGCGTCAGTTCGGCATCGCGATAGTTGCCGGCGTGCGAGGCCATGCCGTGGATGAGGTAGAGCGCCGCCTCACAGCCCTCGAGCGCGCGGGCGACCGAGGCGGGTTCAGAGACGTCCAGTGCCACCCACGTGCGGTCGGGCCAGCGTCGTGCGGCGGCCGCGGGATCGCGGCTCGCACAGCGCACGGTCCATCCCGCCGCGACCAGGGCCGGATAGACTGCCTGGCCGACAAACCCGGTGGCACCGGTCAGCAGGAGGGTGCGCGAGGGGGCAGGCGTGGACATGTGTCAGTAAGACGCGCGGCGCAGGCGAAGGGGCGCATCGGCGCCTGATTGCCGTACACTGGTCATGTCCATGCAGAAACTGTCCTTCCTTTTCCTGAGTGCGCTGCTGGCGGTGACGCTGTCGGCGTGCGGAGAAACGAGTCCCGTGATCATGCCGTTTGCCACCACTGATGTCACTGTCGGAACCGGTCGCGACGCCCAGCCGGGCAACAGCGTGGTCGTGCACTACACCGGCTGGCTGTATGACGCAGCGACGGCGGATCACCGCGGCACCAAGTTCGACAGCTCGAAGGATCGCAACGAGCCGTTCGAGTTCGGCCTCGGGGCGGGCATGGTCATCCGCGGCTGGGACGAAGGCGTGAAGGGCATGAAGGTCGGCGGCAAGCGGATCCTGACCATTCCGCCCGACATGGGCTACGGCTCGCGCGGGGCAGGCGGCGTCATTCCCCCCAATGCCACGCTGCTGTTCGAAGTGGAACTGCTCGACGTCCGCTAGGCGGGACGGGTCCCCGCTGTGACATGCCGGCATGTCGGCCGCTGCGGCGGATGCAGCGTGCCGGATGTTCCGTATGCCGTGCAGCTGCGGCGCAAGCGGGCACAGCTGCAGGCGTGGTTTCCCGACCTGCCGATCGGCGAGGTGTCGGCGTCTCCGCAGGTGTGGGGCTTCCGGCACAAGGTGGCCTTTGCGTTTGCCCCGCACACGGGCAGCGCCGACCTGGTGATGGGTCACTTCCAGGCGGGATCGCAGCGGGTGATGCGCATCGACGAGTGTCCGGTGCACAGCGCCCGGGGCAACCGCCTGGCGTTTGCGCTGCGCGATGCCCTGGCGCGCGGACGCGTGCCGCCGGGCGTGCTGCGCCACGTACTTGTCCGGACATCGGATGACGAGCGCGAGGCCGTGGTGATGCTGGTGGTGACGGCCAACCATCCCTCGCTGCGCGGGCCGGTGCGGGCGTTTCTCGAGGGGGCGGAGCGCCCCGACGGGTTCCTGCTCAACATTCACGATCGCCCGGGGCCGTTCATGGTGGGGCCGACGACGATGCGGCTGGGAGGCCATGGGCACGTGCGCGAGGTGGTGCACGACACGGTGTTCCAGGTGGCGCCGACGGCGTTCTTCCAGACCAATGTCGGGGCAGCCCGGGTGCTGGTGTCGACGGTGCTCGAGGCCGTCGGTGCTGCGCATGAGGTGCTGGACCTCTACTCGGGGAGCGGGCTGTTTTCGCTGCCGCTGGCGCGGCAGGGGGCCCGCGTCGTGGCCGTCGAGGAAAACCGTCAGGCGGTGGCCGATGCGCGCGAGAACCTCCGCCTGAACGGCCTGCGCGCCGACGCCGTGCGGCTGATCGCGGCCCGGACCGAAGAGGCGCTGGGGCGCCTGTCGCGCCGCGACTGGGATGCGGTGATTCTCGATCCGCCGCGGCAGGGGTGCGCGCCCCGTGTGATTGATGCGGTGTGCGCCCTTGCGCCCGCACGCGTGGTGTATGTCTCGTGTGCGCCCGGCCAGCTCGCCGACGAGCGCCCGCTGTTTGCACGGCGGGGCTATGCGCTGACCGGCGTGCGGGGCATCGACATGTTTCCGCACACCGATCACCTCGAGGCGGTGGCGGTGCTGACGCCGACGCCGGCCCCCAAGGAGTTCTCCCGTGACCACCGACGCACAGACCCCCGTCCCGATCCGTCCCGCCTCAACCGTCGTCGTCGTGCGCCCCGGCGCCACGGCGGTGCCTGAGGTGCTGCTGCTGCGGCGGACGGATCGCGTGGCCTTCATGGCGGGGGCCCACGTGTTTCCGGGCGGGCGCGTGGATGCTGCCGATCGTGCGGCGGTGATCGCCGCGGCGTTCCTGCAGCAGCCGCCGCGGTTTTCCGACCTGTCGGTGCACGAGGAGCTGCCGTTTCGCGTGGCGGCCGTGCGTGAACTGCACGAAGAGGCGGGGCTCGTGGTCGACGTCGACGCCCTGCACCCGATTGCCCATTGGGTGACGCCGGCGATAGAGATTCGCCGGTTCGACACGCGGTTCTACCTGGCGGTGGTGCCCGAGGGGCAGCGCGCCGTGGAGGACATGGGGGAGATCACCGCGCATGCGTGGCTGACGCCGGGCGAGGCGCTGGAGCGGGCCCAGGCGGGCGAGATTCAGCTGCCCCCGCCCACGTGGACGACGCTCCGCCAGATCGAGCAGCGCGGTGGGCTGCCCGAGGTGCTGGCCTGGGCGCAGGCCAAGCCGATCGTGCGCGTCTCGCCGGCGCTGCTCGATCCGCTGCCAACTGGGGAACGGGTGCTGGCGCTGCCTGGTGATCCGGCCGTGCCGATGGTGGAGGGGTGGGACGTGCCGCCGGAAACGCGTTTCGTGATGCGCGAGGGCCAGGGCTGGCTGCCGGTGCGGCCCCAGGCCGAGGGGGCGCGGCCGCCGCGAGGCAGGCTCGCGGCGGTGCGTCAGGCTGCGGTTAGCTCGTGGCGGTCAGGTCGGGAAAGGCCTGGGCGATGAAATCGTCCTCGGGCAGGCCGCCAAGAATTTCGACCGAGTCGTTGATGATGGTCTTCGGGACGCCGGTGACCCGGTAGCGCCGCGACAGATCCATGAATTCCTGCGCCTCCACGGCCGTAGCCGTGATGTGCGGGTTGCTGAACGCCATCTTCATTGCGAGGACGACCGCCCTCGGGCAGTGCGGTCAAGTCGGAGTACTGAAGACCTTGATGGCCGTCGGGGTGCTGACGCGCGCCAGCGTGTCGACGCTGGCCTGCGTGAGGTCGACCTCGCCGGTGCCGGCGAGGAGCACCGATTCGACCAGCGGCACGAACTCGTAGCCCATCGGGGCACCAAGGAAGCGCATGCGGGTGTCTTCCCCGTTGCGGAGGATGACGATGCAGGGCGCGTGTTCTACGCCGTAGCGGGTGCGGTCGTCGGTGTCGAGGACGAAGTTCTTCTCGACGACGTGGACCTTGTCGTTGAGGCTGGCGATTTCGTCGAGCACCTGCTTGGCGATCGGTCCGCTTTCCGAGCCACCGAAGGCCTGGGTGAAGAGGAGCAGATCGACCGACGCGGTGATGGGCTGCAGATGCTGCCGGAGGATGGCGGCATCGTTGTCGGAGAGCAGTGACATCGCTCGATTATAGGGGCGGGGCTGCGGGCCGCGGGTCAGAACTTGAACAGGTCGTCGAAGGCCTTGCGTGCGGAGGAGGAGGCGGGGCGGTCGTGGTCGCGTCGGGGTGCCCCCGGGGGGGTGGCGGAGGCGGCGGCAGAGGTTTCGCGTTCCCAGCTGGTGCGGGCCTCGAAGAGGGGGCACTCGTTGGCGGCGTCCTTGGGGCTGACGCGGACCGTGAGGGGGCGACTGCATTCGAAGCGCGCGGCCGGGTCGAAGTGGGTGCACTGGACGCAGGCGTGGAGGGCCTGCTGGCATTTCGGGCAGGTGCTGCGCGAGAGGACCTGGGGATCGACGAGGGTGCCGCAGCGGGCGCAGCGGGCGACTTCGCGGTGGTCGACCATGCGGGGATTGCGGGCGCCATCGGCGGAGATGCGCCGGGCGCCGGCGGGGGCGCCCGGGGGGCGTTCGGGCCTGGGCGTCTGCGCGGGACGGGCGGCGTCTGCGGGCCGGCGGTCGGCCGGGTGGTTCTGATAGCCGCGCTGCGAGTATTTGCGGTCGCTCATGAGTGGGAGGCGGGGAGACTGTAGCAGAGAAATGCTGGCAGGTGTGTGTCGGTCGTGGTCCTACAATACGTAGAGCTTAGGTCATTCACCAAACACAACATCTCGTTTCCGGCCGTTTCATGACCCGTTAGCAGTCGCTGCAAATCCTTGGTAAGACGTCGCTTAGGGGCGGTGAGTTCCTTGAATGCCTGTGGTCTCTGTGATAAAACTTTGCTTGCGAATTTTTTCACAATTGGACCCAACCGCCCTGGAACCGGTATCGGTATCGGACCTGGGGTGACGCGGGGGTGAGCAGGGGACATGCAGGTATTCCCGAAGAGCGCCAATTTCACGTCGCGAAGCAGTCTGGTGGTGGTGTTGCTGGTACTCGCCACCCTGGGCTGGGTTGTGCTGACCCTTCAACGGTCAGACTTCGTCACCACGGCCAACCGGAACGTCGAGCAGCCGCAGGTGCAGTTCAGCCACCAGCACCACGTGGGTGGCGTGGGCATCGACTGCCGCTACTGCCACTCGTCGGTCGAGTCGACGGCGTCGGCGGGCATTCCGCCGACCAAGACGTGCATCAACTGCCACTCGCAGATCTGGTCGACCAGCCCTTACCTCGAGCCGGTGCGTGCGAGCTTCCGCGAGAACAAGCCGCTGCAGTGGATTCGCGTGCACGACCTGCCGGACTTCGTTTATTTCAATCACGGCATCCATGTGAAGCAGGGTGTGGGCTGCGAGACGTGCCACGGCCGCATCGACCGGATGCCGATTGTGTTCCAGAAGAACACGCTGCAGATGGAATGGTGCCTCGACTGCCACCGCGATCCGTCGCGCTATGTGCGGCCGCGGGACCAGATTACGACCATGGGGTATACGCCGGCCGTGCCGCAGTCGGAGCTGGGGCCGCAGCTGGTGAAGCAGTACAACATCGCGGGCGTCGAGCACATGACCAGCTGCTCGGTGTGCCACCGCTAGTCGGCGTGAGGCCCTCGTGAAGGACGACATGAGCGCAGAAGTCTTCGATATCACGGCGGTTCGCGCCCGGCTGGCCGAGGCAGGTGGCCCCCAGTTCTGGCGCAGCCTCGACTCGGTGGCCGAGACGCCCGAGTTCCAGGCCTTTGTGCATCGCGAGTTTCCGGCGGCCGCCTCCGAGTTTGACGACCCGGTGGGGCGGCGCGGCTTCCTGAAGCTGATGAGCGCCTCGCTGGCGCTGGCGGGCGTGAGCGCCTGCACGGTGCAGCCGCAGGAGCTGATTGTCCCGTATGTGCGGCAGCCTGAAGAGGAGCTGCCGGGCAAGCCGCTGTTCTTTGCCACGGCGATGTCACTCGGTGGTGTCGCCACGGGCCTCCTGGTCGAGAGCCACGAGGGCCGGCCGACGAAGATCGAGGGCAACCCGGAGCATCCGGGCAGCCTTGGCGCCACGGACATGTTCGCGCAGGGTTCGGTCCTCACGATGTATGACCCGGACCGGTCGCAGGCCATTGTCGAGCTGGGCACCATCCGGCCGTGGCCCGCGTTCGTGGCGGCGATCAAGACGGCCCTGTCGGGCCAGTCGGCGTCGCAGGGGGCCGGCCTCCGGATCCTGACCGAGACGGTCAACTCCCCGACGCTGGCCGCGCAGATGCGTAACATCCTGTCGCGCTATCCCGAGGCGAAGTGGATTCAGTGGGACGCGCTGCCGCGTGACCATGCGCGCGCCGCCGCACAGCACTCGTTCGGCACCGCGGTGGCCCCGCTGCCTGACTACGGCGCCGCCGACGTCATCGTCTCGCTCGACAGCGACTTCCTCGCCGCCGAAGGTGGCGCCAACGTGCGTGCGGCACGCCAGTTCAGCCGGCGCCGCCGCGCCGAAGCCTCCTCCGCGCTCAACCGCCTCTATGTCGTCGAATCGACGCTGAGCGTGACGGGGGGCAAGTCTGACCACCGTGTGCCGCTCAAGACGAGCCAGATCGACGCCTTTGCCCGCGCGCTGGCGGCCAAGGTGGGCGTGTCTGGCGTCTCGGGGACGGCCCCGGCCGGGACCGAGGCCGCCGTGGCAGCGATGGCCGCCGACCTGCAGGCCGCGCGCGGCAAGTCGCTGGTCGTCGTGGGCGATGCCCAGCCGGTGGCCGTGCACATGCTCGCGCACGCCATCAACGACCTGCTGGGCAACGTGGGCCAGACGCTGACCTACGTGGCGACGCCCGAGATTACGCCCTCGGCGCAGCTGGCCGACCTGACAGCCCTCGCGCGTGACATGGCCGCAGGCCGCGTGCAGATGCTGCTCATGCTTGGCGAGTCAAACCCGGTGCTGACCGCGCCGGCCGACCTCAAGTTTGCCGAGGCCCTCGGTCAGGTGCCGCTGCGCGTGCATTCGGGGCTGTTCGAAGACGAGACGGCGGCGCTGTCGCACTGGCACGTGCCTGGCACGCACTTCCTCGAAGAGTGGAGTGACGCGCGCACGGTCGACGGCACGGTCTCGATCGTGCAGCCGCTCATCCAGCCGATGTATGGCGGCAAGTCGGCGCACGAAATACTGGCGACGCTCACCGATTCGCCTGACCGGCCCGGCTACGAGTGGGTGCGCATGTACTGGATGGCGCAGCCCCAGGCGGGCGAGGCGGCGGGATTCGAGAAGGCCTGGCGCAAGTGGCTGCACGACGGGATCGTGGCGGGCACGACCGCCCAGCCCGAGGTGGTGACGCTCGCGGCCGACTGGGCCTCGAAGCTGCCGGCGACCTCGGCCGTATCGGGCGTCGAGGTGACCTTCCGCCGCGACGACACGATTTACGACGGTCGCTACGCAAACAACGGCTGGATGCAGGAAATGCCCAAGCCGATCACCAAGCTCACGTGGGATAACGCGGTGCTGGTGTCGCCGGCGATGGCCGAGGCGCAGGGCCTGCGCAACGGCGATGTGCTCGAGCTGACGCAGGAGGGCCGCACGCTGCGGGCGCCGGCCTGGATCGCCCCCGGGCAGGCGGCCGATACGGTGTCGGTGTCCTTCGGCTACGGTCGTACCCGTGCGGGCCGCGTGGGCAACGGGACGGGCGTGAATGCCTACGCGCTGCGCGGCAGCACGACGGCCTTCTTCGGGCCGGTCGAGCTGAAGAAGACCGGCGACGAATATCGGCTGGTCAGCACGCAGGATCACTGGACGCTGGAAGGCCGCAACATGGTGCGGTCGGCCACGGCCGCCGAGTATGCCCATGACCCCTCGTTCGTGAAGGGCATGGAGCACATGAAGCTGTCGGACAGCATCACGCTGATGCCCGCCAAGGAGTATGCCGGCGTGTCGTGGGGCATGGCCATCGACATCAATGCCTGCACGGGCTGCGGGGCCTGCGTGGTGGCCTGCGTCGCCGAGAACAACATTCCCGTGGTCGGCAAGGATCAGGTCTCGCGCAACCGCGAGATGCACTGGCTGCGCATCGACCGCTACTTCTCGGGCGGCCTCGACAACCCCGACACCTACATGCAGCCGCTGCCCTGCCAGCAGTGTGAGAACGCACCCTGCGAAGTGGTCTGCCCGGTGGCGGCCACCGTCCACAGCTCGGAAGGCCTGAACGACATGGTCTACAACCGCTGCGTGGGCACGCGCTACTGCTCGAACAACTGCCCCTACAAGGTCCGCCGGTTCAACTTCCTGCTGTATCAGGACTGGAATACGCCGCAGTACAAGTTCCAGCGCAACCCGGACGTCACGGTGCGCAGCCGCGGCGTCATGGAGAAGTGCACCTACTGCGTGCAGCGCATCAACGCGGCGCGCATCCAGGCCAAGCGCGAAGAGCGCGAGGTCCGCGATGGCGACGTCGTCACGGCGTGCCAGGCGGTCTGCCCGACCGAGGCCATCGCCTTCGGCAACATCAACGATCCGAACAGCCGGGTGGCGCGCCTGAAGGCCGGCCCGCTGAACTACTCGGTGCTGGCGGAACTCAACACCCGGCCGCGCACCACGTATCTGGCGGCGGTCCGCAACCCGAACCCGGCGCTGCCGGCCAACCCGGGAGTGGGCGGGCACCACGCGACGACTGAGGCGCACGGCACGGCGGGCGAACACTGATGGCGAACAACGTTCACGGACACGGCAGTTCTTCGGCCTCGCTGGATGCGCCGGTGCTGGCACCGGGGCATGACTTCGAGACCATCACCGAGGCGGTCGCGCAGATTCCGCTGGCCAAGCGCACCCCCATCGGGTGGGTCCTGGGCTTCCTGGGGGCCTTCGGGCTCTTCATGATGCTGCAGGCGGCGCTCGGCAAGCTGGTGATGACCGGCGTCGGCATCTGGGGCAACAACGTCCCGGTCGGCTGGGCGTTTGACATCATCAACTTCGTCTGGTGGATCGGCATCGGCCACGCCGGCACGCTCATCTCGGCGATTCTGCTGCTCTTCAAGCAGCAGTGGCGCATGTCGATCAGCCGCTTCGCCGAAGCCATGACGATCTTCGCCGTGGCCTGTGCGGCCATCTTCCCGCTGTTCCACACGGGACGCCCCTGGCTGGCGGCCTACTGGCTGTTCCCGTATCCGAACACCATGGGCCTCTGGCCGCAGTTCCGCAGTCCGCTCATCTGGGACGTGTTCGCGGTGACGACCTACGCCACCGTCTCGATCGTGTTCTGGTATGTGGGCATGGTCCCCGACCTGGCGACGATGCGCGACCGTGCGGTGTCGATGACCAAGAAGCGGGTGTACGGCGTGCTGTCGCTCGGCTGGCGCGGGTCGGCCCGCCACTGGCACCGGTATGAAGTGGCCTCGCTGATTCTCGCCGGGCTGTCGACGCCGCTGGTGCTGTCGGTGCACACGGTCGTCAGCTTCGACTTCGCGGTCTCGGTGCTGCCGGGCTGGCACGCGACAATCTTCCCGCCCTACTTTGTGGCCGGCGCCATCTATGCCGGCTTCGCGATGGTGCTGACGCTGGCCATCCCGCTGCGTGTCGCCTACAAGCTGGAAGACTTCATCACGATGCGCCACATCGACAACATGGCGAAGGTCATGCTGGCGACGGGCATGATGGTCTCCTACGGCTACGCGATGGAGGCCTTCTACGGCTGGTACAGCTCGAACCCGTATGAGCAGTTCATGATCTGGAACCGCATGACCGGGCCGTATGCCTGGTCCTACTGGATGCTGATTGCCATCAACGCCGGCATGATCCAGTTCCTGTGGTTCCAGTCGGTGCGTGCGAACCTCAAGCTGCTCTTCGTGATGTCGCTCTTTGTGAGCGTGGGCATGTGGCTCGAGCGCTTCGTCATCCTGGTGACGACCCTGCACCGCGACTTCGTGCCGGGCAGCTGGGGCATGTATTACCCGACGCAGTGGGACTTCATGACCTTCGTCGGCACCCTTGGGCTGTTCCTGACGCTGTTCTTCCTGTTCATGCGGTTCGTGCCGATGATCTCGATGTTCGAGGTGCGCACGCTGCTGCCGCAGGCGAAGGTGAAGAGCGAGCACGGGCACGGTCACTGAGACGGTCGATTTTCTGCGCGGCCCACACGGACCGCGGATGAAAGAGTGCTATGGCACACGGAACGGCACACGAGAATCCGATGTATGGGGTGATGGCCGAGTTTGACTCGGTGCAGGCCATCGTTGACGCATCGAAGCAGGCAGTGGCGGCGGGCTACACAGTGATGGAAGCCTACTCGCCGATTCCTGTGGAAGAGCTGAACGACATCATCCACAAGAAGCGCACCAAGCTCAGCCGCTTCGTGCTGATGGGCGGGCTCAGCGGCATGGCCGCCGGGTTCAGCCTGCAGTACTGGGCGTCGGTGATCGAGTATCCGATGAATATCGGCGGGCGGCCCTTCGCGACGTGGCCGGCGTTCGTGGTGCCCAGCTACGAGCTGACCATCCTCTTCTCGGCGCTGACCGCGGCCATCGGCATGTTCGCGCTGAACGGCCTGCCGCAGCCCTACCACCCGGTGTTCAACGTCGAGCGGTTCTCGATGGCGAGCTCGGACAAGTTCTTCCTGGTGATTGAAACGACCGACCCCCGGTTCGACCACGGGGCGACCACCCGGTTCCTGACGGACCAGGGTGCGAAGGGAGTGTACGACGTTGCGGCCTAACGTGATTTTCGTGGTGCTGCTGGCCGTGGGCGTGGGCGCCTGCCGCCAGGACATGCACGACGCGCCCCGGTATGAGGCGTACGAGGCCAACAGCTTCTACGCCGACGGACGTGCGTCGCGTGAAACGCCGGCTGGCACGGTGGCCCGCGGCTGGGAGCGCGCGGACGACCTGTTCTACACGGGGCGCGACAGCGACGGACTGCCGACCGAACAGATTCCGATGCCGGTGACGGCGCAGGACATGCAGCGCGGCCGTGATCGCTACACCGTGTACTGCACGCCCTGCCACGGCATTCTCGGCGATGGTCAGGGGATGGTGGTGCAGCGCGGCTTGAAGCGGGCCGCCACCTACCACGACGATCGCCTGCGCAACGTGCGGGTCGGGTATCTCTACGATGTGGTCACCAACGGCTTCGGTGCCATGCAGGGCTATGCGGAACAGATTCCGGCCCGCGATCGCTGGCTGATTGTGGCCTACGTCCGCGCCCTGCAGCTCAGCCAGCATGCCCCGGTGGCCGACGTTCCCGCCGACAAGCGGGCCGAGCTTGACCGACCGGCGGCCGCACCGGCTGCAGCCGCGCCGGCAGGCCACTAGAAAACGACGAGCGATTCAGGCAACGGGCAATCACGCCGACGCCAGTGAGACGAAGCGAATGACGACGGACACTTATCACTCGCCCGAGAGCGTGTCAGGGCTGCAGAAACTGGGCATCGCCGCCGCGGTGGTCGGGCTGGCGCTGACCGGCGTCGGCTACTCGATGACCGGGCTCGACCGGTTCTATCAGGCCTACCTCGTGGCCTACACCTTCTGGCTGGGGGTGGCCCTCGGCAGCATGGCGCTGCTGATGGTCCAGCATCTGTCGGGGGGCGCCTGGGGCGTGGTGCTGCGGCGGCCGCTGGAAGCCGCGGCCAGCACCCTGCCGGTGATGGCGGTGCTGTTCGTGCCGATCTACCTGGGGATGCACGACCTGTATCACTGGTCGCACGACGGAGCCGCGGCGTCCGACGCCATCATTGCGGCCAAGGCGCCGTATCTGAACACGCCGTTCTTCCTCGCGCGCACGGTGTTCTACTTCCTCGCCTGGATCGCCATCAGCCAGACGCTGCTGAAGTGGTCGAAGCAGCAGGACGAGACGGGTGACCCGGGCATCGCAGACAAGATGGCCTACCTCTCGGGCGGCGGGCTGGTCGTTTACACGCTGACGGTCACCTTTGCCGTCACCGACTGGCTCATGTCGGTCAACCCGCACTGGTTCTCGACGATGTGGGGGCCGCTCTTCATGGCGGGTCAGGGTCTCGCGGCGTTTGCCCTCGGCATCTCGGTGCTCGTGATGCTGTCGAAGACCGAGCCGATGAACCGTGTCCTGACGGAACACCACTTCCACGACCTCGGGAAGTTCCTGTTCGCCTTCCTGATGCTGTGGACCTACCTGATGTTCTCGCAGTACCTCATCGTCTACTCGGCGAACCTGCAGGAAGAGGTGCCGCACTACATCGACCGCAACAACGGCGGCTACGAGTATGTGACCTATGCCCTGATGGGGCTGCATTTTGCCGTGCCGTACGCGATGCTGCTGTCGCGCGACGTCAAGCGCGGCATCGGGTCGCTGCGCCTGATTGCCGTGTGGCTGCTGGTCATGCGCGTGGTCGACTACTACTGGCAGGTGGCCCCCGAGTTCCACAAGACGCTCAGTGCGTCGCTCATCGACGTGGCGCTGCCGATCGCGATTGGCGGCGTGTTCCTGACGCTGTATGCCATCCGGCTGAAGAGCCAGCCGCTGCTCCCGCTCCACGATGCGGGTCTTGAAAAGGCGCTGACGCACCATGTCCACTGAACACCAGCACGACCACGAGTACGACGACGAATACGGGCCGACGCCCCCTGGCGCCGGATACGAGCACACGGACATCGACACCTCCGTCGGCTACACGTTTGCGATGTGGCTGGCTGTCGCGATGGTCCTGTCGCTGGGCATCGTCTACGGGGCCTACTACTACTTCGAGCAGCGCCACGTCGCCCAGGAGGCGGCGTCGCAGCAGTATCCGCTGGCCGCCGGACGCGAACAGACGCCGCCGGCCCCGCGGCTGCAGACGCAGCCCTTCAAGGACGTGTACCTGCTGAAGCAGGGCCAGAACGACAAGCTCAACTCGTATGGATGGGCCGACAAGGATGGGGGCGTCGTCCACATTCCGATCGAGCGCGCGATGGACATCGTGCGCACGCAGCAGCTCAACACCCGCACCGAGGGCGCGCGGATGACGCCTGTCGTGCAGGACAGCTCGGCGGGCCGCACGGTCGCGGCCCGGTAACCCGACACGCGTCACGGCACAGAGACACCATGAACCGACAGGGCAGACAACTGACAGCGGGGCTGATGGCGGGACTGATGGTCCTCGCCTCGGCGCTGACGTCGTCTGCTCAGACTGGTGCCCAGGGCATCCAGCCGCAGACGGGCCTCCCCTCGTCGCAGATGCCCGGCGAACTGAAGCAGGTCGACTTCGAGCAGCGCCTCAACGCGCCCCTCCCGCTGGACCTGGCGTTCCGCGACGAGACCGGTGCCACGGTGACGCTGGGCGACTACTTCAAGCGGCGCCCCGTCGTGCTGACGTTTGTGTATTACACGTGCACGATGCTCTGCACCCAGGTGCTGACCGGCATCACCAGCTCGCTCATCGCGCTCGACGAAACTGTGGGGCGCGATTTCGACGTGGTGGCCGTGAGCTTCGACCCGCGCGACACGCCGATGGCGGCTGCCGCGAAGAAGGCTGCTCACATCGACCGGTATGGCCGCGCCGGCTCGGCCTCGGGGTTCCACTTCCTGACGGGCGACGAGTCGTCGATTCGGGCGCTGACGGACGCGGTGGGCTTCAAGTATCAGTGGGATGAGGCCACCCAGCAGTATGCGCATGCCAGCGGCTTTGTGGTCGCCACGCCCGATGGCCGGCTGTCGCGCTATTTCTACGGCATCGAATACGCTCCGCGCGACCTGAAGTTTGCGCTCATCGAGTCGTCGGCCGGCCGCGTCGGGTCGATCGTCGATCAGGTGCTGCTCTACTGCTATCACTACGATCCGAAGAGCGGGTCGTATTCCTTCGTGGCGATGAAGGCGATCCGCCTGGGCGGCGCGTTCACGCTGCTGGCGCTGGCGGGGTTTGTGGTGGTCGCCCTTCGACGCGATGAGCGCGTCAGGCACTGACATTATGAGTTCAAAAGGCGTTCCTCTGTTTCCGGAAGCGGCATCGACGTTCGCATCGAACGTCGACAACCTCTATCTGTTCATCGTCGCGGTCAGCGTGTTTTTCGGCGTGGCCGTCATCATTGCGATGGTCGCGTTCGGGATCATCTTCAAGCAGAAGAAACCCGGCGAGGTCGGCGAGCGCATCGAGGGCAACCTCGCGCTCGAGCTGCTGTGGAGCATCATCCCGACCATCATCTCGATGGTGATGTTCGGGTGGGGCGCGCAGGCGTTCTTCGAGATGCGGGTGCCCCCATCCGAGAACATGACGGTCTACGCGGTCGGCAAGCAGTGGATGTGGAAGTTCCAGCATCCCGAGGGTGCGCGCGAAATCAATGAGCTGCACCTGCCGGTGGGCAAGGCCGTCAAGGTCCTGATTTCGTCGGAGGACGTGCTGCACAGCCTCTACTTCCCGTCATTCCGCACGAAGATGGACGCGATCCCCGGCCGCTATACGCAGCTGTGGTTCGAGGCCACGAAGACCGGCACCTACCACATCTTCTGCACCGAGTATTGCGGTACCAACCACTCGGGCATGATCGGCAGCGTCATCGTGATGGAGCCGCAGGAATATCAGGCGTGGCTGGCGGGCGGCTCTGCCGGCGGCACGCTCGCCGAACGCGGCGAGAAGCTCTTCACCGAGCTGGCCTGCAGCACCTGCCACATGGACAACGGCCAGGGCCGCGGACCGTCGCTGGCGAACATCGTCGGCGCCACGGCCGAGCTGGCGGATGGCACCACGGTGGTGCGCGACGAAAACTATCTGCGTGAGTCGATCATCAACTCGCAGGCGAAGATTGTGAAGGGCTACCAGCCGCTGATGCCGGCCTTCCAGGGCCTCATCAACGAGGAGAACCTCGTGGCCCTCGTCGAATACCTCAAGACCAAGTCTCCCGCGGCGAGGCCGACGGCCGCACCGGCCACCACACCGACCGCTCCGACGGATGGTATGCAGGCGCCCGGGCAGACGGGCGGAGAGAACTAGCCATGCTCGATACGCTCAAGCTTCCCGAGAACCACTACCTGAACGACGGTCACGGCCTCAAGTCGTGGCTGCTCACGAAGGACCACAAGCGCATCGCGATGATGTATCTCATCTCGATCTCGCTGATGTTCGCGCTCGGCGGCTTCTTTGCCGCCGGGGTCCGCCTCGAACTGATGACGCCCAACGGCGACCTGTTCCTGGCAGATACCTACAACAAGTTCTTCACGATGCACGGCATCGTGATGGTGTTCTTCTTCCTGATCCCCTCGACACCAGCGGTGCTGGGGAACTTCCTCATCCCGCCAATGATCGGGGCGAAAGACCTCGCGTTCCCGCGCATCAACCTGCTCAGCCTGTATATCTACTGGCTCGGCGCGGCGTTCTTCTTCTATGCGCTGTTCTCGGGTGGCGTTGACACCGGCTGGACGTTCTATACGCCGTTCAGCTCGTTCTCGTCAAACACCAACGTGATCCCGGTGGCCCTCGGGGTGTTCATCTCCGGGTTCTCGTCCATTCTCACGGGTCTCAACTTCATTGTCACGATTCACCGGATGCGTGCGCCGGGCCTGACCTGGTTCAAGCTGCCGCTGTTCGTGTGGGCGCACTATGCCACGAGCCTCATCCAGGTGCTCGGCACCCCGGTCGTGGCCATCACGATCATCATGGTGTTCGTGGAGCGCGCATTCGGCTTCGGCATCTTCGACCCGGTGCGCGGCGGTGACCCGGTGCTCTTCCAGCACCTGTTCTGGTTCTACTCGCACCCGGCGGTCTACATCATGATCGTGCCGGCGCTGGGTGTGATGAGCGAGCTCATCTCGACCTTCACGCGCAAGACCATCTTCGGCTACAGCTTCGTGGCGTTCTCGTCGCTGGCCATCGCGGTGTTCGGCTTCATCGTGTGGGCGCACCATATGTTTGTCGCCGGCATCTCGCCCTACTCGGCACTGGTGTTCTCGTTCCTGAGCTTCTCGGTGGCGATTCCGTCGGCCGTCAAGGTCTTCAACTGGACGGCCACCCTGTGGAAGGGCAGCATCTCGTTCGAAGCGCCAATGCTGTACGCCTACGGCTTTATGGGCCTGTTCCTCGTGGGCGGACTCACGGGCCTGTTCCTGGCGACACTCGGCACCGACATTCACCTGCACGACACCTACTTCGTCGTGGCGCACTTCCACTACATCATGGTCGGCGGCGCGATCATGGGTTATATCGGCGGCATCCACTTCTGGTGGCCGAAGATGACCGGCCGCCTCTATTCGGAATTCGGGGCGCGCATGAGCGCGATCCTGGTGTTCGTCGGCTTCAACCTGACGTTCTTCCCCCAGTTCATCCTGGGCTACATGGGCATGCCGCGGCGCTATCACGCCTACCCGGATGAGTTCCAGGTGCTGAACATCATGTCGTCGGCTGGCGCAGGCGTGCTGGGCATCGGCTACATCCTGCCCGTCATCTATCTCACCTACTCGCTGAGCCGGGGCAAGGCCGCAGGGCCGAACCCCTGGGGTGCCAGTGGCCTCGAGTGGCAGACGCAGTCTCCGCCGGTGACGGCGAACTTCACGGAGCCGCCGGTCGTGCCAGCGGAGCCCTACGAATACACGCCGCACGTCGCTCGGGAGGCGAATCTTGTCTAACGCCGTCGCACACGCAGACGCGCACGGCCACGCCGTGCACCATCCGCAGCTGCAGCATCACTTCGACACGATGCAGCAGCAGAAGGAGGCCAGCACCCTCGGGATGTGGCTGTTTCTCCTGACCGAAGTGCTGTTCTTCGGGGGTATTTTCTTCGCCTACATGCTGTATCGCATGTGGTACTTCGACGCGTTCGCCGAGGCCAGCCGCGACCTCGATCTGATGCTCGGTGGCTTCAACACGGTCGTGCTCATCGGCAGCTCGCTGACGATGGCATTCGCCGTGCGGTCGGCACAGACGGGCAGCAGCAGCGGCACGGTGCGCTGGCTGATCCTCACGATGATCCTCGGCGCCGTGTTCCTGGGCGTGAAGGTGGTCGAGTACTCGCACAAGTTCGAGGTCGGCCACGTGCCCGGTCCGAACTTCCACTCGACGAGCCAGTGGGCGGCGCAGGAGCAGATCTTCTACAGCCTCTACTTCACGATGACGGGCCTGCACGCGGTGCACATGATTGTCGGCATTGTCATTCTGGCCGTGATCACGCGCATGGCTGCGCAGGGCAAGTTCAATGAGAGCTACCACACTCCGGTGGAGATGACCGGTCTGTACTGGCACTTCGTCGACCTGGTCTGGATCTACCTGTTCCCGCTGCTCTATCTCGTCGAGAGGCACAACTAGTCATGTCGGTTCACATCGCTCCCAAGACCCTTTACATCTCGATCTTCGGCGCGCTGATGGTGCTGACGGGCGTCACGGTCTTCGCGGCGTTTGTCAATCTGGGCAGCCTGAACGCGCCGGTGGCCCTTGCCATCGCCACGCTGAAGGCCACGCTCGTCGTCCTGTTCTTCATGCATGTGAAGTACAGCAGCAGGATGATCAAGCTTGTTGTGGCGACCAGCCTGTTCTTCCTGACGATCCTGCTAACCGAAACGCTGATGGATTTTGCGACCCGTGGCTGGATCGCGATTCCCAAGCTGATGCACTGAGCGGCGCGTCCCTGTCCTGAGGCACGGAACCCTGGGGTTCCGACCTCCGGCAACGGCCCGACACCCGAAGGCCCCCGTCCTGATTCGGACGCGGGGCCTTTACACTTTCACCAGGGCCATCAGCCGGCCCTCGGCATCATGCTCGAAGTGCACGCCCGTGACGCCGAGCTCGGCCAGCATCCGGAACAGCCTCACACGGTCGACGCCGGCGGGTGCGTTGTCTTCGTCAATGCCCAGAAACGCCACGGCGTGCGTCGCTTTCGCCAGCATGCGCGCCACCAGGCCCCGCGCGTGGTCAGAGGTGCGGCATGCGGAAAATCCCCGGCTGGCCACCACCACATCGACCGGGTCGGCCGGATCGAATGACCAGGGCTCGGCGTCGGTGAAGAGACCCTGCGGCATCGTCTTGCGGGCCACTCGCAGCAGCTCATGGCGGCCGTCACTGCCGCCCACGATGTAGCCGTTTTCCGCGAGCGGCATAAGGAACGATCCCGCTCCGCAGGTGACATCCCACACCCGGGTGCCCGGGCCGACATCGAGCGTGGCCACGACGTGCTCGACCAGGTCGTACCACGATGCGCTGGACCATCCCACAGGACGTTCATCCATCTGGAGCATCGTCTCGAGGGAGACAGTGTCGCTCATGAAGAGCGCTCCACTCGAGATGTCACCTCGTGCGCTGACCCGCTGACGGCCGCCGCCCATTCCTCTGGCGTGTTGCACGGCAGGAACGACTGCAACTCAGGGTCGACCGTGCGCATCTCGTCCTCAGTAACCGCCACGAATCGCAACAGCGGCAACAGGTCGCGCAGCCCCGCGCCCTCTGCGAGGCGTGGTGCCACGCGCCTCACCGCGTCACGCCGCACCACAGACAGGGCCATCACCGGATGCCCGTCCACCCACGGCACCGCCACATCCGCATCGGCCAGCCTCGACTGAAGCAGCGGAATGAGCGCCGGCACCAAACGCGGCGTGTCAACCGCCAGGATCAGCACCACGTCGCCCGCCACGGTCTCGAGCGCGTCCACTGCAGCCGGCAGGGGACCGCGACCGGGCGCGCGGTCGAACACCACCCGCTCGTCGGGCAACCCGGCCTGACCGACTCGCGCCGACAGCACGACATCGTCGACCCAGGGGCGAATCAACCGGACCACATGCTCGACCAGCGTGCGGCCGTCGACGCGCAGCACGGCCTTATCGTGGCCCATGCGCCGCGACTGCCCGCCGCACAGTACGACGGCACTGAGCCCGCGAGGCCGGGGCGCTGCTGACTCTTCACGCGACACAGTGCGCCAGTCGACTACCGCACCAGTGAGAGGAACGCCGGGATGGCCTTGAGCGGCGCAAACGCGGCGTCGGCCGCGGCCTGCGTCCGCCACACATGGGGCTGCCGCGAAATGGCCGTTGCCAATTGCGTGAGGGCGTCGGCCAGACGGCCCGACTGGGCGTATGCGCGCGCCAGGCCGTACATGGCCGTCTCGAGCCGGGGATTGATGGTCAGCGCCTCTCGGAATGCTCCCGCGGCCTCGTCGTGCCGGCCCGCCGTGGCGAGTTCATTCCCGCGGGCCACCAGACGTGCCGGTTCGCCCTGCGTCATGCGCAGCAGGCGTCGAAGTTCCACGAATGGATTGTCCGCGTCATCCACCCTGATGTCGACCACGCGCTCGACCGTGGATTCCGACTTCGGATCGAGCGGCCTGACGACCAGGATGCCCGCCGACTGCATGCCACGGGTGTCTCCGCCCTGCGCCTGTCCCGCATCGAGGGCTGCCATCAGGCGGTCGGCCATCGTGCCCTTCGTCGACTCGTAGGCCCTGGCCATGGCCTCGACCACGGCAGGGCTCGCCAGTGTGTTGCCCTGCGCCGAGAAGTTGAGCCCGCTGACATGCCCGGCGTAGTTTCCCAGATGCACGGGGTCTTTGGGGTCGTTGTTGCGGCTGATGACGCGCCGCCCGGTGTAGACGGCCGACCGTCCCTTGGCGTCGATGACCGCCACCTGCCTCGAATCGCGCCCCCCATCTTCGTCGGTGATGCGCTTGACGACGTCTTCTGGCGAGAGACCCTGCTCGAGCAGCGCGATGGCCTTCGGACCGTAGAGACGGTTGGCGGAGGCCTGCGTGGCGACAGCACCGACGCCGGGCTTGGCCCACGGCACCGCTGCGCCGGCACCGAACGCCCGCGACTGCACGCCGACACCCATCTCGCCGGTCGTGGGGTCGACGGCGATGATTGAGAACGTGCCGAACCACGGGTCAGGCGGATCAGTCTCACGCGCGGCTGACAGTTCACCGGGCGCTGCGGCCGCGACGATTGGCGCGGCTGTCGACTGTGCGAGGGCGGGCGCCGCCATCAGCAGGCCCGTCAGGACCACCGCACCAGTGCGGCAGGAGAAACCGGTCATCATCATGGTCACCTGTGTTGTCGGACGGTTACTTGGCGCGGCCCGCGAAGCCCGGGGTCAGCACGCGCACACGGAAGGCGGCTCCGCGGCCCACAATGAACAGCGTCTTCCGGTCAGCGCCGGCAAACGCGATGTTCTGCGGCTGGAGAGACACGGGGATGGTGCCGAGATGCTCGCCCTTCGGGCTGAACACCTGCACCCCCCCGATGGCCGCGCAGTAGATGCGGCCCTCGGCATCAACGGCCAGCCCGTCAGCCCCGCTGTTGACCGCGCCGGCATCATTGCGGGTGACCGACGCATACCTGGCGAAGTTTCGGCGATTGCTGGTGGAGCCGTCGGCCGCGACATCGAAGGCGACCATGTATTCGCCCGAGGTGTTGTTGACGTAGAGCGTCTTCTCGTCGGGGCTCAGCACAATGCCATTTGGCCGCTCGATGCCGGTGGCCACCAGCACGGAGGTGCCGCCCTTCGGCAGGAAATAGACGGACGGCGGCAGGGCTGGCGTCGGCGGCGGCTGGCCCGGGGTGGCATTCGGGCCGGGTTCGGTGAAGTAGACGTGGCCACTCCGGCTGACGACGAGGTCGTTCGGTCGTCCGTAGGGCTTGCCCTGATAGTTGTCGGTGAGAGTGGTGACGGCACTGGCCGGATAGATCACGCCAATCCGCGCGGCACCCGGGGTGGTCTGGACCGAAATCAACCGGCCCTGCTGATCGAAACCGAGGCCATTCGATCCGTTCGTGTTTTCGAGGAATGTCGACGTCGCCCCCGAGTCGCGATCGATGCGGGTGATGCGATTGGCCTGCGTCTCCGTGAAAATGAGATGCCCGTCAGGCAGGCCCACGGGCCCTTCCGTGCCGGTGAAGCCCGACTTGATGAACTCGACCGTGGCCCCTGCTGCGACGACGCCGGGAATGGCGGTGGCCGTGGTGTTCGTCGGGGTGGGGGCGGGCGTCTGCGCGTGCGCGGGCACGGCCAGCAGCAGCGCGCCCAGCAGGGCACTCGGTACGGAGGAGGCAGTTCGCATGGGTCGGGTCCTTTCGACGGCATGATACCCTCGACGGCGCGGAGGAGACCACGTGTCTGACATGAAAGCGCCCCCGGCCACGAGTGTGTGGAAGCTGGCGGGCCCTGGACTGGTTGTGGCGGCGGCCGGCATCGGATCGGGAGATGTCGTGTCGGCCACTGTGGGCGGGGCGAAGTACGGCGTGGTGCTGCTCTGGGCCATTGCGCTCGGGGCGTTTTTCAAGTTTGTGCTGAGCGAAGGCATCGCCCGGTTCCAGCTGGCCACGGGCCAGACCGTGGTTGAGGGGTGGTCGGCCTACCTGCCGCGCTGGGTGCAGTATTACTTCGTGTTCTATCTGGTGCTGTGGACGGTGGCGGTCAGCGCGGCGCTGACCAATGCCACGGGCCTCGGCCTGGCGAACCTTACCGGGGGAGCGGTGCCGCAGTCGTGGGGGGCGGTGCTGCACAGCCTCGTGGGCGGGGTGCTGGTCTGGTTCGGCGGCTACGCGCGCTTCGAGCAGGTGATGAAGCTGCTGGTGGGCGTGATGGGCTTCAGCATCCTCATCTGTGCGGTGCTGACGCTGAGCGACCCGGCCACGGCCCTGCAGGGGCTGCTCGTGCCGACGATTCCCGACAATTCGGGCACCTATGTCCTGTCGCTGATTGGCGGCATCGGCGGGTCGGTCACGATGCTGTCGTACAACTACTGGATGCGCGAGGAAGGCATGCGCGGCGCGGGCTTCCTGAGCTATGTGCGGGCGGACGTGGGCATTGCCTACCTGTTCACTGCCATCTTCGGGCTGTCGATCATGCTGATTGCCAACCGGGCCTTCTTCCTGCCGGGCGTCACCATCACGGATGCGCAGGCGGTGCCGAAGATGGCCGAGACGCTCGGCACGATTCTGGGCACGTTTGGCCGCGTGGCCTACTCGGCCGGCTTCTGGGCGGCCGTGTTTGCGTCGCTGCTGGGGGTCTGGCAGAGCGTGCCGTACCTGTATGCCGACCTCTACAGTGTCATGACGGGGGCGACGGGCCAGGCCCGCGAGGCGCTGACGCAGGTGACCAGCGTGCCGTACCGGCGCGCGCTGATCTTCATCACGCTCGTGCCGCTGCCGCTGGCCTTCACCGGCAGTCCGCTGGTGGTCATCGTCACCTACACGATTGTGGGCAGCCTGTTTGTGCCGTTCCTGGCGGCGACGCTGCTGTATCTGAACAACCGCGTGGCGTGGACCGCCGCGGTGCCGCGTAATCACTGGCTGACGAACCTGCTGCTGGTCGGCATCGTGGCGCTGTTTCTCGCGGTGGGGTCGCAGGAGGCCATGGGGGCCCTGCGCCGAGCCGGCCTGCTGTAGGGGGACGATGATGATGAAGCGCATGCTGATGGGTTCGGCCGCCGTGCTGATGGCCGCCACTGCAGGATGGGCGCAGTCGGGCCCGACCGTGCCACCGCCGAACCCGATGCCGGATGTGACGGCACTGGTGTCTCGGCTCGACCTCGAACGCTATAAGGCGACGATCAAGGGGCTGACGCAGTTCGGCGACCGTCGGCAGGGGACCGAGCGCAACCGCAAGGCCATCGACTGGATCGAGGCGCAGCTGCGCAGCTATGGCTGCCCGACCGAGCGGATGCAGTACGAGTACAACCCGCCGCCGCCGGCCCCGGCGGGTTCGGGTGGAGGGCAACGCCCTCGCGACCCGAATGCGATTGAACGGTCGGTGGGGGGCGGGCGTCCGCGCGGCAATCGCGGCCGCACGGGCGTGAACACCGATCCGCAGCGGCAGCCGAACGAGGCCCTGCGGGCGCTGAATGCAGAGCCCAGCACGCCGGGACGCCGCGAACAGGTCTACTGCACGAAGGTCGGCACGAAGTATCTGAACGAGATGTACATCGTCGGGGCGCACATGGACGGGCACGGCTGGGGCGAGGCGGCCAACGACGATGGATCGGGCACGGCGCTGGTGATGGAGCTGGCGCGGATTTTCAGCATGCCCGACGTGGTGACCGAACGGACCATCCGGTTCGTGCTGTGGAACAACGAGGAGACGGGCCTCAACGGCGCGCGCGCTTATGTCGAGCAGCGCGCGGCGCTGCAGGGCAAGGAATCGCCGGCCGGGTCGGGACGCTACCCCGAGCCGAAGTGGCTGGGCATGATTCAGCACGACATGATGCTGTTCGACCACGGTGCTCCGCGGCCTGATGGCACGATGAGCCCCGAACAGCGGCCCGAGGCCGACGTGAACATCGAGTTCCAGTCGACGGCGAAGATGTCGGAGGCCGCGATGAAGCTGGCGTTCTTCTTCCACGGGGCCAATGAGCGGTATGCCACCGACTATCCGGCGCAGGTGGGGCCGCACATGACCAACACCGACTCGACGCCGTTCATGGATGTCGTCCCGGCGATTAGCCTGCGCGAGAACGAGCGTGGTGTGCACGTGGGCAGCGGCTGGGATCCGCACTGGCACCAGCCGACCGACGTGTTTGCCACCTTCACGGACAAGGATTTCCGTCTGGGGCTGAATGCCGCGCAGACGACCGGCGGGGCCGTGGCCGAACTGGTCGGCATGACCCTCAAGAAGTAGCGGCGACGTTGGTGGAGTGTGGCGAGCAGCGTGGCCGCGTAGGGTCAGCGCTGCCCGTCGCGCAGCAGGTCGCGCAGGTAGGCGCCGTAGCTCGACTTGCCGAGACCCGTGGCGAGCGCCTCGAGCTGCGCATCGGTGATGTAGCCGAGACGCCACGCAATTTCCTCGGGGCAGGCCACCTTGAGTCCCTGCCGCTGCTCCACCGTTTCAATGAAGGATGACGCCTCGAGCAGCGACTCGTGGGTGCCCGTGTCGAGCCACGCATAGCCGCGCCCGAGCTGGACGACGTTCAGCTGCCGGCGATCGAGATAGGTGCGGTTGACGTCGGTGATTTCCAGCTCGCCGCGCGCCGAGGGCGTCAGCGATGTGGCGATATCGAGCACCTGGTTGTCGTAGAAGTAGAGGCCGGTCACAGCCCAGCGCGAGCGGGGCTGGCGGGGCTTCTCCTCGAGGCTGACGGCGTGGCCCTCGCGGTCGAACTCGACGACCCCATAGCGCTCGGGATCGCGCACCTGATAGGCGAAGACAGTCGCGCCGGCTGGCTGGCTGGCCGCGCGGCGCAGTTCGGCGGACAGGTCGCTGCCGTAAAAAATGTTGTCGCCGAGCACGAGCGCCACGCTGTCGGTGCCGACAAACTCTCGCCCGATGATGAAGGCCTGCGCCAGTCCGTCCGGTGACGGCTGGACGGCATAGGAGATGTTGAGGCCCCAGGCCGCGCCGTCGCCGAGCAGCCGCTCGAAGAGCGGGGTGTCGTCCGGCGTCGAGATGACGAGGATGTCGCGGATGCCGGCGAGCATCAGGACACTCAGCGGATAGAACACCATCGGCTTGTCGTAGACCGGAAGCAGCTGCTTGGACACCACGCGGGTGACCGGATACAGGCGCGTGCCGGCGCCGCCGGCGAGGATGATGCCCTTCATCATGGCCTATTGTACGTTGCGGACGCCGGTGCCCATCGACGCCCGATGCCCGCGAGGCCGTGGTCGCGTCATTCCCGGCTGAGTGCCCTGATGTCGTTCAGGATGCCGGCGGCGGTGACCTCGGTGCCGGCACCGGGCCCGCTGATGACAAGCGGCTCGGCACGGTAGCGGTCTGAGGTGAAGACCAGCAGATTGCGGGTGCCGCCGGCCGCGCCCATGGGGCTGGACGCGGGCACCTGCTCGAGGGCCGCCGCCGCCCCGCGAGGCGTGGCAGACACCACGTATCGCCAGACACGGCCGCGCGCACGCGCCTGAGCCACCCGCGCAGCCCAGGGGGCGTCGAGGGCCGGCAGGTGCTCGAGGAAGCGTTCGCGCGTCCAGGTGCGCATCGATGCCGGCACAAGCGACTCCGGCCTGATCGGCGGTCCCTCGTAGCCGAGCAGGCGCGCGAGGATGAGGGCCTTTCGACCGGCGTCGGCTCCGTTGAGGTCGTCGCGCGGATCGGGCTCGGCACAGCCGCGGGCCATGGCCTCGCGCACGGCGTCAGAGAAGCGCTGATCGCGTGAGACGGCATCGAGCACGAACATCAGCGTTCCGCTGACGCAGCCCTCGATGCGGCGCACGCGATCACCGGTTTCGTCGAGCTTGTGCCAGGTATCGATGACCGGCAGGCCCGCGCCCACGGTCGCCTCGAACCGGATGCGGCGCCCGTGCTGCCGGGCGGTGTCGAACAGGAGACGATGTTCGCGGGCACTGACCGCGAGCGGCTTCTTGTTGGCCAAAACCACATCGCAGCCATGCGTGAGGGCAGCGGTGAGCCAGGGGCCGGTCTCGTCGCCGGTGACATCGGCCACGACGGGTCGCGAGAGCGCGTGCGCCGTCATGTGCGACAGGGCTGCCTCGGCCGTGGCCACCTGGCCGCCGGACTGTGCGAGGGTGTGCCCGCTGCGCTTCTGCCGGATGAGGCGACGGAGCGCCGACGCCGTCAGCCCTGACGGGTCGAACACATAGCCCGACCGGTCGATGACCCCGACCACGCGGATGTGCGCGGTGATCTCGAGGGACGCAATCTGCGCGGCCAGGGCCTGGCCGACGCCCCCGAAGCCCAGCAGGATCACATCGGTGAACGGCATACGGCCCGCCTGGCCGCCGCCGATCTTCGAGAGCTGGAACGCCACATGCACGCGCCGCGCGGCCTCGGTGGCCTGTGACGAATCGACGACGAACGAGATGTTGCGTTCAGAGGATCCCTGGGCGATGGCGATGACATTGACGCCGCCGTCCTCGAGCGACGAGAACACGCGCGCGGCAATGCCGGGGGTGCCGGCCATGCCGTCGCCCACGACGGCCAGCACCGACACGCCGGGGCGTGCCGTGACCTCGTCGATGAGCCCCGTGGCGATCTCCTGGGCAAATGCTGCGGAAATGCGTGCGACGGCCCGCTCCGCCTCCGTGGCGGGCACGGTGAAGCCAATGGAGTTTTCGGAGGAGCCCTGGAAGATGGTCGACACCGACAGGCGCTCGGCATCGACGGCGGCGAAGGTGCGCGCGGCGATGCCGTGCACGCCGACCATGCCCTTGCCGCTTACACTGACGACGGCCTGGCCGGCGAGCGTGGCGAGGGCCTTGACGGGATGGCCGGGGGCGGCGTGCCTGGCCGTGACCATGGTGCCGGGCTGGTCGGGATGAATGAATGAACGCACCTGCAGGGTGATGCGCGTGCCCGTGATGGGAATCAGCGCGCGCGGATGCAGCACCTTGGCGCCGTAGTGAGCCACCTCGGCGGCCTCCTGGTGATGCATTTCCGTAATCAGGCGTGCATCAGGTACGACTCTCGGGTCGGAGGTAAGGATGCCGGGGACATCCTTCCAGAGGACCACCTCGCGGGCGCCGAGCACGCGGGCGAGCGTGGTGGCGGTGAGGTCCGAGCCGCCGCGTCCGAGCGTGGTGATGCTGTCGTCGGGCGCACGGCCGATGAAGCCGGGAACCACGGGAATGCGGCCGCGTGTCAGGAGGGGGCGCAGGCGCGCACGGGCCTGTCGGGTCGTGTCGGCCAGCAGGGGGGTGGCGCCGCCGTGGTGCGGGTCGGTGCGCATCACGTCGAGGGCGTCAACGAACTCGGCCTGGCGGCGGTGGCTGCCGATGGCGGCGGCGAGCAGGGCTGCCGACAACTGCTCCCCCCGGGCGACGAGGGCGTCCTGTGTGCGTGGCGCCAGGTGCTGCAGCACTCCGATGGCCCGGCACAGGTCGCAGTAGCCGATGAGGGCCAGGTCGATGGTGTCGAGCAGGGCGCGCCGGGCGCGACCGGTGGCGCGTGTCGCGCGGGCGGCACGCCGGTGCTGCTCGCGCAGGGCGTCGGCGATGGCCAGGGCCTCGCGCTCGCGGCCCTGCAGGGCATGGGTGGCACCGGCGAGCAGCTGGTCGGTGACCCCGCCGAGGGCCGAGGCGACGATGACGAGCGGGCCGCGATGGGCGGCGATACGGGCGGCGGCGCGGGCGATGGCGGCGCCATCGGCCAGCGAGGCGCCCCCGAACTTCCAGACGGCCAGGGGAGCGGAATGGGTGGAAGCCACAGTGCCTCTTAAGATACGCGACCGCTGGCGCTCGCTGGAGGACCTGACCGGCGTATGATGCTCTGCGTGGAGATGGGCATGACGACACGATCTGGATTCCGACTGATGCTGGGGGTGTGGGTGCTGGCGCTGGCGACGACGGCGGCGGCGCAGACGACGCCGAAGCCGTATGAACCGACGGTGGGACAGGCGGGCAAGGATGTGGTGTGGGTGCCGACGCCGCAGGCACTGGTCGAGAAGATGCTCGACCTGGGCCAGCTGACGCCGAACGACTACCTGATCGATCTCGGGTCGGGCGACGGGCGCACGGTGATCACGGCGGCGCGGCGCGGCTCGCGTGCGCTGGGCGTCGAGTTCAATCCCGACATGGTGGCGCTGGCGCGGCGTGCGGCGGCCGAGGCCAAGGTGGGCGACCGGGCGCAGTTCGTGGAAGGCGACCTGTTCGAGGCCGACCTGTCGAAGGCGCAGGTGATCACGATGTTCCTGCTGCCGTCGATCAACATGAAGCTGCGGCCGAAGCTGCTGGGCCTCAAGCCCGGCACGCGCATCGTGACCAATTCGTTCACGATGGAAGACTGGATGGCCGACGAGACGGCCAACGTGACCGAGAACTGCTCGAGCTGGTGCCAGGCGATGCTGTGGGTGGTGCCGGCGAAGGTGGCAGGCACGTGGCAGACGCCGCAGGGACCGCTGGTGCTGCAGCAGGAGTTCCAGATGCTGAACGGCTCGCTTGGCAGCACGTCCATCGTTGACGCGAAGATGCGCGGCGAGCAGATCATGTTCACGGTGGGCACGGTGAAGTACACCGGCACCGTCTCGGGCAATGCGATGAAGGGCACGACCTCGGCCGGCGGTTCCTGGACGGCGACCCGGCAGTAACCCGTTCGGTCAAGGGATGCGCGCCCTGCGCTCCCGTCAAGTGTGTAGGCGGCCGTCACATAAGTATGGATTATTGTGACGGCCGCAATTATTTGCGGCGGTGACGAACCCCGCCTGAATCCTCAGACGTCCTACCCACGGCGTGTGCATCTTCCCGGATGTGCAGTAGCAATCGAAGCACGACCAGGTTGTCCTCGTAGGGACTCTCTCAGGAGGTTACGGTATGGTCCGTTTTCGCGTTGCGTCGGCCCTGGCGCTGATGGCCCTGCTGCCATCGATGGCCTCGGCACAGGCGGCCAAGACGCTGGAATCCAGCGACTTTGTCGGCATCTCGTTCTGGCTGATCTCGATGGCCCTTGTGGCTGCGACGGCGTTCTTCTTCCTCGAGACGCAGCGCGTCGCGGGCAAGTGGAAGACGTCGCTGACCGTGTCAGGCCTCGTGACGCTGGTGGCGGCCACCCACTACTTCTACATGCGTGAAGTGTGGATTGCCACCGGGTCGACGCCGACGGTGTATCGCTACATCGACTGGCTCATCACGGTACCACTGCTGATTACCGAGTTCCACCTGATCCTCTCGGCCATCGGGCGCGCCTCGTCGGGCATCTTCTGGCGCCTCATCGGCAGCACGACGGCCATGCTGGTCGCGGGCTATGTCGGTGAAGCGGGCTACGTGGGCGTGTGGCCGGCGTTCATCGTGAGCATGCTGTTCTGGGTCGCGGTGCTCTACGAGATCTTCGCCGGCGAAGCGTCGAAGGCGGCAGCGGGTGATGCGCCGGCCTCGGTGCAGTCAGCCTACAAGACGATGCGTCTGATTGTGACGTTCGGCTGGGCGGTGTATCCGATTGGCTACTTTGTCGGCTATCTCACCGGTGGCAACCCCGCCGACAGCATGGGCATGCTGAACATCGTCTACAACTTTGCCGATGTCGTGAACAAGATCGCGTTCGGCGTGATCATCTGGTCGGTCGCCGTCAGCGAGACCGAGAGCAAGTAGCGTCGGTTGTCTTCAGTCAGGTGCCGGGCCGTGTCCTGGCACCTGTCGCTTTTGTCGCTGGAGGATCGCATGGCCCCGGTCCCTCGTTGGCAGAGTCAGATGTTCTACGTGGCAGCCGCTGCAGCCTGCGCGGCAGCCCTGGTCGGCGCGCGTCTCGGCGCGCATACGGAGCTGATGGTGGCGGCCGGGCTGATTGGCCTGGTGGGCCTGCCGCATGGGGCCATCGATCCGCTGCTGGCGGCGCGTGTCTACCGGTTTTCGAGGCCGGCAGAGTGGGCGGTGTTTGCGGCGTGCTATGCCGGCCTGGCGCTGGGTGTGGTGCTCGTGTGGGTGCTGGCCCCGGCGCTGTTCCTCGCCGGCTTCCTGCTGATTTCCCTGCTGCATTTTTCTGAAGATCTGGTGTCAGGGGCGCACTGGCTGTCGCGCCTGGCCTATGGCGCTGCGGTCGTCGTGCTGCCGATGGTGTGCTACGGCGCCGAGACAGAACGGCTGCTGGGTCTCGTGGCCGGGGCCGAAGCGGCGATGCCGGTGGCCCAGGGTATGCGCCTGGTCGCGCTGCCCCTGCTGGCCCTGACGCTGGCCCTGTCGCTCGTCGAGGCGCGGCGTCGTCCGATGACGGGCGCAGACATGGCGGTCGTCGCGGTGCTGTCGGCCTGCGCGCCGCCGCTCGTGAGCTTCACGGTGTTCTTCTGCCTGATGCACAGTCTGCGGCACCTGCTGCGCGCCGCGATGGACGAAGGCACGATATCGGTGCGCGCCCTGGTGCACGCGGCCGCGTGGCCGATGGCGGGCACGGCCCTGGCGGCGCTCATCGCGTGGCGGCTGCTCGGGTCGCAGGCGCTGGATGCTGCCGTGATGCAGCTGATCTTCGTGGGGCTGGCGGCGCTCACGGTGCCGCATATGGTGCTGGTGGAAGTGGCGGCGCGGGCCGGCTGGCCTCAGATGGTGCCCGTCGCCGGGCTCCGTGCGGTGCGGGCGAGCGGCTAGTTCCGGTCCGTGGCGTCGGGCTGTCAGCGACGGAGATGCCGTCACCGAGGCACCCCGAGTGTGGACGGATCCCTCTTGTGCGCGGCGGTGCCCGCCGCACCTCCGGCATTGAGCGCGTGCGGAAACGACCGCGGGCGCCCGTGTCGGGCCTGTCTGCCGTGTGCGTGGTGCCTGCCTGATGTCGCGTGAGGATCACCGGTCCAGCAGCCGCAGCGACTGGCCGATGCGGTCGAAGATCGGGTCATAAGTGAACGCGTCGGCGTCGGGCGTCACCGTCAGGTAATAGAACAGGCTGCCGTCGGCCAGCAGCGTCGTGAACACCTGCACGCGCTCGGTGCCGCCGAGCGGCGAGCGGTTGGTCAGCGGCGTCGCGAGCGTCGTGTGCCCTGACATCCGCATGGTGGCGCTGCTGCCCGCCAGGCGCATGTCGGCGTTGCCGCGCCTCAGGATCGAGACAAAGTCGTCGGTGGCGCGCGCCAGATCGCGTGACGAGGCGCGCAGCGTGCCGAACTCGACGCCGTGCGTCTGCACGGTGGTACCGCGCAGCGGCCCATAGGCATTCTGCGGCACGTATTTGATGTTGTTGTTCGACGAGACGGCCGTCCAGTTCGACGGGATGTCGACCTCGAACAGGCGCCCGCCGCGCATGGTGCGCCATGTGCGCGCCGGGTTGGGTACCGGCCGGCC
This sequence comes from uncultured Bifidobacteriaceae bacterium, assembly GCA_964643765.1. Taxonomy (GTDB): domain Bacteria; phylum Acidobacteriota; class Vicinamibacteria; order Vicinamibacterales; family UBA2999; genus VFZN01. The sequence continues at coordinate 171,197 of CAZXTM010000002.1, read as the reverse complement.
AACCGTGCCGACCGACACGCTTTCCCCAGACGCCGGACGTCCGCCCGTCGATGCACGGCGCGGCTCGGGCAGCGCCTCGAATCGGGCCTTCGCCGGGGCGAAGCCGCTGGTGTCCGCGGCGGCAGCGACGGTCAGCAGCGCGGCCTCCTGTGCGATGTACTGCGAGCGGTTGCCAGGGTTCGGATGGCTGCTCAGCCACTGCGGGGGGGTGCCCTTCGACTGCCGTCCGATCGTCTCGAACATGCGCGCCAGGTCGCGCGGGTCGTAGCCGGCGCGTGCCATGATCTGCGCGCCGAGCAGGTCGGCCTGCTTCTCGTAATCGCGGCTGTACTTGAGCAGCCAGGTGCCGAGGCCCAGCTGCGAGCCCTGCGAGATGGCCTCGCCCCAGCCGCCGCCCACGACGGCCCCGGCAATGACGCCGGCCAGCGCTCCGAGCTGGAAGCCCTGCGCCTTCGTGGCATTGGCTGTGCCATGGCGCAGCAGCACGTGCGCCAGCTCGTGGGCCATCACGCCCACGACTTCACCCTCGGTCGTGGCGGCCGTGACCATTCCGCGGTTGACGAACATCGGGCCACCCGGCAGCGCAAAGGCGTTGATGTCGTTGAGGTTGACGGGGGTGAACGAATACTGGAACTGGGGATGGTTCAGCTCGGGCGGGGCCACCGCGACCAGCCGCTTGCCGAGCCCGTCGAGGTAGACGTCGATGGCCGGGTCGTCGATGATCGGGTACTCGCGACGCACCTCGGCCGCCGCCTCGCGGCCCATCTGCACGTCCTGTTCAATCGTGTAACGGTTCTTCGGTGGCTCGACCCGGGTCTGGGCCGAAACCGCGAAGGTGGCGGCCAGCAGCAGACCCGGGAGCAGCAGACGAAGCAGGCGGGGGGTCATGCGCAAGGGGGTGCCTCTCTGCCTTCATCTTAAACGCGTTACCATGCCTGTGAGGAGCTGCATGGGCGCACTGCTGGAAGCGATTGACATCAAGCGGAAGACCTACTTCGAGTTCGAGGACGCACCCTACCTGTGCCTCGACTTCGAGGTCTCGAAGCCGACAGCCCGCGGAGGGCAGACCCTGGTGCGCCTCAAGATGCGCAACCTCATCACGCAGGCGGTCTTCGACAAGACCTTCAAGGCCGGCGAGAAGTTCAAGGAACCCGACCTCGACTTCATCCCCGCCGCGTTCCTCTACAGCGACGCCGACGGCTACCACTTCATGGACCAGGCCAGCTTCGAGACACTGACGCTGACGGCCGACGTCCTGGGCGATGATCGGTTGCTGCTGTCGGATAACCTGGTCGTCGAGGTGCAGAAGTACAACGGTCAGCCGATCGCCATCACGCTGCCCTCGATTGTCGAACTGACGGTGAAGGAGACCGAGCCGGGCGAGCGTGGCAACACCGCCAGCGGCGGGGTGACCAAGCCGGCCATTGTCGACACCGGCCTCGAAGTGCGCGTGCCGCTCTTCATCAAGGAAGGTGAACGCATCAAGGTGCACACCGAAACGCGCGAGTTTGCCGGGCGCGCCTGAGGCCCGGACGATACCGCGCTGGCGGGTGGAGCGCCACCGGGATCAGACAGCCAGCACCAGCGAAGGAGGACACGCAATGACGGGTCGCAACAGGGTCGCAGCGGGCGTGGTGACGATGCTGATGATGGCCGGGGCGTGGGCCGGGACGGCGGCCCAGGAGAAGCCGGTGCCGACAGACTCGATGCGCATCACCATCACCGGCTGCGCGAAGGGCGTGGCCTTCACGGTGATGGAGAGCCCCGAGCACGAGTCGCGGTCGTCGGTGCCGCCAGGCCGGCGTTTCCGCCTGTCGGGCAAGAAGGCGCTGCTCAACGACCTCAAGCGCGCGGAAGGCCAGATGATTGAAGTGACCGGGCTGATCCGCCGGGGGCAGATGGATCAGGGCGGCATGCCGCTGGGCGGCGGGGTCAGCATCGGGCCTGGCCCCTCGCCCCTCAGCGGGATGGCCGGCCGGGACGCCAACTACACCCAGGTCGTGCTGGATGTGGAAGGCTGGCGTCCCCTGCCGGCTGATTGTCCGACGCGATAGCTCAGCGCGGCGGGCGGGCCAGCCACTGCGGCCCTTCGTCGCCGATCGGTGCGCCCGGCGGTGCCGGGGCCGCCGGCAGCATGGTGGTCGGCGCGTTGGGGCGCTCGAGGAAGCGCCGGATGTCGGAGGCCAGCAGCATGTGCTGCGCGGCGTCGGCATCCGACTTGCCCGTCTCGGGCGCGATGCGCGCGGCCAGCCGCTGCAGCTTGAGCGAGGCCAGGGCGCGCACCTGCGCGTTCTGGTTGGCGGCGGCCAGACCCATGAGCCGGTCGACCATCACGCGCTGCGTGGCGCGGCGGATTTCCTCCTCATAGGGATTGGCGGCCGTGGCATCGAAGGTGGCCTTCACCAGCCGGTCGATTACCTCGTCCAGCCCGGGCAGGCTCGGGTCGACGGCATGCTGTGCCACCATGCGCGCGGCCCGGTCTGAATCGAGCACGAAGCCGATCGTGACGTCGGCCGCGATGGCCCCCGGCGCAATGGGATCGAAGCCCTCGCCCGTGGTCCGCGGGAACAGCTCGCGGTGCATCGCAAAGCCGGGTGGACGGGGCGGGATGCTGTCGAGCACCTTCTTCGGAATGGTAAGTTCAGACGGCTTCAGCGTGGCGGCCAGCGACTCGAGGGCCTTGCGCTGATTGGCCGCCGATTCCCACTTCACCGGCGTGCGGCCGTCGCCGCGCATGGCGTAGATGTAGTCCTGGCCGGCAATCATGGACGAGGCGCTTTCGACCGTGTAGCGGTGATACATGAAGACCGGCACCAGCGGCTCCTCGATGGTGGCCATCGGGGCGCCGGTGCGGATCGTCTCTGGGCCCATGCGGTCGAGGGCCGAGCGGCGGATCTTCATGAGCCGATCGAGTTCATCGGCCTGGTTGACCCCGTTCGACCACTGCTCGACGCGCGGGTGGATGTTGGAGTCCTGGTTCGTGAAGTAGCGCAGGTCCTGGTCCCACGCCTCCGTGAGGATGCGCGTCAGCTCGGCGTCGACGTTGGTGCCCGGGACGAACTCGCGATAGCCGAAATTGATGGCCACCTTGTCCCACGCGCCGATTTCGGCCGTGTAGGCCTTCGACAGGTCGAGGGTGCCGTCGGGCCTGAGCTCGGCCAGCGGCTGCGGATAGTCCATCACCGAGATGCGGCCCTTCGTGCTGTCGTAGTAGTTGTGGCCGAGGCCGAGCGTGTGGCCCACCTCGTGCGCCGACAGCTGGCGGATGCGCGCCATTGCTGTGTCGTAGGCCACCTGCGAGACCTCGTTGCCCGACTTGTAGGGCGACAGCAGGCCCTCGATGATCATGTGGTCCTGGCGATCGCGCAGCGAGCCGAGCGTGACCGTGCCCTTGATGATTTCCCCGGTGCGCGGGTCGGCGATCGATCCGCCCGTGCTCCACCCGCGGGTCGAGCGGTGCACCCAGTTGATCATGTTGTAGCGGATGTCCATCGGGTCGGCGCCCTCGGGCAGCACCGCAACCTTGAACGCGTTGCGGAAGCCGGCGGCCTCGAAGGCCTGGTTCCACCACGAGGCCCCCTCAATCAGCGCCTTCTGCACATCGGGTGGCGCACCGGGGTCGACCCAGTATTCGATCGGCTTCACCGGCTCGCTGACGGCAGCCTTCGGATCCTTCTTCTGCAGCCGGTGCTTGCGGATGTAGCGCACAATCATCGGCTCGTTCACCTTCGCGCTGTAATCAGCGAAGGCCAGGCCGCCGTAGCCGGCACGCGGATCGTCGACACGCGGCGTGAAGTTGCTGTCTGGCAGCTCGACAAACGACATGTGCTGGCGCAGCGTGACCGAGTCGGGCGTGGGCGTCACGCTGGCGACCGTGCCCGAGAACATGCCGCTCGTGCGGCCGATCATGCCGGCCACGGCAGGCGCGGGAATCTGCTCGGGGCCCTGCATGGGCCCGGCGCCGCCGCGCCCCGAGGGCTGCTGCTCGTTGACGAAGGTCAGGATGACATCGACTTCCGTATTCTTCGGGAAGCCCTTCACGTTGGGCAGGTTGAAGCCGCTGCGCGTGCGGTCGACGCGGTAGTTGCCCGGCCGCAGACCGGCGACGGCGCCGAACACGTCGCGCACGAAGAAGTCGGTGGCATCGACGAGCACGCGCGGCCCGGTCTCGGCCACGATGGTGAAGCCCCAGAGCATCGACTTGGCAAACGAGTCTTCTACAGCCTTGCGCTCGAGCGGATTGCTGCTGCTCGATCGGAAGGTCTGGTTGGGCTGCACGAGCACCATGCGCGGCCCCAGGCGCTGGAACGAGACGATGCGGCCCTGGCCACCGATGCCGCGGTCGAGCCCGAGGTCATTCGAGCCGAGTCCGGCGGCCAGGCCGTTCGAAAACAGGAAGGGCGTCTCGCCATGGGCGATCTCGAGCAGCATCGTGCCGGCCCGGTCGTCCGAGTAGAGAGGATAGTAGCCGTCGATCCTGCGCAGGCCGCTGGTGCGGTCCTCGATCGTGGGCAGTGCGCCTCCCTGACGGGCGGGCGGGGCCGCCGGCTGGGCGGTGGCGGTGGCGGCTGCGGCGACCAGCGCCAGCAGCGTGAGGCCATATCTGAACATGCACACTCCTTCGGCGGTCATTCTACGATGAGGCACACCATCGGGAGGGCCTGTTCGTGACCGATCAGCGGATTTACAAGATTGTCGAGGTGGCCGCCTGGCAGGCGGCCGAAGCGGCAGGCGTCTTTACGGGCGCGGAGGTCGACGTCAGGGACGGGTTCATTCACCTGTCATCGGCCTCTCAGGTGGCCGAGACGGCGGCCCGGCACTTCGCCGGGCGCACGCACCTGCTGCTGGTGGCCGTGCGTGTCGGGGCGCTGGGCGAGGCGCTCCGCTGGGAGGTCTCGAGGGGCGGCGCCCTGTTCCCGCACCTCTACGGCGTGCTGCCGCTGTCCGCCGTGGCGGCCGTCACGCCACTGCCGCTCGGGCCCGACGGACGGCATGTGTTTCCAGCCGATCTGTCAGACTGATGCCCGTGGCCCGGGCAGGCCACGCCGCGGCGCTTATGCGCGCGCCTTCTTCCGGCCCAGCCTGACCACGATGTCGAACTCGGCTTTGGTGACGGGCTGCACCGAGAGGCGATCGCCCTTGCGGGTGACCATCATCTGCTCGAGGCCGGGCGTCGACTTGAGGGTGGCCAGGGGCACGCCGTCGGGAAAACGTTCACGAAAGGCCACGTCGACCATGTACCAGACTGGTGCCTCGGGGGTGCTGGCCTCGTCGAAGTAGCGGTGACCCTTCGTCCAGGCAAAGTGATCGGGATAGCCGGCGCGCGCGATGGTGGCCAGGCCGGTCACGCCCGAGGGGTCGGCATTCGAGGCATAGAAGAGCACCCCGTCGCCGACCTGCATGCCGTCGCGCATGTAGTTGCGCGCCTGATAGTTGCGCACGCCCTCCCAGCTCGACTGTCCGTCCTGTTCCAGGTCTTCGATGGTGTAGGCGTCGGGTTCGCACTTCATCAGCCAGTAGCGGCGCGGCATGGGGGCTCCTTGGTTCGCGGCCCGCGGGCGGGTCACCCTGCGATTGTAAGATGGCCGCATGGTCATGCTGCCAGTCATCGGGCTCCTGTCCCTGCTGCTGCAGGGGGCACCGGGAGGCGCTGGTGTCGACCCCGTGCTGCGTACCACCTATCGATGCGGCGGCGATCTGGTGGTGCCGGTGTGGGCGTCCGGTGCGGGCCTCGATCTCTTTCTCGACGGACGACTCGAGCGGCTCGTGGCTCCGCGCCCGTCGCAGCCCCGCTATGTGAACGAGCGCCGCGAATGGCGGGTGACGCGCGACGGCGCGCGGCTGTCGATTCCCGGGCAGAGCGACACCCTGCGACAGGACTGCGTGCCCGACGGTCACCAGAGCTTCGTGCCTTCGATCGGGCCGCAGGTGGTGACGTGCGACGATGCGCGCAGCGTGGTGCTGCGGCCGCGGCTCGAGGGGCTGCGGATCGACTTTCAGGGAGCGTCGTTCGACCTGCGCGAGATACCGCAGGCAGGCGGCGTCCTGTATCTCGGGACCCAGCGCCAGTGGCGCGGCAAGCCCGGTGCATTCGTGCTGTCTGACGCGGGCGGTGCGCGCGTGCAGGCGCGCAACTGCCGCTGGGTCGGGGCGCCAGAGACAGCGCGCCTCGAGGGCACGGTCAGCGTGAACGGTGGTCGCTCCCTGCCACCTGGGGCCATCGTCGAGGTGCGGCTCGTCGAGGCGTCGCGTGCCGACGCCCCGGCGACGTCGCTGGCGCGGCAGGTACTGGTCGTACCGACCGGGTCTGCCCCGCTGCCGTTTGCCGTCACGTATGCGCGAGCAGTCGCGCCGATGGGTGGGCATTTCCTGCTGCAGGCGACCGCGTCGGTGCAGGGCCGCGTGCGCTGGCGGACAACGACGGCGGTCGTGGTGCTGGCGGGCGAGGACCGTGGCGGGCCGGTGACGCTGATGCTCGAGCCGATGCGGTGAACGGGTGGCCCCCGCGACGCGCGGGCGACCGGAGCAGCGTCGGCGCGTCGCTCAGAAGCTGAACAGGTGCGTGTACTTGAGCGTAAGCGCGCGCGCGGGCACCTGGAGGGCTGTGGGGCGGCTGACGTCGATGAACTGCGTGTCGTTGTAGACGAGGAACAGGTCGCTCAGCGGCCGGTGAATCAGCTGATAGCGGATGTTCGAGGCCAGCTGGCGCGTGACGCTGTTGTACTGGATGAAGGCCGACAGGAACATCCGTGTCGAGAACGACGCGTCGATGCGGGCCACGGCAAGGCTCGTGGTGAAGCGCGTGGCCGGCAGGGTGATGACGTCGCGACTGTAGGTGAGGGTGGTGGCCAGCTTCTCGCTGACGCGCAGGCGGCCGCCCAGCGAGAACCCCGTGCGCGAACCATCGTAGAACTCGCCGCCCCGCAGCTGCACACCCGGCGCGAAGCGGCGCGCGACCTGCGCGTCATACGACGCGACATAGTTGATGAACTGATACCGCCCCGGGGCAATCGACTGCCCGCTGGGGATGCCCTGCGGCCGGAAGGGTGACACCAGCAGCTCTTCGTCCCATGTGGCCGACACCTCGGCCACCGAGGCGTCCGCCATCTCGACCTGCATGGTGGGACTGATGAGTGCCGTCTCGACTCCGATGCGCCGCCCCGTGGCCGGGTTGATGCGGCTGCGCGTGAAGCGCGACATCGGCAGCTGCGGCCGGATCTCGCGGATGCGCCGTGCCACCCGCCGTGGCCTCAGTCGGCGCATGAGGTTGGCGTTGAGAATGTCGACGCCCTGCCGCGGCACAAACCCCAGCTCGTCGCGGAATGTGTCACCGAGCGAGGTGTAGCTCAGCGTGTACTGCGTGAGACCCCGGTCGACCTGTGTGCCGGCGCGCCAGGCGAGACCCTCGCCGACGCCATTCTTCTCAGACCGCATGATCATGCCGTCGACCTGCCATTCGCGCGTGGGATTGAGGCGCGTATCGGCGCCAAAGAGACGGTTGTAGCCGGCTCCGCGCTCCTTCCCCAGGTAGAAGACGCCGGCCGACGAGTTGCGGAAGAACTCGCGGCCCAGCCGAAGCACGCTGACGTTGGCACCCGGCAGCGGCGCGAGTCCGCCGGCGCGGACCTCCTGTTCGGTCTGCATGTTGAGCATCGCCACGCTGGTGCGGCCCACCTTGCCGGTGAGGCGGCCCCCGCCGACGACCGGGATCGGGGTGCCCGTGTCGCTCAGGCCGATGGTGCGGCTGAAGAACGGCACGAGGTTGCTGCTGCTCGAGGCCGGTGGACCGATCTGGAAGGCGCCCTGATTTTCGAGAAAGAACTCACGTTTCTCAGGGAAAAACAAGCTGAAACGCGTCAGGTTGATCTGCTGTGCATCGGTTTCCACCTGCGAAAAGTCGGTGCGCAGGGACGCATCGAGCACGAGGTTGGTGCCGATGCCGATCTTGGCGTCGAGCCCGCCGTCGAACCGCGTCGAGCCGACCTGCTGCAGGCGACGGGCCTCGCCGATGGCGAAGGGCTTGATGCGGATGTTGCGGCCGGGCTTGACGCCGGAAATGCCCTCGAGCACGCCAGCGTACGACGTCTTGAACTGGTTGAACTGGCGCGGCACCGGATTCCAGACCGTCTGTTCGTTGCTGTGCCGAATCAGGCGGAAGACCTGCAGGCCCCACACCTGCGTCTCGCTGCGCGGGAAGCGCAGCTGCTTGAAGGGAATCGCCTCTTCGACTGTCCATCCGTCGCCATCGATGGTCGAGCGGCAGGTCCACGCACCGTCCCAGTTCGCATTGATGGTGCGCCCATCGTCGTAGGACTGCGAATCGCGGATGGCGCAGGCGGGATTGGTCTGGAAGTTGTAGGCGTTGAGCTTGTCGAGGAATGTGTCGAGCACGACGACGAAGAGGTCGCCGGCGCGGGCGTTGAAGTCGCGGCGGAGTTCGTTGATGACGAGGCGCGAGGGCTCGTCTTCGTGGAAACGCGCGCCGATGTACAGGTGCTCGTCGTCGTAAAGAAAACGGAGCTCGGAGCGGTGGGCGTGCGAGACGGGTGCGCCTTCCGACGGCTGCTGCTGGACGAACTGATCGGCGACGGGGGTCGACTGCCACTCGGCCTCGGAGAGCTGCCCGTCAATCGTGATGCGCCCGCGTTCGATGCGCGTGGCCCGGGCATGTTTCTGCGGCGCTGTCGTGGCGGGCGGTGCCTGCGCTGCGGCGAGTGGTGGAGTGACGAACAGGCTGACGAACAGGCCGAAGGCCAGGACGAACGCGGGACGAACTGGAACCATTGCGCGGGGACATGATATGCGAGGGCGCTGTCGCCCGGGACCCTGGGAATCATGCGGTTTCCACACCATCGCCGACCAGTGCTTCAATAGCCAGATGGCTTCTCCCTCGACACTCGCGGCCTCGTGCATTGGGGCCGATGATGCGCCGCGTGCACTGGTGATGCTGCACGGCATTTATGGCCGCGGGCGCAACTGGCAGGGCATCGCGCGTGCGCTGGTGGCGGCGCGGCCCGACTATGCGTGCTGGCTCGTCGACCTCCCGCACCACGGCGACTCGGGGCCGGGGCCGGGTGCGCCCGGCGTGCGCGACTGTGCCGAGGCGGTACTGGGGTGGATGGCGTCGGCCGGCGTCACGCCCCGCGCCGTGCTCGGGCATTCCTATGGCGGCAAGGTGGCGCTGGCGATGCTGCCCTCCCTGCAGGACGTGCCGCTGCAGGTGTGGGTCATCGATTCCACGCCGGAAACGAAGCCCGCCAGCGGCAGCGCGTGGGACATGCTGCGCCTGGTGCGCCGCCTGCCCGCGCGGTTTGCCAGCCGCACCGAGGCGCAGGAAGCGCTCGTGGCCGGCGGCGTCGAGCTCGGCGTGGCGCAGTGGATGGCCACCAATCTCGTCCGAGACGACGACCACCTGCGCTGGGGCCTCGACTTTGACGTGATGGACGCGCTGCTGCACGACTTCTTCCGCACCGACATGTGGACGCCCATCGAGCGGCGGTCAGCACGGCATGACATTCACGTGCTGAAGGCAACGCGGTCCGAGGCGATTTCGGCGGCGGCGGTGGCGCGGCTGCAGGCGGCTGCCGGGCAGGGCCTGACCCTGCACACCGAGGAGGGCGGGCACTGGATTCACGCTGAGCGGCCCGACCTGATGGTGCGACTGCTCAGCGAGGGGCTGCCGCAGTCGTAGCCGGTGCCCGCATGCAGAGGCCGGAGAGAGGCGAGGGCGATCCGGACGGATGACGCCGGGGACGTGCGCTGGGGACGAAGATCTGAGACAGTCCCGGCAGAGGGCGCCCCGGGAGAGGGGCCGCGACGGCCCGGTGTGGAGGGTGCTCGGGGAGCGGGGCCGCGACGGCCCGGGCGCCGAGTGGCACCCGGGCACGGTCGCGTGCAGTGTTACGGGGTGACGAGGAAGCGGATGGCGCCGGTTTCGGCCACCGGCTTGCCGCCCGCCGACGCGGTGACCTGCCAGAAGTAGGCTTCCGGCTCGAGCGCAATCGTGTTGGGCAGGTGCGCCTCGGCGGTCGTCAGGGCCGGGCTTTCCCACAGCACACGGCCGTCGGTCACGGCCGTCACCTTGACCACGTAGGTTTCGGCGCCGGGGACGGCCTGCCAGCGGAACAGGTCGATGTGTCCCGACGAGCTGCCTTCCTTGGGTTCGAGCGGAATGATGACACCGGCCGGGGCGGCCGCCGGGGTGGCCGGGGCTGCTGCCGGAGCCTCGGCTGCGGGAGCCGGCGCTGCCGGAGCCTCAGCCGGGGTTGAAGAGCCGCCACCGCAGGCCGCGGTCAGGATGACCACCGCAGCCGTCGACAGCACCACTGACAGTCGCGAACGAAGTGTGACGTGCATCCGAAAATCATAGCGCGTATGCTGTGCGGCATGAAGCCCATGCGCACCCTGCTGACCACCACCCTCGCGCTGGCCCTGCCTGTTGTGGCCGCGGCCCAGACACCCGCGCCGGGCGCGGGACCGGCGCAGCCGCCCCGGCCCGCCCTGACGCTGACCACCCCGGCGTTCCCGGATGGCGACCCCATTCCCGTGAAGTACACGCAGGCGGGCGAACAGGTTTCGCCCGTCCTGAACTGGACGAACGTGCCGGCCGGCACGCAGAGCTTCGTGCTGCACATGCGCGACCCTGATGTGGCGCGCAACCGTGGCACCGAGGACCAGGTGCACTGGCTGGTCTGGAACATCCCCGGCACGGCGACCGGCCTCCCCGAAGGCGTGCCCAAGGGGGCGACGCTGCCCGACGGCAGCCAGCAGATCAGCGCCAGCGGCGCGGTCTACCGCGGCCCGGGCGCGCCGGCGTCGGGTCCACAGCACCACTACACGTTCGAGCTGTATGCCCTCGACACGAAGCTCGATGTGCCGGCCGGCGCCGATGCCTGGGTGACCCGCACGGCGGTGTGGAAGGCCATGGAAGGCCACGTGCTCGGCAAGGCTGTCTACGTCGGGCTGTTCCGACGGCCGCAGTAGCGCAGACGGGCCGGCGGGCGTGGCCGTCCGCGTCCGCCGTTCCGGTTGCCAGTCGTCGCTCGACATCCACGAGGCGCTCGTCGGCCAGGAGACGCCGTGCCGAGGGACGCTCTTCGACTGATGCCCTCGCCAGAATCGATGGCGCCGTGCGCCTCCGAGCCGGCACCCGGTGAAGCCTCGACGCGCATGTCTCACGCCGCGTCGAAGGCATGGGGCCGGCCGCACGGCCAGGCCCGCCCCCGTCAGGGCGTGGTCGCAGGCAGCGTCGGCACGAGTGAGGGCAGCGCGTAGGCGAAGATCATCGAGATGATGCCCATCACCACCATCAGCAGCACGCTGTGCCTGATGGTGAACCGGAACAGCCGGCTCTCGTCCTCGGCCGTCATGCCCGTGGCGGCGACGGCCACGGCGATGCTCTGCACGGAAATCATCTTGCCCATCACGCCAGCCGCCGAGTTGACCGAGGCGGTCAGCACGGGGTTGAGGCCGAGGGCGTTGGCCGTCACCACCTGCAGGTTGCCGAAGAGCGCATTGGCCGACGTGTCGCTGCCCGTCAGGAACACGCCCAGCCATCCCACCACGGCACTGAAGAACGGGAAGGCGACGCCGCTCGCCGCCAGGGCCAGGCCGAGCGTCGAGGTCATGCCCGAGTAGTTCATCAGGTAGGCCAGCCCCAGCATCGAGGCGATGGTCAGCATCGCGAAGCTCAGCTGCGCGAAGGTGGCGCGATAGATGCCCGCCACCTGCCGCGGCTTCACGCCGAGCAGCAGCGCCGTCAGCAGCGTGGCCAGGAAGCAGGCCGTGCCCGAGGCGCTCAGCCAGTTGAGCGTGAACACCGCGGCGTAGGGCGCCGGGGCCGTCGTCACGGGCGGGATGCGCGTGATGGCATTGTGCAGCCCGGGCACCATGATGCCGTTCAGGCCTGTCGGCGCCTGCGGCAGCCACGAGGGCATGACGCTGTGCGTCCACCGGTCAATGGACGCCTTGACGGCCGGTTCGCCCCAGGCCAGTACGAACACCACCAGCAGCATGTAGGGCAGCCAGGCCAGCAGGATGTCGCGTCCCGAGTGCTTCAGCGCCGCATGGGTCACCGGGGCATCGCCCTCGAGGCGCATGATCGACGCCGGCTTCCAGAGCTTGAGCACCGCCACCATCACGATGATGCAGGTGAGCGAGCTGAGGATATCCGTCAGCTCGGGGCCCATGACGTTCGAGACGAAGAGCTGCATTCCCGCAAACGACAGGCCGCACGCCAGAATGGCAGGCAGCACCTCGAGCGCCTTCTGCCGCCCGGCCATGACGACGATGAGGTAGCCGGGGATGATGACGGAAATCATGGCGCAGAGTCGACCGACCATGGCCGAGAGCGGCAGCACCGGCAGGCCTGTCACATTGGCGAGCGTCGTCACGGGAATGCCGATCGAGCCGAAAGCCACCGGCGCGGTGTTTGCGAGCAGGCAGATGCCCGCGGCGTAGAAGGGATTGAAGCCGAGGCCGGCGAGCATCGCGCCCGAGACGGCGACCGGTGCGCCGAAGCCTGCGGCCCCCTCGATGAAGGCCCCGAACGAGAACGCGATGAACATCGCCTGCAGCCGGCGGTCGTCGGTGAGGCTGCCGACCGAGTCCTTGATGATTTCGAACTTTCCCGTGTCGACGGCGAGGCGGTAGAGCATGATCGACGAGAAGACGATCCAGGCAATCGGGAAGATGCCGTAGGCGGCTCCGTAGACCGTCGAGATGATCGCCATCGACACGGGCATGCCATAGATGCCAATGGCGACCACGAGCGCCGTGGCGAGCGCCGCGAGCGCGGCCTTCCACGAGGGCAGGCGCCAGACGCCCAGCAGGAAGAACAGCACCAGGATGGGCAGGGCGGCGACCGGGGCCGAGAGGGCCAGGCTGCCACCGAGGGGTTCATAGTTGTGCTGCCACATGGGTCGCGCGCTCCTTGCCGATCGGGTGGGGACGTCGGAAACTGTCGCTGCTTATAGCACACGCCTGCCGTTCGGCCTATACAATGTCGGGATGCTGAATGCTTCCCGTGCCCGTCGTGCCCTGCTGTCTGTCCTGAGCCTGACCCTGCTCGTGAGTGCCTGCAAGGGCACCGGCGGCGCGCCAGCCACTGCCTCGCCCGACACATGGGCCACGGTGGATGGCCGGCCCATCAGCCGTGACCTCGTCGAGAAGTCGTATCGCCGGACGGCGCCAGCCACGCCCGCCCCGTCAGAGGAAGAGGCGATGGCCGGCAAGCTGACGCTGCTGAACGAGCTGATCGTCCAGGACATCCTGGTCAACAAGGCCAAGGCCCTCAAGCTCGAGGTGCCCGACAGCGAGCTCGACACGGCATATACCGAGGGACGGAAGGACATCCCGGAGGATCAGTTCCAGCAGCAGCTGACGGCGCGCAACCTGACGGCGGCCGACATGCGCGATCAGCTGCGCCGCGAGATGCTGGCGCAGAAGGTGCTCGAGGCCGAGGTCACGAAGAAGGTGGCTGTCAGCGACGCGGAAATCACGGCATTCTTCGAGGCCAACCGCGCGCAGTTCGAGCTGGCCGAAGATGCCTACCGCATCGGGCAGATTGTGGTGACGCCGGTGCGCGAGCCGCAGCAGACCAACCGCACGGGCAACGACGCCACGACGGCGCAGGAAGCCAACGAAAAGGTGCAGATGCTGATGGAGCGGCTGAAGCAGGGGGCGACGTTCTCGGACGTGGCCGCCGATTTCTCTGAAGACGGCGAGACGGCGCAGCGTGGGGGAGACCTGGGATACGTGCCCCTGTCGGCCCTGCAGCGCGCGCCGCAGAAGCTGCGCGATGCGGTGCTGCAGTCGCAGCCCGGCTCGGTGACACTCGTCAGCGAGGGCGGCGGCCACACGCTCGTGGCGGTGATTGCCAGGGAACCGGCCGGCAAGCGCGACCCCAGCATGCCCGAGGTGAAGGCCCGCATCAGCGACGCCATCAAGGGGCGCAAGGAGCAGCTGCTGCGGGCCGCCTATCTGTCGGCCCTGCGCAACGACGCGGCCATCGTCAATCATCTGGCCGCGCGCCTGGTGGCCGGTCAGGGTGCACTGCCGAAGCCCTGAGCCACTCCGTCGCGTGTCGCGGCGCCTGCGGGTACCGCGCGTGAATGAGGCACGGCCCCAGCCATCCGGACGCACCGGCTGACTGGGGCCGCTGTCGTTCGGGGCCACGGTCTGCCCGGTCGTGGGTGCCCCTGCGGCCTCGCCCTACAGCGCGTCGTCCTTGGTTTCGCGGCTGAGGCCCTGCCCGACGAGCGAGAGGATCGTGGCTGCCGACAGGTAGTAGCCCACGGCCGAGAGGCTGTAGGTGGTGGCCAGCCAGGTCGCGACGTAGGGCGCCAGCGAGGCGCCGAAGATGCCGGCGAAGTTGTAGGCCAGCGAACTGCCCGTGTAACGGACGGTGGTGGGGAAGAGCTCGGCGAGCACCGTGCCGAGCGGCCCATAGGCCGAGCCGACGAGCGCCATGCCGAGGGCCATCATCACGGTGGCCCCGACGGTGCCGCTTTCAAACAGCGGCGCGAAGACCAGCCCGAAGAGGAACGTGGCGGCCGAGACCTGCATCAGCAGGCGCCGGCGCCCGTGCTCGGCGAGCAGGGCCGACACGGGAATGGTGGCGGCGAAGAAGCACACGCCGAAGAGCTGGATGAACAGGAACTGCTCGCGGGTGTAGCCGAGGGCACTGGTGCCCCACGACAGCGAGAACACCGTCATCAGGTAGAAGTTCACGTAGACGGCCAGCGCGATGAGCGTGCCGAGCACGACCGCGCCGGTGTGGTGGCGAATGACGGTGAGCAGCGGCACCTCGCGGTGGGCCTGGGCTGCGGCCGCCTTCTGGAAGACGGGGGTTTCGGTTACCGAGAGCCGCACGTAGAGGCCGAGCGCGACGAGCAGTGCGCTCGAGATGAACGGCACGCGCCAGCCCCACTCGAGGAACTGTTCGTTCGACAGGGTGCGCGAGAGCAGCAGGAAGATGCCACCCGAAAAGAAGAAGCCGATGGGGGCGCCGAGCTGCGGGAACATGCCGTACCAGGCGCGCCGGCCCGGGGGCGCATTCTCGGTGGCGAGGAGTACGGCGCCGCCCCACTCGCCGCCGATGCCCAGCCCCTGACCGAAGCGGAAGACGGCCAGCAGCACGGGCGCCAGCAGGCCCAGCGTCTCGTAGGACGGCAGCAGCCCGATGGCCATCGTCGACAGACCCATGGTGAGGAGGGCGGCGACGAGGGTGGCCTTGCGGCCGATGCGGTCGCCGAAGTGGCCGAAGAGCACCGAGCCGATGGGGCGGGCGACGAAGGCCACGGCAAAGGTGGCGAGCGAGGCCAGCGTGGCGGTGGCGGGTTCCGAGGCCGGGAAGAACAGCCTCGGAAAGACCAGCACCGCCGCAGTGGCGTAGATGTAAAAGTCGAAGAACTCGATCGCCGTGCCGATGAGGCTGGCGAGGAGAATCTGACGCGGCGTGTTGACGGCGCGTGTCACTTGCCGGCAGCCGGAGCGTTCGCGATCAGGAACGGTTCGATTTCCGTCGCCACCGCGTCGGTGCGATAGAACGTGTCCGAGTAGCTGAGGCCGGGGACGGTCTTGTATTGCACCTTCGTCCCCGACAGCTTCGTCTCGTAGGCCTTGGCCAGCTCGAGTCCGCTCTGGTCGGCACCACCGAGCACCCAGAGGGTGGGTACCTTGAAGGCCGCCGGCTCGAGCGATGGGTACTCGGTGAGGGCCCCGAGGGCGAGTGCCGAGCGGGCGACGCCGGCCTTCCAGGCATCCTGGTCGCCGGGCGACAGGCTGCCGAGCTTGAAGGTGCCGGCCTTGTCGGCATCAAGCAGCGGCTTCCACTTGGCGCGCATGGCGAGCATGGCGTCCTTGACCGGGCCGGTGACCGTGGGCCCCATGTCGGCGCTGATGAGCACGGCCCCTGAGAGGCGGTCTGACTGGGCGGCCAGGTAGCGGCCGATGCTGGCGCCATGGCCGAAGCCGACCAGGAGGAACTGCTTCACGCCGGCCGCATCCGCGACGGCGAGAATGTCGCCGGTCATCCGGTCGAGGGCATAGGCCTCTGCGGTGTCGGGCTTGCCGCTGCCCCCGGTGCCACGCATGTCGAGCGTGATGACGGTGAAGCGCTTGGCGAAGCGTTCGACGTAGCCGCGCTCGACCCACGAGCGGCGGGTCTGGCCGCCGCCGTGCACGAGAATCAGGGCCGGGCCCGAGCCGGTCTTCTCGTAGGCGATGAGCGTGCCGTCTGTGGCCTTGGCGGTGGGGGTTGCCGGCGCTGTCGGGGCGGTTGCGGCCGCGGCCGGTGCGGCACCTGCGGCGCGACCCGCCGGGGCCGGCGTGGCAGCAGCGGGGGCCGGGGCCTTCGGGGCCGGTGCGGGGGGCGTCGTGGTGGCGGTGCCGGTCGTCTGTGCGCACGCGGCAGAGAGAATGAGGAAAGCCAGGCTCGCGGCCACTGCGCCGAAGCGCGGGCCTGCGAGAGAACGTGCCGTGAACATGGAACTGCGTGCCTCCAAACGCGAAGTGTAAACCAAGACGCCGCCGCCCGTGAGATGCTTGTCTCAGGTCTGACGCAATGCCTGAACCTGTGTGGCGCGCGGCCCTGCGCACCTTCGTCGAGGTGTTCAAGGCCCTCTACAACGAACCCCCCGGCTGTTGAGTGCCGAACGTGAGGTCACTGGACGGTGACCTGCTGACCCGGCGTGCCCCCCCTGCGGCGGCTGCGCCCCCGCCTGCGCAGACGCCTGACGAGCGGCCCCGCGACCGGACGACTGCGCGGCGTTAGTCCCCTGGATGGTCGGTCGCCCGAGACGGCGCTCGTGCGCTGCGCCCTTCGCCTGCGCGAAGTTAACACTGTCGTAACAGTTCCGCGACACTCCCGTCGCCGCCGGCTTTTACCGTAGCCAGATGCACTCAGTGAAATCTCGCCTGCGAATGGCCGTGTTTGTCATCGGATGTCTGTGCGCGGGCCCGACCGTGGCCGTGGCCCAGTCGGGAATTGGCACCGGCACGATTGACGGAACGGTCGTCGACAGCGACAAGGCTGCGATGCCCGGCGTCACCGTGGAAGTTCGTGACCAGTCGACGGGATTGACTCGTCAGGCCGTCACCGATGCCCGCGGGCGTTTCTCGCTGGTCGCCCTGTCCCCCGGCGTGTATGCCCTCGAGGGCACGCTCGCGGGCTTTGCGCCGGTGCGACGCGACCAGGTGGCCGTGACGGTGGGCGACACGGTGACGCTGTCACTCACCATGACCGTGGCGGGTGTCACCGAAACGGTGGCCGTGACGGCGCGGGTGAGCGGCCTCGACACGCGCGGAGCGGCGACGGCGTCGTTCGTCAACGAGCGCGCCATCCAGGAGCTGCCGGTGCGCGGGCGCAACTTTGCGGAGTTCGTGCAGCTCACCCCAGGTGTGGTGCAGGAGGGTGACCGGTTCGGCCTCGTGATGGGCGGGCAGCGCTCGATCAACTCGAACGTGTCGATTGACGGCGTCGACTTCAACGACCCGCTGCAGGGCAACCAGCGCGGGGGCAACGAGTCGGCGTTCTTCTTCCCGCAGGCGGCCATCCGCGAGTTCCAGGTGGTCCGCAGCGGCGCCGGTGCCGAAACCGGCCGCACCAGCGCCGGCCTGGTCAACGTGGTCACCAAGTCGGGCACGAACACAGTGACCGGCGAGACGTTCTACCTCAACCGCAACAAGGCGCTGACCTCGCCCGACGCCTTCGACCGGAAACTCAACAACCAGCAGAACCAGTTCGGTGGTGCGGCCGGCGGGCCGATCCGCGCCAATCGCGCGTTCTACTTTGCGGCGGTCGAGCAGAACTTCCTGCGCGTGCCCTTTGTGGTCAAGTTCCAGCCCCAGGCGGCCGGTGTGACGGTACCCGCCCCGCTGCAGGCCCTCGAGGGCGAGCAGTTCGGCACCAACAATCCGACGGCGGTCTTCCTGAAGACCGACTGGGTCCTGGGCGCACGGTCGCGCCTCGAGGCCCAGTACACGTACGCGCGCCTGCGCGGTGACAACTTCAACTTTGACTCGCCACAGCTCGACACCGCCACGACGGCCAACTTCCGCCGCGAGACGCAGAGCCACGCCGGCAAGGTCAGCCTCAACACGGTGGCCCGCCCGTCGGTCGTCAATGAGCTGCGCATGCAGTATGCGACCGACGACCGCACCGAAACACCGAATTCGCTGCAGCCGCAAATCACCATCGCCGGCTTCGGCACCATTGGCGGCGATTCGGGACGTCCGCGCTTTTTCGAGGCGCGCCGCCTCCAGGTGACGGATGCCCTCACGATTGTGCGCGGCCGACACACGGTGCGCATCGGCGCCGACGTCAACATCACGCCTTCGCGCCAGCAGCGCGAGAGCAACATCATCGGCCGCTACGACTTCACGTCGCTGGCGAACTACAACGCCGGCATCATCGCGCGGTATCGCCAGACGCTGCCCACCTTCGACATGCAGGAACTGTTCTATGAAGCCACGCAGAAGGAAGCGGCGGCCTATATCCAGGACGCCTTCACGGTGAACAGCCGGCTGACCATCAACGCCGGGTTCCGATGGGAGGGGCAGTGGAATCCGGACCCGCCGCGCCCGAATCCGGCCTTCCCGCAGACGGCCGAGATTCCCGACGACCTCACGATGTTCCAGCCCCGCCTGAGCGCGGCGTGGGACCTGACCGGGCAGGGCCGCACCGTGGTGCGGGCCTCGGCCGGCCTGTTCAATGCGCGCACGCCGGCGAACCTGTTCCAGCGCGTGTTCAGTGACAACGGCATCACCACCGTGGCGGTCGACAGCCGCATCGACCCGACGATCCTCAGCCAGCTCACCTTCCCCAACGCGTATCCGGGACTGGCTGCGGGCCTGCGCATCGGGCCACAGCGCATCTTCGGCTTCGACCCGGACTTCCAGAATCCGCAGACGACCGGGTTGTCGGCGACCGTCGAGCACCGCGTCGCCGAGGCGCTGCAGCTGTCGGTGGGCTACCTCCACAACCGCACGATTCACCTGCAGCGGCGGCTCGATCGCAACCTGTTTCCCCCGACGATTGCCGACACCGGCATGCCGGTGTTTCCTTCCACGCGTCCCGACCCGACCATCGCCCAGCTCGAAATCAACGAATCGACCGCTCGATCGCAGTACGACGCCCTGGTGCTGGCCGGGAACGGCCGCATGGGCCGCTTTCAGTGGCAGATGGGTTACACCTTCGCGAAGAACTGGGATGACGACTCGAATGAGCGTAATTTCAGTCGGCAGCCGACTCTGAACCCGTTCAACCTCGCCGACGAGTGGGCGCCGTCGAAGCAGGACGTGCGGCACAACTTCACCGCCAATGCCATCACCGCCCTTCCGGGCGGCGTGACGCTGTCGGGCATCCTGCTCGCGCGGTCGGGACTGCCCTATACCGCGATCATCGGTGCCGACCAGCAGCGCGACGCCAACGACGATAACGATCGCGCCATCATCAACGGCCGCGTGGTGCCACGCAATTCGTTCCGTCAGCCCGGCTTCTTCAACCTCGACCTGCGGCTGATGAAGCAGGTGCGGCTGCGCGGGCGTTCGTCGCTGTCGCTCCTGGTTGACGTGCTGAATGCGACCCGCGCGAAGAACCTCAACTTCGGCAACGACGGGATCAGCGTGTTCGGCACGCCGGCCAGCCCGGTGGTCACCGCTGGAAAGCCGCTGTTTGCACCGTCGACGGCCCGCTTCGGGGGGCCGCGACAGGTACAACTGGGTGCGCGGCTGATGTTCTAGCGGCCGCCGGAAATATTTACGCTGCTGTCGCCACGGCGCTGCACTGCCGTGACGTCGCGATCGCATACTGCACTCACGTGCGGCAGCCGGTGTGGATGCCGGCGCCGCGCGCGACTTCTCTACCTCCTCAGCCACGTCCTGCGTCGGGACGTGGCTCTTTTTTGTTTACGCCCCAGACGCATCATCGTCATGCCCTGATGACTCCGGTTCCGCATGCTGTGGTCTCCAGAAGGAGCAGGTGCAACATGCGGACGTTGAGAGTGATTGTTTGGATGAGTGCGTTGGTGCTGGCGATCTGTGTGCCCGGAGCCATGGCACAAGGTCAGGCCATCGATGGAAATCTTGAAGGCACGGTGAGGGCACAGGCCGGAGGTGCAGCGATTGCGGGCGCCTCGGTGCGGGCCTTCAACACGGGGACGGGCTTTGAGCGAAGCGTCGTGTCGGATGACGCGGGACGGTTCAGCGTGCCCCTGCTGCCTCCCGGGGAGTATGTGGTGTTTGTGGAGGCAGCCGGGTACGCATCAGTGAGCCAGACGGGGCTGGCGCTGCGCGCCGGTGATGTGCTGCGAGTCGAGTTCAGCGTGCCCTCAGCGAGCTTCGCCGAGTCGGTGCAGGTGACCGCTGCCCTGCCGGTCGTCGAGACGGGCCGCACGGTGCAGTCGAACACCTACGACGAGCGTACGGTCCGATCAGTACCGACGATCGGCCGCAGCATCCTCGACTTCTTTGTGCTGCAGCCGGGTGTGAATGCGCGTCCGCTGTCGACAGGCGGTTCGGGCACGGGCACACCGACGACAGTGTATGGGGGCCTGGGTCTGCGGCAGATGAATGTCGACGGGGTGTCGAACAACCTGCAGGGCGGCGCACGCAACCTGGTGATGAGCCAGGAGGCGATCCAGGAGTTTCAGACCGTCACGAACTTCTCGGCCGAGTTCGGCCGGGTCGCTGGCGGCCTGCAGAACTCGTTCACGCGATCGGGCGGCAATGCCGTGAGGGGGTCGCTGTTCGGCTTCACCCGCCAGCGGTTCCTCAGCGCGCGGCCCTTTCTCCTGGCCGCCAGCCAGCCGAAACCCGAGTTCGAGCGTTACAACTACGGGCTGACCACCGGTGGTCCCATCAAGAAGGACCGCTCCTTCTTCTTTCTGAGCTACGAGCGCTGGTCGCAGGACCTGCCGCAGGTGCTCACGGTGACGCCGGCAGATGCGGCGGCGCTGGGGATCTCGCCAGACAGCATCGGCGCGAAGACCTCGACCTTCCGCGCCCATACGCTCACGCTGCGCAATGACACCCAGCTGGCGGCGAACCATCGCTTCTCATTCCGCTTCAACTACTACTTCGACCGCGAATCGCCCCTCGGCAGCGGCCAGGTGTCGTACGAGACGCTCGCACGCTTCGACGAGGACCCGCATTCGTTCACCGCCCAGCTGGTGTCGGTCCTGCGTCCCTCGCTCGTGAACGAGGCCCGCGTGCTGTATGCGGCGCGCGGCATCTCGAACGGCGTCTCCGCGAGTGCGGACGCGCCGAACATCAGCGTGAGCGGCGTCGCCAGCTTCAACGGCAATGCCAACGGCAACCGCATCACCAACGAACGCGGTGTGCACTTCGTCAACAACCTGACATGGACGAAGGGACGTCATGCCATCAAGGCGGGCATCGATCTGCTGCCGGTGAGCTTCCGCGAACGGACGACGAACATCAACGGTTCGTTCGTCTTCGGCGGCCTGTCGGCAGTGGCCGGTGTCCGCGGCGCGGTGACGCCGCTCGACCAGTTCCTGTTCACCGAGCGGGGACTGATTGACCCGGCCACGGGCCTGCCGTACTCGTACTCGCGATTCACGCAGTCGATCGGCGCCGAATTCTACGAAGCCGCCACCTTCAACCAGGGCTACTTCGTGCAGGATGACTTCCGCCTGTCGGATCGGGTGAAGCTGAACGTCGGCCTGCGCTATGAGCGGTTTGGCCGCCCCTCGGCCAACCTCAATCCCGACCTGCCGAAAACGGGGCAGTTTGCCAGCGACAACAACAACTGGGCTCCGCGCGCGGGCCTTGTGTGGGATCTGACCGGCGACGGGCGCACGGTGTTCCGCGCGGGTGGCGGCGTCTACTACAACGTCATGGTGGCGCAGACCTACAACACCTTCCTGCGGGGCAATGGACGCGACGTGATCAATGTGAACGTGACACCCACGCAGGCTGGTGCACCACGGTTCACGCGCGGTCGTGTGACGCCGCCCACGGGCGTGTCTGTGATTTCGGATGTACGGTATCTGGACGAGGCGTTCCAGGACATCCGTGTCGACAGCTGGTTTGCCACAATTGAGCGTGAGCTGCTGCCGTCGGTCGGACTGTCGGTGACCTACCAGGGTAACCAGGCACACAACCTGCCCCTGGCGCTCAACGAGAACATCACCACCGTCGGCACGCTGCCCGACGGGCGTCGGCGCTGGAGCACGGCGTCACGCCCGGATCAGCGTTACGGCAACATGTTCGTCTCGAAGTCGATCGGCGAGCAGCGCTATCACGGCGTCGTGACGACGCTCACCAAGCGCTACTCGAAGGGCGCATCGCTGCAGGTATCGCATCATTACTCGAAGGCCAGTGGTGTGTCGTTCGTGGATGACTTCACCGGCTTCGGCATCTTCACCTCACCGTCCGACCCTCAGGATGCCGAGGTCGATCGCGGACCCTCGGACTTTGACATGCGCCACCGCCTGACGGTGACTGGTGTCGCCGAGCCGCGGCTGGCGTCGCTGGGCGGCGCTGCAGGCGCGATCGTGAACGGCTGGCAGATCTCGTCGAGGCTCGTGGCGTCGGACGGGTTCGCCTACACCGCGACCACGGGGCAGGACACCAATGGCGATTCGATCTTCAATGACCGTCCCGCGGGGCAGTCCCGCAATGCCTTCGTGCTGCCGGGCTACCTGACGTTCGACCTGCGGCTGTCGCGCTTCTTCCCGCTCGGCGGCGGCCGTCGCCTCGAGCTGATTGGCGAGGGCTTCAACATGACCAATCGCCTGAACCCCACCAATGTGAATCGCGTGTGGGGCCCGAATCCCACGGCGAACGCCAACTTCGGCCAGGTGACTACGGCCGAAGCCGCGCGGCAGTTTCAGGTGGCCCTGCGCCTGAACTTCTAGGAACGCCACGAACGGGACGGGCCTCCGATGAGTCCGTCAGGACACATGGAGGTCCGTCCCGTCCCGCCGGGTCGTGGCTGACCCTGACCCGAGCGCCCTGTGATCTGCTGACCTGCACTCAGTCGGCAGGAGAGAGCCAGGGCCAGGTGCTGGCGGTCGGGCGTGGCTGTATCCTCGCGCATGAGACTGCGGCCCGATGCTCGGACAGCAACTGCTCAAGCTGCTGAAAGTGTTCGTGTGCCACCAGCGGCCAGTGGTGCTGCGCAGCGGTCTTGGCTGCGCGTTGAATCCGTTGCGGTTCAGGCGCCAGCGCCGCCGCGGTCACCGCGGCGGCGAGTCCGGCGCCTCCTGGCGGCGCCAGCCAGGCATTGTCGTCGGTGGCATAGCTCAGCACACCGCCTGCTCGTGGAGCGACGAGGGGAACGCCCGAGGCCATGGCCTCGAGGGGACCGATGCCAAATGGTTCCTTCGGATTGGGATGCACGAAGATGTCGAGGCTGGCGTAATGCGCGGCGAGCGTCTCACGGTCGGTGATGCCCGGCACATGCAGCACACGTCGAGGGACGCGTCGTTCGGCATCGTTCATGAATGCGTCCCGTGCCGGGCCGTCACCAATCACGACGAGGCGATAGTCGCGGTGGCCCGAGGCACGCAGGTGTTCGATCATGTCGGTCAGGGCATCGAGATGCTTTTCCGGGGACAGGCGGCCGATATATCCGAGCAGGACACTGTCGGGGGTGCCGCCGCACGCTGCCAGCAGATGGTTCCGCAGCGCGACACTCCGCGCATCGGGACGGAAGGTGTGGCTGTCGACACCCATCCGGGTGAGCGGCACGTCCGGATGTTCCCCCGGCCCGTAGGCCGCATGCAGTTCACTGGCGGTGTACGCCGAATTGGCCAGGTGCCTGTCGAAGGCCGGGCGGTAGAGACGCCGCATGTACCAGCGGGAGAACCATCGGCCCGCGGCGCCTGGCGTGACATACGACGCAATGTTGTCATCCATCCGCTCGGAGGAGAGCGCCACGGTCATGGGCGTGCGCGGCAGGGGATAGGCACTCATCCTGAGCGCATACCCGAGATACAGCAGCGTGTATTTGTCACAGACCTCGATCACGTCGGGCTGCCACGATGCCAGCAGCCGTGCCAAGGGCGCCTGGCACGGGGGCCAGTAGTGGCGCGGCATCAGCAGACGATAGCGCCTGTCGAAGGCTGGGGCGGGGTCTGCCTGCAGCGTATGCACGTCGACGCCGGGGGCGAGATGTTCCACCGCGTCGTGCTCACCCGGAATGACCACGGCGAACGGACGGCCTGTCCGAACCGCTTCGGCCGTCAGTGCCGACACGAACGTGCGGATGCCCCCGGACGCCGGGTGCACATAGTTGGTGAGCAGCAGAATGCGTGGGGTCACACGAGGCGTCCGTTCCAGAGCAGATGCGGAATGCGGCGCAGGTCGTCAAGCAGCGGACGCGCGTCTGGTCCGACCACCATCACACCTCGTCGCATGAGCCACACATTGAATGATGTCGTCAGCATGCTCATCGTGACCGAGGCGACGATGCTGCGTCCGAGTTCCGGTGTGCCCGCGGCCAGGTGCAGCAGCAGTTCGAGGGCGTGGCTGACCCCGGGCACCACCACCATGGCCACCGCCGTGGCGACCGCCGGCGGGTGCGCCTGCCTGAACGCCTGTGTCAGCGCACCGTAGAAGCCCGACATCAGCAGGCGATATCCGAGCTCGACCACGAGCGCCAGCACCGCCGACCGCCAGCCGGCCGACAGGTTGATGGTGAAGAACAACCCGGCCCGCGAGACCGCGCTGGTGATTGCCGCCTTGTAGTTCCAGCGGGCGAATACGAGCGGACCGGGATGCCGGCACAGGCATCCGACCACCTCCCAGGGCGACAGGCCATCCGGCAGATGGGGATCCACAGCCATCAGGCCGCGAAGTCTGGCACGACTCGGGCCACCCTGGCGGGGGCGCCGACCAGCTCGGCCATCAGCAGGCGGTTGAACCGCTCTTCCCTGAGGAAGTGCAGGTAGGCACCGACAAGGGCCACAGGCACGAGCGGCAGGCCGAAGGCGCCGCCCCACAGCATGCCCTGCGCGCGGCCCGATGTGGGCTGCTGCCAGGCCGTGCGGATGTTCTCGCTGTAGAACGACCCCGAGAACCGCAGGATGTCCTCGGCGAGGGTGCCCCAGTGTCCGTGACGTCCGCCTACGATGGCCCGACCCGCCCACAGGCCTTCCATGAACGACTCGCGGTCGGTGGCACCTGGCACTTCGGTCCACGTCTCTCCGACGCCGCGCCGATGGTGTGCATCACTGCCCGCCACCGAGCGCAGCCCCGTGGCTCTGGCCACCCATGCGGCGGTGCGGTTCTGGATCGGCAGGCGCGAACCGTTGATGACCTCGAGGGCATCGACCCAGGGCAGCAGGGCCGCGAGGTGCGCGGTCGTGAGGCAGCCGGCGACACTGGACCCAATGTGATTCAGTGTCGTGAACAGGCGCTGCTCGCGAAGGTAGGGCATGAGTTCCCGCACGTCCCTCCGGAGGTGCTGCACCTCGGCATGGGTGGCCGGCGTGAGCCCGAGCACGTTGAGATGCACCTTGACCGTGTCACCGGGAAACTCGCCGGTCACTTCGCAGCCGATGATCACATCGGGCCGATGCGCCAGCTCGAGGGCACCACTGATGACGTCATGATCGGTGATGCACACCAGGTCCATGCCCCGTCGCTTCGCCAGCGTATAGACATCCTCCGGGGTGTTGTACGACTCGCGCAGCAAACGCTGCAGGGGACGAATGGTGCTGTAGCCGGAATGCATGGTATGCACGTGCGCATCAAGCTTCACGGGAACCTCCTGACACGCTGGGGGTGTCAGCGACAGTTATCGCAGGTCCGCGCAACGGCCGTGCGTCGACGCCGCGACAGCCCCGGAAAATCGTCCTGTCGGGCGTGTGACAGCGGCGAAGGAATGTTGCTCGGCTGTCACGCGCCGTTGACGTTGACCGCGTATCGTCAGGCGGCAGATGACCTCGACGTACTGGCTGCTGCTGGCGGCGGTGCCCCTGCTTGCCGTTGAACGTGTCGCTTACGCCCTGATCTGGCGCTGGCCCGAGGCCTTTCGGGCGGCATGCGACCGGCGAGGTTCGACGGAGCCGGTTCGCGTGCTGCGTCGGCTGTTTGTTGCGTTCAAGCTCTTGCAACTCACCGTCTTCGCCATGTGGATCGGCTGGCATGGAGGCATACAGCCACCGCACTGGCCACCAGGCGTCGTCGGTGTGATCGCGGTGCTGGCGCTGACCATCGGGCAGATTCTGAATGTCTCGGTCTTCGTTCGGCTCGGCACCGTCGGTGTGTTCTATGGCACGCGCTTCGGCCATGTCGTGCAGTGGTGCTCCGGCTTTCCGTTTTCACTGCTCGCGCATCCGCAGTATGTCGGCACGGTCCTCAGCATCTGGGGCCTATTCATGCTGACCCGCCATCCGGAGCCGGATTGGTTTCTGCTGCCGGCGCTCGAGACGGCGTACTACCTGTGTGGTGCGCTGGCGGAACGCGTGCCGCCCTGCGGCGCATCAGCGGCTGCCCCATCCGCACCGTCTGTCCTTCCGCAATCCCCTCGACCAGATCCGCTCCCCGGGACGCAATGACTATGACGGTCGAGCCATGTTCAAAGTAGCCGACTTCCTCGCCGCGCATCAGATCGGCTCTGCACGGCACGACGCACTGGGCGTGCCGGTCACGGTTGTCCCAGCCTGGCACGACGGGCAGCACAATGCCCGACACCAGAATCGCACCCACGGGCACCAGCACCACCGTCGACGGCTCGCCGTGCAGGGTGAAGGGCAGCACCGCCCGCGTGTTTCGGACGTAGAGACGAGGCAGCCACTGCACCGTGGGTGGATTCACATTCCAGGCGACCCCGGGCACGTGACGCACGTCGAGCAGCGTGGCGGTGTCGGGGCTATGGAATCGGTGATACATCGCCGGTGTCAGCCTCAGCGTGACAAAGGCACCATCGACGCACCGGGCCGCGAGCGCGCGGTCCTTGAGCAGGTCTTCGAGGGTGTAGGTGCGCCCCTTGGCCTGCACCAGCAGGCCACTGACGACCGGCCCGGCGGCCATGACCTGACCGTCGCAGGGCGACACCAGGTGCCGCGGATCGTCGTCGATGGGGCGGGCACCAGGGCGGAGACGGCGGGTGAAGCAGGCGCGCATCGATGGGAACTGCGACTCGGCCGCTTCTTCCAGATGCAGGTCACCTGCGACCCAGGTGAGCACACGAATCAGCAGCGCGGCAGCCACGGGCTGTTCCCAGCGACTGAGCCAGGCCACCACCGGAGCGGTGAGGGGGCCCGGCAGCACGTTGCTGACAAGCGCACGGCAGGCATCGACGAATCGACGCTGAAGGGGAGGCGATGGTGACGTCAGCGGTGATGACATGGGGCCTATCCGTTGGGGGCGCGGGCGGGGCCGCGTGGGCAGCGCGTCGTATCTGGCGCCGCCTGAGACTGTCGAGGGCCAAACACGGGTCGCTGGCGGGTCATGTGCGCTGGGCGAAGCGGTTGTCCCGGTTGCTGGTGACGGTCGACTACGAAACGCCTCAGGTCTTTGCCTGCGACGGGGCGCCACCAGCCGTAGTCGAGCACCGGCATCAGGCCTTCGATGCCCTGATGGCGACCCTCCGCGACCAGTCGCTGCAGTCGACGGAACTGGCTGCCCTGACCCGCCCCCGCGTGTCGGACATGCAGTTCACGTCGAGGTATCGCGTGCCGCCGGTCTTCAGCCGCTATGTGCGCGAGCGGCTGCCCGCCCCGCCGTTTGTGATGGAGTCGCGCGGAAGCACGCTGACGACTCTTGACGGTCAGGTGCTCCATGACCTCGCCGGTTCCTACGGCGTCACCCTGTTCGGCGCGCCGTTCTACGCCGACTGTATCCGCGCCGGCCTGGCGGACGTCGAGGCACTGGGGCCAGTGCTTGGTGCCCATCATCCGCTGGTGGCGGACAACGTGCGCCGGCTCTGTGACATCTCCGGCATGGACGAGGTGTCGTTCCACATGTCGGGCACCGAAGCGGTGATGCAGGCGGTTCGGCTGGCGCGCTATCACACCGGTCGCACGCACATCGTGCAGTTCTGTGGTGCGTATCACGGCTGGTGGGACGACGTACAGCCGGGCGTCGGCAATCCGAGTCCGCCTGGGAATGTATACGTGCTGAGCGAGATGAGTGCTGCCACGCTGCGCGTGCTCGCCACCCGCGATGACATCGCGTGTGTGCTGGTCAATCCGCTGCAAGCCCTGCATCCGAATCGAGGGGCACCCTCGGACGGCACACTGCTGGCCAACGAGCGGACCGCCGGTTATGACCGTGCGGCCTATGCAGCGTGGCTGCGCCAGCTGCGCGACGTCTGTACGGCACGCGGCATCGCCCTGATTTTCGATGAAGTGTTTCTCGGCTTCAGGCTTGCGCGCGGCGGGGCTCAGGAATACTTCGGCGTGGCCGCCGATGTGGTGACCTATGGCAAGACCCTCGGTGGGGGACTGCCGGTAGGCGTGGTCTGTGGCCGCCGGCGATGGATGCGTCGCTTCCGGGACGATCGGCCCTCGGACATCTGCTTTGCACGGGGCACGTTCAATGCCCATCCCTATGTCATGGCGACCATGCATGAGTTTCTCAGGCGCCTCGACGACGACCAGCCAGGACGTCCCGCGCTTCGCCGGCACTACGAGAACGTCGAGGCGGTGTGGACAGCGCGCATCGAGGCGCTCAATGGGGCGCTGGCAGCCCGGCAGCTTCCAGTGCGGCTGGTTCACATGCTGTCGGTGGCGACCGTGCTCTATTCGGTGCCCTCGCGCTTCAACTGGATGCTGCAGTTCTACCTGCGCCGGCATGGGTTGCTGCTGTCGTGGGTCGGCACCGGGCGATTCATCTTCAACCATGCGACGACCGATGAGGAGTGGGCCGAAATCAGCCGCCGCGTTGTGGCTGCGTGTGAAGACATGCGCGCCGGGGGCTGGTGGTGGGTGCCGGCAGGCGCGACCACCCGCACCGTCCGCCGGGCTGCGACCGGCGAGCTGGTGCGGGCAACCTGGCAGTCGTGGTTCAGGCGGGCTCGCTGAAGGCGGCGGGGTTGGCGGGCTCTCCCTTGAGGAGGCGCAGCGGAGCCCGGTGATACAGCTTCACGTCGTGAAACGGGTCGGTCAGGATTTTCGTGACCCAGACCACACCGGTCTGCACATCACGTGTGACGCTGAGCAGGACGCCGCGGCCGAACAGTGCGACGGCGGCGACGGCCATCCAGATGCGCGCGATGTTATCGACCAGCGCACCGACGGACGCGGCCGGGGTCAGCCACCCGCCGAATGAGGGGTCGGTCAGCAGCAGCAGCGGTGATGCTGCCCACGCGATGTGCAGCAGCACCTTGCGACGCAGGTTGTAGCCGACCTTGATGCCTTCCTTGTGGTCGTGTGTCGCTTCGTTGATGGCGTCGTACGTGGTCGGTTCGAAGAAGAAGTGACCGATTTGGCGCGACGGCATCGCCACCATCCAGGCGAGCAGCACCGCCAGTGTCGGTTCGATCCATGCCATCGCATAGCAGGCCAGAAACGTCACGGCACTGACAAAGTGCAGCGACTGATTGATCAAGTTGTGATGGTAGTAGCGATGGTCATCCCATCGCTGTTCCGCCAGCGCTTTGGTGAATGTCATGCGTGCACTCCTCACGGGTTGTCGCGTCACACCCGCCGTTCCACCATGCGGCAGATATGTGACGCGTGAGTGACAGGCGCGCAAACTCGGCGCAACAGCAGGCGAACGGTGTCGATGTCACACAGCCGTTGCCCCGTCGACATGGCGCGGTCATGGCAGCAGGGCACGCTGGCACCATGCGGATTGCCATCCTGACGGACAATGACTTCGGGAAGGTGAACGGAGTCACCACCACACTGAAGGCGGTTCTGCGGTACGCGCCACCCGACCTTCGGCTGCGTGTCTTCACCGCGTGCCGTCAAGAAGCGGATACGCCCGAGTATCGTGCGCTGGTGGCCCGCGGAATGCCCATTCCCTGTTATCGCGAAATGGAAGTGTTCTGGCCGGGACGGACGCGACTCAGGGCCGAGGTTCAGCGCTTCCGGCCCAGCGTGCTGCACCTGACGACGCCGGGTCCGATCGGCCTCGCGGCGCTGCATATTCAGCGGGCGCTGCGCCTGCCGATGGTGGGGAGCTTCCACACCGATCTTGCGGCCTACGCGCAGCTGCTGACCGGGTCACGTGCAGCCGGACGCGTGATGGCCGGGTTCCTCAGGTGGCCCTATGGCAAGTGCGAGCACGTACTGGCTCCCTCCGAGGCTACACGACAACTGCTGCTGGCTGGACGGGGTCGCGCCGCTGATTCGGTGAGCATCTGGCGACGGGGTGTGGATACGAGCGCCTATGCGCCTGTACATCGCTCAGCTGCACTCCGGGAGTCATGGGGCGTCAGCGATGCGCGGCCGGCGGTGCTGTACGTCGGCAGGGTCTCGAAGGAGAAGGGCCTCGACCTGCTGGCCCCGCTGACGAGCGCCCTGTCGGCGGCCGGCCACGCCCACCGACTGGTCGTTGTGGGGGAGGGTCCCTACCTGGACGGACTGCGTCGGGCCCTGCCGGACGCGGTGTTCACCGGTGTGCTCGGTGGTGCGGCTCTCGCAGAGGCCTATGCATCGGCTGATATCTTTGCCTTTCCCAGCGCGACGGATACGGCTGGTAATGTCGTGCTGGAAGCGCAGTCCAGTGGCCTGCCGGTACTGGTCACCGACATGGGCGGACCGCAGGAGAATCTCGACGCCGGCACGAGCGGACTGGTGCTGCCTGCTGGGAATGTGTCGGCCTGGGCCCGTGCGCTCGGGCCCATGATCAGCGACAGTCGGTGGCGGCAGTCGCTGGGGGACGGCGCCCGCGCCTATGCCGAACGCCGCAGCTGGCACGAGGCGCTCGCGCCGCTCTACGGGTGGTATCGCCTGCTGGCATCGCAGGCCCCTCGCGTATCATCGGGACACGCATGGATGACGGTTCCCGCCCTTTCTCGACCGCAGCAGTCATCGGCACCGGCGTCATGGGCCGGGGCATTGCCCAGCTGACCGCGCAGGCCGGCCTGCGCACGCTGCTGCACGACACCAGGCCCGGCGCGGCCGAGGCGGCCCGCGACGGCATCACGCAGGTGCTGCAGCAGCTCGCTGCGAAGGGGCGGATGACGGTCGAGGCCGCCGCCGCCGCTGCGGACAGGATCGTCGTGGCCGACTGCCTCGAGGATCTGGCCGCCGCCGACCTCGTCATCGAGGCCATCGTCGAGCGCCTCGAGGCAAAGCAGGCGCTCTTCACCGCACTTGAGGCCCTGGTGTCATCCTCGTGCGTGCTCGCCACCAATACCTCGTCACTGTCGGTGACCGCCATTGCCGCGGCCCTGAAGCAGCCGGACCGCATGGCCGGGTTCCATTTCTTCAACCCGGCGCCGCTCATGAAAATCGTCGAGGTGGTGGCCGGGGCGCGCACGTCCGAGGCGACCTGCGCGGCGCTGTGCGACCTGACGCGCGCCTTCGGTCACCGGCCTGTCCGTGTGCGCGACTGGCCCGGGTTCCTGATCAACCATGCCGGCCGCGCGTATGTCACCGAGGCCATGCGGGTGCTGGCCGAGGGCGTGGCCGCGCCGGCCGACATCGACCGCATCATGCGCGAGGCCGCCGGCTTCCGCATGGGGCCGTGCGAACTGCTCGACCTGACCGGGCTCGATGTGTCGCATCCGGTGATGGAGTCGATCTATCACCAGTTTTACGAAGAGCCCCGGTTCCGGCCCTCACCTGAGACACAGCGACGCCTCGAGGCCGGACTGCTCGGCCGCAAGAGCGGCGAGGGCTTCTACGTCTATCGCGAGGGTCGTGCAGTCGTCGACGCAGAGCCGCCGCCACCTGCAGAACGTCCCCTGGCGGTGTGGGTCAGCCGCTCCGATGCGGCGTATGGCGAGGCTCTGGTGGCCTTCCTGCACGCGCTGCCGGCATCACCGATCATCGAAGACAGCGCGGCGCCGTCGGCTGAGGCGCTGTGCCTGGTGACCCCGCTCGGCATCGACGCGACGACGGCCGCGCTGGCCGAGCAGCTCGATCCAGCGCGCACCGTGGCGGTCGACATGCTGTTCGGACTGGCCGGGCGCATCACGCTGATGCACACGCCGCTCACGAGTGCCGCGATGCGTCGCGCCGCGCACGGCCTGATGGCGTCGGGTGGACAGGCGGTGACCATCGTGGCCGACAGCCCTGGCGCCGTGGCGCAGCGCGTGGCAGCGGCGATCGTGAACGTGGGCTGTGACATTGCGCAGCAGCGGATTGCCGCGTCCGGGGACATCGATCCGGCCGTGCAGCTGGGGCTGGGCTATCCGCGCGGACCGCTGGCCCTGGGTGATGCGCTGACGCCGGCCCGCGTCCTGCAGGTGCTCGAGGCTCTGCACCAGCAGACCGGTGACCCTCGCTATCGGCCCAGCCTGTGGCTGCGTCGTCGTGCGGCGCTCGGCGTGTCGCTGACCACACCCGACCGGGCCGACTGACGTCAGCGGTTTGTGTCGGCGTGCCGGGCAGACCGGGGCGCGCGCGCACGCCCGGGGCGCGAACCCGCGCTGGCCTCGGGCGTTCGAGCCGCCCGGGGCTGCGGTCGCCGTGAGAGGCGGCGGGGTGTCGCGTGAGGTTCCGCGGACGCCACGACCTCGCGTTCCAGCAGTTCCTGGGGGAGCACCCCGCCGAATCGCCCCTGCGCCGAGGCATCGAGGTCGTGCCACGGGCCTGCCGTGCCCGTCACGTCGGACACCACCGACTGCAGGTGTGCTTCGGAGGCTGCAAAGACGCGTGCATACAGCGACTGGCAGAGGGCGTAGGCGCGGCCCCCGGCCCAGTCGTCCGGCAGCAGCACGGTGGGCAGGCGCGGATCGCGCAGGACGATGCGGCGGTATTCGTGGACGAGCAGCGTGCGCACGACGAAGCTGTCGGCGGGCGAGAGCGCCTGGCCCTGTGCCAGCGCCTCGTCAATCGGACCGAAGGTGCGGAGGAGGCGCTCGTAGCGATCACTGAGGGCGGCGAGGTTCCAGCTGGCCTGCACCAGCTGCTGCTCGTCTGCGCGCGACTGGAGGGCGGCCTGCACGACAACGGCGCCGGCGGACAGGCCCAGCAGCTGCAGGTGTCCGGTAACCTCCCGGGGCGTGCATGTGGGATGCACGAAGACTTCGGGGCTCATGCGTCCGAAGCCGAGCCACTGCAGCTCGCGGGCGGCCGTGTCGCGGATGGTCAGCCCGGCCGGCATCAGCACCATGGTCCACGTGCGGCGCGGCAGCTCGGGCGGGGGCTCGTAGATGCGCTGGGCGGCGTCGGCGCTCCGTGTCTTCCCGACGGGCGTGAGGCGATACACGCTGATGCGGCCGATGCGTCGGGTGTGGAACCAGCCGTCGTGGGTGAGGCGCGAGGCCGAGGTGCGCACCAGGCGCTCGGTGAGGCCGAAGGGCGCGGCCAGCGCGATGAGGCTGCCGAGGGCGAGCGAGCCGCCGTGCGGGGCGACGGCGTCGCCAAAGAGGGTGACGAGCAGCGAGCCCCCGCGCAGCGGGCGGCGCTGGCGGAAGGCCCGGAGGGCAGAGGCAACGGCGCGCACGCCCCATCGTAAATGACACAAAACGCTGTTGCAACTGAGCCGTTTTGGTGTCATATTCCTGACAGTCACCCTTGCCCGACACAGGAGCCGCCATGCACACCCCTGCCGTCCCTGCCCTCACCCCCGTGCCCCCGGCCGACGAGGCCGAGCGGCTGGCGCGGTTCCAGGCGCACGTCGATGCGGAAGAGAAGATCGAGGCCAAGGCGTGGATGCCCGAGGCCTACCGCCGCACGCTGGTTCGCCAGATCTCGCAGCATGCGCATTCCGAGATTGTGGGCATGCTGCCCGAGGGCAACTGGATCACCCGCGCGCCGTCGCTGCGCCGCAAGGCCGTGCTGATGGCCAAGGTGCAGGACGAGGCGGGCCATGGCCTGTACCTCTACAGCGCCGCCGAAACGCTGGGGGTGTCGCGGGCCGAGCTGATGGACCAGCTGCTGTCGGGCACGGCCAAGTATTCGAGCATCTTCAACTACCCGACGCCGACCTGGGCCGATGTCGGCGCGATTGGCTGGCTGGTCGACGGCGCGGCGATCATGAACCAGGTGGCGCTCTGCCGCTGCTCGTATGGCCCCTATGCGCGGGCGATGGTGCGTATCTGCCGCGAGGAAAGCTTTCACCAGCGGCAGGGCTTCGAAATCATGCTGACGCTGGCACGCGGCACCGACGCCCAGCGGGCGATGGCGCAGGATGCGCTGAACCGGTGGTGGTGGCCGAGCCTGATGATGTTCGGCCCGAGCGACCGCGACAGCGTGCATTCGGCGCAGTCGATGCGCTGGAAGATCAAGCGCGTGTCGAACGACGACCTGCGCCAGAAGTTCGTTGACGCCACCGTGCCACAGGCCGAGTTCCTGGGACTCACCGTACCCGATCCGGCACTGCGCAAGGACGAGGCGACCGGCCACTACCACTTTGGCGAGATGCCGTGGCACGAGTTCCACGAGGTGCTGAAGGGCAACGGCCCCTGCAACCGCGAGCGGATGGCCGCGCGCCGTGTGGCGCACGAGGGCGGGGCCTGGGTGCGCGAGGCGGCACTGGCCTACAGCCGCAAACAGCAGGCGCGGCAGTCACGCGCCAGCTAATCAGGAACAACAGCCGATGACCACGCCACCGCAGGACTGGGCGCTTTACGAAGTGTTCGTGCGGGCCCGTGCGGGCCTCGACCACAAGCATGTGGGCAGCCTGCATGCGGCCGACCCGCAGATGGCGCTGCAGCACGCCCGCGACACCTACACGCGGCGCCAGGAGGGCGTCAGCATCTGGGTCGTGCGGTCCGACCACATCACCGCCTCTGACCCGGCCGACGCCGACGCGCTGTTCGATCCGGCCGACGACAAGGTCTACCGGCACCCGACGTTCTACACCATTCCCGAGGGTGTGGAGGGGCTGTGACGGCGGCCCCTTCGTCAGCGCCGCTCAACAGCGCCGGCGTCGCCCCGGACGACCTGGTCGAGCTGCTGCTGCGCCTCGGCGACAGCAGCCTCATTCTGGCCCAGCGTCTGGGCGAGTGGATCGGGCATGCGCCGGCCATCGAGGAAGACCTCGCGCTGTCGAATACGGCGCTCGACCTGGTGGGGCAGGCGCGCGCATTCCTGACGTATGCCGGCGAGCTCGAGGGCCGCGGGCGCGACGAAGATGCGCTCGCCTTCCTGCGCGACACCCGCGAGTACCGCAACCTGCTGCTCGTCGAGCAGCCGAATGGCGACTTTGGCGTGACCATCGTGCGGCAGTGCCTGTTCGATCTGTTCCAGCGCGAGCTGTTCGCGGCGCTGTCATCGTCGGCCGACGCGCGACTGGCGCACATTGCGCGGAAGGCGCTGACCGAGACGGCCTATCACGTGCAATACAGCCGCGGATGGGTCGTGCGCCTGGGTGATGGCACCGACGAGAGCCACCAGCGAGTGCAGCAGGCGTTCGATGATCTGTGGCGATTCACCGGCGAGGTGTTCACGGCCGATGCCGTCGAGCAGCGCCTCGAGGCGGCGGGCGTGCTGCCGTGCCTGTCGGGGCTGCGTCCCGCGTGGCTGGCCGCGGTCGACGACATGCTGCGCGAGGCCACGCTGACCCGTCCGGCAGACGGCTTCTTCCACACGGGCGGCAAGCAGGGCCATCACGGCGAGGGGCTGGGGCGGATGCTGGCCGAGATGCAGTTCCTGCAGCGCGCCTATCCGGGTGCCTCGTGGTAGGGAGCGATGCGATGACGCCTCACGACATCGAACAGCGCGCCTGGGCGGCCCTGCAGTCGGTGCCCGATCCCGAGCTGCCGCTGCTCACGGTCATCGACCTCGGCATCATCAGGCACGTGCGGGCCACCGCCAGCGGTGGCGTTTCGGTAGGCGTGGCACCCACGTATCTCGGGTGTCCTGCGACGACGGTGATTGAGCAGTCGGTGGGTGATGCCCTGCGGGCCGAAGGGTTCCCCGAGGTGCAGCTGCAGACGGTGCTCGATCCGCCATGGACCACCGACTGGATGACCGATGACGGGCGTCGCAAGCTGCGCGAGCTGGGCATTGTCCCGCCGGACCGGCCGGCGTCGCGGGGCATGCAGGCCGCCGCCTGTCCCCAGTGCGGGTCGCCACAGACCTCGCTGGTGAGCGCCTTCGGTTCCACGCCCTGCAAGGCGCTGCTCCGCTGCGACAGCTGCCTCGAGCCGTTCGAGCGGTTCAAGTGCCTGTGACCCACGCCTCACCTGCGCTGTCCCTGCCATGACCACGTTCCATGCCCTCAGCGTGACCGACATCACCCCGGTGGCCGACGGTGCCGTTGCCGTGACGTTCGGCGTGCCCGACGAGCTGCGCGACCAGTATCGCTATGCCCCCGGGCAGCACATCACGCTGCGCCTGATGATGGACGGCGTCGAGATTCGCCGGCCCTACTCGATTTGCAGCAGCGCCGGAGCCCAGCAGGTTCGTATCGGGGTGCGGCAGGTGGCCGGCGGCCTGGTGTCGACCTATATCAACCGTACGCTGCGCGTGGGCGACCTCGTCGATGTCATGCCGCCCGCGGGACGCTTCACGGTGCCCATGGACGCGCGGCACCGGAAGACATATGCGTTCTTCGCGGCCGGCTCTGGCATTACGCCGATCCTGTCGAACCTGGCCACCGTGCTCGAGTCAGAACCGCAGAGCCAGTGTCTGCTCTGCTTCGGGAACCAGACCGTGGCGAGCACGATGTTTGCCGACGAGCTGATGGCCCTGAAGAACCGCTACATGACGCGGCTCGAGCTGTGCTTCTTCCTGAGCCGTGAATATCAGGATATTCCGCTGTTCAACGGCCGCCTCGACGCCGCCAGGGTGCAGGCACTCGTGCCGACGGTGTTCGGCGGACGCCACTTTGACGACTGTTTCGTGTGCGGACCCGGCGAGATGATCGACGAGGTCAGCGCGGCCCTGATCGCCGCCGGTGTGGTCGATGTGGGCCACGTGCACAGCGAGCGGTTTGTGGCCGGCCCCAGGCCGGTGTCGGCCGGGGTGGCGGCGGCTGCCGCGCAGGCGGCCGAGGAGGCGGGGGCCGCAATGACCGCCGTCACGGTGGTGATGGATGGCCGCACGCGCATCTTCCGCATGCCACAGGCGGGCGAGACGCTGCTTGACGCCGGCCTGCGTCAGGGACTCAACCTGCCCTACTCGTGCAAGGCCGGGGCGTGTGCGACATGCCGCTGCCGGGTCACCAGTGGCACGGCACACATGGCCGTGAACCATTCCCTCGAGCGGTGGGAAGTCGAGGCCGGCTATGTACTGACGTGCCAGTCGGCGCCGACCACCGACGCCATCACGCTCGACTACGACGTGCGGTAGACACCCATGCCCTACGACACCCTCCAGTGGTCCGTGACCGAGCGCGTGGCACGGCTCACGCTGAACCGGCCCGATCGCCTCAACAGCATCACGGTGCAGATGCACGGCGAACTGCGCGACGCTCTCGGGCGTGTCGAGGCCGAGGGCGCACGCGTGCTGGTGCTGAGCGGTGCCGGGCGCGCGTTCTGCGCAGGGCAGGATCTCGCCGACCCGGCCGTCACTGCCGAATCGGACCTGGGCGACTACATCGCGCAGCACTACGCGCCGCTCATCGAGGCGCTGCGCGCACTGCCCGTGCCGACCGTCGCGGCCGTGAACGGCGTGGCCGCCGGCGCGGGCGCCAGCCTGGCCCTCGCCTGCGACCTCGTCGTGGCCGCGTCATCGGCGTCGTTCCTGCAGCCTTTCTGCCAGCTGGGTCTCGTGCCCGATTCCGGGGCCACCTGGATGCTGCCTCGTCTGGTGGGGCACGCCCGCGCGATGGGGCTCACGCTGCTGGGCGATCGCCTGGCGGCTCCGCAGGCGGCCGAGTGGGGCCTGATCTGGAAGGCCGTGCCGGACGAGGAGTTTCCCGCCACGGTCTCGGCACTGGCGACGCGCCTGGCCGCGGCACCCACGCGTGGTCTCGTGAGCACGCGGCACGCGCTGCAGGCGGCCGCGACGCATACCCTGACGCACCAGCTCGCGCTCGAGGGCGAACTGCAGCGGACGCTCGGTCGCACGCACGACTACGCCGAGGGCGTGACCGCGTTCCTTGCCCGGCGCCCACCCGTGTTCACCGGACGCTGAGACGCATGACGACCCACACGTCCCTTCCACTGGAGCAGAGACCATGACGCAGGCCTTCATCTGTGACGCTGTCCGCACACCGATTGGCCGCTATGGCGGCGCGCTGTCGTCGGTGCGCACCGATGACCTGGCCGCACTGCCCCTGCGGGCGCTCATGGCCCGCCATGCGCATGTCGACTGGGCCGCGATCGACGAAGTCTACATGGGCTGCGCCAACCAGGCCGGGGAAGACAATCGCAATATCGCCCGCACGGCGGCACTGCTGGCCGGGCTGCCGATCACGGTGCCCGGGGCCACCGTCAACCGGCTCTGCGGCTCAGGCCTCGATGCCGTGGGCATTGCGGCCCGGGCCATCCGCACCGGTGACGCGCAGCTGGTGCTGGCCGGCGGCGTCGAAAGCATGTCGCGTGCGCCCTACGTGATGGGCAAGGCCGACACGGCCTTCTCGCGGGCCATGAAGATCGAAGACACGACCATCGGCTGGCGGTTTGTGAATCCGGCGTTCCGCCAGCAGTTCGGTACTGACTCGATGCCCGAG
This sequence comes from uncultured Bifidobacteriaceae bacterium, assembly GCA_964643765.1. Classification (GTDB taxonomy): domain Bacteria; phylum Acidobacteriota; class Vicinamibacteria; order Vicinamibacterales; family UBA2999; genus VFZN01. Next base: position 132,542 of record CAZXTM010000002.1, on the reverse strand, counting down.
ACAGCCGAGCACGTCGCGGCCGAGTTCAATATTGCGCGCGCCGACCAGGACGCCTTCGCGCTCCGCAGTCAGCAGCGCTGGGCGGCGGCCCAGGCCGCAGGACGGTTTGCCGACGAGCTGATTCCGGTGGCCGTTCCCGCGGGCAAGGGCGAGACCCGTCCGGTGACCGTCGACGAGCATCCGCGCCCTGACACGACGCTTGACCAGCTGGCCCGGCTCAAGGGCGTGGTGCGCCCCGATGGCACCGTCACGGCAGGCAACGCCTCGGGGGTGAATGACGGCAGCTGTGCGCTGCTGCTGGCCAGCGAGGCGGCGGCCGCCCGCCACGGCCTCACACCACTGGCGCGCATCGTCGCGCACGCGACCGCCGGGGTGGCGCCGCGCATCATGGGCATCGGCCCGGTGCCGGCCACGCGCCTGGTGCTCGAGCGGGCAGGGCTGTCGCTGGCAGAGATGGATGTCATCGAACTGAACGAGGCCTTCGCGGCTCAGGGGCTCGCGGTGACTCGTCAGCTGGGCCTGCCGGACGATGCGGCGCACGTGAATCCGAATGGCGGGGCCATCGCCATCGGGCATCCGCTCGGAGCCAGTGGCGCGCGGCTGGCGACGACGGCGGCGTATGAGCTGCGTCGCACGGGTGGTCGCTATGCCCTCTGCACGATGTGCATCGGTGTCGGTCAGGGCATCGCGCTCATTCTCGAGCGCGTCTGAGGCACACGCGACGTGCCCGAGGGAGCAGGCGACATGATTCTCCGCAACTACGTGCATGATGCGTGGCAGGAACCCGGTGCCGGACTGACGGCACTGCGCAACGCCACGACCGGCGAGGCCGTGGCCCAGGCGTCGACGGCGGGCATCGACTTCGGGGCCGTGCTGCGGCATGCCCGTGACGTGGGCGGGCCGGGGCTGCGTGCGCTCAGCTTCCACGAGCGGGCCGCGATGCTGAAGGCGCTGGCCAAGTACCTGACGGAACGCAAGGACGAGTTCTATCCCGTGTCGTTTGCCACGGGAGCGACGCGTCGCGACTCGTGGATCGACATCGAGGGAGGCTTCGGCACCCTGTTCGTGTATGCCAGCAAGGGCACGCGCGAGCTGCCGAACGCGCGGGTCTATGCCGACGGCCCGCCCGAACTCATCTCGAAGCAGGGCACGTTCCTCGGCCAGCACATCTGCCTGCCACTTGACGGCGTGGCGGTGCACATCAACGCGTTCAACTTCCCCGTGTGGGGCATGCTGGAAAAGCTGGCGCCGACGCTGCTGGCCGGCGTGCCGGCCGTCATCAAGCCGGCCACCGCGACGTCGTATCTGGCGGCGCGCGTGTTCGAGGCGATCATCGCGTCGGGCATCCTGCCGCCGGGTGCCGTGCAGCTGCTGTGCGGATCGGTGGGCGACCTCTTCGATCACCTCACCGGGCAGGACGTGGTGTCGTTCACCGGCTCGGCCTCGACGGCGCTGCGCCTCAAGACGCATCCGGCGGTCGTGGCCAACGCCGTGCGCTTCATCGCCGAGACCGACTCGCTCAACTCGTGCATCCTCGGGCCCGATGCGGTGCCGGGCACCGACGAGTTCGATCTGTTCGTGAAGGAAGTGGTCCGCGAGATGACGGTCAAGGCCGGGCAGAAGTGCACGGCCATCCGGCGAGCGTTTGTGCCGCAGCCACTGACGGCCGATGTGGTGAAGGCGCTGCAGGCGGCGCTGGCACGCATCACGGTGGGTGATCCCGCGCTCGACGGCGTGCAGATGGGCCCTCTGGCCTCGCTCGACCAGCGGCGCGAAGTGCTGGCGCGGGTCGAGGAGCTGCGGCAGGAAGCCGATGTGGTGTCGGGCGACATGGCCACACTCTCACCGAAGGGTGCCGATGCGACGGCGGGGGCCTTTGTGCCGCCGTTCCTCCTGGTGTGCCGCGATGCGTCGCGCGCCCGCGCGGTTCACTCTGTCGAAGCCTTCGGGCCGGTCTGCACGGTGATTCCCTATGCCGACCTCGACGAAGCCATCGCGCTCACGCGGCGCGGCGAGGGCAGCCTGGCCGGATCAATCTTCACGCGCGACGATGAAGTAGCGACGCGGCTGGTGATGGGGCTGGGGCCGTACCATGGGCGGCTGCTCGTGGTGAACCGCGACTGCGCGAAGGAATCAACGGGTCACGGGTCGCCGCTGCCGCACCTTGTGCACGGCGGGCCGGGGCGCGCCGGCGGCGGCGAAGAGCTGGGTGGCATCCGCGGGGTGCTGCACTACATGCAGCGCACGGCCATCCAGGGCTCGCCGCAGACGCTGGCGGCCATCACCGGGCGCTTCGTGAAGGGCGCCACCGAGTACGACCCGGGCACGCATCCCTTCCGGAAGACCTTCCACCAATTGCGCATCGGCGACACGCTCTGGAGCGCCGAGCGCACGATCACCATTGCCGACATCGAGCGCTTCGCCGATCTGAGCGGCGACCGCTTCTATGCGCACATGGACCAGGACCTCGCGTCGCGGAATCCGTTCTTTCCCCAGGGCCGGGTGGCGCACGGCTACTTCCTGATCTCGGCGGCAGCCGGGCTGTTTGTCGATCCGGTCTTCGGGCCGGTGATGGCCAACTACGGCATCGATCACCTGCGATTCCTGTCGCCGGCCTATCCGGGTGATGTCATCCGGGTGCGGGTGACGTGCAAGGAAAAAACGCTGCGCTCCGGCAAGGGCTATGGCGAGGTGCGGTGGGACACGGAAATCGTGAACCAGCGCGGCGAGACGGTGGCCAGCTACGACGTGCTCACCATGGTGAGTGAATCTCCAACGCCCGAGGGGCCTGTCACGCCGGGTCGCTGAGCGGCGCGGGTGCTATCAGTCCACACTGCTATGTCCGATCACTCTGCACTCACGCCGGCGCCGGTCGCGCGGCTGCTCGATCCGCAGGTCGACTGGCGTCGGCTCGCGCATCTCTTCCTCGTGTCGCGCGCACTCGATCACGTCGAAGAAACCCAGCTGCTGCCCGAGCGGAAGACGACCTACCAGTTCTCGGCCCGGGGCCATGAGCTCGGCCAGCTGCTGCTCGGGGCGATGCTCACGCATCCGCATGATGCCGCCGGCGGCTACTATCGCTCGCGACCGCTCATGCTCGCCCTCGGCCTGTCGGCTGCCGATTCCCTGGCAGGTGGCATGGGGAAGAGCGGCGGCGTCAGCGAGGGGCGCGACATCGGCGTCGTGCACAACCATCCCTCGACCGGCGGTGCCACGGGTCTGCCGACGGCGGGCGGCGTGGGCACGCAGTATTCGACGTCAGCGGGCTGGGCGCGGGCGATTGCGTACTATCGCGACACGCTGGGCGATGCGGCCTATGCAGGCGCGATCGCCGTCGCGCTCGGCGGCGATGGGTCGGTGGCCACCAACGGCTTCTGGTCGGCGCTCACGGTGGCGACGACCCAGCGGCTGCCCATGCTCTTCTACATCGAGGACAACGCCTACGGCCTGTCGGTGCCGTCCACCGTGCAGACGCCCGGCGGCAACATCGCACGCAATCTCGCCGCGTTCGGCCACCTGCGCATCTTCGACGGTGATGGTTGTGATCCGATCGACGCCGCGCGCCTGATGCGCGCCGCAATCAGCCACGTGCGCAGTGGCGACGGGCCGGCCCTGCTGCGCCTGACGATGCCGCGGCTGTCGGGGCATTCGGGGCAGGATACGCAGGCCTACAAGCCGGCGCCGCTGGTCGCCGACGAGCAGGCGCGCGATCCGCTGGCCCGCCTGCGTGCGGCCATGGTGGGCGAGGTCTGCACCGCCGACGAGTGGGAGGCGCTCGAGGCGCAGGCGAGCCGCGAGGTGCGCGAGGCCCTCGACGAGGCCCTGTCGCGGCCCGACCCCGACCCGGCGCAGGTCCTGCGCCACGTGTTCGCCGAGGGCGACGAAGCGCCGGACGTGGTGGAAGCCGATCCGGTCGTCGACAATCCGGCGCGCATCAACATGCTGACCGCCATTCGCCGCACGCTCGACGTCGAGCTGTCGCTCAACCGCCACATGGTGGTGTTCGGGGAAGACATCGGCCCCAAGGGCGGTGTGCATGCCGCTACGCTGGGCCTGCAGGACAAGTACGGCACGGGCCGCGTGTTCGATACCAGCCTGTCGGAAGAGGGCATCATCGGGAACGCCGTCGGCATGGCCATCGCGGGCCTGCGCCCGGTGGCCGAGATTCAGTTCCGCAAGTACGCCGATCCCGGCGCCGAGCAGATGCACGACTGCGGCACGATCCGGTGGCGCACGGCCAACCGCTTCGCGGCGCCGATCGTCGTCCGCATTCCCGGAGGTTTCGCGAAGGTGGGCGACCCCTGGCACAGCCAGTCGAATGAAGTGGAATGGGTGCACAACCCGGGCTGGCAGGTGGTGATGCCGTCCAACGCCGAAGACGCGGTCGGACTGCTGCGGTCGGCGCTGCGCAGCCCGAATCCCACGATCTTCTTCGAACACCGCGCGATGCTCGATGCCCCGTGGGCCCGCCGTCCCTATCCGGGCGACACGTTCCTGGTGCCCATCGGCAAGGGCCGCATGGTGCAGACCGGCGAGCAGATGACACTGGTGAGCTGGGGCGCGATGGTCGAGCGGTGCGTGCAGGCCGTGGCCGTCGCCGGCATCACGGCAGATGTGATCGACCTGCGGTCGCTGGCGCCGTGGGACCGCGAGCTGGTGCTGTCGTCGGTGCGCCGCACGCGGCGCTGCCTGATCGTGCACGAAGACACCCTGACCGCCGGGACCGGCGCCGAGATTGCCGCCGTGGTCGCGCACGAGGGTTTCTTCGACCTCGATGCGCCGGTCACGCGTCTGGCGACCCCCGACGTGCCGTTGCCCTACAACACCACCCTGATGGATGCTGTGCTGCCCTCGGTCGACGCCATCGTCGATCGCATCACGCACGTGCTGAGTTTCTAGCGTTCGGAAGCAGACCGCCCATGGCCACTATCGACATCCTCATGCCCGCCGACCAGGCGGAAGGCACCGAAGCCACTGTTGGCACCTGGCTCAAGCAGGTGGGCGACCCGGTGGCCCTGCACGAGCCCCTCGTGGAAATCACGACCGACAAGGTCAACATGGAAGTGCCGGCGCCGGCCGCCGGGGTGCTGGCCGAGGTGTGCTGTGCGGCAGGCACGCGCATCGAACCGGGCGCCGTGCTGGGACGCGTATCGACTGATGCTGCAGCGGGCGTGGCTGCGGGCGGAGCACCGGTGGGCGGAGCGGCCGCGGCCGCCGGGGCGCAGCGCAGCACCCCGGCCGTGATGCCGTCGACGACGCCTCCGGCTGCGGCGCTGGGGCTGACGCCGGCGGTGCGCCAGCTGCTCAAGCAGCATCAGCTCGATGCCGCACAGGTGCCGGCGACCGGACCCGGTGGACGGCTGACGCGCGAGGATGTGCTGGCCTATGTCGAGCAGCGGCATCTGACCGACGACAGCAGTGTGCCCGGGCCTGCGGCCCGTCAGGCGCGTCCGTCGCGGCGCGTGCCGCATACGCCAATGCGCCGGAGCATTGCGACCAACATGGCCCGCAGCCTCGCGGCCGCACCGCATGTGACGTCGGTCTTCGAGGCAGACATGACGGCGGTGCTGGGCGATCGCGAGGCCCGCAAGGCCGCCACCGGTGCAGCCCCGACGGTGACGGCCTATGTGGTCAGGGCGGTGGTGGCAGCGCTCGGCCGGGTGCCCGAGGTCAACAGCCGCTGGCACGAGGACGCCGTCGAAATCTTCGAAGACATCAACATCGGCGTCGGCGTGGCCACGCCTGACGGCGGCCTCATTGCGCCGGTCATTCACGGCGCGCAGCAGATGTCGCTCGAGGCCATCCACGCGCGGCTCGACGATGTGACGGCGCGGGCGCGGGCGGGGACGTTGTCGCAGGCCGACGTCACCGGAGGCACCTTCACCATCTCGAACCACGGCGTGAGCGGCAGCCTGCTGGCGGCGCCCATCATCATTCCCCAGCCGCAGGCGGCCGTCCTGGGCGTCGGCGCCCTGCAGCGGCGTCCGGTGGTCCGGGTCATCGACGGGGCCGAATCCATCGTGATCAGGCCCATGGTCTATATCACCCTGACGCTCGACCATCGTGTGCTCGATGCGCAGCAGTCCAACGCCTTCATGGTGGCGTGCGTGACGGCGCTCGAACGCCCGGTGAGTACCGGGTCGATGTAGTCAGGCTGCATGTCGGAGGTGTACGCACGCACGGCGCTCTTCAGCCCGTGCCGCCGCTACCGCTACACCCTGTGGCGTCACTGGGGAGGGCACCGTGGCTATGCGATGTTTGTCGGGCTCAATCCGAGCACGGCCGACGAAGAACGCGACGACCCGACAGTGCGTCGATGCATTGGCTATGCCCGCGACTGGGGCTACGGCGGCCTGTGCATGACGAATATCTTCGCCTTCCGCGCGACTGACCCCGCGGTAATGCTGGCCGAGCCTGAGCCGGTGGGCGCCGACAACGACTATTGGCTGGTCGAGTCGGCACGTCACGCGGCGATCGTGGTGGCGGCGTGGGGCGTGCACGGGGCCCATCGTGAACGGCATGCCCAGGTCAGGAAGCTGCTGCCCTCGCTGCACCGCCTGCGCCTGACGAAGGAGGGCTATCCTGGTCATCCGCTGTATCTTCCCAAGGCACTGAAGCCCAGTGCGTGGCTGGTCGACTGACCCACCAGGGCTGGCGGCGTCAGGCGCGGATGGCCCAGCGCAGCTTGCAGGCCGCGGCGCGCCGATCGGCCCGGGTTTCCGCCTTGAGCGAACGAATGGGCGTGCGGGCGACGCGCGAGTAGACCCCGTGGCGCCGCCCTTCGTCGAAGGCGGCGGCCACGCGCCGATCCTCCCCCGAGTGGAAGGTGAGGATGCACACGCGGCCTCCGGGCACGAGACAGTCGGGCAGCTGCCGCAGCAGCGCCTCGAGGGCCGCCAGTTCATCGTTCACCGCAATGCGCAGGGCCTGGAAGGTGCGACGGATCGATCGCTTGATCTCGGGGCGGGTGAGCGCCAACCCCGAGGCCTCGAGCCCGAGGCGCACGCGCCGCTCGAGCGCGTGCGAAGTCGTCACCGGTGCGCGGGTCAGCAGGGCGGCAATCAGGCGGGCGTGCGGTTCATCGGCATGGTCCTCGAGCAGCTGCGCCAGGGCGGGCGCGTCCAGCGAGGCCAGCCACTCGGCCGCGGTGCGGCCCCGCGACGGGTCGAGGCGCATGTCGAGCGGACCGACGCCGGTGAAGTGAAACCCGCGCGACTGGTCGTCGAGGTGCATCTGCGAGATGCCCAGGTCGACGAGCAGCGACTGTGCCTGTGCCACGCCGCACTGCTGCATCGCGTGCGAGAGGTCGCTGAAGGACGCGTGTCGCGTGGTCACCCGCACTGTGGACGGTGCGCGGGCCTGCAGGCGCGGAGTCGCCACCTCCAGGGCCTGCGGATCGAGGTCAAGCGCCACCAGGTGCCCGCCGGGGGCGATCAGCGGCAGCAGCGCCGCGGCATGACCCCCGCCGCCGAGGGTCGCATCGACGATGACATCGCCAGGGGCGGCATGTAGGCAGCGCAGCACCTCGGGGCACAGCAGCGGGCGGTGGGGACTGTCTGCGGCCGCCGAGGCACACGCCTGACGATGGCGCGCCACGGCCCTGGGCACGCCTGTGCGGGCGGGGGGAAAGATCTGGATGCGGTCGTGATGACGGGGTGACTCGGCGGGCATGGCGGCAGGCATCCGCGGAGGATGCCTGCCGCAGGGTAGCTCAGAACGTCTCCGACCCGTAGAACTCGCCGAGCAGTTCCTGTTCGCTGGGGCGGTCTTCCGGGATCGTGCGGCTGACCCAGGTGGTGTTCATGTAGTGCTTGACGCTGATGTTCTCGCTGGTAATGTTGCCGCCCCACGTGCCGCAGCCGAGGCTCGCGGTCATGGGCATGCCGTTGTCGAAGCTGCCCGCGTTGCCCCGCACGTTGGGCTGGCGCACCATGATGCGGCTCACCGGGGCCATCAGGGCCAGACGGTGGATGTGCTCGTCGTTGAACGACGCGATGCCCACCGAGTGCCCCTTGCCGCCCACCTCGAGGATGGCAGCGACCATGTCGAGCAGCGCGTCGAACGTGTCGTAGCGGAACGTGGCCAGCAAGGGTGAGAGTTTCTCGCCCGAGAAGCGGTGGGCCTTCCCGATGTGCGTCTGCTCGACGATGATGAACGACCGGTCGGGCGGCAGGTCGATCCCGGCCTTCGCCGCGATGACTGCGGCGGCGCGGGCGACCGTGTCGAGGGTGCGGCGCCCCTCGCCGTCCCACATGACGGCTTCTAGCCGGGCCTTCTCCTCGGCGGAGGCGAGATAGCCGCCTTCGGCCTGCAGGTGGGTGAGGAAGGCGTCGTAGACCGTGCGGTCGATCAGCAGGTTGCCATCGCACGAGCACCCTGAGCCGTGATTCTGCGTCTTGCTGATCCGGGTGTTCCTGGCGGCATCGGCAAGGTCGGCGGTGTCATCGACGACGACCGTGGCATTGCCGGCACCGACGCCGTAGGCGGGTTTTCCTGAACTGTAGGCGGCGCGGACCATGGCCGTGCCGCCGGTCGCGATGGTGAGATCGCAGATGCTCATCAGGTGCTGCGCGAGCGGAATGCTCGGGGTCTCGAGGCAGAGCACGAGATCGGCCGGGGCGCCCTGCCGCTCGAGCGCCGCCCTGAGAACGCGGGTGATTTCCAGGGCGGTGCGCCGACTCATCGGGTGGGGCGAGAAGATGACGGCATCGCGGCACTTGACGGCGTTGATGGCCATGTTGACCATCGTGACGAGCGGATTGGTGACGGGCAGGATGCCGGCGATGACCCCGGCGGGCTTGGCGTACTTCACCAGGCCCTTGATCGGATCGTCTTCAATGATGCCGACGCTGGGCGTGCGGAGGGCATCGCGCAGGATGCCGAGGATCTTCCAGCGCCGGGCGGGGACGCCGTCGGCGCTGCCCATGCCGCTTTCCTCGACGCTCATGCGCGTGAGCCGACCGAAGGTGTCCTCGTTGGCGGTGGCCCAGGCCAGAGCGCGGCACAGGTGATCGACCCGTGCCTGATCGAAGGCGAAAGCGGTGGTCATGGCGGCGCGCGCACGTCCCAGCAGCTCGTGCGCTGCGCGCTGTTCATCGTCGGTCAGTGGTCGGGCCATTGTGCGTTAAGGGTAGACATGTATGATTGTTAATGCAAGCCTACGTCTTCTCAGGCATACTGCGAGGGCGTCACCACACGTGCGCGCGCACATTCAGGAGCACTGGGCATGACAGGACCGTCCGCGACCACTGATGATCCGACCTCCGCACCGGCCACGGCGGTGACGTATGCCGGGGGGATGGCGCCGTGGCGTACCGGGATTGCCGACTCGCACGATGGCCAGATTCGGCTGCGGGGCTACGACGTCACCGCGCTCATGGGCGGCTGCACGTTTGCCGACACGATTTTCCTGCTGCATCAGGGCCGGTTGCCCTCGGACGCCGAGCGGCAGCTGCTGAACTCGATTCTGACGGCCTGCTCCGACCACGGGCCGGGCTCTCCCTCGTGCGCGACGGCGCGCCTGGCCGCCTCCGGCAACCGGCAGTCGCTCTCGGCGGCGATCGCGGCCGGCATCCTGGCGATCGGCAACGACCACGGCGGTGCCGGTGAGGCGTGCATGGAGGTGATTGCGGCCGGCCTGGCGCGGGTGCAGCGCGACGGGCTGTCGATCGACGAGGCGGCCCGCTGCGAGCTGTCGGCGCTGCGGGAGGCCGGGCGTCGGATGCCGGGCTTCGGCCATCGGGTGCATGCGGTCGATCCGCGCACGACGGTGCTGTTTGACCAGGCCCGCGCGGGACAGGTGGCGGGCGACGGCGTGGCCTTCATCGGTGCCATCGACCGCGCCCTCCGGGAGAGTGGCAAGACGCTGCCGGTGAACATCGACGGGGCGCTCGCTGCCCTCCTGCATGACATGGGCTTCCCCCCGGCCTTCGGCAAGCTGGTGTTCATCATCGGCCGTGTGGCGGGGCTGTCTGCCGAAGTGCTCGAGGAATACACGCGCGAGAAGCCGATGCGCATCCGGATTCCGGTGCACTACGACGGCGTCGGCCCGCGCGAGCTTCCCTGATGCCTGCCGGGCCCGAGGTCTCATGTCCATGCGCAACGATGCTCTGATTCTCCTGCTGCTGGCCGCGCTCGTGGTCATGCTGGCGGCGGCGCTCACCGGAGCCTACCAGGTCTTCGGCTACGGACTGGTGGCGGCCATCGGCCTTACCGCAGCGCTGGGCTTCGTGCGGTCGGGCGTGCCGGCATCGTGGGTGCCGCCGGCGGTGGCGACGCTGGTGCTGCTGGTGTCGTTTGCCGGCATGTTCGCCTACGAGCAGGTGCCGGTGCTGGCGCCGGCCGACACGTGGGGCGGGTTCCAGCCGGGGACGGCCTTCCTGGTGTACGGCGTCTGGCTGCCGGCGTTTGTGACGCTGGCGCTGGGGTTTGCGCTGGTGTTCGACCGCCTCGCGGCGCGTGATGCCTCCGAGGATGAGCGAGGAGACGCGCGATGAGTGACCAGGCCCTGATCATTGCCATGATGGCCCTGACGATTGGCGTCACGCTGGCCATCGGGGTGCATTCCTACTTCGAAGCCCGCACGCAGCAGCAATACTTCGCCTACGGGCAGAACCTCAGGTGGTTCGTGCTGGGGCTGGCCACCTTCTCGACGGTGATGAGCGGGTTTGGCTTTGTCGGGGGGCCGGGTCTCGTCTACAGCCTCGGCAGCACCAGCTTCTGGATGACCTTCGCGGCTGCCCTCGGCATTCCCCTGTCATTTGCGCTGGTCGGACACAAGCTGCATGCGCTGGCCGGCCCCGACGTGATCACGCTGCCCGATGCGATCTACAAGCGCTTCGGCAGCCAGGCCGCGCGCTTTGCCATGGGTCTCAGCATTCTGCTGGGCATCGTGGCGTACCTGGGCTCACAGATTCTGGCAGCGACCTTCGTGCTCGAGCAGGTCTTCGGCTGGAGCTTCCTGCTGGCCTTCTGGGTGGCGCTGGCCGTGGTGTCGATCTATCCACTCATCGGCGGCATCGTCGCGGGCATCCGTACCGAAGTGTTTCAGGGCGTCATCATGATCGTCGCCAGCCTGCTGGTCTTCTGGTACGCCCTGGAGAGCGGCGGCGGACTGGCGCAAATCACCACCGACGTGGCGTCGGCCAACCAGGCCATGGCGTCGCCATGGGGAACGGCGCCGGCGCTGACCGCCCTCGGCTACCTGTTTGTCTTCGGGCTCGGCAACGTGGGGATGCCGCACAGCACCAGCCGGTTCCTGATGCTGAAGGACACCTCGCAGCTCAAATACAGCGTGCTGATTGCGACCGGCTGCTACATGGTGGGCAGCCTGCTGTGGATCACGGTGGGACTGGCGATTCGCGCCCGCGTGGCCACGGGCGACCTCGCCCCCCTGGCGGCGGCCGATGCCGCGGCACCGACCTTTCTCGCTACATACACGCCGGGCTGGCTGGCCGGCGTGGCGTTCGCAGGCCTGATGTCGGCGATTCTCAGCACGGCCAGTATCTTCCTCAACGTCGGCGCGTCGACGCTCACGCGCGACATTCCGCTGGCCCTGGGGCGTCCGGTGCGGCATCCGATCTTCTGGGCGCGGACCTGGACGGCGGTCCTGGCGCTGGCCTCGGCGGCGCTGGCGCTGTGGTCACGGGAACTCGTCGGGCTGCTCGGCGCCATTGGCTACGGGCTGCATGCGGCCGCCCTCGTGCCGACGCTCGTCATCGGACTCCACTGGTCGCGGGCCACCGCGGCAGCGGTCGTCGCCAGCACGGTGGCGGCCCTGGCGGGCAGCCTGTATTTCTTCGGGGCCCAGCAGCTGGGCTTTGCCGCCAGCCGGGGCTGGTGGGTGCCGGCCCATGGCTTTCCCAGCGTCGGCCTGGTGATGCTGGTCTCGATGATCACGTTCATCGTGGTCAGCCTGCTGACCCCGGCCCGGACCGGGGCCGCCGGGCGCTAGACTCGTGTTGTGTCTCTTCCGCACACTCTCCCTGACCAGCCGCTGAGCTCCCCTGTCGCCTCCCGCGGGGCGCTCGCCGGCCTTCGTGTCCTCGATCTGTCCCGCATGGTTGCCGGCGGACTGGCCGGCATGCTGCTGGCCGACTTCGGAGCCGATGTCATCAAGGTCGAACAGCCCGGCACCGGCGACCCGCTCCGGCAGTGGACCACGCAGGGGCATCCCTTCTGGTGGCAGGTCTACGGGCGCAACAAGCGCCATATCACCCTCAACCTGAAGGCCCCCGAGGGACGCGCGGTGCTGCAGCGCCTCGTGCCACAGGTCGACGTCGTGATGGAATCGTTCGTCCCGGGCACACTCGAGCGAATGGGCCTCGGGTACGACGTGCTGCGGCAGTGGAACCCCGGCCTCATTCTCGCGCGCATCTCGGGCTGGGGCCAGGACGGTCCCTCGAGCCAGCGGCCGGGATTCGGCACGCTGGTGGAAGCCGCCAGCGGCTTTGCGGCCATGAATGGGGAACCGGACGGCCCGCCCATCGTGCCGAGCTTCCCGATGGCCGACATGACCACCGGCCTGTACTGCAGCAACGCGATCATGTTCGCGCTCTACCACCGGCACATGCACGGCGGACAGGGGCAGGTGATCGACCTGGCGCTCTTCGAGTCGCTGTTCTCAGTGTTGGGACCGCTGGCGGCCGAGTACGGCGCACTGGGCCTCGAACGGACGCGGCAGGGCAGCCGGTCGCGCAACTCGGGGCCCCGGGGCTGCTTTGCCACGAGCGACGGCGAGTGGCTGGCCGTCAGCGGCTCGACGCCACGGATGGCCGAGCGCTTTCTGGAAGGGTATGGCCTCGGTGCCCTGCTGAGTGATCCCCGGTTTGCGACCAATGAAGCGCGGGTGGCGCATGCGGAGGCGCTCGATGCCGTCGTGCGCGCCGCCATCGGGGCCCGCACGCTGGCCGAGAACCTCGCGGTGATCGCATCGCATGGCCTGACCGCCGTGCACGTGCAGACCATCAGGGACATCGAGCGCGATCCGCACTGGCGTGCGCGCCACCTGACCGTCGCGGTGCCGGCCGAGGGTGGCGACGTGCGGATGCAGAACGTCACCCCGCGCCTCTCGGAGACGCCAGGCGAGATTCACTGGAGCGGCGGTCACCTGGGGGCGCACAACGCCGAGGTCTACGCCGAATTCGGCATTGACGAAGAGGAACAGCGACGGCTGGCCGGGGCCGGGGCCATCTAGGGCGGCCGGCGACCTGACAGGATGAGGGAGCACACGACGATGATGACCGGTGCGATGTACATGGCGCAGTGCCTCAAGGACGAAGGTGTCGAGAAGGTGTTCGGGCAGTGCGGCCACACGAATTACGCGCTCATCGACGCGTGCCAGCGCTTCGGTATCGAGTACGTCTCGTTCCGCCACGAGCAGCTCGCCGCGCATGCGGCCGACGCCTACTATCGCGTCACGCACAAGCTGGCGGTGCTGAACGTGCATCTCTCCCCGGGCATGACCAATGCCATCACCGGCGTCATCACGGCGGCGGCTGATTCCACGCCGATGGTGGTCATCACCGGCAACACGCCGTCGTATCACCACGCCCGCGAGCCGCATCAGGGCATCCGGTTCCATGCGGATGCTTCGCAGGGCGACATCTACCGTCCCTTCTGCAAGCGGGTGTGGCGCGTGGATGATGCCAGGTTCCTGCAGGACGTGATGCCGCGCGCACTGAATCTGGCGCAGACGGGCCGACCCGGGGCGGTGCTGCTCGACATTCCCATGGACGTGTTCTCGCAGCACATCGAGCCTCCCGCCGGATCCATGCCCGCCCGTCGTCCCTCGCATGGGCGCGTGCAGGCCGAGCCCGCGGGGGTCGAGCAGGCGGCCGAGCTGCTGCTGGGGGCCTCGGCCCCGGCGCTGTTTGCCGGCAACGGCGTGGCGATTGCCGAGGCCTGGGACGAGCTGCGGGCACTGGCCGAGCTGCTGCAGGCACCGGTTGCGACGACGCTGATGGGGAAGGGCCTCATGCCGGAGGATCACCCGCTGGCCTGCGGCATGAGCGGCATCTGGGGCACGCGTGCGGCCAACGAGTCGCTGCGGACGGCCGATGTGGTGCTGGCCATCGGCACCGCCTTCGGCGAGGCCGACTGCAGTTCGTGGCGACCCGAGCACACGTTGGCGATTCCCCCGGCGCGGCTGGTGCAGATCGATATCGACCCACAGGAAGTCGGCAAGATTTACCCGGTGGCAGTGGGGCTGGTGGGCGATGCCCGGGCCGTGCTGCAGCAGCTGCTGGAGGTGCTGCGTCCGCGTGCCGCCGAGGTGCGTGGTGGGGCGGCCCGTCAGGCGGCCGTCGAGGCCCGCCGCTCGGCCTGGCACGGTGAAGTCGAAGCGACGCAGGTCGACGAGGGGGTGCCCATTCATCCGGCCCGCCTGCTGAAGGCCCTGTCGGAGGTGGCTCCGGCGGATGCGATTTTCGTGACCGACGTGGGTTGGAACAAGAACGGGGCGGGCCAGCAGGTGACCGTGACGCGGCCGCAGTCGTGGATTACGAGCGGCGGCATGGCGACGATGGGCTTTGCGCCCGGGGCGGCGGTCGGAGCCAAGCTGGGAGCGCCGGCGCGGCCGGTGATTTGCCTGGTGGGCGACGGGGGATTCCTGTCGTCAGTCGGGGCCCTGACGACGGCCGTGGAACTGGGCGTGCCCGTGGTGTTCGTGCTGTTCAACAACTTCTGCTTCTCGACGATTCGCACCGTCGGCACGACGTACTTCCACAACACCTACGGCACCGAATTCACCACGCCTGACGGCGCGCCCTACAACCCCGACTTTCCGCTCCTGGCGAAGGCGTTCGGCATGGCCAGCGGTTTTGTGGATCATCCCTCGCAGCTGACGGGCGCCCTCGAGGCGGCGCTGGCCGCTCAGGGACCGTACCTGCTCGAGGTGCGGACGAGGGGCGACGTGCCCATGCCGCGGACGGGCTACTGGGACATCGCCGACTTCCTCGCGCACGGCAACGATTAAGCGCGGGGCGGTCGGGGACGCGGTGCGGATCGAAGATGGCTAGCGTTCGGGTGGCGGCTCGGCCTCGGGCCGCCACGACCACTGGCCCTTCCGGTGGGTGCGGACCATGTTGACGCGGTACTGGAACTTGTCGGCCCGGTAGTAGGTTTCCACCACTTCGAAGGGGCGGTTGCCGGTGGTGAACATCAGTCGGGTGATGTGCATCACCGGGTACAGCACGGGCACACCGAGCTGCGTGGCGACGACCGGGTCGGCCGGGGCCGCCTCGACGGTCTCCTCGGCGTGCGTGATGGCGATCTTCAGGTCGCGCTCGAGCAGCAGCAGGAGCGGGGTGGTGTGCAGCTTGGCGGTGTCGATGCGCTCGCCAATGTCGACTGGCAGGTAGTTGATGGTGAACGAGAACGGGTCGGGTCCGGCGTGGCGTCGGCGCTCGATCTGCACGACCTCGTCCTGGTCGGGCGGGAGATCCAGCAGGCGACGGACATGATCGGGGCACGGCGCCCGGTTGACGCTGAGGTATTTGACCTGCAGCTGGCGGACGCGCTCGTACACCTCTTCGAGGGCCCCGGTGTATTTGATCGGGGGCAGGGTGCCCTTTGGCAGCTGGGCGACAAACGTGCCCTTGCCCTGCACCTTGATGAGCAGGTTGTCCTGGACGAGTTCCCGGAGGGCCTCACGGACGGTGACGCGGCTGACCTCGAGCTCGCGCCCGAGTTCGTGTTCAGAGGGAATCTGCGAGCCCGGCGCGTAGCGGCCACTGGAAATCCAGTAGCGGATGACCTGTTCGACCTGGTGGTAGAGGGGGACGTGCCGGTTTTCGCGCCGTGATCGCCCGCGGACCATGCTTCGGGCCGTGATGCCAGTCACGGGGCGAAGAATAGCAGACTTCCCCTCGCAGCGCCGAGCCTGACAGGCTGTTCTCTTGTCTTGACATTATAACGTGTGTGCAGCATAGTCACGCCCCAGACACGCCCCCATGGCGTGTCCTCATGCAAAGGTGACGAACTGACTATGGCTCGACGCATCGTCCTGATGTGGCTGGCGCTCCTGATGCCCGCCCTGTCCTCTGCACAAACGGTCGCGATTGCCCAGATCTCGGGCGTCGTGCGCGATGAATCGGGCGCGGTGCTGCCAGGCGTGGAAGTCACCGTCACCCAGACGGCCACGGGCACCTCGCGGTTCACCATCACCGGTGAGCGTGGCGACTACGTGCTGCCCAACCTGCCGATTGGCCCGTATGAACTGACCGCGACTCTTCAGGGATTCACCACCTACCGGCAGACCGGCCTGACCCTGCAGGTGGGTGACAGCCCCATCGTGAACGTGGCCCTCAAGGTGGGCACGCTCAACGAGAGCATCACCGTCACGGCTGCGGCGCAGCTGGTCGAAACACGCAGCACGGCCGTCGGCACCGTCGTCAACGAACAGCAGATGGTGGGCCTGCCGCTTGACGGACGCCAGCCCTCTCAGCTGGTGCTGCTCGCCGGTGCGGCGGTGTCGCAGCCCGGCGGTCTCATCGGCAGCCAGCGGCAGTATCCGTCGGCAGTGGCCATTTCCGTGGCGGGCGGCTCTGGCAACAGCACCATCTACCTGGTGGACGGCGCCTACAACAACGACCCGGTCAACAACATCGGCCAGCCGATGCCCTTTCCCGACGCCCTCCAGGAATTCAAGGTCGAGACGGGCGTCCGCCCCGCGCGGTACGGCATCTATACCGGTGCGACGGTCAATGCCGTCACCAAGTCGGGCACCAATGCGTTCCACGGGACGATGTTCGAGTTCCTGCGTGATTCGCGCTTCAACGAAATCAACAAGTTCGCGACGGCGAGCGACGGACTGAACCGCAACCAGTTCGGTGGCACCCTGGGCGGGCCAGTGATGAAGAACCGGATGTTCTTCTTCGGCGGCGTGCAGATCAGCCGCAACCGGCAGACGCCGTCAGACCTGCAGGCGATTGTGCCGACCGCTGCGATGCGGGCCGGCGACTTCACGACGGTGGCCTCGCCCCAGTGCAACAGCGGGGCGCAGGTCAACCTGGGCGCGCCGTTTGTGGGCAACCGCATCGACCCGTCGCAGTTCAGCCCCGTCGCACGGCAGATTCTCGAGCGGCTGCCGGTGTCGACCGACCCGTGCGGCCGCATCACCTACTCGGTGCCCGACAACAACGACGAACAGCAGGGCGTCACCCGCCTCGACTGGCAGGCGACCGACAAGCTGCGCTTCTTCGGCCGCTATTACATCGCCAACTATGACCGCGCGCCCGGCTACGACGGCAAGAACCTCCTGCTCGCCAGCGGCAGCGGTCTCGGCCTCGACAACCGCGTGCAGACGGTGTCGGTGGGCAACGACTATGTGCTGACGCCGACGCTCATCTCGGCCACGCGGTTCGGGTATGCGCGGTCGCGCATCCTGCGCGCCCAGGGCTCGCAGCTGCCGAGCTGGACGCAGCTCGGGTCGAACGTGTGGACAGCCGCCGAGCAGGATGGCCTCCGCTTCATCAACCTCTCGGTGACCAACGGCTTCCCGGGCGCCGGTCTTCCGGGCGACTTCAGCTCGCAGACCTATCAGCTGTCGCAGGACTTCGACTGGGTGCGCGGGGCGCACCAGATTTCGTTCGGGGGCAGCTGGATTCAGCCGGGGCTCGACGTGAACGGTCCCTTCCAGGCCAACGGCATCTTCACGTTCAACGGCACGCGGGTGGGCGGTGGCCGCATCGGCCTGGCCGACATGATGCTCGGCCTGCCGAGCCAGTTCCGCCAGGGCGGCAATCAGCTGGTGGGCCAGCAGCTCAACTACTTTGGTGCCTACGTGCAGGATGTGTGGCGCGTCAGTGATCGGCTGACGATCAACGCCGGTGTCCGCTGGGAACCGTATCTTGCGGCCACGGACGACTACGAGTTCTACAGCCGCTTCAGCCGCGAATGGTTCGATCAGGGCCGCCGCAGCCGCGTCTTCACCAATGCCCCGGCGGGCCTGATGTTCGCAGGCGACGAAGGCTTTCCCGAGAAGGGGATGAACACCAACAACCTCAATCAGGTGGCGCCGCGCCTCGGGTTTGCGTGGGATCCCGCGGGCGACAACGTCCAGACGGTGCGTGGCGCGGTCGGGGTCTACTACGACTCGCCCAAGCTGTGGCAGTACGGCCGGCATCCGCTGAACGCGCCGTTCGGCAACACGATTCAGGTCAACAACCCGGCGACCTTCGAGAACCCCTGGCTGGGGTATCCCGGTGGCAACCCGTTCCCGGTGCCGAATCCCCCGCCGTCGAACATCGCGTTCCCGACACAGGGCACCTACGTGACCATGCCGTTCGACTTCGACCCCATGACGGTCACGCAGTGGAACGTGAGCTATCAGCGTCAGTTTGCGACCAGCTGGCTGGCGTCGGTGTCCTACCTCGGCAATCGCACGCGCAACATCTGGCTCGGTCGTGAACTCAATCCGGCCGTCTTCATCCCGGGCGGCGTGAACACGAACGCCAACATCGAACAGCGCCGCGTGCTCTTCCTGCAGAACCCTGACCAGGGCCGCTTCTACTCGACCATTCAGGAGTCGGTAGGCGGCACGGGCAAGTATCACGGCGTGGTCATCGGCCTGCAGCGCCGGATGGCCGGCGGCTGGAGCACCAACACCAACCTCACGCTGAGCCAGTGCCGTAACCAGGGCGAGCCGGGCACCGACATCACGAATGTCTTCCCCGACCCGAATGATCCGTCGACCAACTATGGCCCGTGCGATGCCGACCGTCCGGTCATCGTCAACAGCTCGTTCATCTACCTCACGCCGGGCGTGGGTGGTGGTGCGATGGCGGCCCTGACCCGCGACTGGCAGCTGGGCCTCGTGTTCCAGGGCCGCAGCGGCTCGCCCCTGACGCCGACGACCACCGGCAACCTGTCGCTGACCGGTCTTGGCAACCAGCGTCCGCTGGTCGTGGGCGACCCCGACCTCGACAACCGGACGGCGGATCTCTGGTTCAACACTGCGGCGTTCGCCCCGAACACCCCGGGCCTCTGGGGCAACACCCCGCGCGGCTTCCTGCGCGGGCCGGCGTTCTGGAACTTTGACCTCGCCGTGTCGCGCGTGCTCACACTCGGCGCGACGGGCCAGCGCATCGAGGTGCGCGCCGAGGCGTTCAACCTCACCAACCGGGTGCACCTCGGCAATCCGAACGTCACGTTCGGCAGCGCCAACTTCGGAAAGATTCTCACGACGCAGGCCGACGCCCGCGTGATGCAGTTTGCGATCAAGTACCTGTTCTGACGCCACGAGGCCCCGGGGGCACCGCCCCGGGGCCGGCATCGCGCAATGAACCGCCGGACGTTTCTCCACTCGACACTCGCGCTCACCGGCGCCGCGCTGGCCGCTTCCGGGTCGGCGCATTCGCAGCCGGCCCAGCCCGTGGCCTTCACGCCGCGCCTCGACCTCTATGGCCGTCACCTGCTGTGGCTGCGTGATCCGGCGGAAGTGGCTGCGGCTGTGCGCGAGGCCGGCTATGACGGCATCGACATCAACATCCGCCCGGGCGCGCAGGGTCATGTCGCGCCTGAGCGGGTGCGCGAGGACCTGCCGCCCTTCGTGAAGGCGATGCGTGCCTGCGGCGTCGAGGTGTCGGCGATCACCCCGCCCATTCAGGATGCCGACTCTCCGCATGCCGAGGCGATTCTCGCCACCGCTTCGTCGCTCGGCATCCGCCACTACTGGTGGGGCACATGGCGCTATACGGCTGACCGGCCGGTTGCCGAGCAGCTCGAAGCCCTCAGGCCCCGCGTCGCCCGGCTGGCCGCGCTCAATGCGCGCCACGGCATGACGGCGATGTACCACACATATGCCGGCAACGCCGTCGGTACGCCCATCTGGGACCTGCTGTCGCTGCTGAAGGATCACGACCCGCGCCACGTGGGATTTCACTTCGATGTCGGTCACATGGTGCGCGAAGGGGCCAACGGCCTCTGGGCGCTGAACCTGCGCGCGGCGGGCGCCTATGTGACGGGCGTGTCGTTCAAGGACTTCCTCTGGCGTCAGGGCCCTGACGGGCGCTGGCGCACCGAGTGGTGCCCCCTGGGTGAAGGCCTGGTGCGGCTCGATGAATGCGCGGCGCTCCTCAAGGCCATCGGCTTCCGCGGGCCCATCGAGAATCAGCCCGAGTATCCGGCCGGCATGGGTGGCCAGGCCACGCTGACCCTTCCCCGCGAGCAGGTCATGGCGGCGTTCCGCAAGGACCAGCAGGTGCTAAGAGCCGCGCTGGTCCGCGAGGGAGTACTCTGATCCAGCACCACAGCCCCGGGAGACGCGACCGATGACGCCACCAGCCCCGAACCGCACGGTCTCTCGGGCCGCAGGCCTCTCGCGCCGGGCCCTGCTCGGCCTGGCTGCGGCCTGGCCGCTCACTGGCATCGCCGGGGCCGCGCCCGCGTCACAGGGACAGGGCATGCCTCCAGGCCCCCCTGCGGCGGCTCAGGTGCCGCGCCTGCCCGTGGGCCTGGTGTCGAGGCATGTGCAGTGGACCAGCCTCGAACACGCCGTCGACCTGGCGGCCGAAGCCGGATTTGACGCCATCGAGTGGAACGTCCGCGCCGGCGGGCATGTGCTGCCCGAGCGGGTCGAGCAGGATCTCCCAAAGGCCGTCGAACGGACACGCAAGGCCGGCCTCGCCGTGACGATGATCACGACGGCGATTCAGGACACCCAGTCGCCACACGCCGAAGCCATCCTGCGGACCATGCAAGGCCTGGGCATCCGGTACTATCGCGGCGGCGAATACTTCCGCTACGACTACGCCGTGCCGCAGGCCACGCAGCTCGAGGCGCTCCGCCCGCGCATCGCCTCGCTGCTGGCGCTCAACGAGAAGTACGGCACGACCTGGGCGTACCACACACACTCGGCCCCCGGGATGATCGGCGGCAACGTCTGGGACATCGTCAGCGTGATTCGCGGCCTCGACCCCGCACGCATCGCGCTCAACTACGACACGGGCCATACGACCGTCCGTGGCGGCACGGGCTGGATCGACGATGCCCGGCTGGCCGAACCGTACCTGGCGTGCCTGGCCGTGAAGGACGTGCGGTGGCAGCAGACGCCCAGAGGCTGGCGGTCGGAATTCGTGCCCATCGGCGACGGACAGGTCGACTTTGCCGCCATCAGCCGGTTTCTCAAGGCCATCCGCTTCAGCGGGCCGGTGAACATTCACTATGAGCACAACGGACTGCTCGGCACGGATGTCGGGAAGTGGACGCTCGACATGCCTCGAGAGCGGTTCCTGGCGCTGCTGACCCAGGACCTGACACGCGTTAGACAGGCCCTGGCCTGACGGGCTGCGCCGGGGCGGTCAGCTCCGCTGCAGGAACGATGTCCTGCCGGTGGCCCGCCTCGCGGTGACCGGGGGCCGGCCGGCTGTGCGGCGCGATGCCGGATATCCCTCGGAATATTGACAAGACGGCGATGTCGCGACACCCTTGTGGGCGACCTCTGGTCGCTCTGGCTGCGGGAATTGACCCGCCCCGGACACGACCTTCTGAAGGACCCTGACATGCGACCTCTCCACGGACTGATGATGGGCGTTGCGCTGATGGCGGGTGTGGCCGCCTGCAGCTCAGACAGCAGCAGTGGCACCAGCCCGACGAGCCCGACGATTACGGTCACACCCCCGCCCCCGACGGCGGTGTCGTCGGTGACTGTCAGCGGGCCGGCCACCCTCTCCGGCCGCGGTGCCACAGTGCAGCTGCAGGCGATGGTGCAGCTCGAGAACGGCACCATGCAGGACCGGACCGGTTCGGCCAGCTGGGCCTCAAGCGCGGCGGCGATCGCCACCGTGTCTGGCGGCACCGTGACGGCTGTCGGCGAGGGTGACGTCGTCATCACCGCCACGGTGGGTTCGGTCAGCGCCACGTCGCGGCTGCGCGTCAGCTTCGCACCGCGCGCTCCGGATCCGGCCCCGGGCCAGCGCGTGCCCCTGCCGGGCGATATCGCCGGCACGGTGGCCCGCATCAACGCGATGCAGCCCACGCTGATGTTCTCGCAGTCGTGCCCGCGCGGCCTCAAGTACATCAACAACCCGTGGCTCGACTTCATCGTCGACGAGCTGCGCAAGCTCGACACCCGCTGGGGCTATAACGCGAAGCCCGTCAAGACGGCCGCCGACAACGGTGGCGTGCCGGTGGTGGCGGCTGGTGATGAAATCGCCTACAACTACTCGGCCAACCGCGACGAGGGTTCGACGGATGTCTACCTGATCGACATCCTCCAGAGCCACTGCGGGACGCCGTCACTGACGTACCGCAACTTCACCGGCGAAGAGCCGGGCCGCTGGACCGGCGCCGGCCGGTTCTAGGGCAGCGCATAGCGCAGTCCCGCGCGTAACACGGTCACGCGTGCGTCGGCGGCCGCCACAGGCTGGCCCGCCGGCGCAGGCGTGATGCGTCCGCTCCGGGCGTCGAGCACCACCACAGCGCTCACGCCCACCACTTCCAGCTCCCGTCCCCGCACAATCACCGCGGTCGATTCGTCGATGCCCACGCCAATCAGCGAGGGATGATCGATGACGGCGCTCAGCAGCCGGTTGTGCCGCTGCCGCTTCAGGAAATGCTGGTCGACGATGACCTCGGGCCACAGACCGAGACCGGGCTTCAGTTCGGTCGAGGCTGTAGTCAGTGACTTGAGGTCGGCCTCGCCGGTCATCATCGACGCTGACAGGATGGCGGCACCCGCGCTGGTGCCACCAACGACCACGCCAGCCCGGTGACGGGCGCGAATCACATCGGCCAGACCGGTGGGCCCGATGGCCTCCATGAAACGGTTCTGGTCGCCCCCGGGCATCCAGATGAGCGTGGCCTGCTCGAGGGCTGTGCGTGCGGCAGACACATCGTCAAAGAGCACCTTGCGCGCTTCGCGTGCGCCGGCGTCGAGCCACATCTTCACCGAGGCCTCACCCGCGTCGGGCAGCGCCGACGACTGGGGCAGCACCACGACGCGTGCGCTGGAGCCTCCCGCCAGGGCCAGCGTCCGCGCCGTGATGTCTGCCACGGTGGGGCCGCCACCCACGACGACGAGCGGCCCGGGAGCCGTCTGCGCCGGCGCGGGGCCTTCCAGGCCCGCCAGCAGCGTCAGGAACAGCAGGACGCCGGTCACCCGGCGACGGAAGAGGCGTGCGCTGTGCATGGCGGTGATTCTAGCCGAGGCTCCCGGGACCGGGCCGGATGGCTGCCGCCGAGGCCATACCGTCGCGCAGCGAGGGGTGATATGGTGTCGCCACACAAGGAGCATCTGCATGCAGCGACTCATGGTCGGCCTCGGTTCCGCGGTTCTGATGGCCCTGCTGTGGCAGGGCGTGGGGCAGGGCCGCGCACAGCAGGCGGTGCCTCCTGACACGATCGTTGTGAATGGCACGGTGCTGACGGTCGACAGTCGCGACACCATCGCCGAGGCGGTGGCGATCACGGGCGGTCGCATCTCGGCGATCGGTACGACGGCGGCGATCCGAGCTCTCGCCGGGCCCTCGACCACGGTGACGGACCTGCGCGGACGGACCGTCACTCCGGGCCTGATGGATTCGCATGTGCACTTCACCGAGGCCGACAAGCTCTTCACGGTCGACCTCAGCGATCCGTCGATTCGCACCATGGCCGACGTACTCGAGCGGGTGCGGGCGCGCGCGCGGCAGCTGAAGCCGGGTGAGTGGATTCGCGGCCGCGGCTGGGACGAGGGCCGCCTGGCAGAGAAGCGCTACATCACGGCCGCTGACCTCGATGCCGTGGCCCCGAACAACCCGGTGTGGCTCACGCAGACCACGGGGCACTACGGCGTGGCCAATACGTATGCGCTGAAGATGGCCGAGGTCAGTCGCGAGACGAAAGACCCGCCGGCCGGCACGATCGATCGCACGGCGTCGGGTGCACCGACCGGCGTGATGAAGGAATCGGCGCAGGGCCTGATTACGTCGCTGATTCCCCCGCTGACGCGCGCGCAGCAGAAGCGCGGCATCGAGCAGATCATTGCCGACTTCAATCAGGAGTGCATGACCGGAGCCAAGGATCCCGGCATCGGCGAAGGCAAGTGGGACATCTACGAGGAGCTTCTGAAGGAGGGTGGCCTCAACGTGCGGGTGTTTGCGCTGTGGAGCGGGCCACGTCAGGCGTCAGACACCGCGTCCGTGATTGAGCGCGTGCGGCGCCACCCCACGTCGGCTGCCGGCGCGGGACGGCTGGTGTCGGGGGGTGTGAAGCTCTACATGGATGGCAGCGGGGGTGCGCGCACCGCCTGGATGTACGACGACTGGAACCGTGACTTTACGGGCAAGGACCCCGGCAACGCCGGCTATCCCACGACCGAGCCCGAGCAGTATCGGAAGATCGTGACTGACCTGCACGCCGCCGGCCTGCACATCAGCACACATGCCATCGGCGACCGGGCCATCGACTGGGTCGTCGACACCTATGACCAGGTGCTCAAGGCGCAGCCGCGCGCGAACATGCGGCACGGCATCATCCACGCCAACACACCCACCGACCACGCCATCGACGTGATGGCGCGCCTGCAGCGCGAGCACGGATCGGGCTATCCCGAGTCGCAGGCACCCTTCCTGTGGTGGCTCGGCGACAACTACGCCGCCAACCTCGGCCCGCAGCGCGGTCTTCGACTGAAGCCCTTCCGCACCTTCCAGCAGCGGGGGGTGCAGTGGGGTGGCGGGTCTGACTTTGGCGTGGCGCCCTTCCCGGCCCGCTACGGCCTGTGGTCGTCGGTGGTGCGCGAAACGCTCAGCAGTACGCACGGCGCGACGCCCTTCGGTACCGCCGAGGCCATTGACATCCGCACGGCGCTGCGGTCGTACACGCAGTGGGTGGCCCACACGATGTTCATGGACGACCGCATCGGCACGATTGAAGTGGGACGCGAGGCGGACCTGGCCATCTGGACCGAGAATCCCTACACGGTGCCGGCGGCCCGGCTCAAGGACCTGACGTGTGACATGACGCTGCTCGCCGGGCGCGTGGTCTATCGGCGCGATCCGGCGCGTGCGGCCGTGCCGGCCGAGCCATACGCGCTCACGGATGAGGCGCATCACCACGACCATGACTAGGCCGGAGGCCCCCGCGGGACAGGCCGCGTGACGGGGACGGCCCCGCCGCCAACCGTCGTGCCACCGGTCCCCGCCGACGCAGGCCGTGCGCGCCTCACAGCCGTGGATGCGTTCCGTGGTGCCACCATGGCGGCCATGGTCGTGGTGAATCATCCGGGCGACTGGAACCATGTCTATCCGCCCCTGCGGCATGCCGCGTGGCACGGGTGGACGCCGACGGATCTGATCTTTCCGTTCTTCGTCTTCCTGCTCGGGGTCTCGGTGACGCTGTCCCGCACGCGCGGCCGTTCCCTGACCACCATCCTCCAGCGCAGCGCCGTGTTGTATCTGCTGGGCCTGCTGCTGGCGCTCTATCCGCGTTTTGACATCACGACGGTGCGCCTGATGGGCGTGCTGCCGCGCCTGGCGCTGTGCTATCTGGCGTCGGCACTCGTGTATCGCCGCCTGGCCGGGCTGCCGCAGGGGCCGCGGGCCGTCGCGGCCCTCGGCATCGCCGGTGCCTGCCTGCTTGGCTACTGGGCGCTCCTGATGCTGGTGGCGCCGCCCGGCGGTGTCGCCGGTGATCTGTCGCCGTCGGGCAATCTCGGCGCATGGCTCGATCGCACGCTGCTCGGCGAGGCGCATCTCTGGCGCAGCAGCCGCACCTGGGATCCAGAGGGGCTGCTGTCGACGATGCCGGCGGTCGGTACGGCGATGCTGGGGGTGACGGCGGGGGTGGTCCTGGATGCGCCGCGGCCGTCCCTGAGGCGTGCGGCGGTGCTCGTGGCGGCCGGGGCGCTCGTGATGGCGCTGGGCCTGCTGTGGGACGCCGCTTTTCCGATCAACAAGAGCCTGTGGACGAGTTCGTATGCCGCCTTTACGGGAGGCCTGGCGGCGCTGCTGCTGGGCCTGGCCTACGCCGCCTGCGATGTGGCCGGCCACCGGCGGGGCACGCATCCCCTCGTGGTGCTGGGCGTGAATGCGCTGACGCTCTTTGTCGTCAGCGGCTGGCTGGTGAAGACACTGCTGCTGGTGCGGGTCCCCTCCCCGGACGGCGACGAACGGACCGCCTATGCGTGGCTGTATGAGACCGCCTTCGCCCCCTGGGGCACGCCCGAGAACACCTCGCTGGCCTTTGCGCTTGCGATGCTCGTGGTGCTGTACCTGTTGTGCGCGTGGCTCTATCGGCGCGGCTGGTGGATTCGCGCCTGAGCGTCCGGGCTGGCGGCCTTCGGCCCCATGGTGCAAGCCGCCGCCGGGGGTACGATGATGTCCAGGGCCTATCGCGACGGTGCCGGCGGCAGATGCAGCGGGAACGGCGTGCGCTGCACGAAGGCGTTGACCGCATCGAGCAGCCCGGTGCTGGCATCGCGCACCACGAACACCGATTCTTCCCGCTGGCCCGGATTGAGGTCGTGATGATCGATCAGCGCCAGGTCGCTGGTGTACGACGGAATCACGCGGCCGTCGAGCGTGAAGTATTCCGCCTGCGCCACGGCCTGCAACTCGCCCTTGTCGAACATGGCATACAGCTCGGGGAAGGTGCCGGCGGCGACGACGTTGACGCCCTGGGGGGCCCGCTTCAGGAGATCGCGATGCGCCGCCATGCCGGTGACGGCACCGACGCGCAGGCCCTGGAAATCGGCGATGGTGCTGTAGCGGCTGCGGTCGGTGGCGCGAATGCGCAGCGCGCGCTGTTCGTAGAGGAACGGTCGCGAGAACGTGCCGCCGGCACTCACGCGATCAGGAAAGCTCGCCAGGTTTGTGGCGACCACGTCGACGACGCCCGTGCCTGCGAGCTCCCAAGACTTGTCGAAGGGCACGACCTTCCACTCGGGCCGCAGCTGCAGGTCGGCGGCCAGCCGCTCGGCGTAGCGGTTCATCCAGGCCTCGGGGTCGAGGTCGTCGGTGGCGTTGCCGGTGATGGCGATCGTGAGGACGCCGGACTGCAGCGTCTGGATCGCAGGGGATGTGGCCGTGGTGTCTGTGCCGGCCGGTGTGGCACCGCTGCAGCCCCAGCCTGCCAGCACCCCCGCCAGCAGCACTGCCCCATGAATCAGCATCCGTCGCATGTGACCTCCGGCCGTAGCGGAAGGTGTGCCGCGGCCGGTGGTAGCATACCCGCCGGCATGGCTTCTGCGACATCAGAGTTTCCCGAGCGGCTGCGCCGGTGCTGGCACCCGGTGGCGTACGGCCATGAGGTAATCGATCGGCCGGTGGCCGCCACGCTGCTTGGCGAGGCGGTCGTTGTGTGGCGCACGGCCGACGGCCGGGCGCATGCGATGCGGGATCTGTGCATCCATCGGGGGACGGCGCTGTCGCTGGGCTGGGTGGCCGACGATTGCCTCGTGTGCCCCTATCACGCGTGGCGCTACGACGAGACAGGCGCGTGCGTGCGCATTCCGCAGTCGGCCCAGGCCACCATTCCCGCCAAGGCGCGGACCCCCGTGTATCAGTGCCAGGAGCGCTATGGCCTGGTCTGGGTGTGTCTCAGCGAGGCGCCGCCGGCGTATGCACTGCCCGAGATTCCCGAGTTCGAGTCACCCGACTGGAAGGTGGTGAACACGGGGCCATTCGGCTGGCAGTCGGATGCCTCGCGGCAGGTCGAGAACTTCACCGACTTTGGCCACTTCCCCTGGGTGCACCCGGGACTGCTGGGTGACCCTGATCGCCCCGTGGTGCCCGACCATACCGTCGAGATTCGCGACCACGTGCTGCACTACACCATCGTCAGGCCCGAGGCACCGAACAGCGACGACTTCCCGGTGTTTGCCAACGAGGTGACCGAGCGGCCCGAGCGGCGCAGCCGGTATGAGCTGCACCTGCCCTATACGATCGTGCTGCGGCTCGGATGGGGCGGCACCAGGGGGATGGTCTACTTCTTCGCCTCGCAGCCCGAGAAGGCCAACCGCTGCCGCGGCTACTGCATCATCGGCCGCAACTACGACGTCGACGACCCGGACAGCACGCTGCAGGAGTTCGAGCGCGTCATCTTCGGTCAGGACCAGCGCATCGTCGAGTCGCAGCGGCCCGAGCAGGTGCCGTTTGACCTGGCGGACGAACTGCACCTGCGGTTCGATGCGGTGGCGGTGGCCTATCGCCGCGCCATGCGGGCGCAGCAGCTGGGCTGACGGCCCGGTCTAGGGGCGGGCCTGGCAGCCGCCTTCGGGCACGGGGTGCGCCCACAGGGTATCGATCTCGACGATGTGGTCGAGGCAGATGGGTTCGCCCGCGTCGAGGCCCTCGCGGGTCAGCGCGAAGGCCACACTGGGTTCGGCGGCGGTGGGCCAGTCGACGCGCACCAGCTCCACTTCTTCGAGGCCCTTGTAGCGCTGGACGGAAATGACCTTCCAGACCTTATGCGGTGACAGGGTCACATGGTCGACGTGCGGGGTGACATCGGCCTGTGGCCCAGCGCACCCCACGGTCGTCATCAGCAGCACGGCCAGGCCGGCGGCACGGGTCCGGGCAGGCAGCGAGTGGTCGGAGTGGTGCATGGGCACACTCTACACCTGATGGGGCCTGAGTCTCCTTACTGCCCCAGCTCGACGAACGCAATCGCATTCCAGTCATTCATCGGAATGACCAGGCGGTGGCGCTTCGAGTCGTAGGTCATCGACGCCGCCGTGGGAATGCCCGAGGCGACGACCTCGGCCTTCTGGCCGGGGCGGATGCGCGAGACGGTGCCCACGCGCACGCTGCTCACATACTTGGTGCCGTCGGCGGTGACGACGATGCCGTCGTTGCCGGGGTCGACGGTCTGTTCGGTCTTGAGCAGGGTGCCGGTCGGCGAGAAGGTGTGGACGTCGTTGGTGCCGATGTTGACGACCACCAGGTTGCCGGCGCCGTCAAACGCGATGCCGTTGGGCATCGACAGCGGGGCGCCGGTGATGATGGCCGATGCGCTGCCATCCGGTGCGATGCGGTAGACCTTCCAGCTGGTCGGGTCGTTGGGCGTGCCGGTCTGCGTGGCGTAGACCGTGCCGTCGTTCGCCACTTCCAGGTCGTTGAAGCGCGAGACGCCTGACACCTGAATCTGTCCCTGCGGCGCGCCGCTCTTCAGGTCGAACCAGCGCACGGTGTCGATGTCGACGACATAGAGGCGGCCGTTGGCGATGTCGCTGCCGAGCGGATGGTTCAGCGTGAGCCCGGCGCGGGTGGCGCCGATCCACTTGAGCGTGTGCACGGTGCCGTCGGGATTGATGAGCGAGACGTAGCCGTCGTTGGGCACCACGTCCTGGGCCATGCCGGCGTTGACCGATACGATGAGATCGCGGTCGGCATCGTAGACGAGGCTTTCGCTGAAGCGGAAGCTGCCGAAGACCTTGACGTTGGGCGTGGTCTTGAGCGGCGCGCCGGCCTGGAAGGTGCCGGCGGGCGGCGCGGGCGTCTGCGCGGCACTTGCGGTGATGGACGCGAGAATCAG
This sequence comes from uncultured Bifidobacteriaceae bacterium, assembly GCA_964643765.1. Lineage (GTDB taxonomy): Bacteria > Acidobacteriota > Vicinamibacteria > Vicinamibacterales > UBA2999 > VFZN01. Next base: position 103,091 of record CAZXTM010000002.1, on the reverse strand, counting down.
GGCGAGGGCGGCGGGCCAGTGGGAGCGCTTGAAAAAGGTCATCTTGTCATCATAGCGCCGTCTGTCGCGGGGGCGTGGCCGCGGCACTTCCGTGCCGGCCGTGAGTGCGCCGAGTCACGGCAGCCGGCCGCCTGTGCGGATGTGATCCGGCGTCCCGACGTCTCTCATGCGTCGGGGCGTCGTTACGGCTCGGTGTCGATGGGCAGGGCCAGCGGGTCGGCGGTGGTGTCGGTGCCCGGCAGGGTGTCGACGCCGCGCAGCTTGCGTTCGACGGCGCGGGCCCGGACGCCGACGTTCTTGAACTTGTTCGCCACCTCGTCGAGTTTCTTCTCGGTCTCCTGGATGGCCAGGCCGAACTTCTCGAACTCGGTCTTCACCCCGCCAAGCAGGGTCCAGACCTCGGCGGATCGCTTCTCGATCGCCAGCGTGCGGAAGCCCATCTGCAGGCTGTTGAGCATGGCGGCCGTGTTGGTGGGGCCCGTGACGACGATGCGCAGCTCGCGCTGCAGGCTGTCGGCCAGGCCCGGCCTGCGAAGGACCTCGGCATAGAGGCCTTCGGTGGGCAAATACATCATGGCGAAGTCGGTGGTGTGCGGCGACTCGACATACTTGGTCCGGATCTTTTTCGCCTCCTGCCGCACGCGTGATTCGAGCGCCCTGGCCGCCTCGTCAATGGCGGTGAGGTCGGCGCGGTCGTAGGCGTCGATGAGCCGCTGATAGTCTTCGAGAGGGAACTTGGCATCGATTGGCAGCCACACGGGCTGGTCGGTGTCGCGGCCGGGCAGCCGCACGGCCACTTCGACACGCTCGGCCGAGCCGGGCCGCGTGGCGATGTTGGTTTCGTACTGATCGCGCGCGAGGATCTGCGCAATGAGCGCCTCGAGCTGGTATTCGCCCCAGGTGCCACGGGTCTTCACGTTCGTGAGCACCCGCTTGAGGTCGCCCACGCCCGACGCCAGCTGCTGCATCTCGCCGAGGCCGCGATGCACGGCCTCGAGGCGTTCGGAGACCACCTTGAACGACTGCGCCAGCCGATCCTCGAGCGTGGCGTGCAGCTTGTCGTCCACGGTCTTGCGCATCTGCTCGAGCTTGTCGGCGTTGTCCTTCTGCAGGCTGGTCAGCTGCTCGTGCAGCACGGTGCGCATGCGCTCGCCGTGCTGGTCACTGGCCTGCGACATGCGGCCCAGCCGCTCTGACATGTCGGCGCGCATCGAGTCGAGCGTGAGCTGCACCTGCTGGCTGAGCGACTGCAGCCGGGCTTCCATCACAGGCGTCTGGGCGTTCGATACCTCGCGCATCGCATGCAGGTCGCGCGACAGGCCCTCGACGCGCTGCAGCAGGTCGGCCAGGTGCGGGTCGGGCGGCGGGTTACCGAGGCGCTGCCACACGGCGAACAGGCCGGCGGCGACCACCAGCATGAGCAGCAGGAGGGGCAGCATGAGGGGCGAGGTGAGCATCGGGAACGTGTCGGAGCGACTCTTCAGAGCATAGCGGAATCGGTCGTCGCGCCAGCCGGGGGGACGTTTCGCCTTTACCGCGGCCGGGGCAGGCGGTAGCATCCGAACAGGGTGCCGCATCATCGCGCCCAAGACACTGGAGACATGATGACTGCACGCATCCGACAGATGGTGGCCGCCGTACTGGTGCTGACGCTGGCGTGGTCGCCGGTCAGCCTCCTGGCTGACGGCCGGTTTCCGAAGGCGCACCTGATGGTACCGAAAGACGACGGGAAAGCCCAGGAGTTGGAAGGGACGCTCGTGTCCGAGACCCGGGAGAAGCTGCTGCGTTTCGAGACCGGTGGCCGGACGACGGTGGAAATCCCCTACGGCCGCATCAAGGGCCTGCTGTACGAGCGGGCCTCGAAGCCCCGCTACGGCATGGGCCTGCTGCTGGCCTGGCCGCTGCTCTTCACGAAGTCGAAGAAGCACTTCGTGACGGTGCAGTACACCGATGCGTCCGGCGCGGGCAAGTTCGAGATCATCCGCCTCGACAAGGGCAACGTGACGATGGCGCTGGCGACGCTCGAGGCTGATACGGGCATCAAGATGGAGCGCTCGGAGGAGAAGTAGGCGCGCGGCCGGGCCCCGGGCCCGGTCGTGCTACTTCAGTTCCACAATGACCGCGCGTGGTGCGCCGGCGATGGCCTCCTCGCTGCGGACCGTGCCGCGCGGAATGAAGTGTGCGTCCTTCCGCTTGACGGTGCGCGTCTGCTCCTTGCCGTCGGCCGTGCGATAGCGGATGGTGCCGGGGTCGAAGAACACCTCGACGGCGTCGCGTTCGTAGACGCGCGTCTCGACGGGACGGCCGGGAATCCACACGTAATCCCACTCGACGACCCGTGCGTTGTCGATGGCCTTTGCGGCGCCCTCGCGGGGGAAGGCGGCGGGCGTGCCGGGGCGGGGCACCGGCGCGAATGCGCCCTCTTTGAGATCGAGCATCACGGCCTCGCGCACGGGGGCGCCGGCGAGGCCCATCGCTTCTTCCTTGTGCGTGATGTCCTTCGGCTGGAAGTAGGGGCGGGGCACGGCGAACGGCGTGATGGGTGCGACGGTGCCATCGAGCCCGATGACCTGAATCGGGCCGTAGACGGTGTAGACGCCGGCCATGTCGTACTGATGGCGGTGGTAGGGCTGCGGCTCGTCGTGCAGCCACTTCACGTCCCAGGCGATGACGCGCTCGTTCTCGAAGAGCTTCGTCACGCCCGTGCGCGGAAAGGCATGCGGATAGGTCTGGGCCGTGACGACAGGAACGAGCAGGACGACGGCGAACAGCGACAGCAGCATCATGCGGCGCAGGGCACTCATGCAGCACCTCCCCTGGTGACTGCGGCGCATTATGTCAGACCGGCCCCGAAACGCGGCAGCCCGGGCGGCGTATCATGCGTCGCTGAGGGGCACGGTCGGCGTGGCGCGGTGGGAGTCGCGGGCGCGGAGGCGCAGCGCGGGGGGCGGCGGGTGGCCCCGGTGTCGCGGATGACAGTGTGCGCGGGCAGAGCGGGCGGCGGCGATGCGGTTGGAGCAGCAGCGGGCAAGCGGCAACATTGACGATCGTCGCGGACGGCGCGTGCCGGGGGGCGCGGCGGGCGGCGAGCTCGGTCTCGGAGCGATTGTGATCGTGCTGCTCGTCAGCTGGATGACGGGCGCCGACCCGCAGTCACTGCTGCAGCTGACGGGCGGAGTGGGAGGCGGAGTGGGAGGCGGGGTCGTCGACGACTCGCCGGTGGCGCGCGGTGCGGCCGGGGTGCCTGATGACCCGCAGGGGCAGTTCGTGTCGCGGGTGCTGGGGTCGACCGAGGATGCGTGGACGCGCGTGTTCGGGGCCGCGGGCCAGTCGTATGCGGCTCCGACGCTGGTGCTGTTCGACGAGGCGGTGCAGTCGGCCTGCGGCACCAACTCGTCGGCGGTGGGGCCGTTCTACTGCCCGGCCGATCGGCAGCTGTACATCGACCTCACCTTCTTCCGCCAGCTCGACGAAGAGTTTGGCGCACCGGGTGACTTTGCCCAGGCGTATGTGGTGGCACACGAGGTCGGGCACCATGTGCAGACGCTGCTCGGTCTGTCGCGGCAGGTGACGGCGGCGCGTCAGCGGGCCGGCGAGGCCGAGGGCAACCGGCTGTCGGTGCTGCAGGAACTGCAGGCCGACTGCTTCGCCGGGGTGTGGGCGCACCATGCGGCCAGCCGGCAGCTGCTCGACCCTGGTGACATTGAAGAGGGCCTGCGGGCGGCGGCGGCCATCGGTGACGACACGCTGCAGCGGCGGTCGGGACGGCGCGTGGCGCCGGAGTCGTGGACGCACGGCTCGGCCGACCAGCGGGCGCAGTGGCTGCGCCGCGGCCTCACCGAGGGCACGGTCGAGGCGTGTGACACCTTCGCGCAGAGCCGGCAGCGCTAGCGGGACATGAGCGCGTGCGGCCCTCGGCTACCTGACGCGGGGACGGATGCGGGTCGCGCTCCGAATGCGCGCGGCAGGTCAGGCCGGTCCGGCAGTAACGTGAGGACGCACGAGCGCCACGACGGCCCTGGCCTGGTCGCGTGCGAGCACGGCATCACCCTCGCGATAAAACGTGGAGGGCGTCAGGTCCTCGGCTCCATAGAAGGCCAATTCGCGATCGCGCCGCAGGGCGCGGGAGGCCTTCACCAGGGTGTCGATGTGCGCGGCCAGATCGGCCGGCAGTCGTGATTCCTCGGCCAGGATCACATCGGCCACGTCATGGATGCGCGGGGGATCGACACCGCAGTGCCGAAGCAGGCCTTTGAGAGACAGTTCGACGATTTCCTGCGCCTCGCGCACGACATCGGCCCAGCTTTCGTGGGCGAACAGCACATCGAGCGCGGCCAGGCGCGCGGTCGCGCGGTTCAGGTGGTCCGCAGCCAGGTGACGATTGCGCATGTCAGGCCGCTCCTTTCCAGTACGGCTGACCGTGGACGAAAGTCCGCACCACCTGACCATTCGCGATAGCCCGTCTTACCTCCGCGAGCCGAGCGCCGACACTGCCGTGGCGGTCATACCAGACCTGGCCATCCACCGCCGCTTCGCACCACACCGTCGTCGGCGGGGCGCCAGCGTCGGGGAGGTGCACGAAGTGCACATCCACGGCACGCCCGTCGATGGTTTGGGGTGTCTCGTCCCAGCGACGGTACAGGTTGCGATTCAGGGGCGTATCGTGGCTCAGAACGAGCAGCACATCGATGTCCGAGGCCGCGGCGGAGTCCCCTCGGGCCCACGAACCCATGACGATAGCACCCAGCAGGTGGCCACCGAATTGCGACAGCCCCTGAGTCACCACCTTGGTGCGTGGCCCGGTGTTGTCGGCGGCGAGTGGTGGTGCGGTGAGTTGGCGCACGCAATACTCGTTAAATGACAGGCCGGCGTTCCTGGCGGAGGCCGTGAGGCGGGCGTGCAGGTCTGCGGGGAGACGCAGCAATGCACGGGCGTCGCGGCGACGGGCGGGGCGGTGCAGGAGCGAGGCAGGACGCGGCGCGTGCATGGGACGACGATATCGTACATCCTGTGAGGGCGATATCATTGAGATTCCTGTCGTTCGGGCCCTGTCCTCAATCGCACATCTCGGGGACGTATCGCGCGTTGCCTCAGCCCCCGTCGGCCGTGCGCAGACTGTTTCCTCACAAACAGTGCGCCAGTGTCACCGCAGCCATGGGCACCGGGGCCGGGCCGCGTCGCACGCTCTCGAGCGTGGGTCGAGGGTGCCGCCGGTCACTTCCCGGCATGAACATGTCCTCGAGGGGGTGTCTCCGAGGTGATTGGCGACGTCTGTTGGTCGGCCATCTCAACCCGTCGCAGGCGTCGGAGTACGCTAGGCACGGCCGATCGCGCGAGCATGATGAGGCGCTGCCACAGCTGCGGCGGCCCTCTGGAGGACACGATGCCTGATGCCCCGACTCTTGCCCGGCTGCTCGACCAATTGGCGCGTGGCCCCGCCGTGGTCATTGACCTCGTGGCCGATGTGCCTCCCAGCCGGGCGAAACAGCGGCCGTCCCCGTCAAAGTGGTCGGCGCACGAGCACGCGTGCCACCTGGCCGCCGTGCAGCCGTTGTTCATGGCACGGCTCGACGACATGCTTGGCGACCCCGCACCGGTGATTCGCCCTTACAACCCCGCAGACGACGATGCCGACGATGCGCTGCTGGGTGTGGACCTTGGTGAGGCGATGACGCGCTACGCATCAGAGCGGGAGGCGATGGTGTCGCGGTTGCGCACGCTGTCGCCTGCGCAGTGGGACATCTCTGCGTCGCATCCTGAATACAACCGCTACTCGGTATTCATCATGTTTCGTCATCTCGCGCTGCACGACTTGTTTCACGCCTATCGCATCGAGGAACGCCTGCTCGATCCGCGCACGCCCTGAGAGATGCGCCGTGCGGCGCTCGGGCAGGCTCGGCGGGGGCCACTCGATCTTCAGTGAAATCTGCGCCGGGCCAGGCCTCACACGACATTCTCGAAGGGAGCATGATGAGTGCCGCCCTGCACGGGGCCACCCCCGAATAGCTGATTCGTCGCTGGTATGCGCGCGTGTGGAATTGGTGGGACACCCCGGTCTTCCCCGAGGTGCTTGCGACCGACATCACATTTCGAGGCTCACTCGGTAACGTCGTGGTGGGGCGCGCGGGCTGAGAGTCCGCGTGCGTCGAGGATACGCAGCCGGGCCGCAGACCTAGACAGCCCCGGCGACCATCGTGCATCGCTCGACTGGGCTGGGACGTTGGATCTCAGGGTCTGCTTGGGCGGTGGGTGCGGTTGCCTGAGGGTATCCGGTGGGAAGTATCCGCGTTGCCTGAACGGCGAGCCGCATCGGTGCGAGCAGCAATGCGTTTTTCAGGGCGGAACTGGCTGGGTGTCTGGCACGAGCGTCGCTACCGGGTCGTGATCGCCGCACAGCCACGAGGGCTTGTCATTCGATATTCCAGAATCTAGAATATGGAATGGCTCACGGGCTCTTGTCCCAGGACGTGATGGTGCTGGCCAAGCTGGTCGCCTATGGCGGAGAGCGCCCGTCGCTGGCCCAGGTGGCGAGCGATCTGTCGCTCAGTGCATCCCAGGTGCACGCGTCGCTGAAGCGTCTCGAGCGTTCGCGACTGCTCGACGGCCAGTCTGGCCGGCCCCTCCTGAAGCCGGTCGAAGAGTTCTTCGTCCACGCGGTGAAATACGCGTTCCCTGCCCGGCGTGGCGAGCCGACCCGGGGGCTGCCGACCGCGCATGCCGCTGCACCGCTACGCCACCAGATCGTCAGCGCGGGCGAACTGCCGCCTGTGTGGCCGGATCCCGAGGGTGAGGTGCGCGGCAGCAGCTTCGAGCCGCTGCACAAGGCCGTGCCGAACGCCGCGCGAAAGGACCCTCGGCTGTACGAACTGCTGGGCCTGATCGACGCCCTGCGGGACGGGCGCGTGCGGGAGCGGCACCTGGCAGAGAAGGCACTCAGCGCGCTCCTCCGGAGCCGGCTTCGTGGCTGACCCGAATCGCGTACACTTCGAGTCGGTCGTGCGGCTGCTCGGGCCAGTGCTCGACGATCTCGTGTTCGTCGGCGGCTGCACGACGGGCCTCTTCATCACCGACCCAGCGGCCGCCGGTGTTCGTCCCACCGTGGACGTCGACGCGATCGTCGATGTCGCGTCCTACGCCGGCTACGCCACGCTCGGCGAGCGCCTGCGCGCACTGGGACTTGGCGAGGACACGTCGCCCAGTGCGCCGATGTGTCGGTGGCGCCGCGACGGCGTCGTGGTCGACGTGATGCCCGTAGACGAACGCATTCTCGGCTTCAGCAATCGCTGGTACCCAACGGCCCTGGCGACGGCGCACGCGCTCGACATCGCTGATCACCGCGTCCGGCTGGTCACCCCGGCACTCTTCGTGGCGACGAAGCTCGACGCCTTCCGGGGGCGCGGTCGCGGCGACTTCTTCGCCAGCCACGACCTGGAAGACATCGTCACCGTGGTCGATGGCCGCGCCGAATTGCCAGGCGAAATCGCCCGTGCGGCTGCCGACGTCCGCGCCTGTATCGCCGCGGAGGTGGGAGCGTTGCTGGACCACCGCGACTTCCTCGACGCCCTCAGTGGCTTTCTGCCACCGGACGCCGCGAGCCAGCGCCGCCGCCTGGTGCTCGAAGCGCGGCTGCGCGACATCGCGGCCCTCTAGGCAGCACTCGCGCGGAGTGCCCTTCCGACAGCAGACCTCGGTCCGAGGGAGTGCGCTGATGCGCACTCGAGCCCGGCCGGGCCGAAAGGCGGCAGGTTCCAGACTTGGATCAATTGTGTCTGATGGCTGGGAGGCAGGGATTCGAACCCCGAGGCACGATTCAGTGTAAATGAGTGATGGCGCAGTGGTTCTGGTCCTAAACGCTTTCACTGGAACAACTTAGCCAGTGGACACCGGTGGACGGGGGTCGCCCCCGTTCGCCGCCTGTGGTCCCCAATGTTGGAGACATTGTGGAGACGGTCTCCACCCCCACATCCTGCACCTAGGGGTGCCTCGGGGGGCGTGAGAAACACCGCAAAATTTTCCGGCCCCGCCGCGTCGCAGGCGACCCCCCAACGGCAGTTCGCCAGCGCCGTGATATGGAATCCGCCGCTCGTGAGGATGTGTAAGCCAACGCGGACCCCGAAGTCCCAGCCGCGCACCAGCCCCAGGAGCAGCGACGGCCCGCGCACGCCGGCGCTGCGCATCAGCCACATCGCCGAAGGACGACGATGTCGCGTAAGCGGCCCGTGCACGAGGGCCAGTCGGGGGAGGGCGCGACGGTGCCGTCGAGGCCGATGACCTGAATCGGGCCGTATACGGTGTAGACGCCGGCCATGTCGTGCTGATGGCGGTGGTAGGGCTGCGGCACGTCGTGCAGCCACTTCACGTCCCAGGCGATAACGCGCTCGTTCTCGAAGAGCTTCGTCACGCCCGTGCGCGGAAAGGCATGCGGATAGCTCTGGGCCGTAACGGCAGCAACGAGCAGACCGGCAGCGAGCAGCGACAGCAGCAGGATGCCGCGCAGAGCATTCATCGGACACCTCCCATGGTGGCTGGCGCGCATTATGCCGGAGGTGTGGCCAGCCTCTGTCGTTCAAGACACGACAGTGCATCTTCGTGCAAAACTATCGGGCCATGTCACTCTCGATGGTTTGTCACCGTTCCCGCGTCCCTTTCCTTGCCGCGCTCCCCGCGGTGTTTGCCCTGGTGTTGTGCGGGGTGCCCTCTGGCGCTTCCGCACAGGAGCCGACCGCACCGAGTCCCACGGCTGATGCCGCTGAATCTGACAGTGAAGAAATGTCCGAGGAGGGACGCCACGAACTCAACCTGTCACTGTCTCATGTGCACGTCCCGTCAGGCGCGTCGGATACTGGGCGTACGGAGTGGCTGACCGTCGCGGGGTGGGGCTTCAACTACAACTACTGGGTGAACAGCCGGTGGGCCGTCGGCGTGCACACCGACCTGACCATCGAGAGCCTGGTCGTGGTGGTGGATGGCGACGATAGTGATGAGGGGGGCATTCGACGCTCGCGGCCTGTGGCCCCGGCCCTGATGCTGAGCTGGAAACCCGCGAACGCCTGGACGGTGTCTGCCGGGGCTGGTCGTGAATTCGACCCTGAAGGCGGTCTGAACTTGTTCCGGGTGGGTGCCGAATTTGGGCGACCATTAACCGCCGGCTGGGAAGCGACGGCCGGCGTGGCCATCGACATCCGGCCATCGGCGCACGGGACGATAATGTTCAGTCTGGGGTTGTCCCGCCGGTTCTGACGAGCACGGGCTCGCAGGGGCGCCCACGGGCGCCCCGCTAGACGGCCAGGCGTACGAATTCAGCGAAGGACTGGCGCAGCCAGGTCTTCAGTCGCTGACGCTCCAGCAGGCCGAGCACCGGTCCACCCGGCAGCTCGGTGAGCAAGGCCTCGCCGAATGACACTCCGGCGCGGTCGACCTTGCGCATGCAGGCTTCATGCAGGTGTGGCACGGTGATGACATCTGCGCCGAAACGCTGGGCGTCCGCCAGGCCAGACGACGTGTCGAGGTGGCTGAAGTCGTGTCCGCGACCCGTGTTGCGCACGACGACATACGAGGGGCGGTCGCGATAGCGTCGTGTCAGCTCAGCCAGCAGTTCGACGGATTCCTGGCCTCCGTCTGATACATGCCAGACGTTGACGGCGATGCCCACGTCGAGCATCAGGCCCAGCACATCGGAATCGGTCATCCACTGCGACACCGGTGCCAGCGTCTGCGCCGCCAGGTCGACGATGGCGCTGGTGTCGGCGCCTGAGACCAGCGTCTCAACGATGCCATCGAGGCCCTCGTAGGAGTCGACGATGACGGGGGACGCGTGTGCCGGATAATGGCGGGCAAACGACGTATGCGACCGGTCGGTGTCGAACCCGATGAACGCTCGGCCCGTGTCGATGAAGTACTGCGCCAGCAGCCGTGAGACAACAGACTTGCCGACGCCTCCCTTCTCACCCCCCACCAGATTTAGCGAACGCATGACGACATCCCTGAGGTTATGGTAGCCGAGAACGGACGCTGGCAGGCGCTGAACGCGCCAGGGATCGAGGCCCGCCATCGACGTTGTGGCTGTGCCAGGCGTGCAGGACGTCGGACGAACGGCTGTTGCGCATGGTCCAGGCTTCGCGCCCGCGTTTCATGAGAGTCTCACATATGCTGTCTAGCCCGCGGTCGAGAGGTTCCCGCGAAGAGACTCGCCAAGGCGTGCGGTTTGCGATAGGGTGTCCGGCAGCAGGCGGGCAGAACCGCCAGAAGAGGAGGGGGTAATGGGAATCGTCACACTACTGGTTGGCGTCGCACTGATCTGGCTGGCACGATACACGTTCACACAGCGGCAGCATCAACTGGCCGAGGCACGGCTGAAGGTGACATGGCCGGCGGTGACCGGCACCATCACTACCAATGGCCTCGAAGAGCTTGAGGAAGAGTCGACCAATTCAGATGGTAGCACTGAGACGTCGGTCCGATATGCGCCGCGCATCGCCTATCAGTACCAGGCGCATGGGCAGGTGAGAACGGGTACACGGATTCATGTGCTGGAAGATCCCGCGTATGTCACGCGCGGAGGTGCGCAGGCGGTGTGTGATCGGTTTCCTTTGGGCGCGCCCGTAGCGGTGCACGTGGGGCCGACACCTGATGATGGGGCCTATCTCGACGGCACGATCAGCGAAGGACGCGAAAAGGCCATGGCGATCGCGCTTGCCGTGCTGCTGGCTGGTGGTGGCCTGGTGATGGTCGTCGTCGGCATCGGCATGATGGTGTCGGGCAGCGAGTAGCGATGCGAGGTCAGGGGGTGCGCGGGGCGCCTGGACGATTGCGACTGCGCCAGCTGAGACCCACACCGTAGCGCCACGCACCTGCGACCCCACGGGCAGGACGACCCACATACAGGTCGGCGGCCATATTCGAGCCGAGTAGTCTCCCGATGCCGGTGTTGACAGACCACTGGCCGGGCTGGTCTGCTGCGGTCTGGACGCGGACCAGTTCGGCAAAGGCACTCCAGTTCGGAGACATCGCTTCCGTGACGGCCAGGCTCAGGTCTCGTTCGATCGCGGGTGCATCGGACCAGTCGCGTGCCAGGACGAGGTTGGCGTTGAGACCCAGCGGCCCCAGGACCTTGGCAGCCGTCACGACGACGGATGCGGACGGTGACGAATCGTGGGGCCAGCCCATGGTTACCATGGGCACCAGCGAGAGGTCGAGACCTGTGTGCCGCTCGAGCAGCAGGTGATACTTCACGCCGACGGCGGAGTTGGCTATCGTGCGGGAGACCTGACCGCCGACGGTCCACCAGTCGACGCCGCTTGACGCCAGACGCAACTCGAGCCGCGGATGGACACCGACGCGCAGCGTCAGGTTTGGCGCGGTGGTGACCAGGGGCGAGTCGCGTTCGTCTTCCGACAGGCGTCGCCAACTGATGCCAGTCTCAATCTGCCAGCGTCGCTCGCCGACGAGGTCGGGAGGCGTGGAGAAGCTGGGCCTCTCGACCACCAGTGGTCTGTCGCCTGTCGCGGCGGCCTGTGCCCAGGCCGGCCTTGGCCCGGCAATGAGTCCTGTGGCACACAGCACGAGCACACGGCCCAGAACGTGATGAGGGGAGCCTAGGGGGCCGAAGACCAGACCGAGGATGTGGGACAGAGACACGATATTCAAGTTAGACGGGATCGTCGCGGGTTGTCGACCTCAGCAGTGTAACAACGAGAGGCACATTCCGCTGCTTCGGGTTTCCCGGCGGCGCGACCATCGGGTATGCCCGGATGCGCGTCACGTGGTCGGATGACCGCCGGCGTCAGGCGTGAGAACACCCCGTCACGCGGGGATTGACGGGTGATAGACGTGGCTGGGAGGCAGGGATTCGAACCCCGATAAGCAGAGTCAGAGTCTGCTGTCCTACCGTTGAACGACCTCCCAACGGCCTAGGAACTTCAGAGTATACCGGAGCCCCGGCACCGCTTCAACCCCGCACACACCCGCGAGGCCCGCACGAGAGGCCCACCCCGGGGCCCGCCCGGGCCACCCGCCCGCAGCCCCTGCCCTCGGGCGCGCGTGCCCGCCGCCCGCCGGGAGCCCCGCGGGCTTCCCCCTATCGCAGCCAGGCAATCAGCGGCGTCAGCGTCAGCGGACTCAGCACCGTCGACACCAGCACGGCACTGGTCACCAGCGCCGGCGACACATCAAACTCCACCGCCAGAATCGTCGTCGTCACCGCCACCGGCATCGATGAGAGCAGCACCGCCGCCTGACGCGAGGGCCCGTCGATGCCGAACACCAGGCACCAGCCGTAGGCGACGAACGGGCTGATGACCAGCGAGACCGCCACCGCCGCAGCCACCAGCGGCAGCCGCGTCGGCCAGCCCGCCGCGTACAACTGCATCCCCAGCACCAGAATCATCGTTGGCAGGGCGGCGTCGCTGAGGAGCGACACCGGATGCATCACCGGTTCGGGCACCGTTACGCCCAGCGCCCGCAGGGCCAGTGCCAGCACCACCGCCTGCACCGTCGGCAGCCGCCACAGCCGCTGCCAGGCTTCGAGGTTGCCACCACGCGCCCCGGCCGCGATGAGCGTGCCCAGCGCATAGGTCAGCACCGAGTTGGCCACGAAGAACACCGTCGCCCGCGCCAGCGCCGCATCGCCAAAGGCCAGGTGCACCACGGGCAGGCCATAGTTGCCCGTGTTCGAGAAGGTCACAATCAGCAGCAGCGCCCGCGTGTCGATGCGCGACAGCCGCAGCCCCGCCCCGAGCGCCGCGCCAATCACCACCATCGAGACCATCGCCAGCCCCGCCACCGCCGCCAGCCCCGGTGCATCAGCGCCGAGCGACGGGGTCGTCATCAGCATTTCGAAGACGAGCGCCGGGATGAGGATGTAGAACACGACATGCGTCAGCGCCTGCACCTGCGTGCCCACGCCGCGCGCCAGCGCAAGGCCCGCGCCGGCAATGAGGAACACCGGCACGATGTCGTGCAGGAAAATCTCGAGCAGCATCGGCGCTTACTCGGCCGCCGGGAGGGGGGTGGCCAGCAGCGCCGGCAGCTGCTGCGCCAGTCGCCGCAGGCGGGTCACCACCTCGTCTCGTCCGACGAGCGCCAGCATCTCGAAGAGGCCCGGGCTCACCATGCGTCCCGTCACGGCCAGCCGCGCCGCATGAATCAGCACCGCCGCCTTGATGCTGCGACCCTCGGCCAGCGCCCGCAGGTCGCGCTCGAGTGCCTGCACGTCCCACGCACTGGCGGCCACACACGACGCCAGCGCCTCGATGTGCGCCGCACTCTCGGGCGCGCCGAGGTGCTTGCGGAGTCCCTCGAGGTCGTAGCCCTCGGGCGCCGCACAGAAGGGCCGCATCTGCGCGGCAAACTCCGTCAGCCGCCGCGCCCGGGGACGCAGCAGCCCCAGCACCTGCACGAGCCATGCGCGCTCGGCCGCGTCGAAGCTGTCGCGCCACAGGCCGCCTTCCAGAAGGAAGGGCCGCAGGTGCGCCACCAGCTGGTCGTCATCGAGCGCCAGCAGGTACTGATGGTTGAACCAGTCGAGCTTCTCGGTGTTGAACACCGCATTGCCGCCCGAAATGCCCTCGAGCGTGAAGCGCTGCACCAGTTCCTCACGGCTCAGCAGCTCATCGTCTGTGCCGGTGCCCCAGCCCAGGAGGGCCAGGAAGTTGAACAGCGCATCGGGCAGGTAGCCCTGCCGTTCGTACTCGAGCACCGACGTGGCTCCATGCCGCTTGCTCAGGCGTTTCTTGTCGGCGCCCATGATGAGCGGCACGTGCGCGAAGACCGGCGGCGTGACGCCGAAGGCCTCGAACAGCAGCACGTGCTTCGGCGTGTTCGAGATGTGGTCGTCTCCGCGCACGACATGCGTAATCTGCATGTCGATGTCATCGACGACGACGGAGAGGTGGTAGGTGGGATGGCCGTCTGACCTGAGTATGACGAACGACTCGAGGTGCGCGTTGTTGAAGCTGATCGGACCATGCACCGCGTCGTGGAACGTGGTGGTGCCCTCGGGAATGCGGAACCGGATGGCGCCCTCATCCTCGTAGGCGCATCCGCGGGCCAACAGGTCGCGCACGGCGGCGCGGTAGCGCTCGAGGCGCTGCGACTGGAAGTACGGGGCATGGGGCCCGCCGACCTCGGGGCCTTCGTCCCAGTCGATGCCGAGCCACCGCAGCCCCTCGAGGATGCCGGTGACCATGTCATCCGACGAGCGCTGCGTGTCGGTGTCCTCGATGCGCAGGACGAAGGTGCCGCCATGCCGTCGGGCATACAGCCAGTTGAAGAGCGCCGTGCGGGCGCCGCCCACGTGCAGGTAGCCGGTCGGTGAGGGAGCGAAGCGGAGGCGTGGAGTCATCGGGCGAGCAACTGCCTTCCAGAATAATGCAGGGGCCCCGCTCGCGCGGCAGCCGGCACTGGCAGTAAGATGCGCGCCATGAACAGACGCCGATTTCTTACGCAGACGGGCAGCGCCGGGTCCCTGGCCCTGGCCGCCACTGCCGCCGGATGTGCGGCGACGCCTGCCGCGCCCGAGGCGGCGGCCACGCCGGTCCGCACGCTGCCGCAGGGGCTGGCGACGGGCCTCACGCTGCTCACCTTCCGTGTCGACGGGGTCGACCGGCTGGGTGTGAAGACCGAGAAGGGCATTCTCGACGTGGCGGCTGCCGCCGCGGCGCTCAGGATGTATGCCCCGGCGACCATGGATGACATGCTGCAGCAGGAGGACGGCCCCAGCGTGAAGGCGGTGGTCGAGGCAGCGCTCAAGGATCCGGCCGCGGGGGCGGCCTTCCGCCCCGAGGACGGCATCACCTACGGGCCGCTGGTCAGCCGTCCCGACAAGATCGTGTGCGTCGGGCTCAACTACCGCGAGCATGCGAAGGAGATCGGGTCGCCCATTCCTTCCCACCCGGTGCTCTTCAACAAATTCAACGCCTCGCTCAACGCGCATCAGGGTACGGTGACGCTGCCGGTCGACCTCGCCACGAACTTCGACTACGAGGCAGAGCTCGTCATCATCATCGGCAGGACGGCGCGCCGTGTGAGCCAGGCCGATGCGCTGTCGTATGTTGCCGGCTATGCGACGGGCAATGACTTCACGGCCCGCGACCTGCAGAACGGCCGGGGCGGGCAGTGGATGGTGGGCAAGGCCATCGACGGCTTTGCGCCGATCGGTCCCTATCTGGTGTCGGCTGATCAGGTCGACCCCGACACGCTCACCGTCGAGTGCCGCGTGAATGGCGAGACGCGTCAGTCATCGAACACCTCTGACTTCATCTTCAACACGCGGCAGATGATCAGCTACATCTCCGACTACTTCACGCTGAAGCCAGGCGACGTCATCTTCACGGGCACGCCGCAGGGCGTCATCCAGGGCAAGCCCAAAGATCAGCAGGTGTGGCTCAAGCCCGGCGATCAGCTGACGTGCCGCGTGGGTCCGCTCGGGGAGCTGGCCTTCCGGCTGGTGTAGCTAGCGCATCACGCCGAGGAAGAACAGCACCAGTTCCAGCAGCAGGATGAGGACCACGGTGAGCTCGAGCAGCTCGCCGCGGTCCATGCTGGTCTGGTCGACGGCAAAGCGGTAGATGCGATCGAGCGTGTCGAGCTGGTCGCGGACGGCGTGCTTCCATGCCTCGAGGCCGAGGCGCGCCGAGGCGAGCCCGAGCAGCCGCGCGGCATACACATCCCCCACCAGCTTCAGCGCGTTTTCAGTGCGATCGACCAGTTCGTTCACGTCGATGAAGAGGGCGTGCAGCTCGCGGGCCGCGGCCGTGTGCCGGCGGCCGATCAGCGAGTCGTACCAGCGCGTGGTCTGCAATCGCCCGTAGATGCGCCGCAGGTCTGCGCCGAGGCGCTGGTCGTAATAGCGGAACTGCAGCAGCTGTGAGTTGGTGAACTCGAGCAGCTCGAGTGCGCCGGCGAGGCCCGCGGCGGTGTCGTATACGAACGCCCCGTTCCACGAGGGAATCACGAGATCGCTGGCCAGGTACGACAGCCGGTGCTGCAGCACCTCGTCGCGTTCCTGCACGCTGAGTTCGGCGGCTTCGAGCCGCAGCAGCCCGGCGATGTCGGTGCCGTGCGCGGCGAGCAGGGTGACGGCCGGCTGCCCGTGCCCGTCGTGCACCAGGGCGGCGACGACATAGTCTTCCGTCAGCTGAGAGGCGCGGGGTTCCACCAGGGCGGGCGCAAGCCGCTCGGTGCACTGGCGGCAGAGATCGGCGGCCAGCACCTCGAGGGGACGCGCGGTGGCCTCGCGGGCGAGGGCCTGCAGGTCAGCGAAGGTGCCCGGGCAGGTGCGGGTGAGCGCCAGCGAGACGACGCCATAGTCGAAGAGACGCACCCTGACGCCGAGGTCGATGCCGTCGGGCAGATGCAGCCCGAGCGTGGCCGCATCGGCCTGGATGGGCGGGTCGGTGTAGCGCACATAGGGCGGCACCGAGGGGTGCAGCATCGGGGGCTGGGCCTCGGGCCCGAGCCCGAGCAGCGCGCGGGCCTGGTCGAGCCTGAGCTCCTCGGCGACATCGAACAGAAACAGCGCAGTGACTTGCCCTGAGGGTACCAGCACCATGCCTCAGCCTACAGCGGATGGGGGGTGGTGAGGCGTCGCTCTCCCGAAGGGCCATGCACACGGGGCGGCTGGCCTTCAGGGTTCCGCCGCGTGTGCTTCACCGCGATCGCGCGCGACCACACCGACTCCTGCCCCTTTTGCCGCGACCCGTGTCTGGGGGGGGCGCCCCCGCCCGCCCCTCAGGCCTGAAACCCGCCCTTCGGGTCGAAAGTGCTGAAATCCGGAAGTCCTTGTGCGACAATCACACCTCAGGCGCGGTGAGGTGGCCGAGAGGCTTAAGGCGGCGGTTTGCTAAACCGCTGTAGGAACTTTAAATTCCTACCGAGGGTTCGAATCCCTCCCTCACCGCCAATGTCACGCCGCAGGGGCCCGACACCTCAGCGAGGGGCGGTTCCATGTCCGAGCCCACCAGCTACCCACAACCCCAGGCCCCGTCGGTCCGCGCCACGATCCTGCCGGCGCCGATCACCACGTTCCTCCAGAACCTGCTCGTCTTTGCCGGGGCCGTGCTGGTGGCGGCCGTCACCGCGTGGGCGTCCGGGCCCGAGCTGGCGCCCTCGCCCGCCTGGATTCTCGTCGGGGTCTCGCTGGCGGTGTCGTGGGTCTGGGGCCTCAGCCGGGTGCCCGGGGCCATGGTGGCGGCCGCCAGTGCCGTGGCCGTCGTCCTTACCCAGCAGTCCGAGCAGCCCTTCGTGGGGCCGGCCCTCAGTGCCGCCCTCGCCGTGGGCGTGGCCCCGGTCATCGCCGCCTGGCTCCGCCGCCGGCTCGACATCGACCAGCACCTGCTGCAGCCGCGCGGGGCGTGGTCGGTCGTCGGCATCGCCGTGGCCGTCAGTGCCGTCGCCGCCCCCATCATGGTGCTGGGCGGGGCCGACGATCACGTGGGCCGCGCCATCATCCGGTGCAGCCTCAGCATCCTGACGCTCGTGCCGGTCACCGTGCTCGGCGCGCCCACCACCTTCCTCGTGCAGGCGCTCCGCGAACGCGACGAGGCACGGGCCCGCCAGCGGCAGATGGAAGAGCAGCTGCGCCATTCCCAGAAGATGGAGGTGATGGGGCGCCTCACCAGCAGCGTCGCCCACGACTTCAACAACCTGCTCACGGCCATCATCGGCTACTCGGACCTGGTGTTGCGGGGCCTCAGCGTCAACGACCAGCGCCGCGGCGACATCGAGCAGATCAGCCGCGCCGCGTCCCGCGCCACTGATCTCACGCGCCAGATGCTGACCTTCAGCCGGCGGCGGTCCGATCCTTCGGCCGCCATCAACGTCAACACGGCCCTGCAGAAGCTCTCGCCCATGCTGCGGCGGGTGATGAACGAGGACATCAACCTCACGCTGCTGCCCAGGGCCACCGGCGGCTTTGCACGCATCGACGGCGGGCAGCTCGAGCAGGTGATCATGAACCTGGCCGTCAACGCGCGCGATGCCGTGCCGCGCGGGGGCCGCCTGACCATCGACACGACCGACGTCACCCTGGGCGAGGCGCGACAGGCTGACGACCCCACGCTGCCCCCCGGCGACTATGTGTGCATCACGGTCACCGACTCGGGGGTCGGCATGCCGCCCGAGGTCAGGGCGCGTGTGTTCGAGCCGTACTTCACCACCAAGGACGTCGGCAAGGGCACCGGCCTCGGCCTGTCGACCGTCTACGGCATCATCCGGCAGGCCGACGGCGAAATCACCCTCGCCAGCGAGCCGGGCGTCGGCACCACGTTCCGCGTGTTCCTGCCGCGCGTCGAAGGCACGGACGCCGAGACGGCCGCCGCCGTGCCGCTGCCGGGCGGCACCGAGCAGGTGCTGCTCGTCGAGGACGACACCGGCGTGCGGCGGCTGGTGAAGTCGACGCTGCAGTCGATTGGTACAGCGTGCTCGAATCCTCGTCGGGGCGCGCGGCCCTGGCGCTCGGCAGCGACGAGACCCGTCAGATCGATCTGCTGGTCTGCGACGTGATTCTCGGGGACATGAGCGGACCCGCCGTCGCCGAGGCCCTCAGGGCCCTCCGCCCGAACCTGCGGGCCCTCTACATGTCGGGCTACACCGACGATGTCATCGCGCGCACGGGGGCGCTCGACCACGAGCGCTATTTCATGCGCAAGCCCTTCACTCCGCTCGAGCTGGCCGAGCGCATCCGGCTGGTGCTTGACGAAGCGGTCGCACCATCCACGGAGGACCCGACATGATCAGGCATTTCCGAGCCGCCCTCAGCCGACAGGCATCGCTGGGCCTGCTGTGCGCGGGGCTCGCGCTTGTGGCGACCACTGCACGGGCGCAGTCGCCGGTGCCCCTGGCCTTCGAGTACCGCGTGCAGTTTCCCGCCGTCGAGCAGCGCTGGATGCAGGTCGAGGCCCGCTTCCCCGGCCTGCCCGCCGGGCCTGCCGAAATCCGGATGAGCCGCGTGTCGCCCGGCCGCTATGCCCTGCACGAGTTTGCGAAGAACGTGTTTGACGTGCAGGTTACCGATGGCCAGGGCCGTCCGCTGGCGCCGCGCCGTCCCAGCCTGCACCAGTGGGATGTCGCCGGCCACGACGGCACGGTGGTCGTGCGCTACAAGGTATTTGGCGATCGCACGGACGGCACGTACCTCAGCGTCGATCCGGGCCACGCGCACATCAATGCACCGGCGGCCTTCATGTTCGTGCGCGGGGCGCTCATGCGCCCGGCGCGCGTGCGGTTCGAGCGTCCCGCGGGGCGCGCCTGGCAGGTGGCCACGCAGCTGTTTCCCACCGACGATCCCCTGGCGTTCACGGCCCCGAACCTGCACTACCTGATGGACAGTCCCATCGAGTTCAGCGGCTTTGTCTGGCGCGCCTTCACCATCGACGATGGGGTGCATGGCCCGCAGACGATTCGCATCGCGCTGCATCACGACGGCACTGATGTTGAGGCCGACGAGTACGCCCGAGACGTCGAGAAGATCGTGCGCCAGCAGATGCGCATCTTCGGCGAACTGCCGAAGTTCGACGGCGGCACCTACACCTTCCTGGCCGACTACCTCCCCTGGGCGGATGGTGACGGCATGGAGCACCGCAACAGCACCGTCGTCTCGAATCGAGGGGCCCTGCGGCAGCCGGCGCAGCGGCAATCGATACTGGGCACGGTGTCGCACGAGTTTTTCCACGCCTGGAACATGGAGCGCATCCGCGCGCGCGCGATCGAGCCGTTCAACTACGAGGACGCGAACATGTCCGACGAGCTGTGGTTCGGCGAGGGCTTCACCAACTACTTCGACGGCGTGGCCCTGGCCCGCGCGGGCCTGCTCACCGAGGAGCAGCTGCTCGGCGACGTCGCCGGCATCATCAATGCCGTCACGCTGAGCCCGGGCCGGCAGCTGCGGTCGGCCATCGACATGAGCCGGCTGGCACCGTTTGTCGACGCCGCCGCGTCTATCGATCGGACGGCGTGGCCTAACCTGTTCATCTCGTATTACACCTACGGCTCGGCCATCGGCTTCGCGCTCGACCTCAGCCTGCGGGATCGGTCTGATGGCGCCGTGTCGGGCGACGATTACATGCGGGCGGTGTGGCAGCGCTTCGGGCGCACGCCGTCCGAGCCTGGCATGGTGGCCACGCCCTACACGATTGCCGATCTTGAGGCGGTGCTGGCGCAGGTGTCGGGCGATCGGGCTTTTGCGCGAGATTTCTTCGCGCGCCATGTGGAAGGCCGCGAACTGGTCGACTATGCGCGACTGCTGAAGCGGGCGGGCCTCATGGTGCGTCGGCCCCAGGAAGGACGCCCCACGCTGGGCAGCGTCCAGCTGTCGGCGGGCGCGGCCGGCGTGCGTGTCGCCTCGCTGGTGGCCTTCGATGCGCCGCTGGCGCGTGCGGGCGTGGCGCAGGACGATCACCTCGTGGCTCTCGACGGCGTCGAGCTCACACAGCCCACTCAGGTGGCCGATATTCTCGCGCGGCATCGTCCGGGCGATCAGCTGGCCCTGCGGGCCGTCAGGCGCAGCGGTGAACGGTTCGAGACATCCGTGACGCTGGCCGAGGATCAGCGCATCGACGTGGTGCCTGCCGAGCAGGCCGGGCAGCCGCTCAGCGACGAGATGCGGCGTTTCCGCGAGCGATGGGTAGGCGTGCGCCCCTGACGTGCCGGTCAGGGCGGCGTGAGGAGCGCCACTTCCTCTGCCAGCCAGGCGTCCCAGGCCTCGGCGGTCAGCACGCGGTATTCGCCGCGCATGCGGTAGTGCCCCGCGCCGCACAGCTGAGAACACACGATGTCCCACGTCCCGGTGCGAACGGGCGTGAACCAGGCGCGGCTGGTGAGGCCCGGGGTCACATCCTGCTTCACCCGCATTTCGGGCAGCGTGAACGCGTGAATCACGTCGCGGCTCTTCAGCTGCACCACCACCGCACGGCCCAGGGGCAGCACCAGCACATTGTCGAGCGTCACATCGTCCTGCGCGGCCGGGTCGGCCGTGTCGAGGCCCATGGCGTTGCCGGCGTCGATGTGCGCCGGGTCGGTGCGGCCGAAGCGGCCATCGGGACCAGCGTAGTGCACGTGCCAGACATACCGCTCGGCTTCGATGTGAATCTCGAGTGGTGCAGGGCCGCTGCCCGAGGGCGGCTGCATGCGGGCGTGCCACGCCGGCAGGGCCTCGCCGAAGAGCAGCAGGATGTCGCTGGCCACCACGGCGGCCATCGCCACCCACGGCCATCGGCGGGGGCCCGTCGTGTGGGCCGCGTCGGGCGTGTGCCTCGCATGGCCCTTCCAGAGCGCCACCAGCAGGATGCCTAGCCAGAGGATGAACACCGCGCCGATGTGCACGTGCACGCGGGTCAGCACCGAGTCGAGCGTGGCGGCGTGCGCCGAGGCGGCCTCGGGCAGTGTGCCCGTCATGTGCGACGTACCTCGTATCGCCACAGGCGGACTGCGGCGATGGCCAGCGGCACCACGACCAGCACCGTCACACCCATCAGCACGAGGGCCCCGCTGCGGGCGCCGTCAGTCATGACGACACCCTCGGGCGTGGCGCATACCGGGCACGCCAGCATCAGCCGGCCAGGAAGACGAAGGAGAACACGAGCCATAGCAGCGACAGGGTGGCGAATGGTGGACGGAGGGCCTGCACGCGGTCATCCGAAGGCTCGGTACGCGCCGTGTAGATGAGGGCCCCGCAGGCGACAGCCGTCAGTACCGTCAGCACTCCGGTGATGGTGAACCACAACGCATGCGCGTTGTGCGCCGCGGGCACGTGCCCGGCAGCCCACGCCGTCGACAGCGCGCGCGTGGCCAGCTGGGTGGTACCGAGCGTCAGCAGGCCGGCCCACACCAGCCACGTGCGCGAGGGTCGCAGCAGCTGAAGTGCGCCGTTGATCAGCAGGGCACCGCCGCCAAGCCAGATGGCGTCAGCCGTCTTCGGCCACACGGCCTGGCCCGTGCGCAGCAGCACCCAGCCTGACAGCAGCGAGCCGAACAGCATTACCAGCCACGCGACGATGAGCCACGGGGCCACCTGACCCGCGCGCGGCCACGCATGCGTGCGCGCATCACCCTCGGCGATGGCCGGCGGTGCCACGTGGGCATCCGTGGCCTCGACACGCCGGGCCGTGACGAGCGCCAGCAGGAACGGCAGCTGGGCCACACCCAGCGCGAAGGCCGACCAGGTGATGTGCTGCTGCAGATGCGCGAGCCCTCGTGCCAGCGCATACTGGGCCCCGGCGTCGTAGAGGCGTCGGTTCACGCCCGCGAGCCCGAGGAGGAACATCGGCAGAAAGATGCTGTTCATCAGCACGAACGTGGGCCAGAAGTGCCAGTGGCCCAGGCGGGTGCTGAGCGTGCGTCCCAGCACCGAGGGCGCCCAGTGGTACATCGCGGCGAACAGAGCGAACACGGTGCCCGGCGCCACGATGTAGTGGAAGTGTCCGACGACGTAATAGGTGTCGTGCAGCGAGACATCACTGGCCGCCATGCCCAGCGGCAGACCGGTGAGCCCGCCCAGCCCGAGCATGGGCAGGAACGCGACGGCAAAGAGCAGTGCCGGGCTCATCCTGCGGACGCCGCCCCAGAGCGACATCACCAGGCTGCCCACCACGATCACCGACGGCACCGACACGAGCAGCGTGGTCACCTGAAAGACGTCACTCATCACAGTGCCCATCTCGGTGAGGAACATGTGGTGGGCCCAGACGAGCATCGACAGCCCGCCCAGCGCCAGCACGGCGATGGTCATGGGACGCTCGCCCCACAGCGGCCGTCCGGTGTGTGATGTGATGACTTCGGCGACGATGCCCATCGCCGGCAGGATCAGCACGTAGACCTCGGGGTGTGCCAGGAACCAGAAGAGGTGCTGCCACAGCAGCGGATTGCCGCCGCCGGCGTAGGCCTGCAGCGGGATGCCGCCGAGCACGAGGCCCGAGGGCAGGAAGAGGCTGCTGCCGGTCACGCGATCCATCAGCTGGAACAGGGCCGCCGCCTGCAGAGCGGGGAAGGCCAGCAGCAGCAGCACTGCCGACACCACCTGTGCCCACACGAAGAACGGCAGCTTCGCCAGCGACACCCCGGCGCCGCGCCCCCCGATGATCGTGGCAATCATGCCGATGGCATACAGGGTCGAGGCGCTGCTGACGGCCACCATGCCCACGAGCCACCACGACTGGCCCGATGTGGCCAGCACGGCCAACGGGGGATACGACGTCCAGCCTGACGAAGCCGCGCCGCCTTCCACCAGGAAGCTGCCGAGCATGATCAGGCCCCCGGCGAGATACAGGCCGTAGGACAGTGCGCCTGTGCGGGGCAGTGCCATGCCGTCGGCGCCGATCAGGCGGGGCACCAGCAGGGTGCCGATGCCCCCGGTAGCCAGCGGCACCACGGCCAGGAAGACCATGACGGTGCCGTGCATGGCCACCAGCTGCTGATAGAACTCGGGCAGCAGCACGCCGCCGGGGGCGTTGGCAGTGCCCAGGAGCGAGCCGATGGCGGGTGGAAGCGGGGTACCCGGCCAGGCCAGCTGCCACCGCATGAGCAGCATGAGCAGGAAACCCAGCAGCAGGAAGCCCAGCGCCGTGGCGACATAGAGCAGGCCGACTGTCCGGGCGCGGGTCACGCCATTACAATACGCCAATGACCCGCACCGCCCTTTCCGCGCTGGCCTGCGCGGTCGTTGCTGTTGCCATGCTGACCACTGCCGAACTCGGCGCCCAGGCGCCCGAGCCCATCCGCTACACGCTGCGCTTCCCCGATGCCCGCACCCATTACGTCGACGTCGAGGCGGCCTACCCGACCGGGGGGCAGCCCACCGTCGAGCTCTACATGGCCGTGTGGACGCCCGGGTCGTACCTCGTGCGCGAGTACCAGCGCCACGTCGAGGGCGTGACCGCCACCGCCGACGGCAAGCCGGCCGTCATCGTCAAGTCGACCAAGAACCGGTGGCGCGTGACGACCGGCGGTGCGCGCACGGTGACGGTGCGCTACCGCGTCTACAGCCGCGAGATGACCGTGCGCAACAACTGGGTCGAGCGCGACTTTGCCATGCTCAACGGTGCGCCCACGTTCCTGACGCTGGTCGACAGCCGTCCCCGTGCGCACGAAGTGCGGCTCGAGCTGCCGATGGGATGGACGGGCACGGCCTCGGCGCTCATGCCGCTGGCGGGCACGCCGCACGCCTATGTGGCCGAAGACTTCGACACGCTCGTCGACAGCCCCATCATCGCCGGCCGCCCGGTGACCCGCGAATTCCAGGTGGACGGCAAGCGCCACGTGCTGGTGCTGGAGGGCGATCCGTCGCAGTTCGACATCGACCGGGCCGTGGGTGACGTGAAGAAGATTGTGGAGGCCGGCCGCGCCGCCATGGGGTCGCTGCCGTATCCCCACTATTACTTCCTCAACATGGTCGTCGATACAGGCGGCGGCCTCGAGCACAAGAACAGCTTCCTGACGATGTCGGGCCGGTTCACGACGCGCTCGCCGCGCGCCTACCAGAACTGGCTGGCGCTCGTGGCGCACGAGTACTTCCACAACTGGAACGTGAAGCGCCTGCGGCCCGTCGAGCTGGGCCCGTTCGACTATGAGCGCGAGAACTTCGTCAAGACGCTGTGGGTGGCGGAGGGCTTCACCGACTACTACGCCGACCTGCTGGTGCGGCGTGCAGGCCTGTCCAACGACGCCGGCTACCTGACCGCGCTGTCGGGCCAGATCGAGGCCGTGCACACCACGCCGGGCCGCCTGATGACGCCGGTCGACATGGCGTCGTACGACACCTGGATCAAGCAGTATCGCCCCGACGAGAACACGGCGAACACCACCGTCAACTACTACCCCAAGGGCGCCGTGGTGGCGTTCCTGCTCGACGCCCGCATCCGCGAGGCCTCGGGCGGTGCGCGCACGCTCGATGACGCGATGCGCCTGGCCATGCAGCGCTACGGGGGCGCGAAGGGCTACACGGCCGAGCAGTTCTACGCCACGATGAGCGAGGTGGCGGGCACCGATCTCCGGCCGTTCTTCACGAAGGCGGTTGAGTCGACCGACGAGCTCGACTATGCGCAGGCGCTCGACTACCTGGGGCTGCGGTTCGCCGCGTCCGGAGCCGAACCTGGTCGTGCATCACTGGGCGTGACGACGCGCAATGACGCGGGGCGCCTGGTCATCACCGGCGTGCGTCGCGGGACGGCGGCCTTCGATGCCGGACTGAACGTCGACGACGAGATCCTGGCCATCGACGGCGTGCGCGTGCGGGCCGAGGGGCTGGCGGCGCGGCTCGAGCTGCACCGGGCTGGCGAGCGAGTTACCGTGCTGGTGGCGCGCCGCGATCGGCTGGTCGAGATTCCGGTGACCCTGGGCCCTGATGGTGGACGCCCGTGGCGGCTCGAAGTGCGGCCCGATGCGACGACGGACCAGCGTGCCCGCCTGGCGCGCTGGCTGTCACAGTAGCGGAACGGAGCAGAGGAGCCAGCGCTGGAACGCCGCCATGTCGCTCAGCAGCAACATCCGTGACTTTGTGCACGGCATCGCCTACAGCCACTACGAGCGCGAGCTGCGCCGCCAGGCGAATGAGCTCAATGACCTGTTCCTGCTGCTGTGCTACATGGAGCTGATGGGCCTGCCGAATCCGGCCACGCTCTACATGCTCGACATGTATCCCTACCTGCTGGATCAGTTCCACCTGTGGCACCGCCGCATGGGCATGGATCGGTCCCCGCTCGGCAACCTGCCCTGCTGCTGATGGACTCGCTCGACGTGCTGCTCGATCGGCAGGTGCTCTTCTTCGGCGGCAAGGGCGGCGTGGGCAAGACCACGATGGCCGCCGCCACGGCGCTGGCAGCCAGTCGGCGAGGGAGGCGGGTGCTGCTGGTCTCCACAGACCCGGCCCATAACTCGGGTGATGTGCTGGGACGCCCGGTGGGCCCCGATCCGGTAGACATCGCGCCCAACCTGCGCGCGCTCGAGATCGACGCCACCCGCGAGTCGGCCCGGTATGTCGACGAAGTGAAGGCGCGTGTCGCCTCGCTCTTCGGCGAATCGATTCTCAAGGAAGCCTACCGCCAGATTGACCTGGCCGCGAGCATGCCGGCGGCGGAAGAGGTAGCACTCTTCGACCGCATCGCCTCGATCGTGGTCGACGCTGCGGACCACGCCGATCTGATCGTGTTCGACACGGCGCCGACCGGCCACACGCTGCGCCTGCTGCGCATGCCCGAACTGATGGATGGCTGGCTGCGTGCGCTGACGCGGTCGCGGCGGGCCATGCTGGGCATCCAGCAGGACGATCGCACCGATCCCATCCTCGTGTCGCTCGCCGATCGCCTCGACCGGCTGCAGGCCTTCCGGGCGCGGCTGCTCAGCGGGCGCGTCACCGCGTTCGTGCTGGTGCTGCTGGCC
The DNA here is from genome assembly GCA_964643765.1 of uncultured Bifidobacteriaceae bacterium. Taxonomy (GTDB): domain Bacteria; phylum Acidobacteriota; class Vicinamibacteria; order Vicinamibacterales; family UBA2999; genus VFZN01. The sequence continues at coordinate 76,724 of CAZXTM010000002.1, read as the reverse complement.
GAGCGCCTGCCCATCGAGGAGTCGGCGCGGGCGCTGTCGCAGCTCGAGGAGGCCGGCATCAGCGTCGGCGCGCTCATCGTCAATCGGGTGCTGCCGACGGGCAGCCCCGACCCGTTCCTGCAGGCGCGGCAGTCACAGGAGGCCGAGTACCTGCGCGAGATCGACACCAGGTTTGCGTCGCGCGTGCGACGACGCGTGCCGCAGTTGCCGAGGGACGTGCATGGCCTCGACGCACTCGAGACCATTGCCGGTGCCCTGTTTCCCGGAGGTCCGTCATGATGCAGCGTCCCAATCCCACCGAGCATGCCCCGTTCTACGCCGGCTACATCGCCCTCATTGACGACGCCGGGCCGATTGCGGCGCTCGAGGCGCAGCGCAGAGCCATCCATCGCCTCGCGACGCTGTCAGAGGACGAGGCCGGGCACCGCTATGCCGAGGGCAAGTGGAGCGTGAAGGAGCTGCTGGGCCATGTGGCCGACACCGAGCGGGTGTTCGCCTATCGGCTGCTGCGCATCGCGCGCGCAGATGCCACGCCGCTGGCCGGCTTCGACGAGAACCTGTGGGCCGCGTCTGCGCCGCACCACGGGCGGCCCATGGCGAAGGTCGTGCACGAACTGCTGGCCGTGCGCGAGGCCACGCTGAGCCTCGTCGACAGCCTCGATGCCGCCGATCTCGACCGGGCCACCGAGGCCAGCGGCCGCATGGTCAGTGGTCGCGCCCTGTGCTGGATGCTGGCCGGGCATGCGCAGCATCACCTGGCGATCCTGCAGGCCCGCTATGGCCTGCAGGGCTTCGATCTTTAGGCGCGTCCGCGGGCCGGGTCAGGGCGTGGCGGGGGCCGGTGCCTCTTCCCATGTGTAGGAACGGTTGTAGAGCCACTTCTCGAACCACTCGAGCTCGATCTGCAGCTTGAACAGCCGGTGGCGCAGCTCGCTCCAGCCGTGGCCCTCGCGCGGCGCCACGTAAAGGTGCGTGGGCACGCCGTTCGACTGGAGCGCCCGGAACATCTCGACAGATTGTGGCAGCGGCACGCGCGGGTCTTCCTCGCCCACGAGGAAGATGGTGGGCGTCTTCACCTGCGACACGAACTTGAGCGGCGAATGATCCCAGTAGAGGTCGATTGGGGCATTCGCCTGCCAGGGTGTCCCGCCGAACCACGGCGTGCGGAACTCGCGGTGGTCGCTCTGGGCATACATGGAAATCCAGTTGGCTGCGCCGGCACCGCTGCTGGCGGCCTTGAAGCGTGTGGTGAAGGTGATGATCTTGTTGGTCATGTGCCCGCCCGCGCTCCAGCCCATCTTGATGAGCTTGTCGGGGTCGGCCACGCCCATGGCGATCACCGCATCGGCGCCGGTCATCACGTCGAGGTGTGCCTGCTTGAAGTAACCGCGAATCATGTCGCGCAGGAAGGCGTCGCCGTAGCCTGTGCTGCCGCGATAGTTGGGCTTGAGCACGGCATAGCCTCGCCCGGCGTACGCCTGGAAGTCGGCGCTGAACCCGAAGCGATCAGACGAGGCCGGTCCGCCGTGTGTCGAGACGATCAGCGGATAGCGCTGTCCGGCCTGATAGTCGACCGGATAGAAGAGCAGCCCTTCCACGGCCTGCCCATCCTGGCCCTTCCACGTGATGCGCTCCTGGCGGGCCACCTTGAAGGTGCGCATCGCCTCGTCGAAGACCGAGGTGACGCGGGTCAGGGCGCCGCCCCCGAGAGGGGCCGTGTAGATTTCCGCCGAGTGCTGCGCCGTGTTCCTGGTGAACACGTGGCGACCGTGGGCTTCCGAGAATGACCAGCCGCCGAGCGAGTGCTCGCCGGTGGTGAGTGTCGTGACGACTCGCGACGCCACATCGACCCGCATGACCTCGTTGTGCACGCCGAGGTTGGCCGTGAAGTAGATGGCTGCGCCGTCGCGCGACCACTCGGCCCGCTCCACCGATCCGGCAAACTGCGGCAGCAGCACGCGCGCGGCCCCACCCGCTGCAGGTACAAGGAAAATCTTGTCGTTGTAGTAGAGGTCGAACTGCTCGTTGGCACTGGCCGTGAACAGCACGGTGCGCCCGTCGGGCGACAGGTCGACCCCGCCCTCAGGCACGCGGTTGTCCGTCAGCCGCCGCTCGTCGCCGCCGGCCGTGTTCATGATCCAGACTTCCGATCGGTCGAGGAACTCGAGCTTCGGCGACGGCATCCGCACCATCACCACCCGCGCTTCATCGTCGGAGAGGCTGTACTCGCTGACCGTCCAGCCGCCAGAGGTCAGGCGGGTGGTCTTGCCCTGCAGGTCGGTCGACCACAGGTGCCGCTGCTGGAAGTCGTTCTCCTCGAATGCATACACGTCGTCTTTGAGGGTCGCCCGCTTCTTCGCTTCGGCCGACTTCTCATCGTCGGCCACGAAGTAGAGGCGCTGACCGGTGCGCGACCAGGTGATGTCGCCGACCGCGGTGGGATGCGTGGTGAGGCGACGGGCCTCGCCGCCGCCGGCGTCGAGCAGGTAGATCTGGGTGACCTCATCGCCGTTGCGGCGTGCCAGAAAAGCGAGCTGGCGGCCATCCGGCGACCACCGGGGCGACGACTCGCCGCGCTCGCCGCGCGTCAGCTGCACGAGGCCGGTGCCGTCGATGCCGATGCGGTGAATGTGGCCGACGCGCCTGTTGGCGGCCCAGTCAGGAGCGTCCATCACGAATGCCACCTGCCGGCCATCGGGCGACAGCTGCGGATTCTGGAGCGACGGCAGGTTGAGGCCATCGACGAAGGTCATCGGGCGTGGTGCCGGTGCCTGCGTCTGTGCGCGGGCCGTGATCGGCAGCGCGAGGCAGAGCAGGGTTCCGACGAATCGGAGGGACAGACGGGCGATCACCGGCATGGGACGCACTCCTTCAGGATGTGATTATGTCGAACGTGCGGCGCGATGCAACCAGCGGACATCGACAGCGAATGACCAGGTCAGCAGCGCGAGCGAGGCCGCGGCGATCGCCGAGGCCACCATCGCAGGAATGGGCGGTCCGAGGCACACGATCAGCGCAACAATCTGCACGACGCACATCGTCTGGCGCCTGCGGCTCGGCGGCAGGGCGCCGTTCATCCAGGGCAGCACCCATCCGGCGGCGATGAAGGCATAGCGCAGCAGGCCCGCTGCGAGAATCCACGGCCCCACGGGCACGGCGCGCCACACCAGCACCGACAACGCCATGATCAGGAGCGCGTCGACCTCCATGTCGAATCGCGCCCCGAATGCGCTGGCCAGGCCGCTGCGCCTGGCGAGTGGCCCGTCGAACAGGTCGGCTACGGCGCCGACGGTGGCCAGCGCAATCAGCGCCCATCCTGTCGACGGCGCTGCGGGGGCCGTCGCCATGCCCGCGATGAGCGCCATCACGAGTGTGCGGCCACCGGTCAGCAGGTTGGCAGGGCCGAGATGGGCGAAGGGGTGATGACGATGAAGGCCGGCGAGGGCCAGCGTCAGCACGACGCCGGCGATGATGCCCACGCGCCACGGATAGCGGGCATCCTGCCCGAGCCAGGGGCGCAGCCCGTGCGCGCACAGCGCGACGAAGCAGAGTCCGATGGTGGCTGCAAGGAGGCCGCGTGCCATGGGCGGCGCCTGCTGACGCGACTGGTGGGATGACACGGGTGGCGCGGGCATGTGCAGGTGGTCGGTGTGTCCCGGGATATGCTGAACGCCTCCCGTGAACGACTCTGCTGAAGCATACCAGCCGGCACGTGCTGACTCTGCGGCGCCTCTTGCGGCGGAGGGAATGCACCGTGTCGTGCTGCTGGTGCCGGGCGACCTCAACATGCGCACCGGGGGCTACGGATACGACCGGGCGATGGTCGAGGGTTTGCGTCGACTCGGGTGGCAGGTGGATGTGTGCGGCCTTGATGCCAGCTATCCCTGGCCGACGGATGAGGCACGGCAAGCGACTGCGCGGCTGATGGACGCGCTGCCTGACGGTGCGCTGGTGCTGGCCGATGGCCTGGCGTTCGGGGCCATGGCCGATGAAGCCGAACGGCATGCGGCGCGGCTGCGCCTGGTGGCGCTCGTGCACCATCCGCTGGCCCTCGAGAGCGGACTCACGGAGGCGAGGGCGGCCGCGCTGTTCGCAAGCGAACGGCGTGCGCTGCGCTGCGCCAGGGGTGTGGTGGTGACCAGCGACGCCACGGTGCACACCCTCGAACCGTATGGAATGCCCGCGACCTCCATCGTGGTGGTGCCGCCGGGCACGGATGCCGCCCCGGAGGCACGTGGGTGGCGGGGTGTCGGCCCCGTCATGCGTGCCGAGCGACCCGTGATGCTGCTGTGCGTGGCCAGCATCACACCGCGCAAGGGCCATCGGCTGCTGATCGATGCCCTGCAGCAGCTGCAGTGTCCCAATCGGTGGTGGCTGCGCATTGCGGGCAACGAACAGATGGATGCGTCGACGGCGCGGGTCCTGCGGCAGCAGGTGACCGATGCCTGCCTCGGAGATCGGGTCGAGTTCCTCGGCGAGCTGTCTGCAGATGCGCTGGCTGGTGCCTATGACGAGGCCGATGTCTTCGTGCTGCCGACCTTCTTCGAAGGCTATGGCATGGCCGTGGCCGAGGCCGTGGCCCACGGACTGCCGGTTGTCAGCACCCGCACCGGAGCCATCGCTGACATGGTCGACGCGCACTCGGGCCGACTGGTGGAGGTCGGTGACGGAGACGGATTACGGGATGCCCTGCGGGCGGTCATCGCGGACGATGACCTGCGTGCGAGTCTTACGGAAGGGGCACGGCAACGGCGTGAGGCCCTGCCCCGGTGGTCGGCGTCGGTGCGCCTGATGGCCGATGCCCTGGAACGCTGGAGTCACGATGGAAACATTCAGCGCTGACTGGCTGGCCCTGCGCGAGCCGGCGGATCATGCGGCGCGCGACGCCGGGCTCACGGGCAGGGCAGCCGAGTGGCTGCGAACCCTGGGCCGGCCCGCGCGCGCCATCGACCTGGCCTGCGGGTCGGGCTCGAATGTCCGGTATCTGCTGCCGCGTCTGCCGCAGGTGTCGCACTGGACGCTCGTCGACCATGATCCCGCGCTGCTGGCGGTGGCCCGGCAGTCGCTGCAGCCGCTGGCCGATGCGGCCGGCGTGACGCTGGAGACGCAGGTGTTCGACCTGCGGCATATCGAGGCGCTGCCGCTCGGCGGCCACGACCTGCTGACCACGGCGGCTTTCCTTGATCTGGTGTCTGCCGACTGGATTGACCGGTGGGCGGCCTGCTGCGCGCGGCAGCCGATGGCGGTGCTGGCCGTGCTGAGCTACGACGGCCGCATTCAGCTCGAGCCGGCGGAGGCGCTGGACGAAGAGGTGCGGACCCTGGTCAACCGGCATCAGCAGACCGACAAGGGGCTTGGCCCCGCGCTGGGACCCGATGCGTCGGCCCATGCGGCCCGCGTGCTGCAGGTGCCGCCCGAGGCGTGTCCTGCGAGCGACTGGGTGCTGACGCCCTCCTCGGCCGAACTGCAGCGTCAGCTCGTGGCGGGATGGGCGGGCGCCGCCTGCGAGATGGCCCCTGACCGGTGCGTCGAGATTTGTGCGTGGGACGCGCGTCGACGGACGCAGGCCAGCCACGACGAGTTGCGGGTCACCGTCGGGCACCGCGACCTGCTCGCGATGCCCGGGCGGTGAGGGCCGTTCAGGCAGGTATCTGAGCCGCCTTCCAGTGGGAGGGATCGGCGTCCGACCGGTAGACCTTGGTCAGGTCGACCACCACTTCGTTGCCGGCACGTGACACCGGAAAGCGGTCCATGTTGCGCGTGGCGCGCCCCGAGGTGAATGTGCCGTCGGGGGTGTAGCGCGACTCGTGGCGAGGACACTGGAAGCGCTTCTCGCGGGCTTTCCAGCGGAGAGCCGTGTTCTCGTGGGGACACGAGAGGGCGAAGGCATACACGGCGCCGGCGTCGCGCACCAGGATCACCTGGCGGCGCATGTCGATGCTGGCACCATCGGCGGCGGGGATGGGATACCGGGCGTCCTGCTGGGTGGCACTGATTGGGGTCAGGGTGGCCAGGGCGGTGACCGAGGTCAGCAGGAACTCGCGGCGATCAACAAGAGGGCAGGAGCGGCACGACATGGCGCGGGTCAGCCTCCCACCTGCAGCCAGCATCCGGCCAGAAGGGTCGCCAGCCAGAGCGTGGCCGACAGGAACGCCGACAGCCTGAGCCGTCCGAAGGCACCGCCGCCGCCAATCGCCGCCGCCTCCCGTTCGTTGAAGCGCATCCACAGGCCGTTCATCATCAGCAGCAGCACAGACAGCAGCTTCAGCTGATAGGCGGACGACTGGGCGAAGTGTTCAAGATCGGCCGCCGTCATCAGGGCGCCGGTGATGACGCTGATCGCGAGTGCGGGGATGACCACGCCGTGCGCGCGACCGAGATGCGAGAACAGGGCGGTGTCGGGTCCGCTCGCCCTCAGCACTTCGCCGTCGGCCGCCAGCGCCCGCCCTCCGCCGACCATCAGGGCGGCCAGGTGGAGGAAGACCACGGCCAGAGAAATGCCCTGGGCATCGCCGTAGAGCGTGGCCCAGGGCTGGACCAGGTCGAGCAGGGACTCGGGGACGACCATGGCTGCCTACTTCGCAATCAGCATCATGGCGTAGGCGATCGACGCGCTGCCGAAGCCCACAAATGCCGCTGAGCGGTGGAACGCGCGGTTGCCTTCCCGTTCGCCATCCTCGTATTCGGGTGCTGTGGCCGAAGTCGCCAGGAACGCCGCATCGGCGGCCAGCATCAGCACGCTGTGAATCCAGCGCTTCTTGCGGCCGTTCGGGTCATTGCGGCTCTCCCACAGGTTCCAGACGCCGGTGACCGTGTTCACGCCGAAGAGCACGCCCGTGGCGGCGGCCAGCGAGCTGTGCACGCTCTTGAGGGTGCCACCGCCCGACCCGTTGTAGAGCTTCTGGCCCACCACGCCCTGGCCCACCATGAGGGGAATCGTGCCCCACGAGAGGAACTTGTGAATCTTCAGCCGCACGTTGTAGCCGTCGCTGTAGACGATGGCCTTCGGCGGCGGGGCGCCCTGCAGCGTTTCGGTGGGGACGGTGACCAGCGCCCGCGCCTCGAGTCGGGGGGCCAGCTCGTCATCCGGCCCCGGCGTGGCGACTTCGAAGACGGCGTGCGGCGCAATGGGTTCGGGTGCGCGACCGTCGAGGGCGAAGGCCCACTCGCCCCCGGACTCGGTGAAGAGCGATGCGGCGGTATCCGCGTGCGCGACGCCGCCTCCGCACAGAAATGCCGACAGCAGACACACAGACAGGACTCGCATGGCAGACACTCTCCCGGGGAACAGGCGCGGGCCCAGTCTAATGCAGATGGATGAGAAAGGGGTGAGAGCGCCGTTGCTATACTCGCAGCACATGCGATTTGCACCGGAATACGTGTCCGCCGTGCTGAACGAGAACTTCGAGGACGCGAAGACGCTGCTCCTCGAACCCCTCATGGCGATCAACTACGCGCACCTGGTGATGCTGGCCGAGTGCGGCATCGTGCGCCCGGCCGATGCGCGGTCCCTTCGACAGGCACTCGACGCCGTGCCCCTGCACGAGGTGCGGCAGGTGCGGTACGACGGCACCTACGAAGATCTCTTTTTCTACGTCGAGCGGCTCATCGAGGAGCGCGTCGGGCCGGACGTGGCCGGTCGCCTGCACACCGCCCGCAGCCGCAATGACCTGGCCATGACCATGTATCGCCTGTGGCAGCGGGCGCGCATCGGGCAGGTGGCCCAGGGCGTCCTGGCGCTGCGCGAGGGCCTCATCGATCTGGCGTGGCGGCACCGCGACAGCGTGTTCGCCATGCACACGCACACGCAGCCGGCGCAGCCGTCGACCATGGCGCATTACCTGCTGGCCGTCATCGAGCAGCTCGAGCGCGACTCCGTGCGGCTGCTGGCGGCGTATGACACCACCAACGTCAACCCGCTCGGCGCCTGTGCCATCACCGGCACCGGGTTTCCCATCGACCGGGGACGCACCAGCGCGCTGCTCGGGTTCTCGGGCCCGACCGGCAACACCTACGGCAGCATCGCCTCCATCGACTACCTGCTCGAGAGCGCGGGGGCCGTGCAGACGCTGATGGTGGGTCTGGGGCGCGTCATTCAGGACCTGCTGGTGTGGTGCACGATGGAGTTCGGCTATGTGCGGCTGGGCGATGGCTTCGTCCAGGGCAGCAGCATCATGCCGCAGAAGCGCAACCCGGTGGCACTCGAGCACGCGCGCATCATCTCGAGCAAGGCCGTGGGGCAGGCACAGGCCGTCGTGACGGCTGTGCACAACACGCCCTTCGGCGACATCAACGACACCGAGGACGACCTGCAGCCGCTGGCGTCGCAGATGTTCCGCGATGCCACGCGGGCCGTCACGCTCGTGGGCGCGGCCGTCCGCAGCGCCGACTTCAACCGCGACCGGCTGGCCGAGCGGGCGGCCGTGGGAGGCACGACACTGACCGAGCTGGCCGACACGCTGGTGCGCGATCACGACCTGCCGTTCCGCTTCGCCCACAGCATCGCGGCGCGCCTGCTGAGTGCGCGCACCGCCGATCCGGCCCTGTCGCCCGTGGTGGCCCTCGACGCGGCCTGCCATGCGGTGCTGGGCCGGACACTGCCCTACACCGAGGCGCAGCTCGAGGGCATCCTGAGTCCGGCCCACTTCGTGGCCGTGCGCACGACCCACGGCGGTCCGGCGCCGACCGAGACCACGCGCGCGCTCGAGGCCTCGCGCACCCTGCTGGCGCGCCACCGCGACCAGTGGGCCGCGCGGCAGGCGCGGGTCGAGGAGGCCGCCGCGTCCCTGCGTGCGGCGTCGGAAGGGCTCGGCGCATGATCCGTTCCTATGTGCGCGTCATGGTGGTGTGGGTCGTCACCCTGATCGCGCTCTATCTGTTCCAGCGGGCCTTCGGGCTCAGCTAGCCGGCGCCATCCGCCCCCTGTCTGCGAGTGACCCATGCACTGGATTGACTGGACCATCATCGCCGTCTACCTGGTCTGGATTGTCTGGGATGGCCTCCGGCTGACCGAGAAGGCAGACGGACTCGAGGGCTACTTCCTCGCCAGCCGCAGCATTCCGTGGTGGGCGGTGGGGCTGTCGGTCATGGCCACGCAGCTGTCGGCCATCACGATGATCGGCACCACCGGGCAGGGCTACCAGAACGGCATGGGCCTGCTCCAGCAATACTATGCGCTGCCGCTGGCGATGATCATCCTGTCGGTGACGCTGGTGCCGTTCTTCCACAAGGCCCGCGTCTTCACCGCCTACGAATATCTCGAGCGGCGCTTCGACGCGAAGACGCGCAGCTTCACCGCGCTGCTCTTCCTGCTGTCGCGGGGCATGTCGACCGGGGCGGCCATCTCGGCGCCCGCGGTCGTGCTGTCGGTGATGCTGGGGATCGATGTGTCCGCGACGTGCCTGGCCATCGGCCTGCCTACGGCGCTCTACACCATGTTCGGCGGCGTCCAGGCCGTCACCTGGACCGACGTGAAGCAGATGTACCTCATCGTCTTTGGCCTGGTGGCCGCGGTCGTGGTGCTTGTGCTGGGGCTGCCGGACGGCCTGGGCCTGTCCGACGCCCTGTCGCTGGCCGGCGCCACCGGGCGGCTGCAGGTGATGGACTTCAGCGTCGATCCCAACCGGAGCTACACCTTCTGGTCGGGCACCATCGGGGCCCTGTTCCTCTTCCTCTCGTACTTCGGCACCGACCAGAGCCAGGTGCAGCGCTACCTCACGGCGCGCAGCATCGACGAGGCGCGGACGTCGCTCCTCATGAGCGCCTACTGGAAGATTCCGCTGCAGGCGCTGGTGCTGATCATCGGCGTCTTCATGTTCCTGTTCTACATCTTCACGCCGCCCCCGATGCTCTTCAATCCCGTGCACGACACGCAGGTGCGCGAGAGCGGGCGGCGCGCCGAGTATCTCGCACTCGAGCAGCAGTTCGGGCAGACGGTCGACGCGCGGCGAGCAGCGGCGCAGGCCGTGACGGCCGCACGCAGGACGGGTGACGAGGTGGCCACGCGCGGGGCCACCGAGGCGTTCCTCAAGGCAGACGAAGCGGTGAAGGATGTGCGGCAGGAGGCTGTCAGCCTCGTGCGCGACGTGTCGGGTGACCGTACCTACAACGACGTCAACTACGTGTTTCCGACATTCGTGATGACGCACCTGCCAGTCGGGCTGATCGGCCTGCTGATGGCCGCCATCTTCGCGGCGGCCATGTCGACCATCTCTGCCGAGCTGGCCTCGCTGTCGACGGCGACCGTCATCGACTTCTACCGGCGCTTCGGCGCGGGTGCCACGGCCTCCGATGCACAGCTGCTGCAGGTGTCGAGGGTCGCCACCGGCGCCTGGGCCCTCTTCGCGTCTGTCGTGGCCATCTGGGCCTCAGAGCTGGGCTCGCTCATCGAGGTGGTCAACCGCTTCGGCTCGTTCTTCTACGGGTCGATCCTCGGCGTGTTCATCCTCGCCATCCTCTGGCCGCGCGCCAACGGTCACGGCGCGTTTGTCGGGCTGCTGTCGGGGATGGCCACGGTCGCCTGGGTCGCCAGCCAGACCAGCATCGGCTTCCTCTGGCACAACCTCATCGGCGCCGTCGCTGTCGTCATCGTGGGCGTGGTCGTGTCGGCCCTGACCGGAGGCGCCGCCCCCGAAGGCACGGCGCAGCGAGACGCCTGATGGGCCGCGTGCTGCTGCCCATCCTGCTGATTGTGATCGGCCTGATGGTGGCGTCCTGGACGCTCGGCGAGTACCTGCGGCAGCGCCGACGCTGACTAGAGCCGGTCGAGATCGTCGACGCCGATCACCGGCTTCCACGGCAGCAGCTCGTACTGCGCCACCCCCTGCTGGTAGAACGGATCACCGTCGCGGATGGCATCGAGTGCCGCCTGCGGCTGGTCGTCGGGGATGCGCAGCAGGAAGATGCCGCCGTAGCGCGGATCCTGCGGGCCGGCGGCCAGCAGGGTGCCCCGGGCCTTCAGGTCGCGCAGGTAGGCCCGATGCGGCTCCTGATGCGCAATGACTTCCTCAAGCGGACGGCGATACCGGACGATGGCGATGGCGTACATGCGGGGTATTGTCGCCGATCAGAAGCGCAGCGTGTAGACCGCCTTGGTGACAGCCCGGTTGTCGATTGAGCGGAACCGGTTGTCGAGGCTGTCCGACCAGTTGTGCGTGTAGACCAGGAAGAAGTCGTTGCCCGGCCGCACAATCCAGCGGAACCGCATCTGCCAGCCCAGCAGCTGGCTGACCGTGTCGTACTGGATGTTGTTGGCCAGCGACACCCACGGGCTGAACTGCGCGCGCACGTCGGCCCGGTAGAGCTTCGTGGCAAAGTCGCCCTGGGCGAGCGACACATCGTTGAGTTCGTAGCTGAGCTGTGCGAACAGGCCCGGCCGTGGGCGGAAGGTCATCTGCAGGTTCAGCTCCTTGCGCGTGCCGTCCCAGAAATCGCCAAACGAGGTCTCGACCCGGGCGGCCACCTTCCGGTTCGTCGCGCCGGTATAGATGAACTGCCAGCGTGTCCAGTCGTAGGCGCCGCCCTTCGGCAGCACGAGCCCCTTGCTGATCTCGAAGTCGACCTCGAGGCGTTCGGCCTGCTGGAACCACTGCACCTCGAACCGATCGCCCTTGTGGAACTCGATGCTGAAGGGCGTCACAAACGTCAGGCGGTTGATGAGATCGTTGGTCAGCGAGGTGGCAATCGTCGAGTTGACATCGAAGCCGAAGCCGCGAATGAACGGGTGACGGTTGAGCCGGGGGTCCCAGCTCAGGCGCGGGTTGTACTGGCGGAAGTCACGCCGGGGCGTGAAGCCGACCGCCGCGTCATACTCGCCCTGAAACTCGCGGCCGAAGATCGACGTCTGCCAGGTGTTGCCCGACAGATCGGCGCGCCAGCCGTATGCTGCGGAACCGGTTCTTGCCGTCGCGGTCGGATCGGGAGTGGTGGCCAGGACGAAGAAGCCCGAGTCGAGCCGCGTGCCCTTCACGAAGTAGGGCGTCGCATAGGTGAGGTCGACGCCGCCCGTGTAACGCACCGCCGAGCCGTCGGCCCTCGGATCGCGCCGCGTGAACAGGTAGCCCACGTGCGACTGCCGCCCGAACCGGTGGCGGACGCGGGCCACCGTGAAGTCTTCCCCGGGACGGCCATCCTGGGCCCCGGTCGACACCTGCAGGAGGCCCACGTCACTCGATCCGACCTGCCCGGTCATGCGCGCGCCGTAAAGAATCCGCTGCGGCTGGCCGCTGTTGAGACCGATGCGGCGCGAGAAGAACGGGCTGGCGTTGCCAGGCGGGAACGCGAAGAAGTTGAGCCCGTCGAGGAAGAACTGACGACGTTCCTCGAAGAACAGGGGGAAGCGCGTGAGGTTGACCTGCCGCTGGTCGACCTCGGTCTCGGCAAAGTCGGTGTTGACGGTGAAGTTGACCTTGAGCGCCGGCGTGAGGTTGTAGAACAGGTCAGCGCCGCCCGTGCCTTCCCCCGTATAGCTCGTCTGGTTGCGGCCCGGGGCGCTGCCGGCGGCAGCCAGCGCATACGGGCGGATGTCGAGGCCGACGCCCTGCGAGATGTCGCGCAGGCCCACGATGCGGCCCGCGTTGGCCATGCGGTTGAGTCCCTCGGTGCGCCGCCAGCCGGTCCAGTAGCTTTCCTCATTCCGGCGCCTCACCGTGCGCTGGAAGTTGGCGCCCCAGGCGTCGTTGGCCGGGTTGAAGTTGATGGTCCGGAAGGGAATCTCGATCTCGGCCATCCACCCTTCGTCAGTCTTGCGGACCCGCGCCAGCCAGATGCCGTCCCACGACTTGTTCACGCCGCCGTTGACGTCGGTGATGAGGCCGTCGCCCATGGCACCCGAGGGATTGATCTCGAAGAAGTAGCCGCTGCGGCCATCGAGGTAGGGATCGAGCGACCACATGAACCGGTCGTCGCCAGCAAAGGGCTGGTCGCGCTGCATCTGGTTGCCGAGCAGCAGGTGCGGCTCCGAGTCGTAGCACGACACGCCCATGATCAGTCGATTGCCGTCGAACACGATGCGCACCTCGGTCCGCTCGGTCGCCGGAGCGCCGTTGAACGGGTCGCGCTGCAGGAAGTCGGTGGCCACCGGAGCCGACTTCCAGATCGGTTCGTCGAGCAGGCCGTCGACGGTGAGGCGGGCCTCGTCGGGCAGTCGGACGGCGTTGAGCTGCGGACGAGGGCCGTCGGCCGGCGGGGCCGGTGGCGCCGGTTGCGCGGAGACCAGGGAGGAGGCTACCAGCAGGAGGCTGGCCCAGAGCGTCGTGAGAGGTCTTGCGGTCACAAAAAGCCCGAGTATAGCGGCAGCGGCGCGCGATTCGGATAAAGTTCGGGAGGATGGCTTCTCTGACGTTCCTCGGTGCCGCGGGCACTGTTACCGGGTCACAGTTTCTGGTGGAGTCCGGTGGCGAGCGCCTGCTGGTCGACTGCGGGCAGTTTCAGGGGCTGAAGGCGCTGCGGCTCAGGAACTGGGCCCCGCTGCCCGTCGATGCGGCGGCCGTGCAGGCGGTGGTGCTGACCCACGCGCACCTCGACCACTCGGGCATGCTGCCGCGGCTCGTGCGCCAGGGCTTCCACGGACGCATCTTCGCCACCGCCGGGACGACGGATCTGTGCAAGCTGATTCTGGCAGACGCCGGGCACATCCAGGAGGAGGAAGCCCGGCGGGCCAATCGCGGGCAGTATTCGAAGCACACCCCGGCGCTGCCTCTGTTCACGGAAGCCGATGCGGCGGCGGCGCTGGCGCGGTTCCAGGTCTTCGGCTATTGCACCGGGATGCCGGTGACCCGCCACCATGTGGCGACGTTCCACCCGGCCGGGCACCTGCTGGGGTCGGCGTTCGTGTCGCTTGCACGGCGCGACGGATCTGGCGGCACGGTCGTCTTCGGGGGCGACCTGGGCCGCTATGGCCGGCCGGTGCTGCCAGACCCCGAACCGGGCGTGGCGTGCGACGTGCTGCTGGTCGAGTCGACCTACGGTGATCGCCAGCATCCCCCGGACGACAACGGCGAGGCGCTGGCCCGGGTGGTCAACGAGACGGCAGACCGGCGCGGCAAGCTCATCATTCCTGCGTTTGCCATTGGCCGCGTCGAGGAGGTGCTCTACTGGCTGCGCCGCCTCGAGCAGGCCGGTCGTGTCCCCAGGCTGCCGGTGTATGTCGACAGCCCCATGGCCGTCAGCGCCATTGAATACTATCGGCAGCATGCGCATGAACTCGACGAAGACATGCGGCCGGTGCATGGCGACATGTGCCGCTTCTGCACCGAACGCTTCGAGCCGGTGGAAACCATGAAGGAATCGCAGGCGGTCGTCGAGCGTTCAGGACCAGCCATCGTGATCTCCGCCAGCGGCATGGCGACCGGCGGACGGGTGCTGCGGCACCTCGAGCAGGCGCTGCCTGATCCGAAGAACACGGTGCTTTTCGTCGGCTTTCAGGCCAAGGGCACGCGCGGGCGCGACCTCATCGAAGGGGCGCGGCAGGTGAAGATGTTCGGACAGCTCATTCCGGTGCGGGCCCGCATCGAGAGGCTCAACGACATGTCGGCGCATGCTGATGCGGGCGAGATTCTGCGGTGGCTTGGCACGTTCCCGTCGGCGCCCGGCATCACGTATCTCGTGCATGGGGAACCGACTGCCCAGGCGGTTCTCAAGGCGCGCATCGAGCGCGAGCTGGGCTGGCGTGTGCACGTGCCGTCGCACGGCGAACAGGTCGAGGTGCCACTGTGAGCGCGCGCCGCTATCTGCTCGAGCAGGTGGGTGAGGCCGCCATCGTCCAGCTCTACGCCGATGGCTTCGATGCCCTGCCTGTCCACCAGAAGGTGCTGGTGTGGCACCTGTCGCGTGCGGCTCTGGCGGGCCGCGACATCTATTACGACCAGCGCTATCGGCACAACCTGCAGATGCGGGCGGTGCTCGAAGCCGTGCTGACCCATGCGGAGGGCATCGACGCCGACGTGCGTGAGGCCGTCACGCGCTACACCAAGCTGTTCTGGCTGAACTCGGGTCCCTACAACAACCTGACGGCGCGGAAGTTCGTGCTGCCGCTTTCGGCAGCGGCGCTGACCCATGCGGTCGCGACTGCGCACCGCAACGGCGCCCGCCTGCCGCTGCATCCTGGTGAGTCACCCGAGGCACTGGTGACCCGGCTCGGCCCCATGTTCCTCGATGCCACGGTCGAACCGATGGTGACGAGCAAGACACCCGGACCCGGGCACGACGTGCTGACCGCCAGCGCCAACAACCTGTATGACGGGGTCGCGATGAGTGACCTCGACACCTTCCGCGAGCGGCATCCGCTCAACTCGCGGCTGGTCAAGCGCGACGGGTCGCTGCACGAAGAGGTGTATCGCATCGGTGGCCTCTACCACGACCACATCGTCCGCATCGTCGGACACCTCCGTGACGCGGCTGCGCTGGCCTCCGAGGGCCTGCGCCGCGCGCTCGAGGCGCTGATCCGGTTCTACGAGACCGGTGAGGACGCCGACCGCGAGGCCTTCGACATCGCGTGGGTCACCAATCCCGACACGGACGTCGACACCATGAACGGCTTCATCGAGGTCTACATGGATGCGCGCGGCATCAAGGGCGCCTGGGAAGGGCTGGTGTATTACACCAACCACGAGAAGACGGGGAAGATTCAGCGGCTGGCGGCGGATGCGCAGTGGTTCGAGGACCACATGCCCTACGCCGTCGAGTACCGCAAGCCGGTGGTGACCGGCATCACGGCACAGGCCATCGAGGTCGTGATGGAGGCGGGCGACTCGGGCCCGATCACGCCCATCGGCATCAACCTGCCCAACGATCAGCGCATCCGCGAAGTGTATGGCAGCCGGTCGGTCTCACTGTCGAACGTGATGGAGGCCTACGACCGGTCGCAGCTGCCGAGCATGCGCCACGAGTTCTGCTGGGATGCCGACGAGGAGGCGCGCGCCGAGCAGTGGGCCGGGCCGGCCGGCGAACTGACGACGGACATCCACGAAGTGCTGGGCCACGGATCGGGGCGGATGGCCGCAGGCGTGACCCAGCCTCCGCAGGACCTGCTCAAGGAGCAGTACTCGACGCTGGAAGAGACCCGGGCCGATCTGGTGGCGCTGTACTTCATCGCCGACCCCCGCGTCGTGGAGATCGGCCTGGTCGAGCCCGTGACGCACGCCGACCTGGTGCGCGCCGAGTACGAGGCGTATGCCCGCACCGCCCTGGTCCAGCTGCGCCGCATCCGCGAGGGCACCACCATCGAGGAAGACCACATGCGGAACCGCCAGGCCATTGTCCACTGGTTGCGGGCGCACACCCGGGCGATTGAGACGCGCGTGCGCGACGGGCGCACCTACTACGTCGTGTGCGACGTTGAGGCCTTCCGGGACGGCGTGGCACGGATGCTTCACGAGGTGCAGCGCATCAAGTCGGAAGGTGACTACGCGGCGGCGCGGGCCCTGTTCGAGGCGCATGGCACCCACTTCGAGGCGACCCTGCGCGATGAAGTGGTGGCACGCGTCGACCGGCTGGGCCTGCCGTCGTACACCGGCTTTGTGATGCCGACCCTGACGCCGGTGCGCGACGCCTCGGGGGCGGTGTGTGATGTGACGATTTCCTATTCGTGTGACTTCATGGGGCAGATGCTGGAATACTCGGGGGCGCAGGTATGAGACGTCACGGCTGTGCGCTGGCCCTCTGGCTGGCGGTGCCGGCCCTCGTGGGCGGGGTGCGCGAAGCGGCGGGCCAGCCCGCGCCGGTCACGGCTGCGGCGCAGCAGGCCGCGCTCGAACAGATCATTGCCGCCGAGGATGCGCGCGACAGCGCCGCGGTGCGCGAGGCGATGGCGGAGGGGGCCCAGCGGCGTGCGGGCATCCGCGCGCTCGGCCGCATCGGACAGCCAAGCGACATCCGGTTCATCGCGCCTGCCCTCGGCGACGGCCCGGGCATTCGTGCCGAAGCGGCCTGGGCGCTGGCGCAGGCGGCCACGACGCCCGAGGCCGTGGCGCAGGTGCAGGCGCTGCTGCTCGAACGCGCTGCGCAGGATGCCGACCTGGGCCTCTGGGAAGTCTGGGGCGAGCTGGCCGCCGCCCTCGGACGGCTGCGTTACACCACGGCCCACCAGGTGTCGATGACCGAGGCGGTGCTGGCGGCGCAGCTGCCGTCGCCCGGAGGCATGGATGAGCCGGACACGCCCGCCATCCACGGGGCGGTGCGCGGCCTCGAGTCGCTGGCCCGCATCAGCCGTGCGACGGGGACATTCACGCCCCGCACGTGGGACCTGCTGCGCTGGTCGGCGACAGCCCAGCGGCCGGCCGCCGATCCCCGCTCGGCGTGGATCAGGCGACTGGCCATGGCGGCCCTGGTGACCGGAGCCGAGGCCACGCCGTCGGTCATCGAGCGTGCGCTCGCTGATCGCGATGCCGAAGTCCGCCGGCTGGGCGCGCTGGCGCTCGCCGCCGACCCCCTGCCCGGCCGCGAGGCGCTCGTGCGGCAGGCCCTGAAAGACCCGGCCACCCCCGTGCGCCTCGAGGCCGTCAAGGTGTGGGGCCGGCGCCTCGCCAGCGCCTCGTGCGCGCCGCTCCAGGCCGCCGCCGCCGACCCCGACGCGCATGTGCGCCTCCAGGCCATCGACGAACTCGGCGCCTGCCGCGCGCCGGACGCCGACCCGGCGGCCCTGCGCGGCCTGGCCGAGGCGCTCGCCGCTGACGCGGCGCCGCGCGCCTGGCACGTCCCCGCGCACGCCCTGCTCGCCCTCGCCCGACTCGCCCCCGAGGCGGCGCGCCCCCTGCTGCCGCGCTTTGCCACGCATCCCACCTGGCAGGTGCGCATGTACGCCGCGCGCGCCGCCACCGCGGTCGCCGACACAGCCCTCGGCGTGCGCCTGGCCGCCGACACGCATCCCAATGTCCGCCATGCGGCCCTCGCGGGCCTCATCGACCGCAGGCAGCCCGAGGCCGTGCCCGCCGCCGTCGCCGCGCTCTCGAGCCCCGACCATCAGCTCGTGCTCGAAGCCACAGAGGCCTTCGTCGCCCCCATACTGCCCGCCGACACGGCGCCGATCGTCCAGGCCCTCGTCGAGGCGCTCGCACGGCTCACCCGCACCGGCGCCGACACCTCGCGCGATCCCCGTCTTGCGGTCCTCAACAGGCTCGACGCCCTCGGCGCGCGCGCCATGGCCCCGCGCCTCGAGCCCCACCTCACCGATTTCGATGCGGTGATTGCCGAGCGTGCCGCCACGCTGCTGACGGCCTGGACCGGCACCGCACGCACGGCGGCGCCGAGGCCCGTGGCCGGCCCGCGCGTCACGCGCGCCCAGGTGCAGGCCCTGCGCGGCCGCCGCCTCCGGGTGACCATGGCGGCCCTCGGGTCCTTCGACATCGCGCTCGATGTCGACACGGCCCCGATCACGGCGGTCCGCATCGCGGCCCATGCCGCCGAGGGCTACTACAACGGCCTCACCTTCCACCGGGTGGCGCCCAACTTCGTTATCCAGGGCGGCAGCCCCGGGGCCAACGAGTTTGCCGGCGCTCCGCGCTACCTCCGCGACGAAGTGGGTCTTCACAAGCGTGGCACCGTCGGCATCTCGACGCGGGGGCGCGACACCGGCGACGCGCAGTTCTTCGTCAACCTCGTCGACTCGCCGCGCCTCGACCACCAGTACACCGTCTTCGGCACCGTGACGAGCGGCATGGAGACGGTCGACGCCATCCTCGAGGGGGACGTCATCGAGCGCATCGAGCTGGTCGGCCCCTGATGCGGTCAGATCGGCTGCCGCTGCACCTCGGCATCAACCAGGTCGCCCAGGCACTGGAGGCCCGTCTTGCCGCCGGGCAGCCGGTCGTCGACCTCACCGAGTCGAACCCGACCCGCGTGGGCCTGCACTACCCGCACGACCTGCTGGCCCCACTGGCCGATGCCGCCGCGCTGCGCTACGACCCGCAGCCCCTGGGCCTGCCGTCGGCGCGGGAGGCCGTGAGCGGCGAGTTCCACCGGCAGGGCCTGGCCGTGCCGCCCGATCGCGTGGCGCTCACCGCCAGCAGCAGCGAGGCCTATGGCCTGCTGTTCAAGCTGTTCGCCAATCCCCACGACGAAGTGCTGGTGCCGCAGCCCAGCTATCCGCTCTTCGACTACCTCACGGCGCTCGAAGGCGTGCGGGCCGTGCCCTACCGGGTGAGCTACCACGGCACGTGGCGCATCGACATCGACACGGTCGAGGCAGGCCTGTCGTCGCGCACCCGCGCGCTGCTGGTGGTGTCGCCCAACAATCCCACCGGTGCCTACCTGCACCGCGATGACCTGGCGGCACTGGTCGGGCTCTGTGCAGAGCGGCACATTTCGCTCATCGGCGATGAAGTCTTCTACGACTACGCCATCGACCGGCCGGCCGAGGCCGTCTCGGTGCTGTCGCAGGACGCGGTGGTGACCGTGGCACTCGGCGGACTCTCGAAATCGGCCGGCCTGCCGCAGGTCAAGCTGGGATGGATGGGCTGGGCCGGGCCCGCCGCACATGTGGCCCCGCTGCTGCAGGCGTATGAGGTCGTGGCGGACAGCTACCTGTCGGTGTCGACGCCGGTGCAGGTGGCAGCCCCGGCGCTGCTGGCTTCGGGTGCCGCGGTGCGCGATCAGCTCATGGCGCGCATCCGCGCCAACCTCGCGCTGGTGCGCGCGCGCTGCGGGGCGTATCCGTCCGTGGGCGTGCTGCCCGTTGAGGGCGGGTGGACCGCCGTGCTGCAGGTGCCGGCGGTGCAGGGCGAGGACGCCCTGGCCCTCGACCTGCTGCAGCACGACGGCGTGCGCGTGTACCCGGGCTACTTCTTCGACTTTCCGAGGGAGGCATTCCTGATCGTCAGCCTCATCGTGCGGCCCGATGTGCTGGCCCATGGGCTCGACGCGGTGCTGCGCCGCGCCGGGGGGGACGCCGCATGATCCGGCGCAGCGGGCTGTCGCTGCCGCTCAGCGCCGCCGTCTCGGTTCGCAGCTGGGGCATCGGCGAGTTCCGCGACATCGTGCCCCTGGCCCAGTGGGCCCGCGGTGCCCGGCAGTCGGTACTGCAGTTGCTGCCCCTGATGGAGCTGCCGCCGGGCGAGGCGTCGCCCTACGCCGCCCTGTCATCATTCGCCCTCGACCCGGTGTTCATCGCGTTGCCCCAGGTGCCCGACTTCGAGGCCCTGGGCGGAGACCTGATCTTCGAGGCCCACGATCGCATGGCCATCGATGAACTGCGGCAGGCCCCGAGTGTGCGGCGCAACGAGGTGCAGCGCCTCAAGCAGCGGTGGCTGCGCCGCGCCTGGGATCGATTCCGCCAGGTCGAGCTGGCGCGTGCCACCCCTCGCGCGCGGGCCTTCGATGCCTGGTGCAGGCACGAGGCCTGGTGGCTCGACGAATACGCGACCTTCCGGGCCCTCATGCATCACTGCGAGGATCGGCCGTGGTGGCAGTGGCCCGCCCCATGGGATGCGCCGACGGACGTGCAGGTCCGTCAGGTGGAGGCCGACCATCAGGAGGAAGTGGGCTACCGCAAGTATGTGCAGTGGATCGCCGCCGCACAGTGGCAGCGCGCGCGCGCGCAGGTGTTTCCGCTGCGCCTCTTCGGCGACCTGCCCTTCATGATCGCCGCGGGCAGTGCCGAGGTCTGGGCCCGGCGCCCGCTGTTCCGGCAGGATGTGACCGTCGGTGCCCCGCCGGATGCCTTTGCCCCCGAGGGGCAGGACTGGGGCATGCCCGCCTGGCACTGGCCTGCCCTCGAAGCCAGCGGCTTCGAGTGGATGCGCCAGCGTGCCGCCCGGATGGCGGCCCTGTTCGACGGCCTGCGGATCGACCACCTCGTCGGGCTGTATCGCACGTGGCTGGCGCCGGTGGATCGCACACAGCCCGCCGCCTTCGCACCGGCCGACGTCGCCGATCAGCTCCGCATCGGCGAGGCCATCGTCACGCGCATTCGCGACTGCGGCGCCGAGGTGTATGCCGAAGACCTCGGCACCGTGCCCGACTTCGTGCGTGCCTCGATGGCCGCCCTCGAGGTGCCGGGTCTGAAGGTGATGCGGTGGGAGCGCCACTGGCACGACGAAGGGCAGCCCCCGATCGATCCCGCAGACTATCCCGTCAACGCAGTGGCCACCACCGGCACCCACGACATCCCTCCGCTCGGGGCCTTTCTGACCCCGGAGGAGGTCGCTGCCGAGGTGGCGCGGCTGCAGCACAGCGCCTCGTCACTCACGCTGGTGCCGCTGCAGGACGCCTTCGGCTGGCCCGATCGGATCAACGTGCCGGGTACGGTCGATGCAGTGAACTGGGCATGGCGGGTGCCAGAGCCGGTCGACACGTGGGCCACCTGGCCCGAGGCCGTGCAGGCCCAGCAGCGGCTCGCCGACGTCACGCGTGCCGCCGGTCGCACCGCACCGGGGATCGGATAGACTCGATCCCGTGACTCTCCGCCGCATCGTCGCTCTGCTGGGCGGCCTGCTGGTGCTCTTCCATGTCTGGCTGCTTGGCACCCAGATCTGGGATGGCCAGCTGGCTGAGCCCGGGCTGCTGCTGCGGTGGATGATTGCCGCCGGGCTCGTGGCGGCGCTGGTGCACCTGGCGCGCCGCGGACAGCCCCTGCTGTGGGGACGCCACGCAACGGCCGTCTGGCTGCTGGCCGCCGTGCTGCACGGGCCGGCCATTGCCGGCGAAGTGGACGATCACACGCTGGCAGGCCTGCCCGAGGCGGTCACCGCCCTCGTCGAGATTGCCGCGGCCTCGTCGGTGCTCGGGCTGGGCCTGGCCCTGCTGCTGCGCCGCGTGCAGCGGTGGCCTCGGCCGACGCTGTCCCTGGCGGTCGCCCCGCGCAGCGTCCGGCTCGACCGGACGCCCTGGCTCTCGCTTCTGGCCGTCCCCCGGCCTCCTCCCCAGTCCTCCGTTCCCGCCATCGTCTTCGTCTGACGGTCGGTGCCGTGCGCCCGGGCGAGTGTGTGTCGCCAGGGTCGTTGCGGTCGTCCACTGTCGTTGTTGCAGGGGTGTGAAGACCACTGACCGTGGCAGGTGTGGCCCGAGACTGGCCGTGCCCCGCGTCGGTGCAGGAGCAATGAGTCATGCGTGCATGGATGCAGGTGTGTGTGATGGTGCTGGGGCTGGGACTGGGTGCGGCCGCGTCGGCCGGTGCCGAATCGTTGAAGGGCGTGGTGGCCGACACGACTGGCGCGCCCCTGGCGGATGTCCGGGTGACGGTGCGCGACGTGGCCACCGGCCAGGTGATCGAAGTGACCACCGGCGCCGACGGGCGCTATGACGTGAGCGTACCCGCTGCGGGCGACTACCTGGTGTCGGCGCTGCGGGCCGGATTTTCAGAGGCCTCGCGGACCGTGGTGATCGAGGCACCGGCCAGCGAGGTCGAGGTGCCGCTGACGCTGGAGGTCGCCGGGCTGTCGACGGCCGTCGTGGTGACGGCCTCGCGGGCGGAGCGTGATGCGCGGCAGATTCCGCTGCACATCGAGACGATCGGGGCCGAGCGCATCGCGCAGACCAACCAGACATCGACCGGCGATGCACTGACGCTGGCCGCCAACGTCACCCCCGTCGGCAACGGTCCCTTCGGCGTGCGGCCGAGGCTGCGTGGCCTCGACTCGACGCGGCTCCTGGTGCTCGTCGATGGCGAGCGGCTCAACACGGCCCGCCAGGCGACGGATCGCACCGGTGCCGAAGTGGGCCTGATCTCCCCGGATGCCATCGCCCGGATGGAGGTGGTCAACGGCGCGGGCACGCTCATGTACGGATCGGACGCGCTGGCCGGCACCATCAACATCATCACCAACGAGGCGTCGTTCACGCCGTCGCTGCGGTGGCTCTACGGACTGAACGGCTTCTACAGCAGCAATGAAGATGGCCGGCGCGGGACGGGGACCGTCGGCTTCACCGCCCCGCGCATGACGCTGCGCGTGCAGGCCGGCGCCGAGGAGTTCGGCAGCTACCGGGCCGGTGCGCTGACCACCGAAGACACGCGCACGTTCTTCACCAGCGGCCAGCTCACGCGGCGCGACACGATTGACGACAACTTCGGGTTTCGCCTGGGCGCGTTCCCCGATCCGTTCAATGCGCCGTACGTGCGCACCGACAACGCCGTCGTCAATTCGCAGGCCTCGGGCAACTTTGTCACGGCGACCAGCCTCATCAAGCTGGCCGAGCGACGCACCCTGCGGCTCAAGTATCAGCGGCGCCGGATGAACGACATCGGGTTCCCCGACTTTGATGCGCCGTACTTCTTCAACACCACCAGCCTGCCGTTCAGCAACCTCGACCGCGCCTCGGTGCGGTACGAAGCCCAGGCCGTGACGCCCTGGCTGGCGAATGTGTCGGCCACCGCCTACTACCAGCGCACCGAGCGGCAGCTGCGCAACACGCTGCCCGTGCAGTTCCCGGCACCGACGCCCGTCACCTTCTTTCCGATTGCCGTGATGCGCCTCAATGTGGTGTCGGAAACCGAGCAGCGCGTCTGGACGCCGGGGGTCGACCTGCAGGCCGTGATTGTGCCGGCCGCGCATCACCGCATCACGACCGGGCTGACCTTCTATCGCGACCGCAGCAGCGACCGTCGGCTCACGACGACGACCACGTCGATGGTGGGGCAGGTGATCGCGGGGGCGCGTGGCCCGGCGCCGGTGGTGTTCCCGACGCCGGTGGTGCTGGGCCCGGCATCGGTGGCCCGGCCCGTGCGCGTGCCGAATGCCACGTTCCAGGACATTGCGCTCTTTGCCCAGGAGGAATGGCGCATCGCTCCGCGCGTGCTCTTCACGGCTGGCGTGCGCGGCGACTTCTTCACCGTCACCACCGACGCGACGCCCGGATACGAAGCCGCCTCGCTCACCGTGGGGGCGCGGCCCTCGATTGACCCGTCGACGCTGCCCGACGTGAACGGGGCGACCTATCAGCGGCAGTCGCTGACAGGCGATGCCGGCTTTGTCTTCAACCAGGGCGGGCGGGTCAGCCCCTTCGTCCGCGTGGGGCGCAGCTATCGGCATCCCAACCTCGAAGAAATGCTGTTTGCCGGCCCGGCCACGGTCGGCAGTATCCTGCCGAACATCGCGGTGAAGCCTGAGACCGGCGTCAACGTCGACACGGGCGCCAAGTTCACGCTCGGCCGCGTGTCAGGCGGGGCCTACCTCTTCATGAACCAGTACCAGAACTTCATCGCGCAGGATCTGGTGGTGGCGACCAACGCCTCCGGACCGCTGGCGCAGGCCACCAACTATGCCGACGTGCGCATCAGTGGCGTCGAGTATTCGGCCGACGCCCCGTTTGTCGTCGGGCGCGGCGTGCTGATGGTGTCGACGTCGGGCGCGTTCATGCGCGGCACGATTACCGACGGCGTCAATCCGCTCAACGCGCAGTCGCTCGCCGACACTCCGGCCGACAACATCACGCCGTCGCGTGTGCTGGCGTCGGCACGTTACACGGGCAGTGCCGGCCGCTGGTGGCTCGAGTACGGCGTGCGTGCACAGGGGCGCGTCGACCGCGTCGCCGACACCGTGCTCGACTCGCCGTTCCTCATCCCACAGGATCTGCTGTCGCTGGATAGCTTCGTGGTGCAGCGCGTCGGTGCCGGCATCACGCTCAGCCGCGGTGCCCATCGCGTGGGCCTGACACTGGCGGTGGAAAATCTGGGGAACGTGTACTACCGAGAGCACTTCCAGTTCGCGCCTGCGCGCGGCCGCACTTTCACGGTCGGGCTGCAGCTCGGCGCGTTCTAGGCGGGGCCCGAGGCCCGGGCCGAACGCCGGTGGTCCCTGCGCGAGGGACCACCGGTGGCGGCTACTTCATGCGAGCCAGGTCTGCCTCGGCGGCGATGTAGCCGAACGCATTCCAGCCGCTGCCCGAGGCCACGCGCGTCAGCACCTCGCGCGCCTTGTCGGCCTGACCCGTGACCAGGTAGTAGTTGCCGACGCCGTAGCCCTGCGTGGCGATCGTGGTCGCGTCCGCCGTCGCGGTGTCGAGCAGTGATTCAGGGGTCGACAGGCCCTTGTACATGAGCAGTCGCTTGTGGTACGACTGGTTCTCGAGAATGTCCATGACCGGCGTGATGCGCTCGAGGACGCGCGCGGCGTCAGCCTTGCGATCGAGGCGCATCAGCGTCATCCACATCCAGTCGCTGGTGGCCGTCACCGAGTCGTCATTCGTCGACACCTTCATGCACTCCACGTAGGCGTCGTAGGCCTGCTGGAAGTGCCCCTGCAGGTAGTGCGCCAGCCCGAGGTGGTACCAGATGTTGAACTGCAGGGTGCTGCGAGGGACACCTGCGGGATTCGGGGCGCCATCGGGCTCGATCTCATCGGGCACGCCGGCCACCAGCGACGCGGCCCTGGTGAAATCGGCCTCGGCCTTTGCGAACTCGCGCACGGTCAGATATCGATGCCCGCGGTGCCGGTAGAACCGGGCGTCGGCGGGAAAGCGCTCGATGCCCCGCGTGAACGTATCGATGGCTGCGCGGTAGCGCCACAGGTAGCCCTGCCGGCGCCCGACCCAGATGAGCGCCTCGGCGCTGTCGGGCTGGGCGGCAAGCGCCGCCTCGGCAGCGGCCAGGTCGGCCTCGAGCTTGGCCTGATTGGGGATGGGCACGGGCGGCACCAGATCCTGTCCCGACAGCGACCGCGCCTCCGGGGCCGGGGCCAGTGCCGGGGACTGTTCCATGGGAGTCTGCGGGGCTGGAGTGGAACAGGCCGACACGGACGCCAGGCTCAGGACGATCAGCAGTCTGAATGTCATCGGGGGACTCCCTCGGCGCGGATCATACGCCGGGTTGACAGCGGCGATAGCCTCCCGACGCCCGCATCGCCGGCGGATTGTCGGCAATCATGTGCAGCTGTCCCGCTGGCGGCTGGTCTGCGCAAGCTGGTAGCATGAGCAGGATTGTCCGATGGCTCGCACGCTCCTCTTTCTGGCCGGCAGTGTCTGTGCGCTGATGCTTGGTGCGGCGGCGCTGTGGATGACGCAGGCCGGCGCACCGGAGCCGGGGCGCGGCACCGCGCGCCTTGGTGACGTCGAGCTGCCCCGGGAGGCCGAGCTCATCGAAGGTGCCCTGCGACCCGGACAGACCGTGGGCAGCGTGCTGAAGGCTGCCGGCATCGCGGTGGCCGAGCAGCAGGCCATGCTGGCCGCGATGCTGCCCGTGTTTCCCGCCCGCCAGTTCCGGCTCGGCAATGCCTTCTCGGTCGATCGGCTGTTCAGCGGCACGTTGCGTGGCTTCCACTACCACGTCGATGTCGACCGCATGCTGCACGTCGAGCGCAATCCCGCCGGTGCCTACGCCGCGCACATCGAGACCCTGCCGCGCCAGACGTCAGTCGATGTGGTCGCCGGGGGCATCTCGGCGAAGACGCCGTCTCTGACGCAGGCACTCGATGCGGAGGGCGAAGGGATCGACCTGGCCCTGCAGATGGCCGACATCTTCTCGGGCGAGCTTGATTT
The DNA here is from genome assembly GCA_964643765.1 of uncultured Bifidobacteriaceae bacterium. GTDB lineage: Bacteria > Acidobacteriota > Vicinamibacteria > Vicinamibacterales > UBA2999 > VFZN01. The sequence continues at coordinate 50,321 of CAZXTM010000002.1, read as the reverse complement.
CTCCTCCGAGCTGCAGTCGGGCGATTCGTTCCGTTTGCTCGTCGAGCGGCGCACCCGCGAGGGCGCGCCCGCCGCCTATGGGGCGGTCCTGGCGGCCGAGTTTGTCGCCAGCGGACGTGCCATCCGCGCCGTCCGCTTCACGACGGCCGAGGGCAAGCCGGCCTATTACGACGAGCAGGGCCGGTCGCTGCGGCGCTTCTTCCTCAAGTCGCCCCTCAAGTTCGAGCCGCGCATCACGTCGCGGTTTTCGTCGGGGCGGCGCCATCCCATCCTCAACTACACGCGGGCGCACAACGGCGTCGACTATGGCGCGCCCACCGGCGCCCCGGTGGCGGCAGTCGCGCCAGGCACGGTGAGTTTCGCCGGCTGGACCAATGGCGGCGGCCGCACGGTGCGTGTCCGCCATCCCAACGGCTACGAGAGCGAGTACCTGCACCTGTCGGCCATCAGCGTGCGGGCCGGCGAACGGGTGTCGCAGGGCGACGTGGTCGGCAAGGTCGGGGCGACCGGACTGGCCACTGGTCCTCACCTGCATTACGGGCTGCGCCGTGACGGACGCTATGTGAACCCGGTGGTCGAACACCGCAACATGCCGCCCGGCGAGCCGATTGCCCCCCACGAGATGGACGGCTTCCGGCGCGTGCATGCCGATGTGTTCGCTCGGCTGGCCGGCACGGCACGCGCCGCCAACTGATCGACCCGACTGATCAACGCTGACCCGGAGGTACTGCGTGGCTGCGATTCATCCCTTTGCCGCCCTGCGCCCGACGCCAGAGGCGGCGGCCCTCGTCTCATCCGTTCCCTACGACGTCGTCAACACGGACGAGGCCCGTGCGCTGGCCGCGGGCAATCCGCTCAGCTTCCTGCATGTCTCGCGTCCGGACATCGATCTGCCCCCGGGCAGCGATCCGCATGCGCCCGGCGTGTATGTGCGCGCGGCCGAGGCCTTTGCCGCGCTGAGGCAGGCGGCGCCCCTCGTGCAGGACGAGGCACCGCACTTCTATGTGTATCAACTGCACATGGGCACGCATGTGCAGACGGGCGTAGCCGCATGCTTCTCGATTGACGAATACGACGCCAATCTCATCAGGAAGCACGAGAAGACCCGTCCCGACAAGGAAGATGACCGCACCCGTCACCTGCTGGCGCTCGACGCCCAGACCGGGCCCGTGTTCCTCACCTACAGGGCCTCGGCGGCGATTGATGCCGTGATCCTTCTGGTCACGGCCACGCCGCCGCTCTTCGACTTCATCGCGCCCGACCAGGTGCGACACGTCGTCTGGCGCGCCGACCACGAGCACGAGGCCGCCATCACGGCGGGCTTTGCGGCACTGCCTCGGCTCTACATTGCCGACGGCCACCACCGCGCGGCCAGCGCGTCCCGGGCGCGCGCGGCGCTCGCCGCGCAGGGGCCCGGCGAATGGGACCGGGTGCTGGCCGTGGCCTTTCCCGACGACCAGATGCAGGTGCTGCCGTACCACCGCGTCGTGCATGACCTGCAGGGACAGACCCCGGACCACTTCCTCCAGGCGCTCGAACGGCGCCTGACCGTCACCCCCGATGGGCCCGCAGCGCCGGCCGGCCGCGGACAGGTCAGCATGCGCCTGGGCGGGCGGTGGCACACCATCCACCTGGCCGACGGCGATGCCCTGGATGTCGACCGGCTCGAACGCGACGTGCTGACGCCGCTGCTCGGCATCACCGACGTGCGCACCGACCCGCGCATCGGGTTTGTCGGCGGCATTCGCGGCACCGGGGAACTCGAGCGGCTGGTGGACGGGGGGCAGGCGGCCGTGGCGTTTTCCATGCACCCGGTGTCGATGGACGACCTGATGCGCGTGGCGGATGCCGGCGGCATCATGCCGCCCAAGTCAACTTGGTTCGAACCCAAGCTGCGCGACGGCCTGCTGTCACATCTGCTGCGGTAGGAGCCGCATCCCCGGGGGTAGTAGGCCGGGATAAAATATGAGCACCATGTCCACGACTCCTGCCCGTCCCTACAACTTCTCGGCCGGCCCTGCCGTGCTGCCGCTGCCGGTGCTCGAAGAAGCCCAGCGCGATCTGATCAGCCTGCCAGGTGTCGGCATGTCGGTGCTGGAAATCAGCCACCGCTCGAAGGCCTTCGAAGACATCCTGGCCCGCGCCGAAGCCGATGTGCGCACCCTGGGGCGCGTGCCGGTCAACTACAAGGTGCTCTTCCTGCAGGGCGGTGCGTCGCTGCAGTTCTCGATGGTGCCGCTCAATCTGCTCACCGACGGTCGCGCCGCCGACTACATCGTCACGGGCGGCTGGTCGCAGAAGGCCGTCAAGGAGGCCAAGCGCGTCGGCCCCGTCAACATCGCCGGCTCGACCGAGGCCGACAACTTCAACCGCATCCCCCGCCAGGACGAGCTGACCCTCGACCCGAATGCGGCCTACGTGCATATCACGACGAACAACACCCTCTTCGGCACCGAATGGAAGGCCGAACCGCAGGTCGGCGACGTGCCGCTCGTGGCCGATGCCTCGTCAGACATCTTCAGCCGCCCCATCGACATCGCGCGCTACGGCCTCATCTACGCCGGTGCGCAGAAGAACCTCGGGCCGTCGGGCGTCACCATGGTCATCGTGCGCGAAGACCTGCTGGCGCGGTCTTCCAAGTCGCTGCACACCATGCTGAACTACGCGGTGCACGCCGAGAACGGCTCGATGTACAACACGCCGCCCTGCTTCGGCATCTACCTGCTCGGGCTGGTGATGCGCTGGGCGATCGGTGAAGGGGGCCTCGACGCCCTCGGTGCCCGGAATGCCGCGAAGGCCCGGGCGCTCTACACCGAAATCGATCGCACGGGCTTTTATCGGGGCACCGCCCAGCCAGAGAGCCGGTCGATGATGAATGTCACCTTCCGGCTGCCCTCGGAAGATCTCGAGAAGCTCTTTGTGAAGGAGTCGACGGCCGCCGGCCTCGACGGGCTCAAGGGGCATCGCTCGGTGGGCGGCATGCGCGCCTCCATCTACAACGCCTTCCCCCAGGAGGGCGTCGACGCGCTCATCGATTTCATGCGCCACTTTGAACAGCGCCACGGCTGAGCCGTGGCGCCTGTCGCGCCGGCCTGCCGCCCCTATGTCTGATCGGGGCGGCGTCCGGCGCCTCCCCGGCGTCGGCCTCCCCGCCGCCGCTGGCGCCTGCGGGGGCCGCCCGGATGGTCGGGCCCCTGGTCGTCGCCCGCCGATGAGGCCTCCGGGCCCTCGGACGGTTCGAGGCGCACCGCCTCGATGAATCCCTTCCAGTGTTCGACGACATCCTGGCTACCGCCGTGGATCGCCATCCACGTCAGGGCATCCTCGAACGGGCCTCGTGACATCAGCGTGCGCCTGGCGCGGGGACTGGCCTCGAGGTCGCGCAGACGGCCCTGCATCGCCAGCAGCTGACGCAGGCGTTCGGAATCGCGGCGCGCCACGGGCAGGCTGCCAAACTTCAGCAGCGGCGGCTTCGGACGACGGTCGCGGCGGCCCTGCACCCAGAGCCGTCCCCGCGGATGCGCCAGCGGTGCATCGTCGGAGGACTCCTCAGAGAACTCATCGGCCGAGGGCTCCAGGTGCTCGTTCCCCTGGTCCTCGTCGGCGGAGACGGCGGGGGCGGGCTTCGGCATCAGCCCGAGGGGCAGCAGCAGCGACCCGAGCAGCACGGGGTTGGTGAGGTGCGGGGGCATCTCGACGTAGCGCTTGCGATACTGATCGAGCGCCTCGAGCGAGGCCCACAGCGGCTGGTGCGCCGCATGCCGCTGCAGCTCGGGGGTCACCGCCTCGAGCAGGCCGTGCTGCGCCATCAGACGGAAGGTGGCGGCTGCCGCCCCCGAGCGCAGAATCTTGTAATACTCCTCGATCAGACGGGCCGGCGAGGCCTGTCCCATCAGCTGCCGCTGATCGGCCATCGCGGCCACGATTGGCGGATCGAGCGTAAAGCCCAGGCGCGCCGCGAAGGCGACAGCGCGCAGCATTCGCACCGGGTCTTCCTGGAACCGCTCGTAGGGGTCGCCGATGCAGCGGATGATGCCGCGCTGCAGGTCGTCGAGACCGCCCACGTAATCGATCACCGAGAACGTTGCGATGTCGTAGAACAGCGCGTTGATGGTGAAATCGCGGCGGAAGGCGTCTTCCTCAGGCGTGCCGAACGAGTTCTCCTGGGACACGACGCCCCCGGGGCCCACGGCCTCTTCCACGGGTTCGTCATTCGGCAGGTTGCGGCGGAACGTGGCCACCTCAATCGTCTTGGGTCCGAAGCGCACATGCGCCAGGCGGAACCGCCGGCCGATGATCCAGCAGTTCCTGAAGAGCTTCTTGATCTGATAGGGATGGGCGTCGGTGCCGACGTCGAAGTCCTTCGGGGCGCGTCCGAGCAGCAGGTCGCGGACGCCGCCGCCGACCAGATAGGCCGTGTAATTGAAGTCTCGGAGCCGGTACAGGACCTTCAGGGCGTCCGGATCAATCTGGCTCCGGGAAATCACGTGCGCCTCCCGGGGCACGATCACGGGCTCAACCATGGGCCTTCATTGTAGCGCGGGGTTCAAGGGGGGAACCGGCGGCACGACGGGTCATTGAATTAGGGTGAACGGCAGAAAACCATGATTTTCATGGATTTACCACGACGCCTATCCTCTGGGCGTCGGTGGGTCGTAAGATACAGCGGTCATGGGTGGACGGGGGGTGCTGCCGGGGCTGGTCATGGCTATCGCGCTTGTCAGCGGCGCGAGGCCCGCGGCTGCGCAGGATCTGAACCGTGTGCACGCGCTCTACAACGAGGGACGCTATGCGGAGGCCATCGACGCGGCCACGCAGGCCCAGGCCGTGCCTGCCACCCGGCAGGCCGCGGGCGTCGCCCTGGCGCGCGCCCATCTCGAGCGATACCGGGACGCCGGCGACCCGACCGATGTGCTGGCCGCGCGCGCGGCCCTGTCAGCGGTGCAGGCGGCTGCGCTGCCGGTGCGCGGGCGTATCGACTATCTCTTCGGCCTGGGACAGGCCCTGTTTTTCGAGAACGACATCGGGGCCGCGGCTGAGCTGTTCGCCAGTGCCACGCCCCAGGCCTGGGCGGTCGATCCCGCCCTGGGTGAGGCGATGGCAGACTGGTGGGGCAGTGCGGTCGAGCGCCAGGCCGATGGTCAGCCCTCCGAGGTGCGGCGTGCGCGCTTCCTCTGGCTGGCCGAGCGCATGCGCGACGAGCTGGCGGCGCATCCGACGGCGGCGGCGCCGGCCTATTGGGTGACGGCAGCGCTGCGCGGGGCGGGGGAGCCCGAGCGCGCCTGGGATGCCGCCGTGGCCGGATGGGTGCGCGCCCCGCTCTCGGGCGTGTCAGCCGCCTCGCTGCGGGCCGATCTCGACCGGCTCGTCCTCGAGGGCATCATCCCCGATCTGGCTGCCGCCCGGCCCCAGGCTGAGGCTGCGGCTGCGGCCGCCGCCTCACAGTGGCGGGCCGAGTGGACGCTCGTCAGGCAGCGCTGGCGCTAGGGCTTCGCATCCTTCCAGTTGGTGCCGACCCCGACATCCACGTCGAGCGGCACCGAAAGGTGAGCCGCCCCTGACATCTGTTCGCGCATGAGGGCCTGCACCTCGTCGGCTTCCTCGGCCGGACACTCACACACCAGTTCGTCGTGCACCGTCAGGATCATGCGCGCCTCTCCCTGCCGGGCCTGCAGGGCGCGGTCGATGCCCATCATGGCCCGCTTGAGGATGTCGGCGGCCGTTCCCTGAATCGGCATGTTCACGGCCATCCGCTCGGCCGCGGCCCGCACCTGGCCGTTGCGGCTGTTCACGTCCGGCACCGCGCGACGCCTGCCGAACAGCGTGCTGACGATGCCCGTGCGGTGCGCCTCGTCGATGGTGTGGTCGATGAACGCCCGCACCCGGGGGAGTCCGGCAAAGTACGCATCGATGAACTGCTGGGCGACGGGCTGGCTGACGCCGATGTCGCGGGCCAGGGTGAAGGCGGTCTTGCCGTAGAGCAGGCCGTAGTTGATGATCTTTGCCCGGCGGCGCAGCTCGTGGGCATCGAGTCCGTGGGCGTCGCCGAACACCTGCCGCGCCGTCCGGTCGTGAATGTCCTCGCCCCGCACGAACGCCGCCGTCAGGGTCTCGTCGCCCGACAGGTGGGCCAGCACACGCAGCTCGATCTGCGAGTAGTCTGCCGACACCAGGCACCATCCGGGATCGGTGATGAACGCCTGGCGGATCTCGCGCCCGAGGGCCGTGCGGATCGGGATGTTCTGCAGGTTCGGGTCGCTGCTGCTCAGCCGGCCCGTGGCGGCCACCGCCTGGTTGAACTGCGTATGCACGCGGCCGGTGTCAGGGTGCACCAGCTGGGGCAGGGCATCGATGTAGGTGCCCTTGAGCTTCGCCAGGCTGCGCCACTCGAGAATCAGCCGCGGCAGGTCGTGCAGCTCTGACAGTTCCTCGAGCACCTCCACCGCCGTCGAGGCCGTGCGCGTGGTCCCGGTGCGCTTCACCACCGGCAGCTGCAGGCGCTCGAACAGCACCTCGCCCAGCTGCTTCGGCGAATTGATGTTGAACACCGTGCCGGCCAGCGCATAAATGTCCGAGGCGTGCCGCTCCATCTCGAGCTCGAGCCGGCCGCTCAGCGCGGCAAGGGCTCGGGTGTCGACACGCACGCCCGCCTGCTCGAGCGTCGCCAGAATCGGGATGAGCGGATGCTCGAGGGTGTCGTAGACCTCTGCCAGCCCCTCACGGCCCAGCGCCTCGCGATACTGCCGGGCCAGCTGCCACGCCAGATCGGATCGCTCGCCGGCAAACACCAGCACGTCCTCGGCACTGAGCTCGCCGAAGGCCCTGGCCCTGGCGCCCCGTCCGCGCACATCCTCTTCCGCCTGTGCCCGATAGCCCAGGTGCTCGAGCGCCAGCGGCTCAATCGCCTGGCTCGAGCGGGTGGCGTCGAGCACATAGGCCGCCACCATCGTGTCGAGGCCCAGTCCCCGCAGGGCGACGCCGTGCCGGGCCAGAACCACGATCATGGCCTTCAGGTCGTGCCCGACCTTCGGCAGGCGAGGGTCCTCGAGCACGGGCACCAGCAGCGGCAGGGCTTCGGTCCGGTCAAGCGATCCATCGCCCATGAATCCGGTGTGGCCAAGCGGCACGTACCAGGCCTGATGCGCGGCGGTCGACAGCGCCACGCCGATGATCCGGGCCCGCATGGGGGCCTCGGCATCCGTCACGAGGTGCAGCGCCAGCTGCCCGGCCTCACGCACCGCGGCCACGACCCGGCGCAGGTGGTCGAGATCAGCCACCACCTCGTAGGTGCGCGTCACCGTCGCGGCGGTGGGCGCAAACTCGGTCGTCAGCGTCCGGAAGCCCAGCGCCGAGAACAGCGCATAGCAGCGGTCGGTGCGCGGCCCCGCATAGCGCAGCTGCGCCTCGTCGAACGGCACGTCCACCGCTGAATGAATCGTCACCAGCTCGCGACTGTGCCGGGCGTCCTCGGCATGGGCCTTCAGGGCCTCCCGGTACTTCTTCTGAGGCACCTCGTCTGCCCGCGCCAGCAGCGCGTCCAGCGACCCGAAGGTCGTGATGAGGTCGCGCGCGCCCTTTTCGCCGATGCCGGGCACGCCCTTCACGTTGTCGACGGCGTCGCCCATGAGCGACAGCACGTCGACCACCCGCGACGGTGGCACGCCGAACTTCGCCGCCACGCCGGCCTCGTCATACCAGGTGCCGTCATCCTTCGGATTGAAGACGCGGATGCGGTCGCCCACCAGTTGGAAGAAATCCTTGTCGCCGGTGACCAGAGCCACATCGAAGCCGGCGGCGGCCGCCTTGCAGGCCAGTGTCCCGAGCACGTCATCGGCCTCATAGCCGTCGACGTTCAGGATCGGTACCCCGAGCGCCTCGCACGCCTCGTGAAGCCACGGCTGCTGTTCGACAAGGTCGTCGGGCATCGGGGCACGGTGTGCCTTGTAGTCTGCGGAAATTTGCGACCGGAAGGTGGCCTCGGGGCCGTCGAACGATGCGGCGATGTGCGTCGGATGGTGGTCGGCAATCAGCTTCCGCAGCATCTGCACGAAGCCGTAGACGGCGTTGGTCGAGCGTCCGTCAGGCCCGGTCAGCCCGCGAATGGCGTGGTACGCCCGGTACATCTGGTTGCTGCCGTCAATCAGGAACAGCGTGGGAGCAGACATGCGGCGCCTTCAAGGTATCACCCGTGGCGCGGCGTCACGCTACAATCAGGGCCGTGACGTTCCTCCGTCGTGTCACCAGCGGCCCGGTCCGCTGGGGTCTTGCGCTGTGCTGCAGCCTCTCGCTGCTGGCGGCCTGCAGCGCCAATCCGCTCTCGCGCAAGTACGAATACGAAGAAGAGCTGGTGCTCGACACCGACGGCTCGGCCACCCTCTTCGTCAATGCCGCCGTGCCTGCGCTCGTGGCCCTGCGCGGTGCCGACTTGCCGCTCGACCCGTCTGCCCGGCTCGACCGGCAGGATGTGCGGGCCGTGTTCGAGTCACCTGTGGCCGACGTGGTCAACGTCAGCCTCTCACGCCGCGACGGCCGCCGCTACGTCCACCTCAGGCTCGACGTACCCGATGTCCGCCGCCTCTCGGAAGCGCGGGCCTTCGGCTGGTCGGCCTACGCCATGACGCCGGAAGACGACAACAAGGTCAGGTTCCGGCAGCAGGTGGGGGCGTCGGCCGCCCGGCCTGTGGGCGAGGTCGGCTGGACCGGCGGCGAGCTGGTCGCCTTCCGCCTCCGCCTGCCCAGCCGCGTGGCCTTCCATAACGCGCCGTCCCGGGAAATCCTCCGTGGGAACATCATCGTCTGGGAGCAGGCGCTGTCTGACCGGCTCACCGGGGTGCCCGTCGACATCGAGGTGGTGATGGACGAAGGCTCCATCCTGAAGAACACCCTCACGCTCTTCGGGCTCATGATGCTGCTGGTGGCCGTCACCTTCGCAGCGTTTGTCGCGTTTGTCCGCAGTCGCGGGCGGACGCCGAAAGTCTAGGCCGCGCACGCGCCCCGCCGATGCGTCGCCGGCGCGGCCCCCTGCGTGCGGGTCAGGCCGACCGCAGCCCCTCGATGAACCGGAGGCCCTCGGTGTCGCCGACCACGCGCACGGGCCGGAACCCCGCTGAGGCGAGGGCCGCCTCACACTGATAGCCCTCGGGCCGCGTGATGGCCCCTCCAAGCAGGCCCGTCACCATGACGCGCTCGACCACTTCGATGCGGCCGCCGATTCGCAGCCGCTGATGGGCCTGCGTCAGCACGGTACGGCGATCACCCTCGGGCATCCGCGCAAACGTGCCCCGCGTGTCGTCAATCACCACGAGGTCGAGCTCGCGCGCGTCGGCACCCCACTCGTGGGCGTCGACCTCGCGCACGTCAATCAGCGCGCCGGCCGACCGGCCTGCCTCGCGGGCCCGTGCGGCCGCATCCTCTGTCAGGGCCACCACCATCGACGCACCGCTCAGCCCCACCTTGCCTGCCAGCCCGCGCAGCAGCGCCGCATCGTCGCACCCCACCTGCACGAAGCGCTCGCCCATGCGAACCCCGGTCATCGTCACGTGCAGCGGGTCGATCGTGCGCTGGCGCTTCAGGGACTGGAAGAACTGGCTGAACATGCCCCCCATGATAGGATTTTCTACTGTGAAGACACCTGGAAAGATTGCGCCCGCTCAGGGCAAACTTGGCGTCCTGCTCGTTGGGCTCGGTGCCGTCAGCACGACGACCATCGCGGGCGTGTTCGCCATCCGGAAGGGCCTGGCACCGGCCATCGGTTCCCTGACCCAGATGGGCACGATTCGCCTCGGCAAGCGCACCGAGGGGCGTTCCCCGAAGATCAAGGACTTCGTCGACCTGGCCACGCTGGACGACGTCGTCTTCGGCGGCTGGGACATCTTCGAGGAAGACTGCTACGCCGCCGCCCGCACGGCCGGCGTCCTCGAGCCGTCGCTGCTCGAAAAGATTCGCCCCGAGATGGAGGCGATCAAGCCCATGCCGGCGGTCTTCGACCAGCGCTACGTCAAGCGGCTGAGCGGTCCGAACGTCAAGAAGGGCCGCAACAAGAAGGACCTGGCCGACCAGCTCATCGCCGACATCCGCCAGTTCAAGGCCACCCACAATTGCACCCGCCTCGTGATGGTCTGGTGCGGCAGCACCGAGGTCTTCATGAAGGAAGGCCCGGTGCATCAGTCGCTGGCGGCCTTCGAGCAGGGACTCGAGCAGAGCGACGATGCCATTCCGTCGAGCATGATTTACGCATACGCGGCGCTCAGCGAGGGCATCCCGTTCGCCAATGCGGCGCCGAACCTCACGGCCGACGTGCCGGCCATGCTCGAACTGGCCGCACGGACGCAGGCCCCCGTGGCCGGCAACGACATGAAGACCGGCCAGACCCTCATCAAGACGGTCATTGCACCGGGACTCAAGGCCCGCCTGCTGGGCGTGCGGGGCTGGTACTCGACCAACATCCTCGGCAACCGCGATGGCGAGGTGCTAGACGACCCCGAGTCGTTCAAGACCAAGGAAGAGAGCAAGAAGTCGGCCCTCGACTACATCTTCCAGCCGCATCTCTACCCCGAGCTCTACAAGGACCTGTCGCACGTCGTCCGAATCAACTACTACCCTCCGCGCGGCGACAACAAGGAAGGCTGGGACAACATCGATCTGGTCGGCTGGCTCGGCTACCCGATGCAGCTCAAGATCAACTTCCTCTGCCGCGACTCGATCCTGGCCGCGCCCATCGTGCTCGATTCCGCCCTGTTCCTCGACCTGGCCAAGCGGGCCGGCATGTCGGGCATCCAGGAGTGGCTGTCGTTCTACTTTAAGGCGCCGATGCACGCCAAAGAGGTCTATCCCGAGCACGACCTGTTCATCCAGCTGATGAAGCTCAAGAACACCCTGCGCTACCTCAAGGGTGAGGAACTCATCACGCACCTCGGGCTCGAGTACTACGACTGAGCCATGAGCCTGCTGAAGCGCCCCGAGGTCCTGGGCGGAGTCACCCTCGGGGTGCTCTCCGCACTGCCCGTTGTCGGGGCGTTCAACTGCTGCTGCGCGTGGATCCTGCTCGGAGGAGCGGTCGCCGCCCAGCAGCAGCAGGAACAGCAGCCGCTGCCCATTTCCAACAGCGAGGGGGCCGACGTCGGATTCCGTGCCGGCGTCCTGGGCGCGCTTATCTGGGTGGTGCTGTCGTGGCCGATCGGCCTGCTGCTGCGGCCGGTCATCCAGCGCTACGTCGAGCGCGCGCTCGAGAGTCGCGATTTGCCGCCCGAAGTGCAGAACCTGCTGGCCAGCATGGGCACCGGCAGTGAGACGCCGTGGGCGATGGTCTTTGTCGGGAACCTGCTGCTCCTGATGGTCTGTGCCCTGGTGGCCGCACTGGGCGGGCTGTTCGGCGCGATGTACTTCCGCAAGCCCGAGCCACCGCCGCCGCCACCCATACCCACGAACGACTGGGCACCGCCCCCGCTGCCACCGCTCGACCCGCCTCCGGCCGCACCCGAACGCTGAGGCGTGCGCAACCGGGCTGACGCGCCTACAATGGGCGGCATGTCTGAACTGTCGGCCCTGCTCAATGAACACCGCCGCTTCGCGCCGCCTCAGGCCTTTTCCGATCAGGCCCACGTCTCCGACCCTGCGATCTACGCGCAGGCGGCCGCAGACCCCGAGGCGTTCTGGGCAGGCTTCGCCGCCGAACTCGACTGGATGGCACCGTGGACGCAGGTCCTCGACTGGCAGCCCCCACATGCCCGCTGGTTTGTCGATGGCAAGCTCAACGTCAGTGCGAACTGTCTCGACCGTCATGTGGCAGGAGGCCGCCGCAACAAGGCCGCGTTCATCTGGGAAGGTGAGCCCGGTGATCGCCGCACGCTGACGTATTTCGACCTCCACCGCCAGACCTGCCAGTTCGCCAATGTGCTGAAGGGACTCGGAGTGAAGAAGGGCGACCGCGTCGCCCTGTACATGCCGCTCGTACCCGAGCTGGCCATCGCCATGCTCGCCTGCGCCCGCATCGGCGCGGTTCACTCCGTGGTCTTCGGCGGCTTCTCATCCGAATCGCTGCGCGACCGCATCAACGATGCACAGGCGACCGTGCTCGTGACCGCGGATGGTGGCTACCGCCGCGGCGGCATCGTGCCCCTCAAGCAGATGGCCGACGAAGCCCTTGCCGACACGCCCAGCATTCAGCACGTTGTAGTCGTGCGGCGCGGCGTGGCCGACATCCCGGTGCACATGACCGAGGGACGCGACCGCTGGTACCACGAACTGATGGATGGGGCCTCGGCCCAGTGCGCCCCCGAACCGATGGACAGCGAGGACATGCTCTACATCCTCTACACCTCGGGCACCACGGGGAAGCCGAAGGGCATCGTCCACACGACGGGCGGCTACCTGCTCGGCGCGTATGCCACCACGAAGTGGGTCTTCGACATGAAGGACGATGATGTGTACTGGTGCACGGCCGACATTGGCTGGGTGACCGGACACAGCTATGTGGTGTACGGCCCTCTGGCCAACGGCGCCACCGTGGTGATGTATGAGGGCGCTCCCGACTGGCCGGCGAAGGATCGGTTCTGGGAGATTATCGAGCGCTACGGCGTCACCATCTTCTACACGGCGCCCACGGCCATCCGTGCCTTCATGCGCTGGGGCACCGACTGGCCGGCCCGGCGCGATCTCTCCTCGCTGCGACTGCTGGGATCGGTGGGCGAACCCATCAACCCCGAAGCCTGGATGTGGTACCACGAGCACATCGGCGGCGAGCGCTGCCCGGTCGTCGACACCTGGTGGCAGACCGAGACTGGTTCGATTCTGATCGCGCCACTGCCGGGCGTGACCAGCACCAAGCCTGGTTCGGCCACGCAGCCCTTCCCGGGCATCAGTGCGCGCATCCTCACCCAGCAGGGCGATGAGGTGCCGGTCGGCGGGGGCCTGCTCGCCGTCACGCGTCCCTGGCCCTCGATGCTGCGCGGCATCTACGGCGACCCCGAGCGGTTCGTGCAGCAGTACTGGAGCAAGTGGGACCGTGGCACCTACTTCACCGGCGACGGTGCCAAGCTCGACGATGAGGGCTATTTCTGGCTGCTCGGTCGCGTCGACGACGTGCTCAACGTGGCCGGGCACCGCATCGGCACGATGGAAGTCGAAAGTGCCCTCGTCGACCATCCCAAGGTGGCCGAGTCGGCGGTGGTCGGACGTCCCCACCAGATCAAGGGCCAGGCCCTGTGTGCCTTCGTGACGATCAAGGAGGGCGTGGCCAGGTCCGAGGGATTGGCTGATGAGCTCAAGGCGCATGTCGCGCAGAAGATCGGCGCCATTGCCAAGCCCGACGACATCATCTTCGCGGCCGACCTGCCCAAGACGCGGTCGGGCAAGATCATGCGGCGCCTGCTGAGGGACATTGCCGAGGGGAAGGCCCTGGGTGACACCACCACGCTGGCCGATCCGTCCGTTGTGGCGCGGCTGCGCGACCAGTATCAGGACGAAGCCTAGCCGCGGGAACCGAGTCCGTCGGTTTGTCGTCCTTTAGGGAGGCCTATGTCCCTCATCGAAACCCGGAATCTGTGGAAGACCTATGTCATGGGCGATGAGGAGATCCACGCCCTCAAGGGTGTGTCCCTCTCCATCGAGCGCGGCGAGTATGTCGCCATCATGGGGCCCTCGGGGTCGGGAAAATCGACGCTCATGAACCTCATCGGCTGCCTCGATACGCCGTCGCAGGGCACCTACCTGCTCAACGGCAAGGAAGTCAGCACGATGAAGGATGACGAACTGGCGCGCATCCGGAACGAGGAAATCGGGTTCGTGTTCCAGACCTTCAACCTGCTGCCCCGGGCCACGGCGCTCCACAATGTCGAGCTCCCCCTGGTCTACGCGGGCATGTCCAAGAAGGCGCGGCTCGAACAGGCAGAGGGCGCGCTGAAGCGGGTCGAACTCTCACACCGCATGGGGCACCGGCCCAACGAGCTGTCGGGTGGCCAGCGTCAGCGCGTGGCCATTGCCCGGGCGCTTGTCAACAATCCGTCCATCCTGCTGGCCGACGAGCCCACCGGAAATCTCGACTCGAAGACCGGCGTGGAAATCATGGCGCTCTTTGCGCGCCTGCATGCCGGCGGCAACACCATCATCGTGGTGACGCACGAGCCGGACATTGCTGCCTATGCCCACCGGGTCATTTCCATCCGCGACGGGCAGGTCGAGAAAGACTACACGCAGACGCCGTTCCAGCCGCAGCCCGCGGCAGCGGCGCCAGCGATGGCCTGACGGTCACACTTGCGGCCCGGTGCGCCATCCGGCGTGTCGGGCCCGTGTCTCCTAGAGATCGAGCCCGGTCTCCTGATACTCACCAAACACTCGGCGCAGCGTGTCGGCGATCTCTCCCACAGTCGCCATGGCCTCGACCGCAGCGATGATGGGCGGCACCAGGTTGTCCCGTCCCCGGGCGGCCTGCTCGACAGCCACCAGCGCCGCTGACCACGCCGTGCCGTCCCGGCGCTGCCGCACCGCCTGCACTCGGGCCACCTGCTGCCGCTCGAGTTCGGCGTCCAGCGCGAACACCTCGACGCGGGCTGGGTCGCTCGTCTGGAAGCGGTTGACGCCGACCACCACGGCCTCGCCGTGGTCGACGGCCACCTGTGCGGCATAGGCGGAATCCTGAATCTGCCGCTGGATGAAGCCAGCCTCGATGGCCGCCAGCGTGCCGCCCATGCGGTCGATGCGGTCGAGCAGCTCGCGGGCCCCGGCCTCGATGGCGTCGGTCCGGCGCTCAATCTCCCACGCACCGGCACACGGGTCGATGGTGTTGGCCACGCCGGTCTCGTGGGCGATGATCTGCTGCGTGCGCAGGGCGATGCGGGCCGATTCCTCGGTGGGCAGCGCGAGGGCCTCGTCGCGGCCGTTGGTGTGCAGCGACTGCGTGCCGCCGAGCACGGCCGCCATGGCCTGCAGCGCGACGCGGACAATATTGTTGTCCGGCTGCTGGGCCGTGAGGGTCGATCCGGCCGTCTGGGTGTGAAACCGCAGCTGCTGGGCGCGGGGATGCGTCGCCCCGAAGCGGTCCCGCATCAGATGGGCCCAGAGGCGCCGGGCCGCACGGAACTTGGCGACCTCCTCGAGGAAGTCGTTGTGGGCATTGAAGAAGAAGGAGAGCCGCTGCCCCAGGGCATTCACGTCCAGCCCGGCGTCCACGGCCGCCTGCACGTATGCCACGGCATTGGCAAAGGTGAAGGCCACCTCCTGCACCGCCGTCGAGCCGGCTTCGCGGATGTGATAGCCGCTGATGGAGATGGTGTTCCACTGCGGGACCTCGGCCTCGCAGTAGGCGAAAATGTCCGTCACCAGCCGCAGCGAGTGCGCCGGCGGATAGATGTAGGTGCCGCGCGCGACGTATTCCTTGAGGATGTCGTTCTGCACCGTGCCCGACAGCAGCCGGGGGGCCACGCCCTGCCGGCGGCCGACGGCCACATACAGGGCCAGCAGGATGATTGACGTCGCATTGATGGTCATCGACGTCGAGACCCGGTCGAGGGGGATGCCCTCGAACAGCGTGGCCATGTCATCGAGCGAGTCGATGGCCACCCCGACCCGTCCCACTTCGCCCGACGCCAGCGGGGCGTCCGAGTCGTAGCCAATCTGGGTCGGCAGGTCGAAGGCGACGCTGAGGCCGCTGACGCCCTGCGACAGCAGGTAGCGGTAGCGCCGGTTCGACTCGGCGGCCGTGCCGAAGCCGGCATACTGCCGCATCGTCCACAGCCGTCCGCGGTACATCGTGGGCTGGATGCCGCGGGTGAAGGGAAACTCACCCGGCAGCCCGGGGGCGCGAACCGGGTCGTGCCCGCTCAGGTCGTCGGCCGTCGCATAGAAGCGCGCATCCGGTACACGAGGCATGGCTGCCATTGTACGCCTGCCCTCCCGGGGCGACGCTCAGCGGGGGCTGCTGCCCTGGCTGGCCACCGCGGCCGCCGCCTTCAGTGCGGCATCGGGGTCGCCAAGGTAGAAGCGGCGCACGGGCGTCAGCGACGCGTCGAGCTCGTACACCAGCGGAATGCCCGTCGGGATGTTCAGTTCGACAATGTCAGCGTCGGAGACGCCATCGAGATACTTCACCAGGGCGCGGAGCGAATTGCCGTGGGCGGCGATCAGCACGCGGTCACCCTGGGCGATGGCCGGGGCAATCGTGCCGTGCCAGTAGGGAAGGAAGCGCGCCACCGTGTCCTTCAGCGACTCGGTCAGCGGCAGGTCTGACGACGCCAGCCCGGCATAGCGGCGGTCGTGCCTCGGATGCCGCTCATCCTCGGCGGCCAGCGGGGGAGGGGCGATGTCGTAGGCACGGCGCCAGATTTTCACCTGGGCCTCGCCGTGCTCGGCGGCCGTTTCAGCCTTGTTGAGCCCCTGCAGGGCCCCATAGTGCCGCTCGTTCAGGCGCCAGGATCGCTCGACGGGAATCCAGAGCTCACCGAGCTCGTCGAGTGCCATCCAGCAGGTGCGGATCGCGCGCGTCAGCACGCTGGTGTAGGCGCGATCGAACGAGTAGCCGCCCGCGTTCAGCAGCTGGCCGGCCGTCGCCGCCTCCTGCCGCCCCTTTTCGCTCAGGTCGACGTCGGTCCACCCCGTGAAGCGGTTCTCCTTGTTCCAGACCGATTCGCCGTGGCGCAGCAGCACGAGAGTAGGCATCGCAGGTCTCCAGGGATCAGGCCAGCGCCTTCAGCGCGGCGCGCCCGGCGAAGCGGGCAGACGGACCGAGGGCTTCCTCGATGCGCAGCAGCTGGTTGTACTTGGCGACGCGGTCGCTGCGCGAGGCCGACCCGGTCTTGATCTGGCCGGCCGAGGTGCCGACCGCCAGGTCGGCGATAGTCGAGTCTTCCGTTTCGCCCGACCGGTGGGACACCACGCTCCGGTAGCCGGCGCTGGCGGCCAGTGCCATGGCATCGAGCGTTTCGGTCACGGTGCCAATCTGGTTGAGCTTGACCAGCAGGGCGTTGCCCACGCCCTCGGCGATGCCCCGGCGCAGAATGGCGGGGTTGGTCACGAAGACATCGTCGCCCACCAGCTGCACCCGGTCGCCCAGGGCCTGGGTCAGCAGCTGCCAGCCACGCCAGTCCTGCTCGGCGCATCCGTCCTCGATCGAGACGATGGGGTACTGGCGGCACCAGTCGCTGTAGAGCGCCACCATGCCCTCCGAGTCGCGCCCGGGCTCACCGGACTTGTGGAAGGCATAGCGTCCGTCGCCTTCCCAGAATTCGCTCGATGCCACGTCGAGCGCCAGGTAGACCTGTGACCCTGCCCGGTAACCGGCCTGGCTGATGGCCTCCAGCACCACCTCGATGGCCTCGCGGTTTGACCGCAGGTTCGGGGCAAAGCCGCCTTCGTCCCCGACGCCGGTCGACAGGCCGCGCTTCCTGAGCAGTGCACGCAGCGCGTGAAAGATTTCGGCGCCGGCCCGCAGCGCATCGCGGAACGAGGTGAACTCGACCGGCATGACCATGAATTCCTGGAAGTCGACGTTCGAGTCGGCGTGGGCCCCGCCGTTCAGGATGTTCATCATCGGGACGGGCAGGGTGAAGCCGCCGCCCGCGCCGGCCAGGGTGCCGATGTGGGCGTAAAGCGGTGCGCGGGCCTCGGCCGCCGAAGCCCGGAGGGTCGCCATCGAGACCCCGAGCAGGGCATTGGCGCCCAGATGGCTCTTGCTGGGGGTCCCGTCGAGGGCCAGTAGCGCCTCATCGACCGCCCGGAGCGACGGAAACTCCCGGCCAGCCAGTGCCTGCGCGATGGTCGAGTTGACGTGCGCGACGGCCCGCGTCACGCCACGGCCAAGATAGCGTCCGGGATCGCCGTCGCGCAGTTCCAGCGCCTCTCGCTCGCCGGTCGAGGCCCCCGAGGGGACGCCGGCCCGTCCGCTCGCCCCGGAGGCGAGCGTCACCTCGACTTCGACAGTAGGGTTGCCGCGCGAGTCGAGCACCTCGCGACCGTGGATGGCTGTGAATTTCACGGCTCGATTATACGGCCGCCGCCGGGCGTGATTGACACCATCCCCGGGGCCTCCTATGATGCCCCTTTCAGGGCTCCAAACCGGCCCGACAGTTTCAGGAGAACGTGCATCATGGTCATTCGTCGTCTTGTGGCACTCGCGGTCGCGGTCGCCCTCTCGGGCACCTTCGCCGCTGCGCAGTCTGCCAAGCCCGATAAGAAGAAGCGCAGCAAGCAGGAACAGGCCGAGATCGAGCTGATCGTCAAGACCATCGATGGCGCCATGGCCGGGCAGCCGACGCCCACCGACATCGAGATGAAGATCACCCCATACTTCCTCAAGTCTCAGGAGCCGCGCACGTTCGTGCCGTTCGTGCTCGAGACCAAGGGAGCCCCGGCGGCCGACGCGGCCATGTACATCCGCGTGGTGAGCCCCGACTTCAAGCCCGATCCGAAGGCCAAGAAGGTCGAATATCCGTGGGATGACATCCACTTCATCCCGGCGGCGACGGTGGCGGCTGGCCCCCTCCAGCGCGTGTTCATGGCCACCCCCGGCACCTACGACGTCTACATCGCCATGAAGGAGCGCCTGCCCGAGAAGGCACCGAAGACCGCCGTCGCCAAGATGGGCGTGCTCAAGACCCAGATCGTCGTTCCCGACTTCATGAACGGCGAGCTGTCGACGAGCTCGGTGCTGGTGACCGACAAGGTCAACATGCTCGACGCGCCCCTCAGCCCGGATGCCGCCCGCGAGCGGCCCTTCGTGTTCGGTGCCCAGGAACTGGTGCCGGCGGCTGACGGCGAGTTCGGAAAGAACGAAGAGCTCTCGATCTTCTTCCAGGTCTACAACGCCGGCCTCGATCAGGGTGGCAAGCCGAACATCGTGATGGAATACGAATTCCACCGCAAGGAAGGCAGCGGCGAGAAGTTCTTCAACAAGACGTCGCCCCAGGCCATCAACGGCACCAACCTGCCGCCCCAGTTCGACCCGGCCAAGTTCCCGGTGCCCGGTGGTATCAGCGTCCCGCTCGGCAGCTTCGGAGAGGGCGCCTACCGTCTGGCGATCAAGGTGAGCGACAAGGTGTCGGGGAAGACCATCACCCACGACGTACCGTTCACGGTGAAGGCCGCGTCCTAACCGACGCCCCAAGTTCAGCAGGCCGCTCCCGACAGCGCCCGGGAGCGGCTTGCACTTTGCCTATGAGCGTGCGTGCTCACCTCTCCCTCCTGGCGTCTGTTCTCCTCACCGTACTCGTCGTCTGCCCGTCTGCCGCGACGGCCCAGTCTCTCGCCAGCACTTCGCCGCTGACCAGCGTCTCTGGCATGGTGGTGGGCGACGATGGCACTCCGGTCGACAAGGCTGTGGTCACGGTCGTTGGCCTGGTGGCGACGCTGGCGATCACGGATGCCGGCGGGGCCTTCACTATCGCAGAGGTGCCGGCAGGCACATATCTTGTCCGCGTGCATCGGCAGGGATTCCACACAGGGCCGGGCCAGTGGCTGACAGTCACCCCTGCAGCAGCCGCGTCTGCCCGGGTGGTCCTGAAGCGTGACCCCTCAGCCACCGCCCTCGACACGCAACTGGCGACCGCCTCGGCGATTGCCGATCCGACGGCCACGACGGTGGACGACATGGTGACCGGGGGCCAGCGTGGCGAGTCGTGGCTGGCCTGGCACTTGCGCCGACTGAAGCGCACCATCCTCAAGGACGAGGGCGTGGGCGCCGTCGGTCGGGTCGCGCGGGACGATGGGTTCTCGCCCTCGGACCCCTTCGAATATCTCGGCCGGGTGCTGGGCTCCACGGCCAGGACCGCCAGCGCCTTCCTCGGCGATGTGTCGCTGGATGGACAGGTCGACCTGCTCACGACCGGGGCGTTCGATGCGCCGGTCGATCTCCTGCAGAACGACCAGTCGAGAGGAGTGGCGTTCCTGTCAGTGGGCTCCGAGGCGGGGGCAGGCACGTGGAATGTGCGGGCCGCCGTGAATCAGGGCGCACTCGACTCGTGGACCCTGGCGGCCAGATACGCGGGCCGCGTCGGAGAGGCGCACAAGTATCAGGCGGGCATGGCCTACAGCCTGCAGCGCTATCAGGGGGCCACCTTGCCGGCGCTCGCGGCGATTCCCGAGAACGCTCGGCATGTCGGGTCGATCTCCCTGCAGGACGACTGGACCCTGACGCCGGCGCTGACCGTCAGCGCTGGCGGTTCCGTGGCACGCTACGACTATCTCGACCAGCAGGCGCTGCTGAGCGGGCGCGTCAGCGCCTCCTACGCACCGGGGGCGCACTGGCGTGCCCACGCCTCGGCATCACGTGAGCGCGTGGCTCCGGGGGGACAGGAATTCGTGGCGCCGGCCCGCGCTCAGTGGCTGCCTCCGCAGCGGACCTTCTCGCCACTCAATGCCGACGAGTTTGTGGTCGGGCAGGTCGACCAGTGGACGGCCGGACTGGAACGGCAGGTGCGACAGTCCCGCGTGGGCATGCGGGCTCTCCGGCAGCAGGTGCGGAACCAGCTGACCACCGTGTTCGATCCGACGGGCGTCATGACCGCTGTGGGCACCGGTCACTACCTGGTCGGTTCAGCGGGAGACGTCGCGCTGTCCGGGGTCACCGTGTCGATGTCGCAGGTGCTGGTCGAGGGCGTACGTGCCTCGGTCGACTACACGCTCGCGACGGCCCAGTGGCAGCGGCCCGTGCCTTCAGGCGCAGGGGCCACTGCCAGTGCGCGAGCCCCGGTCACCCGCGCGGCTGCCACCACGCCCACCCGCCTCCACGACGTCGTCTCGACGGTGGAGGCCGCCGTGCCTCTCACCGCCACCCGCGTGTTCGTCGTCTACCGGTTCAACAATGCGTTCGTGACGGCCAACGGTGATGGCGCCTCGCGCCTGTCGGATGGGCGCTTCGAACTGCAGGTCAACCAGGCGCTGCCATTCCTCAAGTTCACTCGAGCACAGTGGGAGATGCTGCTTGCGGTCCGCAACATGTTCTACGAACAGGCGGCCACCGTGTCACTCCTCGACGAAGCGCTGGTCGTGGGTGCGCCCAAGCGGGTCGTCGGCGGCCTCACGGTCAGGTTCTAGCGTCGCGCGCGGTTCCCGCTCATGCTGCTGCCGTCCACGCACCGAATGGCATCGTCCGGGCCCTGGCACGCCAGGCCAGCGATGCTCGTGGGAGTCGCGGTGCTGCTGGCCGTGCTCGGCATGGCCAATGTCCTCACGCGGGCATGGGTGCATGACGTCGAAGACGGCGTGTTCTGGGATGAACGTCCGACCGGTGTGACCGTGGTCGAGGTGGATCCGGCCGGGCCGGCCGCTCGCGCAGGGCTCCGCGAAGGGGATGTCCTGCTGGCGGTCGACCGGCAGCCTGTGACCACGAAGACCGAACTGCTCGCGCGGCTGCAGCAGGCGCGCCCGGGCGAGAGCCATCAATACACCGTGGCCCGCCTCGGGTCGCAGGCCGTCCTGGAGGTGCGCTGGTCGACGCTGCCCAACGCGGCAGGCCCCCTGTACTTCCTGCTGGCCAGTGTCGGGCTGCTCGCCCTGCTCATCGGCACGGCCGTGCACAGCCGGCGCCCCGATGACCCGGCCACCCGGCACTTCTTCTGGCTCTGCGTGGCATTCTTCGGCGTGCTGACATTCTCGTTCAGCGGCCGGCTCGACCCGCTCGACTGGCTGTTCTATGCCGCTGATGCCGTGGCCTGGCTGCTGCTGCCGGCGGCGCTGCTGCACTTTGTGTGGGTCTTTCCCGAGCGTGCCCCCGGACACCGCCGGCCGTTCTCGACGGGCGTGGCCCTCGCCTGCTATGCACCCGGTCTCACGCTGGGCCTCGTCCGCATCGCACTGCTCGTCGCCGGGGCAGCGCAGGCGCGGCCGGCACTCGATGCACTGCTGTGGCTCGATCGATGCGAGATGGCGCTGGCCGTGGTGTATTTCTCGGGCGCGGTGTTGCTGCTGGTACGTGCGCGCCACGCGCTGGCCGGTCCCGTGGCCCGGCGACAGCGCCAGTGGATGCTGGGGGGCACCCTGCTCGCCGCGCTGCCCTTCGGCCTGGGCTACGGGGTGCCGCTGATTGTCGGGGTTGAACCGCCGCGCCTGCTCGCCATGACCGCCCTGCTGCTTGGGATCATTCCCGTGGCCACGGCAGCCGCGCTGGTGCATTACCGGCTGGGCGACATCGAGGTGCTGCTCAAGCGGGCGCTTGTGCTGCTGGCCGTGACCGCTGCAGGCATCGGCATTTTCCTGGCCCTGCTTCGCGCGGCAGGACCGTCGGGATTCGACAGCGAGGTCGATCAGCGCTGGACCATCGCCTTCCTGGCCACGCTCGTGCTGCTCCTGCTGGCCCGTCCGGTGACCGAGGGCGTGCAGCAGGCCGTCGACCGGGCCTTCTATCGCGAGCGCTATGACTACCGGCGGGCCCTCGTGGCGTTTGCCCGCGACCTGGCCGCTGATCTCGATGTCGATCGCCTGGCAACGCGCCTCACCGACCGCGTGCTCCGCACCCTCGAAGTCGACGGCATGGCCGTGCTGCTGGTCGACCCTGAGGCCGGTGTGCGATGCGGGCATCGGAATGGTCAGATCGACGCCCTTCCCGAACTGCTGGAAGGCGACCCGCTGCGTCATCGCCTCGAGGCCGGCCACGTGGTGCGTCCCGACGATCCCGCCCTGGCCGCCGCCGTGCCGCCAGGCACGCTCGAGGCCTGGCGACGCGCCGGTGTGTCGGCTCTTGTGCCCTGCCGCGCAGGTCGCGTGCTCGTGGGCCTGCTCGCTATCGGATGGCGACCTGGACGCGAACCCATCAGCAGTGAAGACGTAGGGTTGCTGAAGGCGGTCGCCAGCCAGATTGCCGTGGCCATGCAGAACGGCCGCCTTTTCGGCCAGCTGCAGCGCAAGGCGCTGGAGCTCGATCGGCTCCATGCCTTCAATGAGGACATTCTCGAGTCGCTCGAGCACGGACTGATCGTCACCGATGGAGACGGCCGGGTCACCCGCTGGAATCGCGCCATGGCGGCCCTCTACGGCGTGACGGCCGCCGACGCCGTGGGCCAGCCCCTCAGCGACATTGCCGATCCCTCGCTGCTCGCACTGGTCGACCAGCTCCGCACCCGGCCCGATCCGCTGGCCGTCACGTTGCGGGCCACCATCCAGCGGCGCTCGACAGACCCGGCCACGGTCGCCCGCCTCGTCAACATCACCCGCCTCCCGGTGCAGCGGACCGACGGCGGCACTGCCGAGGGCGACATGTTCATCGTCGAGGACCTCACCCACCGCAGGCAGCTCGAAGAGCAGCTGCGGCTGTCGGAAAAGATGGCCTCGCTCGGCGTGCTGGCGGCCGGCGTGGCCCACGAGGTCAACACCCCGCTGACGGGCATCTCGAGCTACACGCAGCTGCTGCTCGAGCAGCTGCCCGACGGCAGTCCCGAGCGCCGCATGCTCGAGAAGATCGAGACGCAGGCCTTCCGCGCGGCGCGCATTGTCAATGGACTGCTGCACCTCTCCCGGTCCGCGCCCGTCGACGACGCCGAGCGTCGCATCGTGGACCTCAATGCAGTGGTGGGTGATGTGATGGCCCTGCTCGAGCCCCAGCTCGAGAAGGCCCGCATCCGCGTGCGCAGTGACCTGCAGCCGGGCGCCCTGCCCGTGCTCGGCTTCGAATCGAAGCTGCAGCAGGTCTTCCTCAACCTCTTCATCAACGCACGCGATGCGATGCCCAGGGGCGGATGGCTGTCCGTGACCACCCGCGGCGAGGGCGTGGATGCCGTCGTGGAAGTGGCCGACACCGGCACCGGCATTCCCCCCGACGTGCTCGAGCGCATCTACGATCCGTTCTTCACCACCAAGCCGATGGGACAGGGCACCGGGCTGGGGCTGGCCATCACCTACGGCATCGTGCGCGAGCACGAGGCGGCCATTCACTGCCAGAGCGCACCGGGCCAGGGCACCCGGTTCACCGTCCGCTTCACGCAGGCCGGGCGCCGCGACCACCCGGCGGCGGTCTGACCGTGATCGGGGTGCTGCCTTCCCCCTCGCCGGGGCGCGCCGTGCTCGTCATCGACGACGAGGAAGTGATGCGCGATGTGCTGCAGACGCTCCTGCAGCGGGCCGGTTACGCCGTACAGACGGCGAACGGCGGCGCCGAGGGCCTGACACTGGCGCGACGCCATCCCTTCGATGCCGTCATCGTCGACGTGATGATGCCAGACATCGACGGCCTTCAGGTGCTCGAGGCCCTCCGCCAGGAGGACGACGCCCTCCCCGTGCTGGTCATCACCGCCTACGCATCAATGGACACCGCCGTGCGTGCCATGCAGCGGGGGGCGTTCGACTACATCACCAAGCCGTTCAAGCACGAGGAAGTGCTGACGGTGCTCGGGAATGCCATCGAGCAGCGGCGGCTCCGCGAAGAGAACCGGCACCTGCGTGCGGAAGGGGCTCGCGGCCTCGACACACTGTCGGCCATCGTCGGTCGAAGCCCGCAGATGCTGCAGGTCTTCAAGCTGATCGCGCAGGCCGCACCGAGCCGAACCACGGTACTCATCACGGGCGAGAGCGGCACGGGCAAGGAACTTGTGGCGCGGGCGCTCCACGTGAACTCGACCCGGGCCGACAGGGCATTCGTGCCGGTGAACTCCGGCAACCTGCCCCCGGACCTCCTCGAGTCGACGCTCTTCGGCCACGTGAAAGGGGCGTTCACGGGAGCCGTGGCGCCCAAGAAGGGGCTGTTCGAACTGGCCGACCAGGGCACCATCTTCTTCGATGAAATTGGCAACGTGCCGGTCGAGACGCAGGCCAAGCTGCTGCGCGTGATGCAGGAGCGCGAGTTCATGCGGCTCGGCGGCATGGACACGATCCGCGTCGACGTGCGCATCATCGCCGCCACCAACGTGAACCTCAAGGACGAGATGGAGGCCGGCCGCTTCCGCGAGGATCTGTTCTATCGCCTGCAGGTCATCACCATCGAGCTGCCGCCGCTGCGCAGCCGCACTGATGACATTCCGCTGCTGGTGCACCATTTCCTCGACAAGTACGCCAGGGACAATGGCCGCGCCGGCATGTCGGTGACGCCGGAGGCGCTCGACCTGCTGGTTGGCTATGCCTGGCCGGGTAACGTGCGCGAGCTCGAGAATGTGATCGAGCGGGCCGTGGTGCTGAGCGTGGGACCGGTCGTGACGGCCGACCGGCTGCCGGATGCGGTGCGTGGCCTCTCGGCCGGACGTGCCGTGCGGTCGGTGGCACTTCCGCCCGACGGCATCTCCCTCAGGGACGAAGTCGACGCCTACGAGCGGCAGTGGATCGAGGCGGCGCTCGCCGCCGCCGACGGCGTGCAGAAGCGCGCGGCCGAGCTGCTGCGCATCAGGCCGACCACGCTCAACGAGATGCTCAAGCGCCACGGCCTTCGCGACCGCACCAGGCGCCAGGACGAGGCGGATGACCCGCCGGTCAGCGGGTGACCGCCGCCAGCAGCCGGTCGTACTTCTGCATGATGACGTCCCACCGGTAGTGGCGACGCACATACTCCTTGCCGTTGCGGCCCATGCGCTCGCGCAGCCGGTCGTCCGCCAGCAGCAGCCGCGTGCATTCGATGAACTCGTCCCGATCCTGGTAGAAGAGCCCCGCGTTGCTCTTGAGGCAATGGTCGACCAGCACCTCCGCGCGGGCATTGCACAGCACCGGCGTGCCGACCGCCATGGCCTCAAGCGCCAGCAGCGACAGGCTCTCGAACGGTGACGGCACCACGACCACCGTGGCGGCCTCGAGGGCCTGCAGGCGCTCGCGCTCGGAGAGCAGGCCTGCGAACCGCACCCACGGCACCTCGGGCAGCTGCATCAGCTTGACGCCCATCAGGGCCAGCTCCGCCTCGCCGCCCTGCTCCTTGTAGGAGGTGAAGTACTCGATCAGCTCCTCGCAACCCTTGCCGGCGTCGATGCGGCCGCCGTACAGCAGGAACTGGCCGTTCAGGCGGTGGCGCCGGCGGAACATCGTGCCCCGGACGCGCAGGTGCGGGGGCAGGGCCTTGTGCGCCTCCTCCTCGTCCTCCGGCTCCTCCTGGGGCAGCAGCGGTTCGTCCTGCAGCAGGTCGACCCCGCAGCCCACCGTCTCCTCGGCCACCAGGCGCATCGGGAACGTCGTCTTCAGGAAGTTACGCTCGGAGTCGGTGTTGAAGGCCACGGCGCGCGCCTGCCCGAAGACCTCGCGGAACAGGCCCAGGTGAATGGCCGGCTCGTCGTGCGCGGTCGGCACCAGGATGCTGCGCGGCGGGTCGATGCCGAGGCCATGCACCGTCGGTGCATACAGGTAGGTGAAGAAAATCAGCGCGTCGTAGTCGCGGTGCCGCTTCTGCAGGAAGTCGAGCAGCGCAGGTGACCACGGGCCCTGCTCCTCAATCCAGCGCAGCTCGTCGGCGCGCGAGTGGTCGTGGCTGAAGATCCAGTCGGAATAGCGGTTGAAGCTCTCGATGTCTCGCGTTCGCGCATTGGCAAACCGGCGGACAGTCACGCCGCGAATCCGATCCGCACCCTCGGGATACTCGTTCTGCCACGTAATGTAGTCGCGCGCACACGTGGTCAGCACTTCGACCTCATGCTTGGCGGCGAGCCGCTCGGCGATGAGCCGGCAGTGGTATTCCGAGCCGCCAAGAATCTCTGCGCCATAGCGCTGGACAACAAATGCAATCTTCACAGGGTTGGCTCCGTGGCCCGTCGCGGGCCCATCTGGGTCAGCAGCTGCTGCAGCTCGCGCAGGATGCGCGCATCGCCGAAGTCGAGCAGCCGCTGCCGTTGCCGTGCAATCACGCGCCGCCGCAGGTCGCGGTTGTAGGCCAGTTCGCCCAGCAGCTCGGCGGCATACTCCATGTCCTTCGGCTCGAACATCACGCCGGCGCCCCCCAGCGTGTCGGGGACAGCCGTCGAGGCATAGGCCATCACCGGCACGTCGGCGGCCATGGCCTCGAGCAGCGGCACGCAGAAGCCCTCATGCTCTGAGAGCGAGAGATAGACGTCGGCGGCACGATAGTACGCCGCCAGATCATCGTCGTCGACCGGGCCGGTGAACAGAAAGCGCTCGGGCGGCATGTCGAACTCGCGGATGAGCGCCCGCACCATGTTGTAGTAGCGCGGCATGCCATCCGTGCGGCCGACGAAGATGAAGCGATAGTGCAGGTCGACGTACCGCTTGTAGGTCTCGGCCAGGCGGATGTGGTCCTCAATCTTCTTGTTCGGGGCGATGCGCCCGACAAACAGGAAATTGTGGAGCCCGTCATTCAGCAGCGCATCGAGTGCCGGACGGGGAGACGCCTGCGTGATCCGCGCGGTGTTGATGGCGATGGGGAAGACGCCCGTCGCCGTGAACCCCATGGCTTCGAGCTCGCGGCGATTGAACTCCGAGTCGCCAAGGGCCAGCTCGACGTGGCCGACCAGCGACCGCACATCGTCGCCGCTCAGCCGGGCCAGGCGGAAGACCTCGGCGTCGTAGGGCGCGAAGAAGTGGGCCGGCGTCACGTTGTGGTACTGGAGCACGCGGCCGCCCGGCAGGGCCGCGAAGGCCCGGGTCATCGGCGAGATCAGCGCAAAGTGGAAGATCGTCATGTCGCCCGCCTGCGAGGCCGGATCGCTGAATGGACGCACGTCGCCACGCAGGTCGTCGTCGATGGTCAGGGCGAACAGGTCCGCCTGGTGTCCCATCGAACGCAGCAGGTCGCGCACCCGACGGGCCGAGTCACCGATGGCATCGCCCCGATGCGCGGCGGGCACCCACTGATTGACAATCATCGGCGGACGCCTGTCACCGCGGGGCCTTCTTCGGCAGCGCGAGATAGGCGGCCGGGCGGTAGGGCCGCAGTTCCTGGAGGTGCACCGCTTCGTCCACCTGCTCCCAGAAGTCGAACGCCACCGGGGGATGCGGACGACGCGGGCGCTGCCGCACCTCGTCGACAAACCGCAGCAGCAGTCCACCGAAGTCGCGCGCCATCAGCCGCACGAGCGCCGCGTCCTGCGCCTCCACGATGCGCGAGGCCAGGGCCTCGTTGGTGGCAACCTGATCGATGAGGGCCGCCACGCGCATCGGATCCTTTTGGGTGTACAGGACGCCGGCACCGTCCATCGTGGCCGGGATGGCCGTCGCTGCATACGCGAGCACGGGCACGCCCATGTGGAACGACTCGACCAGCGGGACGCAGAAGCCTTCGTGCTCGCTGGCGCAGAGGAACACATCCGCCAGCTCGTAGTAGGCGACCAGCTCGGCATTGCTGACATGGCCGAGGAAGTGCACGTCACGGACGCCGAGCGAGGCGACCATCGTTAGCAGCATCGAGAAGTAGCGTTCGAACCCCGAATACGACCCCACCAGCAGCAGGCGCGACCGCGGGTTGAAGAACGTCTTGTAGGCATGAAAGAACCGGATGACGTCCTCAATTTTCTTGTTGGGAATCACCCGGCCGACAAACATCACGTTGACCCAGCCGTCGTCGAAGCTGCCGGCCTGCATGAAATCAGGGGCGCCCTCGAGGTGCGTGAAATCCGGGACGACCGGCAGGACGTCGGTCTGCGGAAAGCCCAGCGCCTCCAGCTCCTGCCGGTTGTATTCCGAATCACCCAGGCCGATGTCGCACCGCTGTGCGTAGAGGCCGAGCTCGCGCCGGCCCAGATAGCACAGTTCGACCAGCGGCGGGTGCACGTCGATGAAGTACTCGGGCGGGGTGATGTTGTGGTAAATCAGCGCCATCCGATCGGGCAGGGCATACGCGATCCGCGAGGCCTTCGACCCAAGCGAAAAGTGATGGAGCAGGATGTTGTCCGGATGGCTGGCATCCGGCAGGTCACGATAATCCGAGGTCAGCGACTCGAGGCGCGAGTCGGCCGTCTCCACGAAGATTTCGGACTCGTATCCAGCGGCCTGCAGCACGCGCCGGATGCCCAGCACCTCGTTGCCGATGGCGTCGCCGTAGCCGAGCGTGGCGAGCACCTGGTGGACAGCCGGACGGCTCATGCGGGCGAGCCCTCGGGTCGACCCGGGCGTCCCTTCGTGCGGCGACGACGTCGGCCCATCGGACGGCGTGGCGCCGCCTGATCGGCACCATCTCCCTGCGCCGGCGCCGATGGCGCGGACGTGGGAGTTGCTGAAGCCGGTGGGTTGGTGGTCACCACGGGGGCCGGCGCAGCGGATGCATCCCCCGACGGCGCAGTCGTGCCGTTGCGGGCCTCGCGAGAGGGGCGCGGCCCTCGCGTGCCGTTCCCCGCCGGCTTGGCCTGACGGTCATTCCGGCGTGACCGGTCGTGACTGCGTCCACGGTTTTCCTGGCGCGGTTCCCGTTCCCGCGATCGGCCGTCAGGGCTCCGTTCGGACCGGCCGCCTGCCCCTGTGCGTTCAGCGCCCTTGGCGCGTTCCGACGGCGCAACCGGTGGTTCAGCCACCTGGGGCGGAGCCACGACAGGCCGTGCCGGTGCCGGAGATGGCGGTGGGGTCGCCGAAGCACGGCCCGCTGTCGGACGCACGCGACCGGCTGACGGCTCACTGATGTCGGTGGCGGCACCCCGAGGCTGCGCATCGACAATGGCGTCGGCCGGAGGAAGGGTGCGGCGCCGCCGCCCGAACCAGCCGGGCAGGGGTTCCATGCCGCGACCGGCGGGTGCGTGCGACAGCCGTTCGAGCATGTCCAGATATTTGCGCTCGATGACGGGCCAGCTGTAGTGCGCCTGGAAATAGCGCTGGCCGTTCGCGCCGAGCGCTGCGGCCAGGGCCGGGTTTATGTCGATGGCGCGCAGCGTCTCGAAGAACTCGGCGTAGCTGCTGTAATAGAGGCCCGCGTTGCTGCGCCGGCACTGCCCCTGCAGCACGTCGCAGGCGGCATTGGCCAGCACGGGCCGACCCAGCGCCCAGGCCTCGAGCGCCACCATCGAGAGGCTCTCGAAGTACGAGGGCATGACCAGCAGGTCGGCCGCCGCCATCGCATCGAACTTGTCCTGGTCCGAGACAAAGCCCAGATGGTGGATGCGGGGATGCGTGGGAATCGGGATGATCGGGTTGCCGATCAGCACGAGGTGCAGGCCGTCGAGCATCGCCGTCGAGTAGCGGATGAAGTAGTCGAACAGCTCGCGGCAGCCCTTGTTCTCGTCGATGCGCCCCACATAGATGGCGAACCGGTCGTGCAGCCCGAACTTCTGGCGGAATCGCGCCGCCCGCGGTCGCTCGGGAATCTCTGATCCGATGCCAACCACGACACCGGGCACGTCCTGGTTGCCGGTGATGCCCTGGATCAGGGCCCGCTCTTCGAACGAGTTGTACATCAGGGCGCGTACGCCCCGGAACAGCGGACCGAAGATGCTCAGGCCGAGCGCGCCGTCGCGCTCGGCCGTCGGCACCAGAATGGCCTTGTGCGCCACCGCCCGCGCGCCGTGGTAGGCGTGGTAGTAGCGTGCGCTGAAGAAGATGAAGAAGTCGTAGTCGGCCTCATGCGCATGCAGATAGTCGACGAGCGCAGGGCTGGTCGGGCCTTCCGAGTCGAGCCAGGCCAGTTCGTCATTGACCGAATGCATGCGCGTGAAGACACGCGACGACCACGCGCCGAAGTCATCGGGCGTGCGTTCGCGCGACACCGGGAAGCGCCGCACCGTGATGCCGTGGATCGTGTCGGTGCCTGCCGCGCGCTCGTTCCGCCACGTGATGTAGTCGGAGGCGCACGTCGTGATCACCTCGACGCTGACGTGACGGGCCAGGTGCTCTGCGACATACCGGGCATGCAGTTCGGCGCCGCCGTTGATGTCGGCGCCGTATCGCTGGACAACAACCGCGATCTTCACTGCGCGTCTGGGGTGGACGAGGAGCTGTCCGTCTCGGGGCCCTCATCGTCAAAGGTGTCGCCATCGCCATCGGCATCCGGCAGCGCCTCGGCGCCGGAGGCATCCGCATCCTGTCCCGGTCCGCCGGCAAACCCGTCGCGATTGCTGCGGCGTCCGCGCCGCCGCCGCCGCCGTCGGCGGCCGTCGCCATCGGTGCGCCCGGCCGCGTCGGCCGCATCAGCCGACCCGGCGGCCGCACCGTTGTCCGGTGCCGGCGCCTCGGCCGGCCCGCCCGCGGCCTCGGGGCGCGTCTCGCGTCGCTCTCGCGTGCGCTGCACCTCGGGCCGATACTGCACGACGCCCTCCAGCGCGCGCACCCGGCGTTCGCTGAAGTCGAGGCGGCTCGACAGCGACTCCACCCGCATGCGCAGGTTCTTCACCTCGATGCCGGTGCGCGTCGTCTCGAGCACGAGATTGTGCAGCACCTCGTAATAGAGCACGTTCCACTCGCTGCGTTCGAGCCGCCGCGTGGCGTCGCGCTTCAGCATGTCCACGTTGAACTGCGCCTGGGCGTGCAGCACCTGGTTGAGGGTGTTGGGATTGAAGAAGAGCTTGAGCACCGGCAGCAGCAGCCGGCGAATCAACCGCAGCAGCCCGCGGTGCGATGAGAACAGCGTCTTGTCGTCAAACGTGTAGGGCGGCTCGAAGGCCGCAGGATCAACCGCAACGGCGGGACGGCTGCGCCGGAACTGCTCCAGCAGGTCCGAGCGCAGGAGCTTCGGATCGAGGAACTTTTCCAGCCGGACACTGGCCAGCTCGCGAATCTGCTCTTCGGTGTAGTCGACGCCACGCTTCT
This sequence comes from uncultured Bifidobacteriaceae bacterium, assembly GCA_964643765.1. Lineage (GTDB taxonomy): Bacteria > Acidobacteriota > Vicinamibacteria > Vicinamibacterales > UBA2999 > VFZN01. The sequence goes on along the minus strand of CAZXTM010000002.1, from coordinate 18,755 downwards.
CGGCCAGTCGGCCGCGAATCTGCGTCATGATCTGCTCGACGTCGACCGATTCGGATCGGATGTTGAACTCAGACATGAAACTCCTTACGCAGCACGCCCGTAGCCCGCAGGCACGGCCGTGTCAATGCGGACGCAGGCACCGCACAGGGGCGCCCGGTATCCGGGAACAGGCAGCAGGGCTCGCCCCGCCGCCCGGTGGCAGCGGCAGGCGAGGGGATGAGCCGGGACGAGGAAGGGCGCTGGATGGCTCGTGGCATCGTGTCAGCTACCACCCGAACGGGCGATAGATGACCGCGACTACTGTGAGGCCCCACAGGCCGACGCAGAACAGCAGCGGCCGGTCAGTCAACAGCATCTCCGAGGGGTTCCCGCCGCCGTCCTTCCGATGGACGATGTAGAGGTACCTGAAGAGGCCGTAGATGGGAAACGGGACGGTCAGCACCAGCCAGTGGGTGCCGAACCGCCCCGTGGTTTCCGGGCTCAGGCAGTAGATGATGTAGGCCACCAGCGTTGCTGCGGCGACCACCGCGATCATCTGATCGAGCAGATACGGGTCGTACTCCTCCAAAATCCGTCGATGGCCGGCTGCCCCCGCCGCCAGCAGCGTCAGTTCGTGCCGGCGCTTGCTGAGACCGAGGAACAGGGCCAGAAGAATGGTGCAGATCACCAGCCAGTCGCTGATGGGCACCCCGATGATGAGGCCGCCGGCGACGGCCCGCAGCACGAAGCCGAAGGCAATCGCCATGACGTCGAGAATCACCACGTGCTTCAGCACGCGGGTGTAGGCAGCCTGCAGCACCAGGTAGGCGGCGGCGGCCATGCCGAAGCCCGTCTGCAGCCAGAATGACAGGGAGAGGCCCAGGGCGATCAGCACCAGGGCCCAGGCCACCGCCGTCGGCGCAGACACGTGTCCTGCCGCGATGGGGCGATGCCGCTTCACCGGGTGCTGGCGGTCCGACTCGCGGTCGGACACATCGTTGAGCAAATAGACGGCGCCGGAGAGCCCGCAGAAAATGGCGAAGGCCGCCAGTGCCTGCAGCACGGCGGCCGGGTCGAACAGGCGACGGGCAAACAGCAGCGCCGCGAAGACCAGCAGGTTCTTGGTCCACTGCTCCGGCCTGAGCGAATGCAGGACGCTCACTACCGAGGACCTGATCGGGTGCTAGGCCCCAAAGCTGGCCACGGCGTCCGCTTCCGTATCGAACGTTTCGAACACGGTCAGCAGCTTCGTGATGGACAGCAGGTCTTCAATCCGCTTCGTCAGGTTCAGCAGCTTGAGGCTGCCGCCCTGGCGCTTGACGGTGGTGTAGGTCCGGACGATTTCGCCGAGTCCGGCGCTGTCGAGGTAGTCTACGCCCGCGAGGTTCAGCAGCAGATGGGTGTGGCCCGACGCCAGCACGCGGGCAATGGCATCGCGCAGGTGCTCGTCACCGTCGCCGAGGGTGATCTTCCCCTTCAGGTCGAGAATGGTGACGCCGTTCACCGTGCGTTCGGTGATCTCCATGGCAGGCAATCCTTGCTCTCAGAAAGTAAATGCGACCGCGCCCCGGGGCGAAACCGTGAACGCCCCGGGCCGCGGCCGAATCCTATCACGGGCTAATCCGTCTCCCGGCGCATCTTCTTCCGGCTGCGCTTGCGGGCCAGCGCCTGCTTGGCGCGGCGCTTGTCGCCCGGCTTCAGGTAGAAGGAGTGCTTCTTGATGTCCTTGATGATGTCTTCCTGCTGTACCTTGCGCTTGAACCGGCGCAACGCACTTTCGATAGACTCACCTTCCTGAATCTTGACTTCGGCCATAGGAACACCCCCTTTCCTGTCGGGATCGCGGCGGAACTGGCCGTCCGCGTCAGTCTCGGGCGCCTCCCCCGGTTCGGGAGCAGGGCGCCGAGCATGCTAGGCTACCACAGTCTCTCACGGCAGCTGTCATGCGCATTCTCATCCTTGGAAGCGGTGGACGCGAACACGCCCTGGCCTGGCGGCTCCAGCGTGATCCTCAGGTCTCTGCCGTCCTGTGTGCCCCCGGCAACCCCGGCCTCGCCGGCCATGTGCCCATGGCCGCCGTCACGCCCACCCGACCCGACGAGGTGCTGGCCCTCATCGACGCCCACGGCATCGACCTGACCGTCGTCGGGCCGGAAGCGCCGCTGGCCGCCGGACTCGTCGACCGGTGCCTCGAGGCCGGCCATCCCGTCTTCGGCCCCACCGCCGCCGCTGCCCGGCTCGAGACCAGCAAGGCCTTCGCCAAGGCCTTCATGGAACGGCACCACGTGCCGACCGCCCGTCACGTGACCTGCCACACCGCCGACCAGGCCCTCGAGGTCATCCGCAGCGGACGGCTCGGCCCGTCCGTGGTCGTCAAGGCCGATGGACTCGCCGCCGGCAAGGGCGTGGTCGTGGCCCCGGACCAGGCCACTGCGGAAGCCGCCGTCCACGCCGCGATGGTCGACGCCGCCTTTGGTGACGCCGGCCGCTGTGTCGTGCTCGAGGAGTGCCTCTCGGGTCCAGAAGTGTCGTGCTTCGTGGTGGCCGATGGCGGCACCTTCCGCTGGCTGCTGACCGCCCAGGACCACAAGCGCATCTACGACCACGACGAGGGGCCGAACACTGGCGGCATGGGGGCCTTCGCCCCGAGCCCCCTGGTCGACGCGGCGCTGCAGACGCGCATCGAGCACGACATCATCCTGCCGGTGCTGCAGGGCATGGTGGCCGAAGGGCACCCGTTCCGGGGGTTCCTCTATGCCGGCCTCATGCTGACGGCCCTGGGGCCGAGGGTCATCGAATTCAATGTGCGGTTCGGCGACCCCGAAGCGCAGGTGGTCCTTCCGCTCATCGAGGCCCCGCTGGCGCCCCTGCTGATGGCCGCCGCCACCGGCCGCCTCCACGACACACCCGTCGATGTCACGCTCACCGACCACCGGGCCGTCGGCGTCGTCCTCGCTGCCCGGGGGTATCCCGGTCCGGTGGACACAGGCCAGGTCATCCACGGCCTCGACCGGCTCGCCGGCGAGCATCCCGACGTGCTGGCCTTCTTTGCCGGCGTGGCCACCTCGCACGGACAGCTGGTGACGGCCGGCGGTCGCGTCATGACCCTGGTGGCCAAGGCCCCGAGCTTCGCCGAGGCGATTAGCCGCGTCTACGAGGCCGCCGGGGTGGTGCACTTCGACGGCATGCAGCTGCGGCGGGACATCGGCCGCAAGGCCATCGGCGCCGGCGCCATCTGAGTCAGGCGCCTGGCGTGCCGCTAGGACGCCGGTGGCGTGATCAGCGTCGAGATGGCGTCGTCGAGATGTCCCCGGAACCCGTCAGGATTCCGGCCCTCGGGCACCTCGAGATACGTCACGGCTCCCGTGCCCAGGTCGAGGGCCGTGCGCAGCCGCCGCCCTCCAAGCGCATCGCCGTCGTAGGTGCCCGACAGGACGAAAAACTTCACCGCGCGCACGGCCGTGGCACCCTTGGACTGGTTGGTGATGACCGTGCGCGTCTGGACCGGAGGGGCCAGTGCCGCGCACAGCGCAAACACCCCGGGATACTCGACGGCCAGGTCGACCGCGCCGTAGGCCGGCAGGCCCGCCCCCATGATGAGCCGCTGGTCGGGCGCCGGCAGGGTGCGGAAGCGCCGGTCGACCACCGCAATCAGCTCGACCGACATGAAGGCGCGCCAGCTTGCGTTCCGCGAGAACTCCTCGCTGCGCTCACCGGGTTCCACGAACACCGCGATGACGGGTGGAATGGCCCCCCGGGCAATGAGACGATCGAGCACCTGCGGCGCCTGCATTTTTTCGACCCACGTGGCTCCGTCGAGCACATAGAGCACCGGATACCAGGTCTGTGACTGCTCGTAACCCGGCGGCGTGTAGAACCACACGCGTCGGGTGCCCGCCAGGTAGCGCGACCGCACCTCCTCTGCGACGACGGTGCCGGCGGGGACGGCCGCGGCGTCATCGAGCTCGGGCTGCGCAATCCACTGGGGCATCCGAATCTCGGAGCGGGGCGCCGTCAGCGCCAGCGCCTGCCTCGGGTTTCTCGGATCGGCCAACAGGGTGCCGCCGTAGTCGAGGACATACTCGGCGCGGGCGTTCGTGTAGACCGAGGCCTCGTGGTAGGCCCAGTCGGTACCGGCGATCGGAATGGGCACGCCGAGCGTCGCGTCGGGTCCGGTGGGCCCGTTGCCGAAACCGTTGAAGTCGCCGAGGATGCGCGGCTCCACCCCCTCGCGCTGCTGCACCAGGAAGATGGCTCGCGATTGCCGCTCGATCAGCGGGGTGCCCCCCTGCCGGGCGATGTAGGCCTCGATGATGGGCCCGCGCTCTTCCGCCGGCGCGTCCGACACCTGCGCCAGCATCTGCCGGAAGGTGGTGGGCTGGTCGGCCGAACCGCACCCGGCCAGCAGCAGGGTCAGCAGCCAGAGTCCCCGATAACGTCTCACGATGACATCGCCTCCGACAGGTGCTGCGCCGGCGAGCGGCGCCCGTGTCCCTCGACAATCAGTTGTCCGCAGGCCGCGCGGATGTCCCGGCCGCGGCTCTTGCGCACCGAGACCACGACCCCGCGGTCGGCCAGGATGCCGGCAAAGGCACTGACGCGGGCGTCAGAGGGCCGGTCGAACGGAATGCCGGCCGCCTCGTTCAGGGGAATCAGGTTGACCTTGCCCCTGATGCCGTCGAGCAACCGCGCCAGGCGCCGCGCGTCCTCCGGGCTGTCGTTCACCCCGGCCAGCATCACATATTCAAACGTAATCCGGCTGCGTCGCCCGACGGGAAACCGCCGGCAGGCGTCGAGGATGTCGGCCAGCGAGTACTTCTTGGTCGGCGGCACGATGGCCGCGCGCTGGGCCTCGGTCGTCGCATGCAGCGAAATGGCCAGGTTGGGCATGAAGGGTTCCGTGGCCAGCCGGTCCAGCATGGGGACCAGCCCCACGGTCGACAACGTGACCCGCCGCGCCGTGAGGGCCAGCCCCTGCGGCGCGGCCAGCAGCCCCAGCGCGCGCATCGTGGCGTCGTAGTTGTGCAGCGGCTCGCCCATCCCCATCAGGACAATGTTGAAGGGCGCCTCGCGCAGGCCCGTGGCCCCGGCCAGCACCCGCACCTGGCCGGCGATTTCGCCCGCGGTCAGGTGGCGCACCAGCCCCATCTTCCCCGTCAGGCAGAACGCACACCCCATCGCGCACCCGACCTGCGTCGAAATGCAGAACGTCTGCGCCGGGGTGTCGGGAATGTAGACCGACTCGATCTGGCGCCCATCGACCAGGCCGAGCATGAACTTGCGGGTCCCATCGTCCGACTGCCACTCGCGGAGCAGCGTCGGCGTCGAGACGACGGCCTGATCGGCCAGGGCGACGCGGAGGGCCTGCGGCAGGTCCGACATGGCTGACGGATCGGTGACACCCCGCTTCCAGATCCACTGGAAAATCTGGCGGGCGTGAAACCGGCGATGCCCCAGCGACTCGACGAACGTTTCGAGTTCGTCAAGGGTCTGGTCCGCAAGGTCGACACGCAGGGAGGCAGCCACGATGTCCTTCCAGTGTAGCAAGGCCGGCAAGCGGTGATTGCACGGCCCGGCGAAAGCTGGTACCATTTGAATTTCCTTTCGCTGCAATCACTTAGCAGCACACTCTTTGCCGTGCCCGACACCAGCCTCCGACGAGACGTTCTCAGCAGCGGCATCCGTCTTGTGACCGAAACGATGGCGCACGTGCGCTCGGTCTCCGTCGGCATCTGGCTGTCGCGGGGATCGCGGCACGAGACGGCCGACCAGGCCGGCATCGCGCACTTCGTCGAGCACATGCTGTTCAAGGGCACCGCACGGCGTACCGCCGAGGGCATCGCCCAGGAAGTCGACTCGATTGGCGGGCATCTGGATGCCTTCACCTCGAAGGAGTATGCGGGCTACTACATGAAGGTGCTCGACGAGCACCTGCCTGTGGCCGTCGACCTGCTGGCCGACCTGGTCTCGCATCCGACGTTTGCCCCGGCCGACATTGCCAAGGAACAGAAAGTCGTGCTCGAGGAAATCAAGATGGTCGAGGACACCCCCGACGATCTGGTGCACGAGCTGTTCTCCGAGGCCTTCTGGCCCGACCATCCGCTGGGCCGGCCGATTCTGGGTGTCCCCGCCACGGTCTCGGCCCTCGACAGCGACGCGCTCCACGCCTACTTCGCCCAGACCTACGCTGCGCCCTACCTGTCGGTGGTGGCGGTGGGCCATCTCGACCATGACGACCTGAAGGCCAGGCTGGAAGAGGCGCTGCGGGACGTGCCGCGTCTGGGCGCGCCTGTCGACATCCTGCCCCCGGTGCCCTCCGTCGGCCGACGCCACCGCCGCAAGGAGCTCGAGCAGAGCCACGTGTGCCTCGGGTCGATGGCCCTGCCGCAGTCGCACCCGGACCAGTACGCGGCCTATGCGCTCAACACCGTATTGGGCGGTTCGATGAGCTCACGCCTGTTCCAGCGCGTCAGGGAGCAGCGCGGGCTGGCCTATGCCGTGTCGTCCGGGGTCACGTCCTACAGGGATGCCGGCGCTATCAGCATCTACGCGGGCTGCGCCCACGAGGCGGTGCCCGAGCTGGTGGACGTGGTGCTCGACGAGCTGCGCGACCTGCGCGAGAGCCCTGTGCCCGCCGACGAGCTGCGTCGGGCCAAGGACCATCTGAAAGGCTCGCTGATGCTGGGCCTCGAGGGCACGTCGAGCCGCATGTCCCACCTGGCGCGGCAGGAAATCTACCGCGACACGACCGAGTCGCTCGACGACATGCTGGCGGCCATCGAGCGCGTGCAGGCCGGCGATGTGCAGCGGCTGGCCCAGGAGTTTTTCGCCGAAGGCGCGGTGGCGAGCACCGTGCTGGGGGCAGGATCTGAAGAGGAGTCGGACGCATGATTGCGCGATACACCCATCCCGAGATGGGGCGCATCTGGACGGAACAGCGGCGGTATGAATCGTGGCTGCGCGTCGAGGTCGCCGCCGCCGAGGCCATGGCCGAGGTTGGCATGGTGCCGGCCGAGGCGGCCCGAGACCTGCGCGAGCACGGGGCGTTTGACATCGCCCGCATCGAGGAAATCGAGCAGACCACGCAGCACGACGTGATTGCCTTCACCACGGCGGTGGCCGAGAAGGTGGGGCCATCCGCCCGCTGGCTGCACTTCGGGCTCACCTCGTCCGACGTCGTCGACACGGCCCAGGCGCTCCAGATGGTTGAGGCGTGCGACCTCATTCTGGTGCACCTGCGTGCACTGGCAGTCGCCATCGAGGCGCGGGCACAGGAGCACCGGCACACGCCCATGATCGGCCGCACCCACGGCGTGCATGCCGAGCCGATGACCTTCGGGCTCAAGATGGCGATGTGGTACGCCGAAGTGCAGCGTGACATCGTCCGCGTGCAGCGTGCACGCGAGGCCGTGCGCGTCGGCAAGATTTCGGGGGCCGTCGGGACGTTCGCCCATCTCGATCCTTCCATCGAGGCGGCTGTCTGTGCGCGCCTCCAGCTCGAGCCGGCCCCGATTTCCTCGCAGGTCATTCAGCGCGACCGCCACGCGGAACTGCTGTCGGCCCTGGCCATCACCGCCGCGTCGCTCGAAAAGTTCGCCCTCGAAGTCCGCGGCCTGCAGAAGACCGAAATCGGCGAAGTCGAGGAGCCCTTCCGCAAGGGCCAGAAGGGCTCGTCGGCCATGCCCCACAAGCGCAATCCCATCGGGTGCGAGCAGGTGGTGGGGCTGGCCCGGCTCATCCGCGCCAACGCGATGGCCGCGCTCGAGAACGTGGCGCTCTGGCACGAACGCGACATCTCGCATTCGTCGGTCGAGCGGGTCATCCTGCCCGATAGCTTCATCGCGCTCGACCACATGCTGCGGCGCTTCACGCGCATCGTGGCCGGCATGGTCGTCTATCCCGACCGGATGCGCGAGAATCTCGAGCGGTCACGGGGCGTGGTGTTCTCGGGACAGGTGCTGCTCGAACTGGCGCGCCGAGGCGTGTCGCGCGAGCAGGCCTACGAGTTCGTGCAGCGCAACGCCATGCGGGCCTTCCACGAGCAGCGCGACTTCAAGGCGCTGCTGCTGGCCGACGCCGACATCATGTCGCGGCTGACGGCGGCCGAACTGGAAAGCGCCTTCGATCTCACGGTGCAGTTGCGGAATGTCGACGCCATCTTCAGCCGCGTCTTTACGGGGAGTCACTGAAATCATGCGAGCGCGTGTCTACGTCACCCTCAAACCGTCGGTGTTCGATCCGCAGGGCCGGGTCGTGGCCGATGCCCTGACGACGCTGGGCTATGACGATGTGCGGGATGTCCGCCAGGGCAAGTACTTCGACCTCGAGGTCGACGGCACCGATGCCGAGCAGGTGCGGGCGCGGGTGACCGACATGGCCAGCCGCCTGCTGGCCAACCCGGTGATCGAGAGCTACCGCGTCGAGGTGCTTGCGTGACAGTCGCCGTCGTGGTCTTCCCCGGCTCGAACTCGGATGTCGATGCCCAGCACGCGGTGCATGTCGCCGGGGCTGGGGCCACCCTGGTCTGGCACAAGGACACCGACCTCGGTGATGCACAGGCCGTGATTCTGCCGGGCGGATTTGCGCACGGCGATTACCTGCGCACCGGCGCCATTGCGCGCTTTTCGCCCATCATGGGCGCCGTGCGGGCGTTTGCCGAGCGGGGCGGCCCGGTGCTGGGCATCTGCAACGGCTTCCAGATCCTGCTCGAGGCCGGCCTCCTGCCGGGTGCGATGGTGCGGAACCGCGGCATCAAGTTCGTGTCGCGCCTCGTGCCGGTGCGCGTCGAGCAGCCCGACACCCCGTTCACCGCCGGGTGCCAGCCGGGTCAGGTGCTGCAGCTTCCCATCGCGCATGGCGAAGGCAACTACACGGCCGACCCTGACACGATTGCCGCCCTCGAGGCGAACCGCCAGGTGATCTTCCGGTACGTCGATGCGCAGGGCCAGCCCACGGACGCCGGCAACCCCAACGGCTCGGTGCACAACATCGCCGGCATCTGCAACGCCAGCCGCAATGTCGTCGGCCTGATGCCGCATCCCGAGCGCGCCTGCGAGGCGGCGCTGGGCAGCGCTGACGGCCTTGCCGTGCTGTCGTCGCTGGTGCGTACCCTCGGGGCCTCTTCTTCTCGGTGAGCCGATTCGCATGCCTGTCATTGACGCCGCTGTCCTCGAACGTCATGGGCTGAAGCCCGACGAATACGCGCGCATCCTCGAGCTGATGGGCCGCGAGCCCAACCTGCTCGAGCTGGGCCTGTTCTCGGTGATGTGGTCCGAGCACTGCAGCTACAAGAGCTCGCGCGTGCACCTCAAGACGCTGCCCACCACCGGCCCGCGCGTCGTGCAGGGCCCCGGCGAGAATGCGGGGGCGGTCGACATCGGTGACGGCCTGTGCGCGGTCTTCAAGATCGAATCGCACAACCACCCCTCGTTCATCGAGCCCTACCAGGGCGCGGCGACCGGTGTCGGCGGCATCATCCGCGATATCTTCACGATGGGCGCCCGCCCGATTGGCCTGCTCAACGCGCTGCGGTTCGGCTCGCTCGAGACGCCGCTCGCCCGGCGCATCTTCGAGGGCGTGGTGGCCGGCGTGGGCGGGTACGGCAACAGCATCGGCATTCCCACCATCGGCGGCGAGATTGTGTTCGACGCGGCCTACGCGGGCAATCCCCTCGTGAACGTGCTCTGCGTCGGCACGGCGCACCGCCGCAACATCATCAAGGGCGCCGCACGCGGTGCCGGCAACCCGGTCTTCTACGTGGGGGCCCGCACCGGACGTGACGGCATCCACGGCGCCACGATGGCGTCGGCCGAGTTCGACGAGTCGTCGGCCGAGAAGCGCCCGGCCGTGCAGGTCGGCGACCCGTTCATGGAAAAGCTCCTGATGGAAGCCTGCCTTGAGGTCATGCAGACCGGGGCGCTGGTGGGCATCCAGGACATGGGCGCGGCCGGCCTCAGCTGTGCCACCTCCGAGATGGGTTCGCGGGGCGGACACGGCATGGACGTCGATGTCATGCACGTGCCGCAGCGCGAGACCGGCATGACGCCCTACGAAATCATGCTCTCGGAATCGCAGGAGCGCATGCTGATGGTGGTGCACCTCGGCCGCGAGGCCGAGGTCGAGGCCATCTTCCGCAAGTGGGACCTGCATGCCGTGCAGGTCGGCGTGGTGACCGAGGGCGACCGCCTGCGCATCTTCGACCACGGCACGCTGGTGGCGGACGTGCCGAACCGTGCGCTCACCGACGAGGCCCCGGTCTACCACCGGCCCATGCAGCGGCCCTCGTGGCAGGACGACGTCCAGCGGCTCGACCTGTCGTCGCTGACGCCGGTCGCGGCGGACGCGGCATTCGATGCGCTGATGGTCACGCCGACCATCGCCAGCAAGCGCTGGGCCTACCAGCAGTACGACCACAGCGTCGGCACCAACACCATCGCCCAGCCCGGACTCACCGCAGCGGTGGCCCGGGTCAAGGGCACCCCCGTGGGACTCGCGGTGTCCGTCGACGGCAACGGGCGCCACGGCTACCTCAATCCCCATCGGGGCGGCATGCTGGCCGTGGCCGAGGCGGCCCGCAATGTGGCGTGCACCGGCGCGACGCCCATCGGAGCCACGAACAACCTCAACTTCGGCAATCCGGAACGGCCCGAGATCATGTGGCAGTTCGGCGAGGCCGTCCGCGGTATCGGCGATGCCTGCCGTGCGCTCGAGGTGCCCATCACTGGCGGCAATGTGAGCCTCTATAACGAGACCGAGGGGCGGGCCATCTACCCGACGCCGGTCCTTGGCGTGCTGGGACTGCTCGATCAGGCCGACCGGGTGTGCACCCGCACGTTCAAGCAGCCGGGCGACGTCGTGCTCGTCCTCGGCGACAACCTCGCCGAGCTCGGCGGCAGCGAGTACCTGGCCCAGCTGCACGGCGTGGTGCGGGGAGATGCGCCCGCGCTCGACCTAGCGCGCGAGCGGGCCCTGCAGCAGCTGGTGGTCGCGCTGATCCGCGAGGGCCTCCTGCAGTCTGCACATGACTGCGCGGACGGGGGCATTGCCGTCACGCTGGCCGAGTGCACGTTCGACTCGGGGGGCATCGGCGTCACGGCCGACATGCCGGCCGCTGGCGCGGCGGGTCCCTTCCAGGAGGTAGCCACGCTCTTCGGAGAGTCAGCCTCGCGCATCGTCGTGTCGGTCGCACCCACCCTGGTCGATCGCGTGTGCGCCGCCGCTGAAGCGGCTGGCGTGCCGGTGACCAGACTGGGCACCACCGGGGGACCTGCCATCGCCCTGTCGGTGGACGGTCAGCTTCAGGTGCATCGTGAGGTCAGCGGGGCGGAATCGGCGTGGGCCGGTGCCATCGGTGACCGCATGGCGCGCCGCCCCACCGGGCCCGCGGGGGGGACGGAGTAGCCATGCTCGACAAGCTGCACGACGAATGCGGGGTGTTCGGCATCCACGGCCACGCCGAGGCGGCCAAGCTCACCTACCTGGGGCTCTATGCGCTGCAGCACCGCGGACAGGAGAGCGCCGGCATCGCCTCGGCTGACGGCGTGCGCGTGCGGGTCACGCGCCAGATGGGATACGTCGCGGACATTTTCGATGAGGCCACGCTCGAGGGCCTGCCCGGGCACATCGCCATCGGGCACACCCGCTATTCCACCGCCGGCGAAAGCCGGCTGGTGAACGCGCAGCCGTTCAGCATCGACTGCATCCACGGGCCCATCGCCATCGCCCACAACGGCAACATCGTCAACGCCAACGAGATTCGCGATCGGCTTGTGCGCGCCGGCTCCATTTTCCAGAGCAGCAGCGACACCGAAGTCGTCCTGCATCTGCATGCCCGGTCGCAGGCCGGCAGTGCGGTCGATGCCCTGGTCGAGGCCGTGACGCAGCTGACCGGCGCCTTCTCCTTCGTCCTGACGACGGCTACGCAGATGATCGCTGTGCGCGATCCCCACGGGTTCCGGCCGCTGGCCCTGGGGCGCCTCGACGGTGCGTGGGTGGTGTCGTCGGAGACGTGTGCGCTCGACCTCATCGGGGCCGCCTACGTGCGCGATGTCGAGCCGGGTGAAGTGCTGGTGGTCGATGCTGCGGGTCTTCGGTCAATCAAGCCGTTCCCGCAGGCGCCCCTGGCCCACTGCGTCTTCGAGCATGTGTATTTCGCCCGCCCCGACAGCGACGTCTTCGGCCGCAGCGTGAATGAATCGCGCATGGCCTTCGGGCGGCAGCTCGCCCGGGAAAGCGGCGTGCCGGCCGACGTGGTCGTGCCCATTCCCGACTCGGGTGTGTGTGCCGCAACCGGCTATGCGGAAGAGGCCGGCATCCCCATGCGCCTCGGACTCATCCGGAATCATTACGTCGGACGCACCTTCATCGAGCCGGCCCAGTCGATCCGGCACTTCGGCGTGAAGGTCAAGCTGAACCCCGTGCGCAGCGTGCTCGAGGGACGGCGCGTGGTGCTCATCGACGATTCGATTGTGCGCGGCACCACCAGCCGGAAGATCGTCAAGATGGTGCGCGCCGCCGGTGCCGCCGAGGTGCACATGCGCATCAGCTGCCCGCCGACGGTGTCGCCCTGCTTCTACGGGGTCGACACGCCGCGGCGCAGCGAACTGATTGCCGCCACGCATTCGCTGGAAGAAATCCGGCGCTACATCGGTGCCGACTCGCTGGCCTACCTGAGCCTCGACGGCCTGCTGGCCTCCGTGGGGTCGCGGGGCGCGTCGTACTGCACCTCGTGCTACACGGGCAAGTATCCCGTGGCGTTCCCGAACGATCAGGTGTCCTACCTGCAACTCACGCTCAAGCCCGCCACCGGGCCAACGGACGCACTCCGTGAGGCATCTCCAGAGTCCGTGGGCTGAGCCTCGTCGCCGGGCCGTGCTGCTGGTGGTCCTGGCCCTCGTGGCCGTGTGGCCTCCGCATGCGACGGCGCAGGAGCGCGGGCCGCAATCCACGCCGGCCGCTGAGGTGACGGCGGCCATCACACAGCTGGGTTCGCTCGAGTTCCCCGTGCGCATGCAGGCGGCCCGGGTCGTGCGCCGCACCGACGCTGGCATCGTCGTACCGGCGCTGCTCGAGGCCGCACGGGCACATGCCGATGGCTACGTCCGATTCCGAGCCCTCGTGCTGCTCACCGGCTACACCGACCCGCGCATTCCTGAGGTGATGCGGGAGGCAGCCGCCTCACCGAATGACCGCCTGCGCGAAGTGGCGTTCGGCTACTTCGAGCACCATCCCGATGCATCGCTGGCGTCCCGCTGGCTGAAGGCGCTCGACGAGGAGACCGGGGAGTTTGTCAGGCCCGCGCTGGTGCGGGCGCTTGCGGCCGTGGCGTCGACGCAGCCGGACGTGCGGGCGGTCCTGGTGCGGGATGCGCGCCGGGGCGTCGACTACTTCCGGAGCACGGTGATTGAAGCCCTCGGCGAGTACCGGGTCGCCGACGCGTTCCCGGCCCTGCTGGAAATCGCCACGATCGAGGGGCCCCTGCAGGACGACGCGATTCTGGCCCTCGGACGGATTGGGGACAGGGGCGCCCTGCGGACGCTGGTGGCGCTGCAGCGCAGCGGCCCGGAGCCCTTGCAGCCCACTCTGGCGGCAGCGTTCTGCCTGCTCGATCAGAACTGCGACCGCCATGTGGCATACCTCCGTGAGGTGCTGGGCTTTGCGGAGGGACGGCCGGGTTATCAGGAACTGCTGCGGGCCGCGGCGGCAGGCCTCGGGGCCCTCGGGGCCGCCGGCCGCGCCGATGCCCTCCAGGCCCTGCTGGCCGCGGGTGTACCGAGCCGGCAGGAGGTGCTGCGTGCCCCGGTGGCGCTGGCGCTGGGCCTGGTTGCCCTGCGGAACAGTTCCCTGATGGTGGCCGAACTCGAATCGCATGCCGACCGGGCTGCGGCCATCCGGCTGCTGGCCGAGGGGTTCGACATGCTCGAGGAAGACTTCGAGGAAGAGCGGTTCTATGTGTCGGTGCGACGGACCTACTGGTCGGCACCGGAAGGGTCGGCGCGGCGTGCGGTGTGTGACGAACTCATCCGTGCGCTCGAGTTTTAGGACAGAGGTTGCATGGACTACAAGTCGTCCGGCGTGAACATCGACGCCGGCAACGAAACGGATCGCCGCATCAAGGGCCTGGGCTGGGCCACCTTCACCCCGGGAGTACTTTCGGAGATCGGGTCATTTGGCGGGTTGTTCTCGCTGGGCACCGCCTGGCGTGACCCTGTGCTGGTGTCGAGCGCCGATGGCGTGGGCACCAAGCTGAAGATTGCCTTCATGACCGGGCGCCATGACACCATCGGCGTGGATCTGGTGAACCACTGCGTCAACGACATCCTCGTGCAGGGGGCCGTGCCGCTGTTCTTCCTCGACTACCTGGCCACCGGCGCGCTCTCGCCGGATGTGGCCGAGCAGATTGTCAGCGGGCTGGCGCAGGCCTGCCGCGCGAACGGATGCGCGCTGCTGGGCGGAGAGACGGCAGAAATGCCGGGATTCTATGCGGCAGGCGAGTATGACGTGGCGGGCTTCATCGTCGGTGCCGTCGAGCGAGAGCAGCTCATCACCGGCCGCCGCATCTCGCCGGGGGATGTGCTGGTGGCCGTGCCCTCGTCGGGCCTGCACACCAACGGCTACTCGCTGGCGCGCCGCATCGTGTTCGAGCACATGGGCCTCACGGTTGACGCGCATGTGCCGGCGCTGGGCGAAACGGTCGGAGAGGCGCTGCTTCGGCCGCATCGCAGCTATCTGTCGCTCATGCGGCCGCTGCTGACGGCCGGACACATTCGTGGCATGGCCCACATCACCGGGGGAGGGGTCACCGACAACCTGCCGCGTATCCTTCCCGCCGGAACCAGGGCCAGGGTCGATCGGACGTCCTGGGAGGTGCCGCCGCTGTTCCGCTGGCTGGGCGAGGCTGGTCAGGTGCCTGCCGAAGATCAGTGGCGTTCGTTCAACATGGGCATGGGCCTCATCCTCGCCGTTGCGGAGGGCGACGTCGATGCGATCCTGGGCGTGCTGCGGTCGTCGGGTGAGGCCGGTGCCCGGGTCGTTGGCGGCATCGAAGCCGGAGACCCGTCGGTCCGGTACGCCTGATGCTGACCCTTGGTGTGCTGATCTCGGGTCGCGGCTCGAACCTGCAGGCCATCCTGGCGGCCATCGCCGACGGCCGCCTGCACGCGCGTGTGGCGGTCGTGATCTCGAATGTGGCGGACGCGCCGGGGCTGGCCCATGCCTCGGCCGCCGGCGTGCCGACGGAAGTGCACAGCCATCGCGGCTGGCCCTCGCGGGAGGACTACGATGCCCGGCTTGTGCAGGTGCTGCGTGCCCATCAGGTCGACCTCGTCTGCCTCGCGGGCTTCATGCGGCGACTGACGTCCGTGCTGATTGACGCCTTCCCGAACCGTGTCCTCAACGTCCACCCCTCGCTCCTGCCGGCGTTTCCCGGTGTCGATGCGCAGCGGCAGGCGCTGGACTACGGAGTTCGCGTGGCGGGCTGCACGGTGCATCTCGTGACGCCCACCGTGGACGCCGGCCCCATCGTGCTGCAGGCGGCGGTTCCGGTGGCTGCCGGCGACACCGTCGAGACCCTGTCAGCACGGATTCTCCGGGAGGAGCACCGGCTGTATCCGGAGGCCATTCGCCTGATCGGCGAGGGTCGCGGACGCGTCGAGGGGCGGCGGTGGCTCAGCGACCCGCGCTGAGGCACGGCCTCAGGCGCGGACCTGCGGCGCCGCGCGCAGCGTGATCAGGCTCACATCGGGCGGACAGTTGATGCGCACCGGCACGTAGACGGTGCCGAGGCCCCGGCTCACGCACACCTGGGCGCGTCCCTGTGCCGCCACGCCAGACAGGACCGGAAACTTCCGCCCGACGACCGCGCCGACGCCCGGCAGCAGCACCTGGCCGCCATGGGTGTGTCCCGACAGGACCAGGGGGACACCGAAACGGTCTGCCTCAACTACCCGCCGCGGATCGTGCGCGAGCAGCAGTGACACGGGCGCAGCGCCCTTCAGCACGGGCGTGAGCTCCTGCAGCCGCCTGGACCAGAATCGCAACCCGGCGATGTCGACGGTCTCGCCGCGGATGGTGAGCCGTGTCCGATCGTCGCGCAGCAGTGCCAGCCCCGCGCGCTTCATTGCAGAGGCGGTCTCCCGCTCGTCATCGTGGTTGCCCAGCACGGCGAAGGCCCCATGGGGGGTGTGTGCCAGCGGGGCGAGATGCTCGAGGGCCGATTCAAGAAACCGGCGGTCGCCGAAGCTCACGTAGTCGCCGCCAAGCGCGACGATGTCGGGTGCAGCGCTGCGCAGCAGCTGGACGGCGGCATCGATGGCGTCGGTCGACAGCGTCGCGCTGTGATGGACGTCGGTAATGAGTCCGATCGTCAGGCCATCAAGCGCGGGAGGGCAGGCATCGAGGGTGATGACGTGCCGGGCCAGGGTCAGCTGATGCCGCTCGTACAGCGCGCCGTAGGCGAGTGTGCCCGTGCCGAGGCCGATGCCGGTCGCTGCGATCGAGTGCAGCAGTCGTCGCCGCGAGATGCGCATCGAGGGCAGTATAGTTAATCGGATGACGATTGCCGACGAGTTCACGTGGCGCGGAATGCTCTACGACGCGACCGAGGGGGCCCTGGCACTGTGTGCGCAGGAACCGGTGACGGTCTACGTGGGATTCGATCCCACCGCCTCGAGCCTGCATGTCGGATCGCTGCTGCCGATCATGGCGCTTGCGCGCCTGCAGCGGGCGGGCCATCGGCCGATTGCGCTCGTCGGGGGTGGCACCGGCCTGATTGGCGATCCGAGCGGCAAGAGCGTCGAGCGCGCACTGCTGTCGGTCGAGGATGTCGATGCCAACGTGCGGGGCATGCGCGCGCAGCTCGAGCGGTTTCTCGACTTCGACTGTCAGCCGAACGGCGCGGTGATGGTCAACAACGCCGACTGGCTGCGGTCGGTCGGCCTGCTCGAGTTCCTGCGCGACACCGGCAAGCACTTCACCGTGAACTACATGCTGGCGAAGGAGTCCGTGAAGCGCCGGCTGGGCGGCGACGAGGGCATCAGCTTCACCGAATTCAGCTACCTGCTGCTGCAGGCGTACGACTACCTCGTGCTGCACGAGCGGTATGGCTGCCGGCTGCAGATGGGCGGGTCGGATCAGTGGGGCAACATCACGGCGGGCTGTGACCTCATTCGCAAGGTCGCCGGAGGGCGTGCGCATGGCCTTGTGCTGCCGCTGGTCACCACCGCGGCGGGCACGAAGTTCGGAAAGACGGAAGCCGGCACGGTGTGGCTGGATCCGGCGCGCACGTCACCGTATCGGTTCTATCAATTCTGGCTGAGCGTCGACGATCGGGATGTGGAGCGGTATTTGAAGTTCTTCACGTGGCTGGATGCCGAGGCCATTGGTGCCCTGTCGCAGGCGGTGGCGGAGCGGCCTGGTGCGCGGGAGGCGCAGCGTGTGCTGGCGCAGGAGGTGACGCGCCTGGTGCACGGCGCGGATGAACTACGGCGCGCCGAGGGGGCCTCGGCGGTGCTGTTCGGCGGGTCGCTGCGCGAGGCCAGCCTTGAGGACCTGCTGCTTGTGTTTGACGATGTGCCGTCGACGCGTGTGGAGCCATCGGAGCTGCTGGGCATGAGCGTTGCGACGGCGCTGGTGCGGGCGGGAATTTGTGCGTCCAAGGGGGACGCGGTGCGGATGGTGCGCCAGGGCGGGGTGTCGGTGAATGGGGTGCGGGAGGCGGACGAACGCCGTGTGCTGGGCGCCGACGACCTGCTGGGCGGCGTGCTGGTGGTGTTGCAGAAGGGCGCTCGTGATCGGCGGTTGTTGCGAGTGACGGCGGGGTAGGCCCCGCGGACGGGTGCGCGTAGCTGCACGGCCTCGCGCGGAAAATGGGCGTGGCGGGTGCCTGGGCGGGGTTTTTTTCACGAATGCTCGAGAAAAGTGTTGACGCCCGTGGCTGAGTTTCGTATCTTCAGAAGACGCGATTGACGCACGCACTTTGGTCTAGGGCGTGCGCGCCGGGTTCGTCCCGGTCCGCAGGGAAGTCTGGTCAGTAGGTTTCACGGTCGAGCCATCGACCCGCAGTGAAGCTGGAAGGCCCCCCTCAAATAGCCTGGCAAAAAAGTTTTGCTCACGCGAAAAAAAGGGTTGACACAGACGAGCCGCTAGCGTAAATTCGAAAGTCTGCCCCCACGGGCGACGGTTTGGTGACAAACGGTCGGGGGCGCCGGGAATCGGGTCAACTGGTTCGATTGTCGGAGTCCTGGTTCTTTGAAAACTAGATAGAGCGTGCACAACCAGCCCGTCGAGTGTCAGCCGGCGGCACCGTAAGAGTGTTCAGGTCGCAAGGCCTGGGTGCTTGAGTGGTGAACCGTCGAACACAAGACAGTAGTAACAAAGTAATGAGAGCCAATCGGCTTTCAAGTATTTAACTTGAGAGTTTGATCCTGGCTCAGAATCAACGCTGGCGGCGTGCCTAACACATGCAAGTCGAACGCTATTCGGGGCTTCGGTTCCGAGTGGAGTGGCGAACGGGTGAGTAACACGTGGGTGACCTACCTTCGAGTGGGGGATAACGTCCCGAAAGGGACGCTAATACCGCATGACGTTCTGGATTTGAACATCTGGAAACCAAAGCCGGGGACCGTAAGGCCTGGCGCTTGAAGAGGGGCCCGCGTCTGATTAGCTAGTTGGCGGGGTAATGGCCCACCAAGGCGACGATCAGTAGCCGGCCTGAGAGGGCGGACGGCCACACTGGGACTGAGACACGGCCCAGACTCCTACGGGAGGCAGCAGTGGGG
>CAZXTM010000001.1:387055-394407 GCA_964643765.1 uncultured Bifidobacteriaceae bacterium | reverse complement strand
GACCGGTTCGCCGCGCAGTAGCGCTGCCGTCCACGCCGGAATGACCGCCGCGTAGGCCCCCTGGGGATCCTGGCGGGGACCGAACACGTTGAAGTAGCGAAGCCCGACGCTTCGCGTGCCGTACGTGCGTGCAAACACTTCGGCATACAGTTCGTCGACCAGCTTGGTCAGCGCGTAGGGCGACATGGGCCGCCCGATGGCGTCTTCCACCTTGGGCAATCCGGGGTGGTCGCCGTACGTGGAACTGGACGCGGCGTAGACCACCTGCCGGACACCGGCATCGCGGGCCGCCACGAGGATATGGAGGAGGCCGGTGATGTTGGCGGTGCAGGGCGCCCCCGGATCCTCGAGAGAGCGGGGTACGCTGCCGAGGGCCGCCTGGTGCAGTACATAGTCGACGCCCGCCACGGCTGCCCGGCACTCGTCCAGCGACCCGATGTCGCCGCGCCGCATGGTGAACCGGGCCCACTGTGCCGGGGTCACCAGATCGCGCACCTCATCGAGATTCCGCTGGTGGCCCGTGGAGCAGTGATCGAGCCCCCCCACCCGCTGGTCGAGGCGCAGGAGCGCCTCGAGCAGGTGACTGCCGATGAAGCCGGCCACGCCGGTCACCAGCCACGTCCGGGGCGCCGCCGTGAGGGTGCGAGTCAGGTCGTCGTAGGCGCTCATGAAGAGACTTCAGGGTAACACTGGCCGGACGCCGCGACATTTCGTCGCAGCCCGCTGACACCCGGCGTGCACGGGCGTAGACTTACGGCCATGCTGCATCGCATCCTCGCCGTCACTGCCGCCGTCGCCCTCGCCGGCACCGTCGTGTTCGCTCACCTGGCAGTCAAGAAGAGCGTGCCGGAGAAGGGGGCCACCCTGACATCGAGCCCGTCCGGTGTGCAGGTGTGGTTCACGCAGGAACCCGAGTTCGAGAAGAGCGGGCTGACCCTCACCGGACCACAGGGCGCAGTGGCGCTGGATCCGGTGAAGGCCGGCCCTGAAAAGTCGCTGCTGGCCGGCGTTCCGGCCAAGCTCGCCGCCGGGGCCTACACCCTCGAGTGGAAGACCGCCGGCGACGATGGACATGTGCTGACGGGGAAAATCCCGTTCAGCGTGGCAGCCACCGCCAAGTAGGGACACCCTCAGGGCGGCAGGCTGCGAGACTAGCGTCCGCCCGCCTTCCGCCCGAGGTCGATGGCCTTGAGGCCCGGGTCGCCCCAGCCCATCACGAAGACGCTGAAGCCCTGCTTCATGCGGGCTTCAATGTCGGTCGCGTTGGCCGGGTAGCCGCACGCCACCTTGAATTCCTTGCAGGCCGACAGCACCTGCTGGATGGCGCCTTCCCAGCCGGCTTCGTCGAACACCCGCTTGCCAGTAGCGTCGGTGGTGGTGAACAGGCCGCGGAGCGTCCCGGCGCCGGGCCACAGCACACCGATCCCCGGCACGGCGGCGATTTCACGCACCCGCGCGAGGCCCTCGCGGCTCTCGATGATGGTCCAGTTGATGAGCTCCCCCTGCGGATTGAGCGGCCACAGGTCGGCCTTGGCCTTGTAGTCGGCCTCGCTCAGCCCCCACACGGCGGGCGCGGTGCCGACGCTCTCGGGGCGGGTGCCGCCCTTCGAGGCAAAGCGCATCGCGGCCAGGCCCGTCTTCACCTCCTGGGCGCTCTCCACCGAGACGAACATCACGCCGCTGACCCCGAGGTCCAGCTGGCGGCTGATCTGGCTGGCCGCCAGCGTCGGGTTCGGCGCAATCTCGGGCGCCTTCACCACCAACGGGTGGTGCAGCCGGTGCGTGGGCGTGCGGGTGAAGAGCCCCGCCTGCGCCACGCCCTTCACAAACTCGCTGTAGGCGGCGTAGCCGCGATCGAAGTTGCCTTCCATCGAGCCGTCGAAGATGAAGTCACTCGTGGCCACCCCAAGCGCATCCTGCGCGAGCTCGGCAGGGGTACGGGCCGGCAGTTGCACGGCAGGCGCCACCATCCCCGGCTGCGCCGGGGGACGCCGGTTCGACGGCGCATAGAGACCGAAGACCGGCTTCTTCTGCAGCAGCAGGTCAATCATCGGGTTGAGGTGGGCCGCGGGGGCCTGCGCGGCCGCCAGGGCCCCCAGTCCCATTCCACTCAGGCCCAGCAACATCAGTGACAGCAGCGGTCGTCTCACTCTCGCCTCCTCGGGTAAATCCGTGCGCCGAGTATACGCGCAGGTGACAGGCCTCCGCACCGCAGGCATACTCGGCGGATGCATGCGCCCCCCTCGAGCCACGCGTGGCCTGCCCCCGCACGGAGACCCGCACCGCACCTGCTGCCGGGTCTGCTGACCCTCTGCGCCCTCCTGGGGACTGTGGCACCCGCATCGGCCCAGGACACGGTCGACGCGCAGGCCTGGGTGATGGGGCTGGCCACCGTACCGGTCAGCGACAACTGGCGGCTGCATCTCGAGCTCCAGCCGCGCGCGTCACTCGAGACCGGGTCGACCACGGAAGTACTGACGCGGGTGGCCGTCGGACGCCGGCTGGCCCCACGCGCCACGATTTGGGCAGGCTACGCATGGATCGCGAAGCCACCGGGACCGGGGGTCACGCACGAACACCGGGCCTGGCAGCAGCTGTCGCTCGGGTTTCCGGCCGTGGCGCGATGGACGCCGTCCCTGCGGCTGCGGCTCGAGCAGCGCTCGCAACCGGGGTGGGATGGCCTGTCGCACCGACTGCGGGCCATGACCCGGATGGTGCGGCCGCTGACCGAGAGTCGACGCTGGTCGGCGGTCGCCTGGCACGAGGGCTTTGTCACCCTCGACCGCACCATCGATGGACCGGCCCGCGGCGTTGACCAGCATCGGGTCTTCAGCGGCGTCCTGCGGCAGCTGACACCAGTGGTCGGCATCGAAGCCGGCTACCTGTGGCGCACGGCCCGGCGCCCGGGCGCGACGCGCACCCACGTGCACAGCGCCTTTCTCTGGCTGAATGTGACGCCGTGATATCGTGGCGCCACGCGGGCGGGGTCCATCTCGGCACCCGCGTGCCCGCGCCGTTGCTGAGGAAAGAGTTGGTTATGAAGAAGACCCGTTCCGCCTTCCGTGTGCTGGTGCTGTTACTCACCGTGGCCACCATCGGCCTGGTGCTCCACGCCGAACAGGCCCCCCGCACGCCGGCCGCGCCCACCTTCCGCATTGACGCCACCTGGCCCGCCGAATTCCCGAATAACTGGGTGATGGGGTCGGTCACGGGCGTGTTCGTCGACGCGAAAGACCACGTCTGGATCACCCACCTGCCCGAGACGCTGACCGAAGAGGAAACGTCGATGGAGCAGAAGCCGCCCATCGCCACGTGCTGCGCTGCCGCGCCGACGGTCATCGAGCTCGATGCGCAGGGCAAGGTTGTGCAGGCGTGGGGCACCGGCACGCCGGAAACCGGGGCGCAGTGGCCGCGGAATCCCCACGGCATCTTCGTCGACCACAACAACTTCGTCTGGATCGGCACCCACATGCACCACCGGGTGCAGAAGTTCACACGCGACGGCAAGCTCGTCATGACGATCGGCGTGCACGACAAGACCGCCGGCAGCAATGACACGACGACACTGGGTGGACCGGCCGGCATCTGGGTCGATCCGAAGACCAACGAGGTGTACATCGCCGACGGCTACCGCAACCGCCGGGTCATCGTGTTCGAGGGGGCCACGGGCAAGTATCTGCGCCACTGGGGGGCCTACGGCGAGCGTCCCGACGACACCGAGAAGTTCGACCCGAAGACGATGGTGGGCGGCGCCCTGCCGAAGCAGTTTTCGACGGTGCACGGGCTGACCGGGTCGGCTGACGGCAAGATCTACGTGGCCGACCGCCGCGGCAACCGCATCCAGGTCTTCGAGCAGTCGGGCAAGTTCCTGAGCGAGAAGATCATCGCGCCGGCGACACTGGCCTCGGGATCGTCGTTTGTGATTGTGCTGTCGAAGGATCCGCAGCAGCAGTGGCTCTATCTCGCCGACGGCACCAACCACAAGGTCTGGGTGATGCGGCGCAGCGACATGACCGTGGTGGGCGAGTTCGGCCGCGGCGGCCGGCAGCTGGGCCAGTTCCTGCGCCCGCACGGCATGAGCATCGATTCGAAGGGGCACCTCTACGTCGGGGAAGCCTCCACCGGCCGACGCATCCAGCGCTTCCTGGTCACGGGACGCTAGACACCGCTCTGCCGCCGCGACTGCCAACCCCCTTCGGGAACCCGAGGGGTGGGCAGTCGCGTCTTGACATCCCGTTGACTCCGGTCGCCTTTCGCCGTACTATTCCATCAGTCGACGGTATTGCCTTCGACGCGATGTCTCCATCCTCCCCTTCCCAGCGCGACCCCGTCACCCGAGTCGCATCTTCGCGCCTGCCGACCGAGTACGGCGACTTCACGATTCACGTCTACGAAAATCGGCGCGGCACCGAGACGCACGTGGCGCTCGTCCGGGGCGACATCGGTGATGGTGAAGACGTGCTGATCCGGGTGCACTCAAGCTGCGTCACCGGCGATATCTTCCACTCGGCCCGCTGCGACTGCGGTCCGCAGCTGCACGCGGCCATGGCCCGCATCGCGGATGAAGGCCGGGGCGTCCTGATTTACCTCAATCAGGAAGGCCGCGGCATCGGGCTGGCCAACAAGATTCGCGCCTACGCCCTCCAGGATGAAGGGGCCGACACCGTCGAGGCCAATGAACGCCTGGGCTTTCCCGCCGACATGCGCAGCTACGTGCCGGCGCTCGAGATGCTGCTCGACCTGGGCATCAAGTCGGTGCGCCTCATGAGCAACAACCCCAAGAAGCTCGAAGGCCTGGCCGGTCAGGGCATTGCCGTCAATGAACGGCTGCCCCACGAAATCATCGCCACCTCCAACACCCATCACTATCTGAAGACCAAGAAGACGAAGATGGGCCACTTCCTGTCGTCGGTCTAGACGGGGCCGCTGCCCCACCGCCTCCGACTGCATGCCCCCGACTGCCCGCGCCTTCTGGGTGATGCGCCCCGGCGTGGGTGCCCTCCGGGACGAGCCGCTGCCCGATCCGGGCGTCGACGAGGTGCTCGTGCGCACCCGCTACACCGGCATCAGCCGGGGCACCGAGGCGCTGGTCTTCACCGGCCAGGTGCCCGCCGCCGAGCACCAGCGCATGCGCGCGCCGTTTCAGCAGGGCGACTTTCCCGGTCCCGTCAAGTACGGCTACATCGCGGTGGGC
Source organism: uncultured Bifidobacteriaceae bacterium (assembly GCA_964643765.1). Classification (GTDB taxonomy): domain Bacteria; phylum Acidobacteriota; class Vicinamibacteria; order Vicinamibacterales; family UBA2999; genus VFZN01. Next base: position 389,213 of record CAZXTM010000001.1, on the reverse strand, counting down.
GAGGTCGTCTCCGGCCCCGCGCCGCTCCTCGGCCGCCCGGTGTTCGCGTTGCATCCCCACCAGACCGCGTTTGTCGTGCCGGCCACAGCCGTCACCATCATTCCCGAGACCGTACCACCCGCCCGGGCCGTCCTCGCCGCCAACATGGAGACCGCCCTCAACATCGTGTGGGATGCCCGCCCGCTGCCCGGCGACCGCGTCGCGGTGGTCGGGGCCGGTGTCGTCGGCTGCCTGGTCGCCTATCTCATCGGGCGCATCCCCGGCTGCCGGGTCGAGCTGATCGATCCCCTGCCGTCACGGATGCCCGTCGCGGAAACCCTCGGCGTGCGGGGCACCGCGCCCGACGCGGGCACCCCTGACGCCGACCTCGTCATCCACGCCAGCGGGGCCCCCGCCGGCCTGACGCTGGCGCTGAGCCTGGCCGGCACCGAGGCCGCGGTCGTCGAAGCCAGCTGGTACGGCACCCGCCGCGTCGAGGTGCCACTCGGCGAGGCGTTCCATTCGAGACGGCTGCGCCTCATCTCGTCGCAGGTCGGGATGGTGGCCCCGGCGCAGCGGGGGCGCTGGACCTATGCGCGCCGACTGGCCACGGCACTCGACCTGCTGGCTGACGCCGCACTCGACGTCCTCATCTCTGGTGAATCGTCCTTCGACACCCTACCCGCCACACTCGAGCAGTTGAGCGCCGCACCGGGCGCACTCTGTCACCGGGTGCGGTACGACTGACCGCCGTCCTGAGACGGCAAGGAGCGCTTCCGATGTACACGGTCATGGTTCGCGAGCATGTGATGATTGCCCACAGCTTTCAGGGCGCGGTCTTCGGGCCAGCCCAGCGGCTGCACGGGGCCACCTATGTGGTGGACGTCGAGTTCCGCCGCCCTGACGTCGATGCCGACGGCATCGTGGTCGACATCGGGCGCGCGGGTGAGACGCTGAAGCGGATTCTCGGCGAGATCGCCTTCCGGAACCTCGATGAGGTGCCGGCCTTCCAGGGACGCAACACGACCACAGAGTTCCTGGCGCGCTGGGTATTCAGCCAGGTCGTTGCCGCCATCGCGGCGGGAGACCTGGGGCCGGGCGGCCGCGAACTGCAGGCCCTGCGCGTGACCCTGCACGAATCGCACGTGGCCAGCGCATCCTTCGAAGGCCCTATCCGGCTCGACTGAGTCACCCGTGCCCGCGTTTTCCGTCGAGGCCATCCGCAACTATTACGACCGACAGACCGGGGGCTTTCTGGCCCTCGGCGAGGGCGGGGCCGTCGACGCCATCCACCGGGCCGTCTGGGCGCCTGACGCCCACAGCGCCGACGATGCCTTCCATTTCACCGAACGTCGTCTGCTCGAGTGGCTGGCCACCCGGGCAGACGGTCCACCGCACATCGTCGATCTGGGGTGTGGGGTGGGGGGCAGCCTGAGATACCTGGCGGCACACACGGGCATGACGGGCACGGGCCTGACACTGAGCCCGGTGCAGGCGAGCATCGGCACGGCCCGATCCGAGGCTGCGGGTCTGGCCGACTCTGTGCGCTGCCTGTGCGGCGATTTCAATGCGGTCCCGCTGCCTGATCGCTCGGCGGACGCCGTCATGGCCATCGAATCGTTTGTGCACGGGGCGACACCGGCGAGGTTCTTCTCGGAAGCGGCGCGGCTACTCAGGCCCGGTGGACGGCTCTTTCTCTGCGACGACTTCCGCAGTGCCGAGGCCCCGGCGTCGGCCCACCGCAGCCTGGCCCGCTTCGAGCAGGGCTGGCACCTCAATGCCCTGCTGACACCGGACACGGTGCGCAACCTGGCCGAGGCGGCGGGCCTCTCGCAGCGTGCGCGCCACTTACTGACGCCATGGCTGCGGCTGGGCCGCCCGCGCGACCATGTCATCGCCGCGGCCGTCATGCTGTTCGGCTGGCTGCCCCTCGAGCGGACCCCCGTGGCCCACGTGGTTGGCGGCGCATCGCTGCAGCGGTGCTTGGCCAAGGGCTGGGTCACCTACGAGCTGCTGGAGTTCTCGCACGCCGACGTCTGATTTTTCGTAGGATTGGCGGGATTTCTTTACGGGATGCCCACCATCCTACTCGTCGGAGACGCCGCGGGGTCTGTGCGCGCACTGTCTGCGGCGGTACCCGCCTCGCATACTGTGCGCCTGGAGGCCACGGGCCGCGCCG
>CAZXTM010000001.1:0-386955 GCA_964643765.1 uncultured Bifidobacteriaceae bacterium | reverse complement strand
TCTGCGGCGGTACCCGCCTCGCATACTGTGCGCCTGGAGGCCACGGGCCGCGCCGCCCTCATGGCCGCGGCTGAAGGCCCGTCCCCCGCGCTGGTGATCCTCGACGCAGGCAGCCCCGCCGACCTGTCCGTCGCTGAACTGCTCTCGCTGCTGGCCGCGGTGCCCGCCACAGCGCAGATTCCCGTCTGCCGTGTCTCGCTGTTGGCGGACGGCGTGGCGCCCCCTCAACTGGAATGGCTGACGCCACCGTCGGCCGCCACGGCTGATCTGGCCGCTGAAGTCCTGCGCGTGCTTGCATCACGCAAGGGACGCGCCCACGAGGCCAGGGCAGCCCTGCATCGACGCGTGACCGACCTGTCGCAGCAGGCCGGCCGTGCGCTCATTCAGCGCCAGATGGCCCAGCAGGTGGCGCGATGGCTGAACGCCCCTCCACCAGTGGGTGACATGGTCGTGCGGGCCATGGAAAGGGACGACGACCTCAGGCAGGGGTCGCTGAGCGTGCGCGACCACCTGACGGGTGACGCAGGGGTGCGCGTCAATGAAGCTGAAGTGGAACGGATGCTGGCGCAAATGTCGGGGATGGTGAACGAACGCTGGCGGTGAGGGAGGGATTCGAACCCCCGATACGGTTTCCCGTATACACGCTTTCGAGGCGCGCGCCTTCAACCACTCGGCCACCTCACCGCGGAGTCGACGAGTATACCACCGGGCCCGCCCTCTCGTCTTCAGGCGGCGATGGGCCCGGCAGCCCCGCTGGCTTCTGGCGGCGCTCGCGAAAGAACGCCTGCATGAGAGCCCGGCACTCATCCTCACGCACGCCCCCCTGGGCCACGAGCTGGTGGTTGAGCCAGGGCGCCTCATGCGCGCGCTGGGTCGACACGAGCGCGCCGGCCTTCGGCTCCGGGGCACCGAAGACGACGCGGGCCACGCGCGCATGCACGAGGGCACCCACGCACATCAGACACGGTTCGACGGTGACATACAGGGTGGTGCCTGTCAGCCGGTAGTTCTGCAGGGCGAGGGCCGCGTCCCGCAGCGCCACGATTTCCGCGTGGGCCGTGGGGTCATGCGTGGTGATGGGACGGTTGGCGCCGCGCCCGATGATCAGGCCGTCGCGCACGACCACGGCCCCCACGGGCACTTCGCCTGCGGCGGCTGCCCTCGCGGCCTCCTCGAGGGCGGCGGCCATACCGTCATCGTCCGACATGATGTGCGGGGCGCTGGGTGGCTCGGTCATCTCCGCCCCGCAGTGTAGCCGAGGTGGGATGTGGTTGTGCGGAGGCCGCATCGCCGCCGACGCGGTGCGCCGCGCCACCACGCGGGCTCGTGCCGTGGCCGACAACGGGTTCGCAGTACACTTCGGGAGCCTATGGCCCTGACCTCGACGATGTACGTGTGCTCGATTGAGCTGGCCAACATGGATCGGGGCGTGTATGAATCGCTCGAGGTGCGACTCGCCATGCACCCCTCCGAGTCACCCGAGCACCTGATGACGCGGCTGCTGGCGTATTGCTGCGAATACACCGAGGGCATCGAGTTCTCGCGTGGCATCTCGTCGCCCGACGATCCGGCGATTGGCGTACGCGACCTGACGGGCCGCTTGCGGACCTGGATCGACATCGGCGCGCCCGACGCGGCACGACTGCACCGGGCCAGCAAGGCGGCTGACCGCGTGGCCGTCTACAGTCATCGCGACATGACTCAGCTGCTGCCCCAGTGGGCCGGGCAGCGGATTCACCGGGCCGATGCCATTGACGTCTTCGCCGTGGACCGGACACTCGTCGATGCGCTCGCGGCCAGGCTCGAGCGTCGGATGGCATTTACCCTGACCATCATCGAGCGGCAGCTCTATGTCGCACTGCTGACGGTCACACTGGAAGGCGAGCTGACGCGGCATCCACTGCCGTCGTAGCGGGTATAGCGGGGTGCGTCGCCCTCGTCAGGTCAGCGGGTCGAGCAGCAGACTTCGCAGCCCTGGACGACCGAGGTTGATCACAATCATCAGGACCATCGCGAACAGAAGCACCGTGCCTGCCACACCCCACCGATACGGTGCGTAGTGATCGCGGGCGGCCATGATGTAGCCCACCAGGAAGAATGACACCAGATAGTACACGCTCTGCATCGAGAGCACGGTCACGGGAATGCGTCCACGCGCAGCCACGACGAGGTTGCGGTCGGCTTTCGATAGCGCCTTCAGCGTATCCATCAGCTGATCGGCACCACGGACCGCGCCGGCACCGTCGACGGCAACCACGAACGCCCGCAGATTCGCCAGGGCGTCTTTCGTCTGTGCCGCATCAGAATCCGAGGCCGTCACGACATACCGATCGGCGGCTGCCGTGTACGCGTCGATCGCCGTCCGGTATCCCTCATGCATATGCGGGGGCACCAGCACCTGCAGGCTCTGGAGCTGCCGCACCACTTCGCGCTGTTCGTCCCGCGCGTTGCCCCGGGTGTCGTTCAACTCCAAGGCGCTGCCGAGGGTGAACGCCATCACCAGCGCGAAGAGTCCGAGCACAGGCGCAATGACGGTCTCGAACATCACGTCGCTGTCCGCGAGCCGTCCGCCTGCGCTCCGTTCGCGCACGCGAACTGCCACCCACGCGCCCAGCTCAGCCATCGCAAGGCCCGACACGACAATCACGACAAACGCGAGTCCCATGCTGGTGTCGATCAGATGCTCGATGAACATACGACGTGAGTGTAGTGCGGAACGTCAGCCCTCGACCTCTATGGCCGTGGCCGCGGACGATGATAGTGATTTCAGCAAGACCCAATGAAAGCAACCTCACAATCCACTGCCGGCTCGCAAGACCGTGATAGGGTGTCGGCGTCACGGACGTCTCACTGCCTGAACGCTTGGTGCATTCACGACGGGATTCTCACACATGATCATTGCGCGTCTTCAGCGGCCCCTTGCGTACGCCGCCCTGCTAACACTGTGCTGCGGCACGGCACATGCCGGCGACCTGTCCTTCAAATTCAACTTGGGGGCCAACATGCTGGCGTCGGTTCCGGCTGTGACTGGTGCCGACGTGACGCCGACAGGCGCCTCAGTCCAGCCCGGCGGCGGCGTCGCCGTCGAGGTTGGTCGTGGGCGACTGAGTCTAGACCTGGGTGTCAGCCGGCTGACCCGGCGTGGCTCCCTAGAGTACGACTTTCGCCGTCTCGGAGGGGGGACGGTCGAGGACACTACCGAGTTCAGCTACGTGGAAGTGCCCATACTAGTCCGGGTCCACCTCGGCCGCGTGAGCCTCGGCGCTGGGGGCTATGTCGACAAGGCCGTGGGCACCTTCCAGTCGGCGCTCTCCGGGAACCTGGCGTTTGACGATGTCTCGGCATCCGGATTGAAGAGCACGTCCATGGGCCTCATGACCAGTCTGGCCGTAGATCTGCCGGTCCATTCCCGCTTCAGCGTCGTGCTCGACTCACGCTATGCGCACGGCCTGAGTGACCTCTCGATGACACGCAGCGCGTCTTGGAAGACGCGCGACCTGCAGGCGTTTGTCGGCATCCGCCTGCACCGCTAGCCCCTTCGCCGACGAGCGAGACCCATGGAGCGACTGAAAGCCTTCAGCGACGGAGTCATTGCGATCATTCTGACAATCATGGTGCTGGAACTCCGGGCACCAGAGGAAGCGGAGCCCACCGCCCTGCAGCCTTTGCTGCCGATTGCGTTGAGCTACTTCATCAGCTTCTTCAGCGTCGGGGTCTACTGGCTCAACCATCGTCGCCATCTTCAGCTCGCCATCCGCGGGTCCCACGCGGTGCAGTGGTGGAACCTGATTCTGCTGTTCTGGCTGTCGCTCTTCCCCTTCTTCACCGACTGGATGAACGAGAACCACTACGAACCCTGGCCGGTGGCGTTGTTTGGCGTCATCAACCTCGTGACCGGGCTGTTCAACAGCATTCTGGTGCACGCACTCGTCAAGGCTAATGGACCTGACTCGCCGATCGCACACGCCCTGACCCGCGAGCGTCCACGCGCCATGGCGACGGTGGCGGTGTATACGGCAGGCGTCGGGCTGTCGTTCGTGCAGCCTATGCTGGGCTTCGCCTGTTACCTGCTGGCGGTGTGCCTGTGGGCCATCCCGCTGACCGAGGCGGCTGAGGAATAGTCAGCGCGGCACCGCGCCCGCATCATGAGTCCCTGCAGAAAATCATGTAGGGCTCCTGAGCAACTTCTGATACTTTCTTGAAGGAGGTCGTTCGCGTCAGGCGAACGACCTCCTTCAGCGTTTCGCGCACATCCGACGGTCGTTCGCTCCACCCATCGACCGGGCTGCTGCCGACGCTCCGGACTCGACCTCCTCGACAGGCAGCCGCCCATGTCCGTGTCTCCTTTGCGCTTTCCGTCACATGTCATCGATGTCGCTGTGATCGGGTCTTCATCTGAAGGGCTTCGTCTCTTGGGGCGACATCTGGCCGCCGCAGGGTTTCGTCCGCATCTGCTGACGGCTGACGAAACAGAGGAGTGTCTCGATTCCACCTCATGCCGCATCGCCATCGTGGATCTCGAGCAGATCCCTGAGGCCATCGGCCTGGTGACGCAGATCAGCACCCGCCCCAACGTATCTGTGGTGCTCCTGGGGCCTGGACCCGACGCGACGTGGCGCCGCGAGGGCTATGATGCCAACGCGGACTACTGTCTCGACAAACCTGTCGCGTTTCCTGAGCTCGTCGCCATTCTGTATCGCATTGACCGTCGCACGGGGCGCGCGGCCTCCTCCTCAACCTGGTGGCTGGCACGCGACCTGCGGCGCTTGACCGTGCCCTCTGGTGAGGTGATTCCCCTGACCGAACTCGAAGCGCGGTTCCTGAGCCTGCTCGGCCAGGCGCCGGATCGCAGCCTCGTCCGCGAGGCGCTGCAACTCGGCATGTGGCAGGACACCGGCCCACATCTCGTGCGTCGCCTGGAGGTGATGATTCACCGCTTCCGCCAAAAGCTGTCGCGCTACGGCATTTCGGACGATCCCATCCAGACGAGGTGGCGGACCGGATACAGTTTCGGTCCCACGATGGTCATGGGTGGCGGACGGGTCGTCCCTGCCGACGATGCCAATGCTGACGAGCTGCCAGCAACCGCCGAATCCCTTCGGAGGCATAGGCTGTCGTTCAGAGCGAGGTCATCGCTCAAAGACCTGCGGTAGTCGTCATGACCTGCCCGGCACTCTTCGGGCGGCTGCCCTCCCCCGTCGCCTTCCCCCATTTCCGCCCAAGCCCCTTCCGCCATGAATTTTGAGTATTGGTATACGTTCCCATACGCCGTTGCCGTGGCATCGGTCGCCAGCGCATCCGGCTTTTCCGGCGCGGTGCTGTTTCAGCCGTTCTACTACTTCGTCCTGCAACTGCCCGTGCCAGCGTCCATTGCCACAGGCATCGCCACCGAGACCATTGGCATGTCCGGTGCCGCCTATCGCTACCAGGTGATGCGCTTTCACCGGTGGGATGTCTGGCGCGCACTGGTGCCCTGGGTGATGCTCGGAGTGGTAGCCGGGTTTACGGTGTTTATAAAGGCGCCGCCCGTGTGGCTCAAGGGGCTCGTCGGGCTGACAATGCTGCTAGTCGCGGCGATTCAGATGTATGCACTGCGGAGCCCGTTCGGCGCACCCCGACCCGGGGCGCTCAGCCGGTGGGCGCCGGTTGGCCTCCTGGCCGGTGCGTTTTCCGCGAGTACGGGCACGGGCGTGGCAGAGATGGTGCAGCCGCTGATCGAGCACACCGGAGCGGTGGAGACGCGACGCGCCAATGCCACCGCGATTCTGCTTGAGGCCTGCGCCGACATTGGGATCACCCTGCTGAATCTGTCGGTGGGCGCCATCCGGTGGGACATTCTGGTGTTCACCGCCTCAGGCGTGTTGGTGGGCAGCCAGATTGGGCCACGCATCGCGCCGCGACTGTCGGCAGCGCTGGTGAAAACCGTATTCGCGGCCGGCATTGCCGGCATCGGCGCCTTCTATGTATGGAGCGTCATTCTGACACTGCAGCCGTAACGGGCGGGCGCCACGGCACCCGCCCGCACCAGAGCGATTCGGATGACCTACGCAGCCGTGGATGACTGCAGCACGCCCACGGCCGAGGTCTCGGGTTCCGAGAACGTCGCCCAGAGGTTCGACGCTCCCAGATACAGGCCCCTCAGGCCACAGACCACGGCCACGCTGTAGAACATCGTGTATTGGACCTGCAGCGCCAGCAGGACCGCGTAGGCCACGGCGATGCTGCTGCCATACAGCACCTGGCTCTTCGGCGCGGACGGTGAGGTCTGGGGATCCGTAATCATGTAGAAGGTGAACAGCACCATCGGAATCCCGGTGAGCGTCACCATCTCCGCCGCCCAGGGGCTGCCCAGCATCCAGGCACGGAACGCGCCGATGGCGGTGAAGCTGATGAGCCAGGCAGCAATGGTCGGCAGTCGCGAGGTGAACAGCAGATTCAGGCGGGTGCCGAGCCCAACAATCACTAGCGGCACGATCCAGTCGGCTGCGCCTGACAGGTTCGTGGTGAAGCTCCACGGCAGCACGCTGGACCACTGGAACAGCGCGAATGTGATCGCCACGCCGAAGTTCGAGGGGTTCATGAAGTGCTGAAGGCGTCCGCGCTGACGGACGCGCAGCACATGCTTGGCCCCGAGTGACAGCGCCACGGTGAAGGCGGTGATCCAGAGCTCGGTGTAGGTGTAGAGCAGGAACGAGAGCGTGATCGAGGTCATGTGCGCAGGCAGCAGGAAATCGACCAGCTTGCGGGCGCCTCCTCCCATGAAATTCGGCACGCCCCCACACGCCCAGGCATCCACCCATTCAAACAGCAGGGCTGACGCATATCCCGTCACGAGCGCCACACCGACCGTGACCCAGCTCTGCTCGAAGCCGAAGACGGTGTGCCCCAGCAGCGTGAAAACGGTGGCGAGGGTGGCCGACGTTCGGAGTCCGTTGCGGGGATCGCGTACTTTCTTGGCAGCGTTCGGGGCAGGCATCGTCGTCATCGGGTCTCTCCCGACGCTCCCAGTACCACCGTGTGGTAACCGGGTGTCAGCGTCAGCATCTGGTGGTGCATCTTACCATTCCAATCTCGCCAGGTGATTCGCACAGGCACCGCGCCCGGTGCCGAACGGCCGAGGCCGAAGCGCACTTCCGCGCTGCGCTGGCCGGAATGACCGTTGCCTCCGTCCACCTGACGCATCTGCGCCGGGGCACCGGCGGGTGTGATCTCGACCATCGCACCGACGGCCGGCACACCCTCGCGCCAGCGCGGGTGTCCATCGTGCACGATCAGGCCTGCCTCGCTCGTGGCGTCCGCGGTGGGCAGCAGCAGGTGCAGCCCCAGAAACGCACCGGGCTCCGAGGCGTTGCGGATGAACTGTGACGATTCCCAGAAGTTGGCGAACGCCATGTCGACCCGCCCATCCCCATCGACGTCACCGACGGCAATGCCGCGCGTCGCCGGTGTCAGACCAGGCAAGACCACGGTTGACACGTCCACGTATCGGTCGTCGGCACCGCGCACCCAGAACGGATTGGGAAACGACCCGTCCACTTCGGCGCCCTCAAGAAACTTCGGCCAGGACGACTGATACCGCACGAAGGTGTCATTGGCTGCGCCGACCTGGGCGAGGTCGGGCCACTTGTTGTCGCGGCCCTTCACCAGACCCGTGGCCTGCACCAGTTCGAGCGTGCCGTCGTTGTCAAAATCCTCAAACCGCGTGTCCCATCCCCACGCACTGTGCGCGACGCCGCGTGCGAGGCCGCGCTCTATGTAGGGGGCACGCCCCTGGCGCATCTCCGCCGTCTGTCCTGTGCTCTCCCACAGGAAGTGGCTTTCGCCGAGCGCGAAGGGCGACCCGATGTTGCTGACGGAGATATCGAACACCCCGTCGCCGTTGATGTCGCCGAAATCCGCGCTCATCCCCTTGAAGGAATCGAGCCCCAGCACTGCCGACTCCGGCGTCGCCGCCGACTGGTGTCCCGTCAGCTCGCGAAGCTTCACGGAACCGGGCGTGGACTCGTTCAGCAGCAGCTGGTCGGGGCCGAAGTCGTTGGCGATGTACAGCTCGCTCAGGCCATCGCGGTTCAGATCCGCTGCCCCGATCGCCAGCGTCCACGCGCGCGCGCCATCACCGGGAAAGACATTCCCCGCATCGATAAATCGCTGCGGCCCGGCCGTATGCAGGAAGATCCGGTTCAGCCCGCCGTTCCGTGCACGAGAAAAATCAGCATTCATCTCGAACGGCACGGCCGAGTCGGGGTTGGTGATCTCGGCCCCATCCGGGTAGTAGTTGCCGACGATGAGATCCTGATGCCCGTCGCCGTCGACATCGCTGAACACCGCGGTCGCCGTCCACCAGCGCTCGGCCTGTCCGCTCGGGATCAGTTCTTCCGTGGCATACAGCGCCTGCGTCAGCGGCGCCGGTCCGTCAGCCGACTGGCGTAGCAGCAGCAACGGGGCCCGGCCATAAAAGGCGACCAGCACGTCGGTGAGTCCGTCTTCGTTGATGTCGGCCAGACGGCACACGGACGGATGCACAGTCCGTCGGTCGACCCGTGCACCGAATTCGACGACGAACGGGGCGTAGCGGTCACCGGTGCCCGGGACCGGACGAATCTCAAGCGCCTTGCTCTTGACGTCCGTCCGGCAGAGGTCGTTGGGTAGGCCATCCCCATCAAGGTCGCCGAGGGCCACCGACTCGCCCACCTGATAGAAGTAGAACTGCATGTGACGGGCCGTCTGATTGACTGGATGCTCGACGCCGCCTGCTGGCACAGGCACGTCAGGCAGCGTCAGCACATCCATACGGAATCGGCTGGCCAGCGTACGGGTTTCCTCGGGCATCGCGGTCGGCAGGGCCGCCATGGCACCGAGGGTGCCGGTCACCAGCGCCACCACCAGAATCACCGGCAGGTTGTGGCGACGATAGCTGCCCGGCGGTGGGCCGGGCATGTGTGTTCCGCTCATCTCTGCGTCATCCTTCTCCGTCTGTGACCGTTGTGAAGCTGGCGAGTCGGCTTATCGACTCGCCAGTTTCGCCGGCGGGCATCCCGCAACCGGGTCCACTTCTGGCAGGTCGTCCCCGGGCGTCGGCAGCTGCTTGAGGAATTCCAGCAGGTCGAGCCGCTCCTCATGGCTGAGCGTCGTGCCGTATTCGTGGCCGGCATTCGAGTTACCCGGAAGGCGAGTGTCGAACTTGAAGGCCCCCTGAAACGGCGTCGACACGCGACCGACCCGGACGGGATCGAATTCGAGGTTGCCTGTGTAGAACTCCCGGGGACGCTCACGCGCCGGCAGTAGCAAGTCGTACAGGGTCGGCACCGACCCGTTGTGGAGGAACGGTCCGGCGGCCCAGTAGCCGGCCAGTGGCCGCGCCGGATACGCCTCACAGGCGCGCAGCAGATTGGCCCGGTTACCAATCCACTCGTCCTTCTGTTGCTGCGTCAGGCCTGCATCCGCGAGACCTCGCTGGACGATACCGTTCAGCACCAGCCCGATGACCGACGCCCCGGGCTCATCGGCACGCATCCCGATGCGCGACGCATCCAGTGTGCGGGTCGCAAAGTTGCGCGCGTCGAGGGGGTCGGTGCCCACTTCATCGACGGGATACAGCGGGATCATGAGGTAGCGCTTGTTCTGGCGGACGGCCACCTCGTCAGCGGCCAGCGGCGTCCGTTCGCGGCGAGGCGCATGGCAGGACGCGCACTGTGCGGCATAGATGGCTTCACCACGAGTGACGCGCGCCTGGTCGAGGGCGCCGAACATGTGGTCGGGCCATCGTGGAATCGGGAATGACTTCATCAGCTCCTCGAGCTCGACCATGTTCTTGAGTCGTGCGCTGGAAATGAACTGATCGCCTTTGGCAGGGTCGCCGGGAAACACTAGGCTGGCATTCACGGCGAGTGCCTCGATGACATTGCGGTGCAAGGGCGAGCGAATCGATCCGTTCGTCTGCACCCAGTCGTATTCATGGGCATTCCACAGCGGGAGGGCCTTCACTGGCGCGTTCAGCGCCCGCAGGTTCTCCTTGCCCAGCATGCGATACAGCCGGTTGCCACCGGCCCCCAGCGCGTCGATACGACCAAAGCCGCCCTCGGTGTTCTGCTCCTTTCGGCGACGGTTACTGAGGGCTTCCTGGGCCTTGTCGGCCGCCGACCGCTCAATGAACGCCTGCACCTCGATCCAGAGCTTCGCTGCATTGGCGACACTGAACTTGTCCTTCAGCACAGCCTTGGCAAAACGGTCGGCCTTGATCGGAGAGTTCGCCGTGATCGCCAGGCTGGAATACAGCGCGACGACGAACCGGTCGAAGTCAATCATGCCCGGGCCCCCGCGCACGAGCAGGCTCTGACCCTTGTAGGTGATCTGGCCCACGTGACACGCGGCGCACGTCACGCCCATATGCACCTGACCAGTGAGCGGGTCGGGATCGTCCTTGGCGAACCCGATCTGCAGCTTGTCCGGGTTTTCGGCGCTGCGGCGCGACGGAATGAACCGGAAGCGTGACATGAACTCGTCGTCAATGAGCTTCGCGGTGCTGTCACCCTGCTCGAGGTTGATGAACCACTCGTAGGGCATGACCTGGGAGCCCTGCGACAGGTGGTAGAACCGGTCCAACTGCTCTTCGGTGAGCGGCACGGCGTCCGGCACCACTTCCTCCTGCACCTGTACTGGGGCTGCCAGGTCGCGCAGCGAGAACTCGTACACGCCCGTCAGCATCAATCCGATCGCACCGGCGCCAATCACGCCGAACACGACGAGCGCGGTGATTGCCAGCGTTCGCTTCTGTGCCATGTCGCTACCTCTCCGTCTCGGGGCGGCCGTGCCCGCCCATCGCCTGTGCGGCGGAATCTGTTCCTCTGCGGCTTGCACGGAAGCGCGCAATGTCTGCGTAAATCGATTGACGCACGCGATTGACCCATCCCAGCGGGCGGTGATCGGGCAGGGTCCGCCACGGATTGAAACTCAGGTCCTCCCCGATGGTGTGCGGCCCCGGGCGGAGGACGGGCTGCGCTGGAATCCTCAGCGCCGCCACGGTCTGCGGAGGCGACAGCGCATCGCTCCACTCGACACTACTGTCCTCGATCGGCATCCGCACCGGATCAGTCTGGAAATGCACCTGCAGGTCGAACCACGCGTCCTGGGTGGCGAGATCGTCGCGCAGACGTTCGTTCAGGTAGTTCGGGGGCGCATCCGGCCCTGGAACCCTGCTGGCACGTGCCTTGCGCGGCATCGCCCTGAATTGGACGGTGCGGTCGCCGAAGCGATACGGCGTCTCGCTGAAATACGGCAGTTCCAGCAGATTGGCACACGGAATCTGTGACCGCATGACCCGACGGGCCGTGCTCGGGTGCCGGAGAAAGAACGCCACCAACCGCACGGCGCCCAACACAGGCTCGGTGGTCGTTCGACGCAGACAGTCCTGCAGGTCAATGAACTCTGCGAGCGTGGGCGTCATGAAGCTCTTGGCGCTCATCAGCAGCAGATCGAGTGTGCCTTGCCCATCGTCGCCCCAGAGGCGGGGGCCGGGCACACCGGTCAACTTGATCGACATGGCCCGCATATCGGCGACGCGGTCATGATGGGGCGTGGGATCCGTGTTGGAAAACCGGATCACGCCAGCGTAGGTCGCCGGCTGGGCAAACAGACCGACGCGGAGGTGCTCCGGAAGGTCCGCCACCACGATTAGTTCCGCCGAGACGACCGCGAGTCCCTTCGCGTGGGTGTCGCGCAGCTGCGGTCCGCAGAGATAACGGGCCTCCAGCGTGCGGAGGGTCACGTCCAGCAGACGCGCCGTCTCGCGCTCTTCGTCGTCTCGGGGATATTCTTTGTGCAGTTCAGGGGGCATCATTGATTACTCCTGCGTCACGTTCTGCTGGCGGAACAGCCTCCGTAGCCGCTCGGCAATGCCCAGCAAATTCGTCAGCATCCACCAGGTGCCGATGGCCAGGGCACAGGCGGCGACGAAAGCATGCGGCTCGCCTTCGGCCATTTCTCTGGCTAGACGCACGGGCAGGTCGATGAGCCGCTCGCCCGCGCGATACGAATCGCGGTCGTAGAGGTAGAGATACCGCCGCCACGAGTACGACACCAGCCAGAGGGATGTGGCCGTGGCGAACATGGTGATGCCCAGCGTCCAGAACTCGCGCAGCACGCCGACAACGAAGTCGATGGAGGCGTCAAGCCGGATATCAGGCTCGTTCAGGAATTTCTCGGCGCGGTAGAGCATCCGCCGGGCCACCCGGCCCACCTGATACGTGCGGTCCACGACGGCATCGTCCGGACCCAGCGCGAGTTGCCGGAAGGCCGCCGTCCTGATGGCGCGACGCCGACGTTTGGCGGCAGCCTTGGTGAACTTCAGAAACTCGCGGAAGACGTTGATATCGGGATCAAGCTGCGCGGCGACCGTGTCGTAGAGGAGCGTGGCGCGCACCAGCTTTAGCATGCGTGAGGGCAGCGGGATATCGAATTGTCGAAGCGTCACCATCAGTACCGTCCACAGGCGGAACGAGGTGCGCTCATGCCATTCGGCGTGGCGGCTGATGATGCCGTAGTATCCGCGCCACCACTCCCGCTCGAGGGCGGCCGTCAGCGCATTGGTATCGATGCGCGGCAGCGGCTCCATGATCCCGGTGACGCACTGCACCATGCCGACGACATCGCCCTCGAAGAAGCGCTGATTCATCTCCATCAGCAGATGACGGTCGCGTTCCGGCATCACCCCGCACGCCCCGAAGTCGATGAACACCAGCTGCCCTCCAGGCTGCACGACGATGTTCCCCGGATGGGGGTCGGCGTGGAAGAACGGGCATTCGTGTACCTGAAAGTGCAGGCCTCGGACCAGCCGTCGAGCGATGTTCCTGGGGTCGATCCCAAGCGAGGTCAACTGCTGTCGATACGGCTCGCCCTCGGTCCTGAGGCGCACCAGCAGTTCCTTGAGCGAGACCCCACGCACATACTCGCTGACCATCACTTCGGCACCCGAGAGGTCGTAGTAGCCGCGGGGAGACGTGATGCGCACCGCCTTCCAATGGCGGAACGCCCGCCTGAACAGATCCTGGTACCGCAGTTCCGAGCGGAAATCGAGCTCTTCCTGCAGCACCTGTCTGAGTTCCTCGATCATGGCCATCGACAGCCCAAGCGTCGGGGCGCCCAGCAACTGCATCATCCGCAGCAGTCGCTCCATCACCGACAGGTCCAGCGCAAAACTGGCGGCAATCCCCGGGCGACGAACCTTCACCGCCACGTCGGTGCCGTCACAGAGCTCAGCCCGGTAGACGCATCCCACCGACGCACTCCCGATGGGCTCGGGGTTGATTGTCCGCACCACCGACGCCAGAGGCCTCCCCCATTGCCGCTCGAGGATCTCCTGCACCGTATCGAAGGACATGGGGGCGACGGCATCCTGCAGCCCGTCGAGGGCATCGCAGTACGCCTCAGGCAACACATCGCGCCTGATGGAGGCCTGCTGGGCGAGCTTGACGAACGTGCCGCCGAGCGCGGTGGCACTCTCGCGAATCCACTGGCCTTCGCGCTGCAGCACCTCGTGCTCAGTGGCGCGCGTCACGCGCAGGAGGCGCGATCGCACCAGGAAGCCGGTCACGTGACGGACAATGGCGCCGACGCGCCGCAGCTGTGCCCAGACACCGACCGACGCGGCGTCGACGCCCCCCCAGGGGGCACCAACGGTCGCAGTCGACGATGAGCGGGGCGGGGCGGTATGCGGCACGCCTCTGGCAGCCAGGCTACCGGGGTGCGGTGTGGTGGTGGTGGCGGTCATCGTCTCATACTCAGGAGCCGATGACGGGCGACATGAACCCGTGGGGCCACTGCCTAGCGGAGCATGCTGAGCGGCGAAAAGGGGAACTTCGTCTTCTTGTGCTTGCGCTCGACAAACATGACGACAGGCACCAGCGCCTTCTGCCGGTCGGCCGGCGGCAACTGCGCCCGCACTTCCTCGAGCACACGCTCGACTTCGGCGAGCATCTTGCCCGAGCCTTCCTTCATCCGGCGGATCGACTTCTTCGTTTTCTTGCCCAGGTCCACAACGATCGGGGCGTGGGCCTGTGGGGTCGCGGGAGTGTCCTGCTGCGCCATGGGGGTCTCTCGAATCGTGTGAACAAGCGTCGTCGCCGTGTGGCGCGCCTACGAAAAATACGGAATGGAGGGCAGCGCCCGCATCATGCGGCGGACGGCCTTGCGGTTTCGGCGGCTGTAGACCAGCTTGGACACATCGCCAAGTGCCGGCGTGGCGTCTGCCACCCCTTTCGCCGCAGCCCGAAGCATGTTCTCCGGCATGTCCATCAGGGCGCCATCTTTCCGCTTGAGATCGGAGGCGTCCCGGCGGCTCATATACCGTGCCATCCCCTTGTCGACCGCTGCGCTGACGCGGGACAAGGCCTTGGTGGTCCTGAACTCAATGCGCGTGGCGAGTCGAGTGGCACCAGTCGAAGCACGTTTCTTCTGAGGCGCTGTGGGTTCCTGTGCCGCAGCCGTGACCGGTGCGCCAACGGTCGTGGCCGTGGCGGTGCGCTTATCGGTGGTGTCCATGTCTGTCTCCTTGCCAAGGGTCGGCACGACGCCGCGCTCCCGCTGAGCACTCCGGACTATACTCCAGCGGAGGCGCATGAGGTTCGATGTTTTTCTGATCAGGCATCGACGACCACAGGCTGACGCCAGCATGCATCTCATGTCTCACTTTAGAAAGTCAGCATTAGTGATTTCATGAAAGCAACAGCGTATCTAGCCCTACTTTTACTGGCAGGTGTGCTGAGTCGCATGCCTGACCCAAATGCGTCGACTCCCAATGCCGAGCAGGTCGACCGGGCTCTGGCGGCCCTCACCATGGCGTCGGCAGCGATACCCGCCGCGGGTGGTCGCTGCGATGTGCAGACACGTGTGCGCATCACGAATCTGGGAGAGTTTTCCTTTGCGCTTGTGGACCTGACCGTGACCATGAGTACGCACGGGACGCTCGAGGCCGCCTGGTCGGAGAACTCCCTGCTGGGCACCGACGAGCACCCCCTGTCGCTGGGCCTGCCGCCGCTCGCGCTGGCGCCAGAGACACGGAGCGGTCGCGCGCGGTTTGTGATGGACAGCACGCGTCCGACATGGCATCTGATGGAACCGGGTCGCACGGTGGATGTGACCTTCATTCAATCGGTGACGGGCATTGGTCGGCTGGCGACGGTGGTCGACCTTGCGGCGCAGCCCGTGGAGTTCGAACGCCTGTCGACGATCGCCAGCGTGCCGACCCAGCTCCGGGGACGGACATGGTTCACCATGCCCGAATGGGGCGAAGGCATCCTGTCGGAACTGACGGTCTTCCCCTATCAGGCCTCGGAAATTCTGGCGATTCCCAGCGACTGCCGAAGCGCGTCGCCGGGTCAGTAGCCCGGAGCGCTTGGGCCGTGCGCGGACGTTGGCACCGGCACCGCGTCCACAGACCGACGCTGCCGTTCGTCCTTTGAGGGTACGTACACCTGACGGGCCAGACCCAGTGTGCGCAGCAGGACGATGGCGTACCACGCCGGGTCCCACTGATACCAGCGCAAGCCTTGACGAGCTGAACGCGGGAACGCGTGGTGATTGTTGTGCCAGCCTTCACCGAAGATGAGGGCGGCGACCCAGGCGTTGTTCACGGAGGTATCGGCCCCGTGTGTCCGGTAGGGGCGCGACCCGTAGGTGTGACAGACCGAGTTGATGAGACCAAAGGCGTGCAGCACCGCCACGCGGTTCAGGAGCCCCACCCAGACGAGAAAGCACCACGCATTCCGGAGATCGAAGCGCATGGACGGGTGCCCCGCGGCACCCACCAGCCCACCGACGGTCCAGGAGGCCAGCAACAGCCCCACATAAGCCAGATAGTCACGGGCCTCGCTGTCGAGCCAGCGGTAGAACGGATCGACGCGCAGGTCGGGCACCCACCGGTGGTACAAATCACGCGTCCAGATATCCGCGCGCCGGCGCTGCATCCAGCCGAAGTGGACGTGTAGCCATCCTTCCTTGGGGGTGTGCGGATCGCGACCGGGGATGTCTGTATGGCGATGATGCATCCGGTGCATGGCCACCCAGAACAACGGCCCGCGCTGAATGGCGAGGTATCCGCAGATCGCAATCGTCCGTTCCAGCCATAACGGCACGCGGAAGGCGCGATGCGCGAACAGCCGGTGATACCCGAGCGTCAGTCCCAGACCGGTGACGGTGTAGAACACGGCGAATGCCGTGATGGCCGACGCCGAGGAGAACCAGAACGGAAGCACGCACGACAGCGCCGTGGTCACCAGGTTCACGACGGTGAAGGGGACATCGAGTCGCGTCTCAGCGTGCGCGACCTCGTCTGGGGATACCGGGGCCTCTGCCTCAGTCATGGATCCACTCCGTCCTGAGGCGTGTGCGCATGGCGAGATAGCACGTCGACCGGCACACACCGGGGTCTGCCATGTCCGGCAGGGCGAGCACCTCCGACCGCACGCGCCCGACCACCGCGGCGGCATCGTCTTCCGACAGCCCGAGCACAGCATGACAGGCCTGCTCGGTCCACTCGGCGGCATTGCCGCCGCGTCGCCGCATGAACGCCGCCAGCCCGACGCCCACGCGGAGATCTGCGCGATACGCGCCCGCGGCATCCCGCAAGCGGCGCATCGCCGCGGGGGACACACCGCCGGCGTAGGCGAGGGCGGTGCCCAATCCCTCCCACATCGCGCCCTGGCGGGCAGGCGCCTGACGTGCGACCACACGGACCAGGTCTGCCTCGTCGGCCCCGTACACCCACCAGAATGCGCGACCCACTCCGGCGTCAAACAGCTGGCGATGCTGCGGCGAGAACCCTGCCGGCGCGGTCGCACCCGCCACGTGGCGACGCCACTGGAAGAAGCCGGCATGGAAGCCGTAGCCGTCGGCGACGCACCAGGCCGTCAGCGGATCAAGGCGCGCCTGGAATCGCGTCATCCACCGGGCGCCGAACGGTAACCGGGCGACGGCGAAGCCTGCGCCCACCATGGCGATGAAGTCGTGCTCCGGGGCGACGGTGGTCGTCAGGTGGTGCAGATCGCTCGTGCGCAACGGGTGCACGATATCCTGCAGCGCGTAGTAGAACCCGGCCCCCTCGAAGGCGAAACCTTCGAACGCGACAGGGACGACCGATCGGAGTGCGCCGCTCGCCTCGTCCGGGGACGGGTGTCGGGCGGCCGTATTGAATCCGGACACAAACGCCTGCAGCACCGTCTCGAGATGCGGCGCGGCGGGGGTGTCGTGCCCAGGACATGCCGACGCACGCAGCGAGGCCAGCGACGTCGGCAGGGTCAGCCATGCGCGACCGGTGCGGGGCTGTGCGGCCTCCAGGGGCATGGGCGTCACCGTCGGGGCTGGCTACCAGCCCTGCGACGAAATGCCTCCGTCCAGCACGAGCACGCTGCCCGTGAACAGCTTCACCGGCTCGCTCAGAAGATAGGCGATGAAGTGCGACACATCGCGTGATTCACACAGACGCGAATATGCCGTGTTGTCTTCCCACTGGCGAATCAGTCGCTCACTCTCGGGCCATTTCTGGAGGAGCTCACCGTAGATGGGTCCCGGCGACACGCAGTTCACCTGAATGTTATCGGGCGCAAACTCAATCGCCATGCTCTTGGTCAGCGACTCCACCGCGGCCTTCACGGTGCCCATGCAGCCGAAGTAGTCGACATACCCATGCGCGGCGGGCGACGACAGCGTAATGATTTTTCCACCACCCCGCGTGCGCATCAGGGGCACCGCACGCAGGGCGCACTGATGCAGCCCGACGACGTTGGTCCGGTAGGCCTTCTCCCAGTCCTTGGCCGTGATGTCCTTCAGCCGGGCCAGCATGCCGTTCGAGGCATTGGCCACCAGGAAGTCGAGCCCGTGATAGCGCGCCTCGATCTCATCGAAGATCCGGTCGACGTGCTCGGGATTGGCCATCGAGCCCCACAGGTGCAGGGCATCGCCGCCGCGGTCACGAATCTCCTGCGCGGTCTGCTCGCCCTGGGGACGCGAGTGAAACGAATTCACCACGACCGATGCGCCGAGGTCGGCCAGGTAGGTCGCGATGTCGCGCCCGAGGCCACGGCCCGATCCCGACACAAAGAGCACCTTGCCCTCGAACGGCCGATGCGGCGGCGCGGCCGCGACCGTACGCGTGGCCGGCGATGCGGCCGTGGACGGCCGCGTCGCCACCGAAGCCAGCGTGTCCGTACGCTCGCCGGGCTGTCGCATGTAGGGCTGCAGCACGCGCGCGACGTCGCGCAGCGTGCGCATCTCCGACCGTGGCGTGTCGAGGGTCGTCGGCACGCCGTAGCGTTCGCGAACGACCGAGAACACTTCGCCCAGTTTGACGGAATCGATGCCGAGGTCTTCTTCGAGATCGGCGACCGGGTCGAGCACATCGACGGGATACCGCGTGACTTCTGCCACCAGCGCGATGAGTTGGCTCTCAGTCTCGCCCGACAGGAGGGCCGCCCCCGTTGCGGCCGTTCCTGACGCGGGCACGACGGCCGCGGGCGGCGCGACCGTGACTGGCGCAGGGATCGGCGCGGCCACAGGTGCCACCACCGGAGACGCCGTCGTCGCCGAGGCGCCCGTGCCGGTGACGCTGGCGATCGCGGCCGTCACGGCGGCAATGGAGGTCAACTGCTCGCGGGGTACGCCCAGTTCCGCCGGCAGGCTGAACCGCTCGCGCAGCACGGAGAAGACCTCGCCCAGCTTCACGGAATCGATTCCGAGGTCTTCCTCGAGGTGCGCATTCGGATCGAGCACGTCCAGCGGATAGCGTGTGACTTCCGCGAAAATTCCCTGCACTTCGGCCTGTGCCTGCGTCATGGCTGTACTGTTCCTCTGTACTCAGCCGGGGCGTCCTCGCCCTCCGGCATCTGCAATCCCACCGCCAGCAGGTCGGCCTGCCGTCTGACGTGCAGGTGGGCGCTCTCCGTTGTTCCGGGGCCCTCCACCCGCAGCGTCGTAGACACCCCGCACGCCGCGGTCCAGCCGGACGCGATGCTCACCGGCGCCAGCCCCGGGGTCATCGTCCACTGGCCGAACGACCACACGCTGACCGCTTCGTCAGTTGCCTTCAAGTAGGCTTCCTTGGCGCACCAGAGCAGTGTGAACCACGCCTCGGGTGCCACGTCGGTGTCGCACGCGGCATCCACCACCCAGCGCTGCTCGGCCGACGAAAACATCTGTCGGTAGAATTCGGGGCGCTTCGAGGCAATGGCCTCGAGGTCAGCCCCGACCCGCTGCTGCCCGACCATCACGAGCGTGAACGCGCCACTGTGCGCAAACGAGACGCCGCAGTGTTCGACCGGTATGCCGGCGCGACAGATGCGGGGACGCTGCCGGTGCCGACGCGGGCCACTCAGGATTTCCGTGGTGACCTCCCCGGCATGCACCGCGTGGTCCGCGTCCACGGGCCAGGCGGCACACCAGCCCGCCACCGCATGCGGTGCGAGAAGCTGCCGTGCCACCACCCGCGCCAGCGTCGCTCGGGACTGCCGCTGCACGTGATACGACTGCACTTCGGCCAACTCGCGGGACGTCAGCTGACGGACCATCTCCGGCAGTGGCCATTCCGCGCGATCCACCACCGCGGCGCGCCACGGCGTCTCAGGCCAGGGCGACGGCATCCAGCTCACCGAACTTCCGGCAGAGACCACCTTCCACCCGCAGAAGCGGACGGCCGGCCTCGTCGAAGGCGGTAATGGGCCCGACGTGCAGCACCTCGCCGTCGGGCCTCGGGTTCGCACCGGCCAGCGTGATCGGCCGAACGAGGGCCGCGTCGGTGTACGACGCCCAGTCGAAGTACACCTTCATGACATCGCAGCGCTCCGGCACGTACACGCCCAGGCGGTCGCCCGTGCACTGCCGCACCGTCCCGAAGCGCCAGAATGCATCCACCAGCACCATCGTGGGCAACAGGGCGTCGTGCGCCGACTGATAGCGCGTGATCCCCGGCCACTGGTAGGGCGCGCGGCGATTCGGCTCACCGACGTCCACATGCGCCATCGCGCGGAACATGCCGTCCAGTTGCACAGGCGACCCGGGCAGCACGTACGGATCAGGCAGGCGCCGCAGCCGCCCTTCCGGCTCGGGCATCGTCAGGCTGGCATCGGTGAGCCAGGTGGATCCGAGTCGCACGAAGATTTCCGTATGCAGCAGGTTGGCCCCGAGCACACGACCCGACTTGTGCACGAAGTCCATCAACACCTGCACCTGCACCGTCGCAGCGGTGTCGCTCGA
This sequence comes from uncultured Bifidobacteriaceae bacterium, assembly GCA_964643765.1. Taxonomy (GTDB): domain Bacteria; phylum Acidobacteriota; class Vicinamibacteria; order Vicinamibacterales; family UBA2999; genus VFZN01. The sequence goes on along the minus strand of CAZXTM010000001.1, from coordinate 366,717 downwards.
TTCAACGACCGTGGCCACGACGCGCGCAGGCGTGGGTGCCACGCCCGAGGCCCGCACCAGACGCACGAATCGCGTGCGCTCGAACTGCTGAATCTTCAGATGCGGGCAGACGGCCTGCGCCGCATCACCCGCCATTGTGATCAGCAGCGCCCCGGGCACCGTCGGTACGCCGCGCACCGCGTGGTCGGCAAGAAACGGCATCGCCTCGGGATCAATCGCCCACTCGCGCACCACGGTCGGCGAGTCAGACGCGGGGGCTGGCGACGGCGCAGACGCGGACGCGGCGGATGCGGCGACCGATGGCTCCACCGTCTCCGATGCGGCCGGCGACGGGCGCGCGACCATGCGCGGCTGATAGAAGGCCACCTCGCCGTCGGCGAGGATGACATTCACGGGGTCGGCAGGCGGCCCGGCCATCGCATCGGCGAAGAGCGACTGCCCCTCTTCCCGTGTGACTCCGCGCAGGCGCCGATTGGCGGCCAGCGCCGCGTACTCGCTCCCGCGCGTCATGCCGATACCGGCCCAGCCCAGCCAGGCAAACGACGACCAGTACGCCCCGCCGCTGCCGTTCATGCAGGCCGCGAGGCGATTGAGCGTTTCGTTCGCGGCGCCGTAATCCGGCTGTCCATCATTCCCGAGGTAGCTGAAGGCCGAGGTCAGCAGGTGCATGTGCACCCGACCGGACAGCCCATGCCGGGCACAGGCCTGGTACAGGTGGCTGAGACTGTCGAGCTTCGTCGAGACAATCCGCTGGAAATCGCCGAGCGACTTCCGCGGCAGCATCTTCGAGACCTGGACGCCCGCGCCGTGAAGGACCATGTCGACGCGGCCATACTCGGCCATCACACGGTCGACCAGCCGCCCCACGGCAGCGGCGTCACTGATATCGCACTGCTCGTAGCGGTATGTGCCCGGGGCGCGTCTCGTACGCGCCATCACGCTGGCCACCTCATGCGAGGCCTGGTACCGCTCGTACAGGCGCTTGAGTTCCGGCATCTTCTTCCTGGCATCCCGCGCGCGCTCGCGCACGTAGAACGCCGTCTCACCCGCGAGAAATTCTTCGGGCGTCAGATGCCGCAGTGCCTCGGGCAGATCATCGGGGTCGGTGCGGCCCAGCGCAATCACGGTGCACGGCCCCTGCTGCACCATCCACTCCGCCAGCACCGCCGTCACACCCCGTCCGCCGCCGGTCGCGATCACCACCGCGCCGGGCGTCAGCCACGGCGTCCCCGGGCGATGCAGCGGCTCGCTCTTCCGCAGCGCAAACGTATGACGCTGCCCATCACGATAGACAATCTCCGGAAGCCCATCATGCGTCGCCCCCTCGCGGAGCACCAGGGGCAGGACGACCGCCGGGTCGGTGACATCGGTCGCCACGGCGCGGCACAGGCCAGTGGGACGTTCGCGCGCCACGGACTTCATCAGTCCGGCTGCCATGCCGGTCCACGGATCGAGGTGCGCACCTTTCCAGGCGCCCAGGCACAGCGTCACGAAGGCACAGGTGCCCTGGCCAATCGGCTCGTAGCGATCACGAGCCAGGGCAAACACCACGTCGAGCCAACGACGATGCGCGTCGAATGACCCGTGCAGCAGCGCATCGGGTGCCGCGTCCGACACATCCCGCAGCCCCACAATCGCATCGTAGGACCGGGATGCCAGCGCGGTGAGGCTGCGGGCCAGTGTCTCTTCCGACGTCGTATCCACCGCCAGCGCAGCGTCCATCGCGATGCCTGACGGGACAACCACGTCGCACGACAGATGCGCGAGCACACCACTCTGCTGCCACCGGTGCCACACCTCGGGCTGGTCGACGACCACGAGGCATCGCTGCCACGCCGCAGGGGCGCCGCTGGCCATCGCTGCAGGCTCGAGGACCGGAGTGTAGTTGGTGATCGGTGTGTCCTGCACGTACGCGTGGGTCTCTTTCGCCGCGGCCGGGGGCACTACCGTCTGTGGTGGGCCCGACGCGGACGCGACCGCAGGGACGACCGCTGGCGGAGGCACCGGGGCGGCGGCCGTTCCAGCGGCCTTCACCGGACCGAGCCCGAATCGCGATTCGCCACCAGACGTCAGCTGATACACGGCCGGATGGGCCTCGAACCCCAGCAGCATCTGATGCAGCGCCGCTGCGCCGGTCGCTCCACGACACTCGGCATCCGTATCGAGCGCTTTCACCACGGCCGAGGGGTCGTGTCCATCGGTGAGTCGCGCCAGCTGTGGCAGTCCCAGCCGTTCAGCCGTCGCCACCGTGGCGAGACCCACCAGCACCGCGGCCTCACGCGACTCGTGCGCGTGCCCTGTCCACGCATGCACGGCCCCCGCCAGCACGACATCACAATCGCCGGCGCGCACAAACGCGGCGCCCGTTGCCATCGCCTGCGCCAGCGACGTGGTGCCCTGGTCGATGACAATGTTGGGGCCGCGCCAGTTGAAGGTATGGGTGATGCGGCTGGCCGCCACATTCGGCATCAGGCCCGGGAGCGAATACGGGCCAGACGGAATCACGCGGTGCGTGATCGCCTCCCGAATCTGCTGCACCACCGCGGCCGGCGCCCCTGTCTTCTTCGCAATGCGGCTGAGCCGGTCGAGGAAGATCCGCTCGTTGGCCCGGATGCCGCGCTCGGTCTTTGATTCCAGTCCCAGTGCAACACCGATGCGCACCGTCCCCGCGCCCGTGACGTCTGCCGGCCACTGCTGTGTCAGCTGCTCCGCAGCCATGGTCGCCAGATACTGCGACGCGTCCATGTGCTCGGCAACATCGGGCAGCACCATCCGCTTCCGCGGCATGCGCAGCGCCGACCGATCGAAGGCGCGTCCGCGCTCGGGGAACAGGCCGGCCACCCCCACGACCACCAGCGGGGCGGGCGGCGCGGGCGCCTGGCCGCCGAAATGTGCGGCCAGTGTGCGGTGATACGGCTCGACGTATTCCTCGAGGACCACGTGCGCATTGGTACCCCCGAACCCGAAGCTGTTGATGGCCGCACGACGGGGCCAACCACTGTCGTTGTCCGGCCAGGCTTCGTGTCGTGTGGGAATGGCAAAACCTGATCCGTCGAGGACAATCTGCGGATTCGGTGCAGTGTAACCGTACTGCTTCGGAATCTGCCGGTGCGCGAGCGCCTGGCAAATCTTGATGACCGACGCCACGCCCGAGGTCCACCCGGTGTGGCCAATCAGCGACTTGACGCTGCCCAACCAGCGGGGCACACCGGAACTTCGCGGGGGGAAGGCGCGGCACAGCGCCTTGAATTCGACCGCATCGCCCACAGGCGTCGCCGTCGCGTGTGCCTCGACGTACTGCACCGAATCGGCATCGACACCCGCGCCCCGATAGGCCGCCTGCATGGCCACGGCCTGTCCCTCGGCCTGCGGCACATTGATCGACGGGCTCTTGCCGTCGCTGGAGGCACCATCGGTTCTGAGCACAGCCAGAATCCGCTGTCCCGACGCAATGGCCGCCGAGAGGCGCCTGAGCACCACCACACCCGCGCCATCTCCAAAGACCACCCCGTCAGCCGAGGCATCCAGCGGTCGACTGCCAGTGGGCGTCAAGCCGCGAAACTGGGCAAACAGGTTGTTGTTGGCCGGTCCGGGAGCGAACACGCCCCCGGCGTAGACGACATCGACCGCCCCGCTCCGCAGCGCCCTGGCCCCCAGCGTGATGGAGTAGAGCGACGAGGAGCAGGCCGAGTCGACCAGATAAGTCTGCGAGGCTGGGACGCCAGCCAGCGTCTGTGCCACGGCGGCGTAGAGGTCGTAGGGACGCAGGCGGTCCGATGCGGCCGACCATCCGCAGAGCCCCTGCGCCATGCGATCGGCAAACGCCTCGGCGTCGGCGGACGTCAGCGGCAGGCCCGCCATGGTTTCGCGAACGCTCTCGGCAAAGTGCGCTTCGTCGAGTTCACCCACGCCATCGGCGGTGGACCCGAGAATGCACTGCATCCGCTGTCCGGGAGCGGCGGGTGCGCCACGCAGCGCCTGCGCCAGCGCGGTGGCCAGCAACTGCTGGCCCTTCGTCAGACGCGCAAATGCCTCGGCGGAGTAGGAACCGCCGAGCAGCGCGGCATCGTAGCCGACGCGCGGAATGCTGCCGTTCAGCAGGGTGTAGGTCTTGTCCGACACGATCTGGACGGGATCGTGCGAGGCATCCCCCGCCACAAAATCTTCCCGGGCATGAGGATCACCGACCGTCAGGTCGACAATGCCGTTCACACCATCGCGCAGGTGCTGCCAGAACACGTCGGGGTCGGTCGCCGCGCCGGGCAGCACACAGCCCATGCCCACAATCGCAATCGGCTCGACCGCCGCATCGATCGCGGGCGTCGCCACCACACGTGCTGACGCCGTCGCGGGGCTGACAGCCGTCGCCTGCGGCGCCTTGGTCATTTGTCCGTCCCGCGGCGCGGGCTCGCCAGAGACCAGCGCGTGCTGGGCCGCGGCCAGCGCTGCCGCTGGAGCCATCCCGGCCGGGAACGTCGCTACCACCGACAGCGTGCGTCCCGATTCGCGCAGCACGCGCGCCGCGATCTTCGAGACAATGTCCCCGGCACCGCACTCGAGCATGTGCGTGATGTCAGGGACCAGTGCTGACGTCAGTTGGGCGGGAAAGTCGAGCGGTGCCGTCAACTGGCGTGCCATCACATCGGCCAGGTCCATGTCGGCGGTGAGCCAACGCAGGTCGGTGCCCACCATCACAGGAATGGATGGGGCATGCACGCGATGTCCGCGGAGGGCGATACGGAAGGCACGACTCGCCACGTCCAGCAGAGGCGAGTGGAAGGGATAGCGGCTCTGGAGGGGCGCCGTGGAAATCCGCTGCGCGGTCGCGGCGGCGATGATGGCCTTCAGTTCCGCATGCGGCGCCGACACGACGGTCTGCCGGCTGTGGTTGACCACGGCAATGACCGCGGACGGGGCGACGGCAGCGATGATCCGCGCCGTCTCGGCGGCGCCGGTGAGCACGGCCAGCATGCCGCCGGGCCGCGCGGCTTCACGCAGGCTGAGGACGCGCTGGCACACGACGCGTGCGCCAACGGCTTCGTCGTAGACGCCCGCAACGGTGAACGCCGCCAGCTCGCCGAAGCTGTGGCCGACGAGGGCCGCGGGCACATACCCGCGGTCGCGCCACAGCCGCGCGGCGGCGACGTTGGCCAGATAGATGCCCAGCTGATCGAGGTCGGGATCCGGCAGTGCCGGCTCGGCCGGATCGAGAATCGAGGGCAGCAGCGGCGCCCCAAGCGCGTCGCCTGCCGCCTCGTCGACGGCATAGAACAACGACCGCAGCTCGCGGTGCGAGACGTAGAGCTGCCGCAGCAGCGCCCGGTCGAATGATCCCTGCCCGGGAAATACCCAGAGAGCCTTGCCTGTCATGCCTGCCTCGAGTGTCGGCACGCGGGGGTGCCGACCCTCCCTCAGCTCGCCCGGGACGCCTTCCAGTCCATGTTCCAGGCCTTGAACACATCCCGTGTATAGAACGACCGGCGCTGGCGGGCCAGGCGGTTGCTCTTCAGCACGGCCTTCAGGATGTAGCGGTAGGCCGTGAGCGAATTCCAGTCAAACAGCGGCTGCCGCAGGTGCTTGGGGCAGAACAGCTGGAACCAGAAGTACATCTTCGTCATCCCCCACAGCGTGAACGCGGGGGTCGTGCGCACCTCGGGGTCGGACCAGCGCCAGTAGCTCGGCACGTACGGCAGGTCCTTGAACAGGCCCCGAATCTGCTGCGCCCCCTGCTTGGGGTCGAGCTGCCCGTCACGCACCTGATCCATCGTCGCCAGCGCCACCTTGAAGAGCTTCTGGAACTCGGGGTACCGACCACCGAGAATCATGTCGTTCGGCTCGGTAATCGAGTTATCGAGGACATCCTGCCGGCCGGTCTCGACGTATTTCAGATAAATCGTGGCATTGACGGCCGTGCCGATGAACAGGCCGACGACCCACACACGGAACCAGGCGTCCCACAGGTCGTAGTCGCGAAACGAGACAAACGACGAGCTCACCATCTGATCGGCGTACGTGATGTTCCGATCGAAGAAACCGTTAAGTTTCTCGAAGGCCTCCGGCGAGAAATCGCCGGTGCGGAACGACTTCAGCAGCTGCGCGCTGAGCAGGTCGACCATCGCCGTGGTGAGCGCAAGCCCGGTCGAGTAGAGGGGATCAATGAAGAATCCGGCGTGGGCCAGCAGGCAGAACCTCGGGCCAGTAATGGTCTTCGAGCCGTACTGCAGGCGACCTGTCGACGTCCAGTTGCGGACAGCCCTGGCGCCCTCGAAGTGCCGCATCATGTCCGGGAACCGGCGTACGTGCGACCAGAATTCTTCCTCGGGATCCATGCCGGTTTCGGGGTGCACGTTCCGGTTCAGCACCAGTCCGACGCTGCACAGCGGATTGGTGGCATCGGCGTGGTTGTTGAAGGGAATCACCCAGAACCAGCCGCCCTCGAACACGTGATGCAGGGTGCTCTGCGACAGCGGATACTTGTGCTGGTGCTCGCTGCGGCTGCCGCCCACCATGTCGTAGGGCTTCACGCCCACCATGTGGGTATAGATGGCGCGGCTGTTGGTGCGGAAGCGTTCCGGTCCCACACGCAGGTCGAACCGGTTGGCCAGCACCGAGCGCATGCCGGTGCCATCGACCAGATAGCGCGCCCGGAAGGTCTCCTGGCGGTCGGACGTGACCGTGACGCCCTCGTCATCAATCTGGATGTCCTGCACACGGGTCTGCTGCCGCACCGTGGCGCCGTAGCCCACGGCGCTCGCCATCATGAAGGCGTCGGTGTCCTGACGGAAGAAGTGGGCGTCCGGGCCCATCGGCGGGGCGAGGGTCGGATACTGGTGCGATTCCTTCGCGCGCTGATCCTGCCCGTCGCGCTGATACAGAAAGCTGAACGCCCGCTTGATCCCGGAGCTGGGGCCCACGGTGTCGCGCAGGTCGTGGAACGCGCTGAGGTTGGCAATCTCCGGCACGCCGTACTTGGTGCCGAGCAGCTTCAGGCGGAAGTTGGTGTCGGGCGTCGTCGCCTCGCCGATGGTGAAGCGCGGATGAGTGTCTGAATCGATCATCAGCACCTTGAGGTCGTGCTTGGCGAGAATCGAGCCCAGCATGCCGCCCCCGAGGCCCGTGCCCAGAATGATGACGTCGTACGGCCGCGTCGAGGCGGGAGTCTGATGCAGGTCTGAAGCCATAATCATCCTTCGTCGTCGGATACCGGAACGGTCCGCTACAGCAAGTACTCTTTCAGGGATTCGTCGATGAGACGGGGATACGCGTCGTGCCGGTCGGCGCAGGCGATGCGCACGCCGATCTGGCGGACTTCATCGGGGAAAATGCGCTTCACCTCGGCCCCACCCGCCTTGACCCGCTCGGCGAACGACGGCCCCGTCAGGCGTTCCACCAGATTCTTCTCGGTCGAGACATCGAGATACTGCGTCAGCAGCGGTGGCGCCGTGACCAGTTCGTGGGTGTCCTTGTGGACCAGCACCATCACCTGGTAACCGCACGACACGGGGCGCCCGGACTGGTCCATCACCCGGAAGCAGAGCCGCACCGTGCTGCGGGTGGCTTCTTCATAGGTCATCAGAATCGCGACCTTGCCGCCGAGCGGCACGGGCTCGAGGTTCAGACTGTGCGATTCGCGCGTCAGCATGACAATGTCGCGCAACTGTTCGACCCACGCGCCCTCCACATTGGAGTTGCTCCAGAACAGCAGCGTCTCGCGCGCAATGTTCTGGAACTTGACGTTGACCGTGTGATGGTGGGTGCCGTAGGCCATCGTGTCGTGGAACAGCACCTGATACTGCATTGCGAAGTAGGCCATACGGGGTGACGGGTGAGGACCGGTGACTGCCGGTCGTTCGCGGCCCGATGACTATACATGCCGTGAACTGTGGTTGGCATTGTGAGACATCGAGATAATTAATGCAAATCTCATGCGGAATTCCGTCGGCTGAACATGGTGGGCACGTGCGAGTACACATCCAGAGGTTCGGTCCGTCCGGCCGCCGGTCGCACCACTACTGAACGGGGTCGTAGACGCGGCGCAGGGTGCGCCCGGTCTTCTCGTCGCTGTTGCGGCGCGGGGGCAGCTGCAGGGTCACGACGAGCTGCCTGGTGGCGGCATCGATGGTATAGGTCTCGGTGATGCGCCCGGGGCCGAGGCCGGAGAGCTCGGTGGTGAGCCGGGCCTCCTGCCAGCGCGTGCGTCGCTCGACGCCGGTCGACTCGTCTTTCACACGGGAATGGTCGGGCACAAGGCGCGTGGTGGTGCCGTCATCGGCGACGATGATGACCATAGTGGTGGTGTGCGAGATAGTGAGGCGCGCGGCGGGACGGACGATGTCGCGCAGGGCCTCGAGGCGTCGTGCCATCTGATCGCGATCACTACTGCCGCGGCCACCGGGGCGACCACCGCCCCGCCCTGCCCCGCCGCCGAACCCACCACGGCCACCACCCCGCCCGGCGCCACCGCCGAGGCCTGCGCCCCGTCCTGCCCCGCGACCCGGTTCCGGTGGTCCGTCGGGGTCGTCCTGCCCTGCGCGCCCCGGCCCGTCGCTGGCCTCGGCGTTGAGCGACCAGCCCCCATCGAGCGACGCTGCCCTGTCGGCCTGCGCGGACACCAGCGGCACCACCGGAGATGCCACGAGTGCCATGGCGAGGCTCAACCGAACCAGCAGGGAGCGCATCGGAGAATTATCACCAGCGCGGGCGCGGACGTGCGTGACAAAACCGTGGCGGCGGTGCAGGGGGAGCAGACGATGCTGAGGGTCGGGATGAAAATGGTGCGCCCTGCACGATTCGAACGTGCGACCTCCTGGTTCGTAGCCAGACGCTCTATCCAGCTGAGCTAAGGGCGCGGGGGGTGGGGTCTTCCGCGGTGAGGCTCCGTCACCCGTGCAGATGAGGCGCATCGTCGCGCTGACGTTGCAACAGAATACCGAATTGAGACGGGAAAGGCAACGCCTCAGCGTTGCGCGGCCCTCCGCATGCCCGCGCCCACCGGCCAGGCGTCGCCCAGGGCAATCGGCAGGGCACCCCGAGTCGGCAGCTCGCCTGCCAGCGCTTCGATGGCGTGCTGCTCGGCGAGGTCGGAGAAGTCGTAGGTCAGCAGCACCGTGGGCACATCCGTCAGCGCGGATGCCGCGTAGGGGTTGCCGAAGACGAGGGCGGCCAGGGGCTGAGATCGTGCCCCCGCGTTCCTGGTCAGCTGTTGCACCAGGCGCACGAGGCCCGGTCCCAGGTCCATCCGGCCACTGCCAGACGAGGCCCGCACGAACACGCCAAGCACGACCGCGTCGGCCTGCGAGGCGAGTGTGCGCACCAGGTCGAGCTCGGCGGCGGTCGACCGGTCTGACAATTCCACCGATTCGAGCTGCGGCCAGCGGGCACGCAGCGCCGGAATCAGCGTGCGGGCGGGTGCGGCAATCCGCCAGCCCGAGGGGTAATCGAGCAGCGATAGATACAGGACCCGGCGGGACGGCGACGGACGCCAGGCGTCGGCTCCGGCCTCGCCCCGCAGGCGGGTGATCGACCGGGCCGAGATTCGCCGAGCCACGTCGAGCCCCTGGCGCCCGCCCACCTGGTCGGCCACCGCGTCGAGCGACACGAGACGGCTGCGGTGCAGGCCCACCCGGGCCTTGGCTTCGAGGATGCGCCGCACCGAGGCGTCGATGCGTGCCAACGGAATGGCACCACTGGCCACGGCCAACTTTACTCCCTCGAACGCCGCCACCGGGTCAGGCGAGTCGAGCACCAGGTCGGCACCCGCCTGCACGGCCTTCACGGCGGCCTCGCCGGGGCCCACCATCCGGGTGATGGCGTCCATTTTCATCGCATCGGTCACCACCAGACCGCCAAAGCGCATGTCCTCGCGGAGCAGGCCGGTCACCACGGCCCGGCTGAAGGTGGCCGGCCCACCGGTCGCGTCGACGGCCGTCAGTTCGATATGGGCCACCATGACCCCGGCCGCCCCGGCGCGGAGTCCTGCGAGAAACGGCGGCAGTTCCACCGCATCGAGCCGCGTGCGGGGATGCGCGATGAGCGGCAGGCCCAGGTGCGAGTCGACATCGGTGTCTCCGTGCCCGGGGAAGTGCTTGAGCGTGGCCAGCACGCCCCCCTCCTGCAGCCCGCGCACGGAGGCCTCGACCATGGCCGCCACGCGTGCCGGATCTTCCCCGAACGCACGGGTGTTGATGACCGGATTCCGCGGGTTGTTGTTCACGTCGGCGACCGGGCCATAGTTCATGTGCACGCCCATGGCCCGCGCTTCGCGGGCGGTGACGCGCGCGGCGTCATAGGCCAGCTGCGGGTCGCCCGTGGCGCCAATGGCCATCGCCCGCGGCAGCCGCGTCGCGCCGGCGATGCGCATGCCGGCCCCGTACTCGAAGTCACTCGACACGAGCAGCGGCACGTCGGCCACGGCCTGCAAGCGGTTCAGCGTGGAGGCCAGCGCGTGGGGCTGTCCGAGCACCACGGTGCCGTAGGTGGGGTTGAGCAGCACCTGCGGGGCCGGTTCGGTGCCGCCGAACGCGATGACGCCACCTGCGTGCGTGGCCCTGACCGTCTTCACCAGCGCGTCGTACACGTCGGTATCGGTCGGCAGGTAGGTGGCATTGAAGGCCGGCACGATCAGCTGACCAATCCGCTGGTCGGGGCTCAGGCGCGCCAGCGTCTGCGCCACCCAGCGTTGCGCCTCGCGATCGAGGGTGGCTGGCAGCGGCGGCGGGTCAACAGGCACCCGCAGCGTCGTGGCGGCCTGTCTGGGTGCAGCCCCCTGCGGCGCCGGTGAGCCGGCGACCCGTGCTGACAGGAACGCCGCCACTGTGCCGGCGAGCACCACCGCAATGAGGTTCCGCACACCGGTATCCTACCCCTTCGGGCGATAATCGACAGACGATGTCGACCGACGCGCACCGCGCCACCGCTCCCGATTGCGTCCGCTGCGTCGTGCTGGTCATCAGCGACACGCGCACGCTCGACACCGACACCGGCGGCTGCGCCATCGCCGAGCTGCTGACGGCCGCAGGCCACCTGGTAGTTGACCGTCGCGTGCTCAAGGACGACCCCGCGCCGGTCGCCGACCTGGTCCGCGAGCTGGCCGCCTCGGGGGTCGCCGATGCCGTCATCACGACCGGCGGCACGGGCATCACGCACCGCGACAGCACCTTCGAGGCCATCGACGGCCTGCTCGACAAGCGGCTGCCCGGGTTCGGCGAACTCTTCCGCATGCTGAGCTTCGAGCAGGTTGGCGCTGCCGCCATGCTGAGCCGTGCCTGCGCGGGCACCTGCGGCCGCATGATCGTGCTGGCCCTGCCCGGCTCGGAGAAAGCCGTGCGCCTCGCGATGACGCGGCTGATCCTGCCCGAGCTGGGGCACCTCGTGTCGGAGATCCGGCGATGAGCATGCGCCCGTTCGGCGACATCATCAGCATGGGCGAGGCGCGCACCGCCATTGCCGCGCACATCGCCCGCCTTCCCCGCCACGAACGCGTCCCGCTCGCCGACGCCTGCGGCCGCGTGCTGGCCACCGACATCACGGCGTCGCAGGACGTGCCCCCCTTCGACCGTGCCAGCATGGACGGCTATGCGGTCTGCAGTGCCGACACGGCGGCACCCGGGGCACGGCTGCGCCTCGCCGGACGCATCTATACCGGTGATGCCCCGTCCGTGCATACGGGCCGCGGCACGTGCATGGAGATTGCCACCGGGGCGCCGCTGCCAGAGGGGGCCGATGCGGTCGTGATGGTCGAAGCCACCCGCGCGGACGGCGACACCATCGAACTGCAGGCCGCGGTGCGGCCCCGGCAGAACGTGGGCGCCCGCGCGGCCGACATTGCAACCGGCCAGACGGTGCTGCGTGCCGGTGACCTCATCAACGCCAGCCGCCTGGGTGCGCTCGCCGCGCTCGGGCTGGCCGAGGTCGAGGTGGTGGCGCGGCCGCGCGTGGCGATCCTGTCCACGGGCAACGAAATCGCCGAGCAGGGCACCCCGCTTCCCCCCGGTCACATCTACGACATCAACGCCTTCACACTGTCGGCGCTCATCATGGAACACGGTGGCCTGCCCTCGCGCCTGCGCACCGCGCGCGACACCCTGGCCGATCTCCATCGGGCCGTTGATGAGGCGCTGCAGCACGACCTGCTGGTCTTCTCGGGCGGAAGTTCTGTCGGCGAGCGCGACCTCATTCTCGACGTCGTGCGCGAACGCGGCACCGTCATCTTCCACGGCATCGCCGTGAAGCCGGGCAAGCCGACACTGTTCGGCCACATCGGGACATGTCCCGTGTTCGGGCTGCCCGGCTATCCAACGTCGTGCCTCTCGAATGGCTACATCCTGCTGGTGCCGGCCCTGCGGCAGATGGCCGGGCTGCCGGCTACGGCTCCGCGCACGGTGGCCTGCACCCTGCAGAGCGATGTTACCTCGGTGCCGGGACGCCACCAGTTCTATCCCGTGCGCCTCGACGGCACCGTGGCGGTGCCGGTGTTCAAGGCCTCGGGCGACATCACGTCGATGTCGCAGGCCGACGGCTACATCGAGATTGAGGCAGCGGTCACCGCCGTGCCGCGCGGCACCCCCGTCACGGTCACGCTCTTCTGAGCGCGATGGCCGCGCCCCGTCGATGCCCCCGGCCGCGGCGGCAGGTCTGAGCCCTCAGCGACTCGCGCCAGACACGACGATCAGCGCAGGTACTTCGCCTCGACTCCGCGATAGCCGAGCCACTCAGCCACGCGCCCCCTCGTCGCTGCCACCACCTTCTGCAGTGCCACCGGTACCGTCGCATCGTAGCCGCCATGTCGCCCCAGTGCACGCACGGTCGCGGCGAGCTGGAGAGGATGTGTCGGCTTTCCGTCGGCACTGACGCGCCCCTCACGCGCCAGATCGTTCACCGTCGCGAATGCTCCGAGTACCTCGGTCACCGCCTCTGGCGTACGCGCCCCGAAGTCGTTGGTCTGCCGATACACCATCGGTCCCGTGCCGCTGTTCCACGGATGCTCGTGCGGCACGCGGGGCGGAAAGATCACCCGATCGCCCGCCGCCAACGAGTGCACGGCCCCATCCAATCGATAGGACGCCGTGCCCTGCACGATCTCGGACGTCTCCGTCCAGGTCTCATGCAGGTGCGGCAGGATCGACGACGCCGCTCCCTCGGGACAGTGCACTTCGAGGATCCATCCGCGCCCGTCCATCTCTTCGGCGCCCGCGATGAGCACGGTGCGCGTCTGTGTGCGGGTCTCCGTGATTTCGAAACCGGTGCGGATCATGGCAGTTGCTCCCTGGGATCAAAAGGCCGTGGCCTCAGCGGCTCGGCGCGCCCGTTGCCAGACTCGTGGGGATCAGGAACACCTCGGGATATCGAACCAGTGCGTCGCCGCAGTGCCCGCTCGTTCGTTCGAGCGCACGCTCCCGCCAGAGTATGCACCAGCGGGATCCCGGTCGGAACAGCCAGAGGCCACAGGTGCCGTTGCACCGCTCGCGCATCGGCGTTGAGCGCGCCCCACACCACACGATGGCCCCGCCCCGCGAGGCGGTCAGCTTCGATTGAGGTTGTAACGCATGATGGCCGCATGCCGCCCGGCCGGCATACGCTCGAGGCCATACACCTCACCGTTCGGCCCGTGCGCCGCATCATGCACAGCCGTGATGGCCGCACGGTCTTCGGCATCGAGCCTCACGCGAAGGGCCTGCAGCGTATCGGGCAGGTGCCGCGCATGCCGCGCCCCGACGATGACCCCGGCCACGGCGGGCTGGTCGAGTACCCAGCGAATCGCGATGGCCGAGATCGAGGCTTCATGCTTGCGCGCAATGGCGGCCAGGGTGTCGAGCAGGCGCTGGAAGAGCACCCACCCGCCGAACTCATCGATGATGAGCTTGTACTTCACCAGCGATCGATTCTCGAGCTCACCTTGCGGCTCGAGCCGCCCCAGCCATCGCTCGGAAAGAAATCCGCCGGCGACGGCTCCGTAGCAGAGCAGGCCGATGCCCCGGCGCACGCAGGCGTCGGTCATGGACCCGGCCGGGCGCCGATCAAGCACCGAGTACTGCACCTGATGCGACACGACGGGAACACCCGCACTGACGATGGCCTGCACGTGGGCCGTGTCGAAGTTGGTGAGCCCCACATGCCGAATCTTTCCGGCCCGCTGGCAGTCGTGCAGCCACTGTGTGGCCTGCACCGCTCCGGGGATGCGGTCGTCCCACCAGTGGAACTGCACCAGGTCGAGCCGGTCGACTCCGAGCCGGCGGAGCGACCGATCGATCAGCGCCTCGACGTCGGCCTTGCGAAGCGTGGGCAACGCGTCGAGGTCGGGCACGCACTTGGTGTGCACCTGCACGCCACTCAGCCGTCCGCTGGCGCGGCGCTGCGCGAGGAAGGTGCCGATCAGGGATTCGACGCCGGTGTAGATGTCGGCGCAGTCAAACGTCGTGACGCCGGCCTCCACGAACGCGGCCATGTCGGCCAGTGCCGCGTCAGCCGCCACCGTGCCGTGCCCCCCGGCCAGCTGCCAGCCTCCCTTGATGATCTGTGACGTGTGATAGCCCGCCGCCAGCCGCATCTGCGGCACCTCGACTTCGTCAAGGCGCACGACTGGGGGCGCGGTGATCACCACCGGGCGCCCAGGTGACGTCATCAGGCTACCGCCACTCACGGGGGCCTGGGCCATCGCACTGACACCGGCCGCCGTCTGAGAGACAGGCACCAGCGGCACCGCCGTCACCTCGCTGTGACGGAAGGTCCGCACGCCGGTGCGCGTGATGCGGAAGCGCGCGCCGCAGTGCGGATCGGGACACGCAATGTCGGTGTCGGTTGTCATCCAGTCGTTGCCGTGCGTCATGCGCTGCTTGGCTGGCAGCAGCGGCAGCAGCGCCGCCAGCGCATACATCGAGAAGGGCTGCCCGGCCGGAAAGATCAGCTGCTCGCCGTGCACCTCGAACACATCGCCGGCGCGATGGCCGCACACGAACGGGCGATCGGTGGCCACGGTTTCGACGCGGAGGTCATAGAGCTGAAAGCGATCGTCCATCGGCTGTAGTCTATAGCCCCGCTGATGACTTCGCCGCCCCTCCGCTTTCACGCCGGCGCCGCCGGAGCCCTGGCGCCCTTTGCCGTATTCCTCGCGGGCGTGGTCGGGCTGGCACTGTCGGGCGCCCCCGACGAGCGCGGATTCTGGCCCGTGCTGCTGGCCGCGTGGACCGTCGGCCTCGCGCTCGCCACCGACCGCCGTCGCTATGCAGAGGCGCTCATTGCCGGCATGTCACAGCCCCTGGTGCTACTGATGATTGTGGCCTGGCTGCTGGCCGGGGTGCTCAGCACGCTGCTGAGCGCAGCCGGCTTCGTGCAGGCCCTGGCCTGGGCCTCGTCGGCCCTGTCTCTCTCGGGCGGGCTCTACGTGGCTGCGGCGTTTGCCGCCAGCGCGCTGGTGGCCACGGCCACGGGTACCAGCTTCGGCACCATCCTCGTGTGCGGCCCGCTGCTCTATCCCGCGGGAGCTGGCGCCGGCGCCGACCCTGCGTGGCTGGCCGGAGCGCTGCTGGCCGGCGCCACGTTCGGCGACAGCATCTCGCCCATCTCCGACACCACCATCGCCTCGGCAGGGACACAGCACGCCGACATCGGCGGCACCGTCGTCTCGCGCCTGCGCTATGTGCTGCCGGCCGGCCTGCTGTCGCTCATCGTGTATGCCCTGCTTGGTGGAGGCCCTGCACGCGGCGCGCAGGCGGGCCTGGCCATGTCGCCGGACGGCTGGCCGCTCGTCATCGTACCGATGATCATCGTCGCGCTGCTGCTGCGGCAGCGGCACCTCATCGAGGCACTGCTGTGCGGCATCGCGGTGACGATGGCGATGGGCCTGGGCCTGGGACTGCTGCAGCCATCCCAGCTGCTGCGCCTCGAACCCGGCAGCTATGCGGCTGCCAGCCTGATCATCGACGGACTGGAGCGCGGCGTCGGCGTGTCGGTGTTCACGCTGCTGCTGGTCGGGCTGGTGCGTCCCCTTGAGGAATCGGGGCTGCTCGGGCAGGTCATCGGTCGGCTGCAGACGAGCGGACAGGCACCGGCCCGCATCGAGCTGCGGATCATCGGCGTGGCCATGGGCGCGGTGCTGCTGACCACGCATTCGGTGGTGGCACTGCTGACCGTCGGCGACTATGTGCGCCACCTCGGCCGCGCATCTGGCATTCCGGCATACCGCCGGGCCAACCTGCTCGATCTGGCCGTCTGCACCTGGCCGTTCCTGCTGCCGTATTTTCTGCCGCCGATCCTGATGGCCGGCGCCACCGCCTCGGGCGAAGCGATGGGCTGGCCACGCCTCAGCCCCTGGGCTGTCGGCGTGGCCAATGTCTACTCGTGGAGCCTGCTGGGGGTCATGGCCGTGGCAGTGGCCACCGGCCTGGGCCGGTCCGACCGCGGACCACGCTGACCCGGCCGCCTAGCCGCGCTGCGCCGCGACGGCCGACCAGTTGACCACGTTCCAGAAGGCCGCGAGATAGTCGGCGCGGCGGTTCTGGTACTTGAGGTAGTAGGCGTGCTCCCAAACGTCGACGCCGAGGATGGCCTTGCGACCATCCATGAGCGGATTGTCCTGGTTCGGCGTGCTCATGATCTCGAGGCTGCCGCCGTTGTCGACGAGCCAGGCCCAGCCGCTGCCGAAGCGCCCCATGCCGGCCGCCGCGAACTTCTCCTTGAACGCATCGAACGATCCGAAGCTCGAGGCGATGGCCTCGGCCAGCGCCCCGGTCGGCGCGCCGCCGGCATTGGGGGCCATGAGGTTCCAGAAAAACGTGTGGTTCCAGTGGCCGCCGCCGTTGTTGCGCACGGCCATCCGGATGTCGTCGGGCACCGCCGCGAGATTCTTCAGCAGCTCATCGAGGCTGTGCCCGTGCAGGGCCGGATGCTTGTCGAGGGCCGCGTTCAGGTTGGTGACATACGCCTGATGATGCTTGCCGTGGTGAATCTGCATCGTCTGCGCATCGATGTGCGGTTCGAGCGCGGCGTAATCGTAGGGCAGGGGGGCGAGCGAATGAGCCATGTGGGTTGAATCCTCCAGCGGTAATGACGGTGATGACTGTTGGTGAAGACGCCGGCGGCCGTGGCGCCGGTGCACGGGCCGCCGCTAGGCCCCGACGGCCTGCGGCGTGCGGATGACGTTATAGAGCGTGTCGCGCTCGACCGGCTCGCGCCCCGCGTCGCGGATGAGCCGCTCGATGTCGCGCGTCGACAGCACCGCCGGGGTCTTCGACCCGGCCATGTGGTAAATCGTCTCTTCCTGGACCGTGCCATCGAGGTCGTCGGCCCCGAACCAGAGGGCCGTCTGCGCAACGTCGACGCCGCACGAGACCCAGTAGGCCTTGATGTGATCGATGTTGTCGAGCAGCAGCCGCGAGACCGCCAGCACGCGCAGCGTCTCGACGGCCGAGGGCGCGGGCAGCTTCCGCATCTGGTTGTTGTCCGGGTGGAAGGCCAGCGGAATGAAGGCCTGGAACCCGCGGGTCTCGTCCTGCAAGGCGCGCAGCCGCAGCAGGTGATCGACCCGCTCCTCCATCGTCTCGATGTGGCCGTAGAGCATGGTGCACGTGCTGGCCACGCCCATCTGGTGCGCCGTGCGGTGCACCGAGATGTAGCGGTCGGCGTCGCACTTGTCCGAGGAAATCTTCTGCCGTACCCGCGGGGCGAAGATTTCGGCGCCGCCGCCGGTCAGCGAGTCGAGGCCGGCGGCGCGCAGTTCCTCGAGCACCTGACGATCGGACTTCCCGTACTTCTCGGCGAAGAATGCGATTTCGATGGCCGTGAAGCACTTGAGGTGGATGGTCGGCCGGATGCGCTTCAGCCCGGTGAGCAGCTCGGTGTAGTAGCTGAACGGCAGGTCGGGGTGCAGGCCGTTGACCATGTGGACTTCGGTCAGCGGCTGGTCGTCGCGCTTCCGCAGCTGCGCGAACATCTGCTCGTGCGTCAGCGTGCGCGCGCCGGGCGCCCCTTCCTGCAGGCGGGCGAAGGCGCAGAAGAGGCACGAGGCCTCGCAGACGTTGGTCGCCTCGATGCGCAGGTTGTAGTTGAAGTAGGTGCGATCGCCGTTGATGCGCTCGCGCACCTGGTTGGCCAGCCAGCCGACCGCGAACAGGTCGGGCGCCGTGAAGAGCCTGACCCCTTCGTCAAACGACAGGCGGGTGCCCGCCTCGACCTTGCGGGCGATGTCGTCGAGCCCTGCCTCACGCACGCGGGCAATCATGGGGGGCCGTCCTAGCGAATCCCCCACACCTGGACGCGCAGGGTGCGCGCGCGCGGGCCGTCGAGCTCGGCCGCCAGCACGCGCTGCCACTGCCCCAGCACCACCTCGCCGCCGCTGATCTGCAGCGTGAGCGAGTGGCCGAGCAGCGTGGCGCGCAGGTGCGAGTCGGCGTTCATGCGGTCGCAGTCGGAGTGGTCGGGATCGTTGTGCATGTAATACCGATCGCGTGCCACCATCTCCTCGAGAAACTTCTTGATGTCGACCAGCAGCGCCTTCTGGAACTCGTTGATGAACACCGCGCAGGTGGTGTGCATCGACCACACGGTGATCATCCCTTCCTTGATACCGAAGGGGCGGACGTAGGCCATCAGACGCTCGGTCAGATCGACCAGCTCGATGCGCTCGTCGGTGTCAATGACCAGGTTTTCCGAGTGAATGACAAGGCCGCCAGCCGTCGCCGTGGACACCTGCTGCACGGGGGTCTCGCGAACGGTCACGGTCGAACTCTTGCTCATGCGGTCCTCATTGAAGTCGGCCCGCCGCTGCCGCGGGCCCGCCAAAAAAAGGGTGTACCAACCCCGTATTCTACTCGCAATCCATCCGGAGGGCCCACGCGCACCGCAGCAGGTCCCTTGTTCCGTCTGTCAGCCCCGGCGATCCCGCCCGGGCGCGCGCCGGCGTCCCCGAAGGCGCGTGCTACAATCCACCTTGACAATCGACGCGTTCCCGGCGGTCAGGGAAGCTGGGTGTAACTCCCACACGGTCCCGCCACTGTAAGCGGGGAGCGCGTACCTGCCAGTGAACCCCTCTCGTGAGGGTTCCGTCACTGTCGCCTCGGCGATGGGAAGACGCCGGGTGCGCGCCTCGATCCGCAAGTCAGGAGACCTTCCGCCATTCGGAAAACGTCCTTCGGCCTGCCTGCCACTTCCGGCAGCAGGCAACCGGCGCGGGTCACGCCGGGGAGGCCTCCTATGCACTGCCCGTGTCTTCCGGGCAGCATGCCATCCGCACTTCTGCCGCGGATGGCCATCGCTGCCGCCGTTCTCTTCCTCCACATCGCATCGGGCGCGGCGACCGCCCAGCCCGCTCTCCCCCTGCGGGGACAGGTCGTCGACCCTGACCAGCACCCGGTCGTCCGGGCCACCATCGAGGTCGACCGCGGCACCCGCGGCACCACAACCGTTCTTTCAGACGCCCACGGACGCTTCGAGGTGCCCAACCCCGGTGCCGGGTCGGTGACGCTACGGGCCAGCGCTCCAGGTCTGGCCGGCGTCCCGGTCACCGTGGCCGGCGACACCCGTACCCCCGTGATCCTGCAGCTGTCGCTCACCGCCATTGACGAGCGCGTCGTGGTCACCGCCAGCCAGACCGGCCAGCCGCTGTCAGGCCTGGCGGACAGTGTGACCGTCATCGGACAGGCTGAGCTCGAGGCCCGCCAGCAGTTCGGCCTGAGCCAGGTGCTGCGTTCGGTGCCCGGACTCACGGTGCAGCAGACCGGGGGTCCCGGGGCCCAGACCTCGCTCTTCCTGCGGGGCGGCGAATCAGACTTCACCCTGGTGCTCGTCGACGGGGTGCGCGCCAACAGCCTCGGCGGCGGCCTCGACCTGTCGCAGGTGCCGCTGGCCGATGTCGACCGCATCGAGGTGGTGCGTGGGCCCCAGAGCGCCCTCCATGGCGGAGACGCCGTCGCCGGCGTCGTGCAGATCATCACCAGAGCCGGGGGGCCCCCGACGGTGCAGGCCATGGCCGAGGGCGGCAGCCGGCAGCTGCGGCGCGGCGCCCTGTCGACCACCGGGGAATACGGACGCCTCTTCTGGCAGGCCGGCGCCGATGTGTTCTCCGAAGCCGGCTACACCGGGCCGGCCCCCGACGGCTCGGCCGTCTCGAACGACGATGCCCGCATCGGACAGGGCGCTGCGACGCTGGGCTGGCGCACCGCCGACGGCCTCGAGCTGCGCGGCACCTGGCGCCTGGTCGACACCGACCGGGGCGTTCCCGGCCCGGTGGGCAGTGACCCGGCCCGGCGCTTCCAGGCGGTCGATCGCTCCAGCCGGAACCTGACGCAGCGCCAGACAGGCGCCGTGCGCGTCTCGCACCCGTGGTTCGGCCGGGACAGCCGCCTCCGGCAGCGCACCGATGCCGACCTCAGCGAGTTCACGCTGACCTCCGCCGGCGGGTTTCCCTCGGAAGGCTACACGCGGCGTCTGCATGCGCGCACCCAGACCGACGTGGCGGCCAGCGGCCGCATGGATCTCAGCACCGGTGCCGACTGGATGCGCGAGGAGGGCGGCAGCACCTTCATCACGGCCGACGGCCAGCCGATGCCCGTCGGCCGCCAGCAGCTCGGCCTGTTCGCCGAGGCGCGGCTGCGCGCGCATCCCCGCCTGACCGTCGTCGCCGGCACCCGCGCCGAGCGCATCGTCCGTGAGGCGCTGCCGGCGGATCGGCTGGGCTGGACACCCCGGCCCGCACTGCCGCGCGACCTGCGCTGGTCGGTCAATCCGAAGCTGACGGCCCAGTGGATCATGCTGCGGACCGGCACCGGGCGTGAGACGCGGCTGCATACCGCGGCCGGCACCGGCATCCGGCCACCGGATGCCTTCGAAATGACCTTCACCGACAACGCCGGGCTTCGCCCCGAACAGAGCCGCAGCGCCGATGCCGGCGTGGCGCAGACGCTGGCGGACGGACGCGTACACCTCGACGCCACGGCGTTCGTCAACCGCTTCGACGACCTCATCGTGGCCGTGGGACGCTCGTTCACCGGCGTCAGCCGGTGGCGCACCGACAACATCGCCAATGCCCGCACCCGGGGCGTCGAGCTCACCGGTGCATGGCGGCCGTCGCGCGCGTGGTCGCTGCAGGGCCACTACACCTTCACCTCGTCGGCGGTGCTGGCTGTCGACGGGACGACATCGGCACCGGCGCCGTATCGCGTGGGCGATGCCCTGCTGCGGCGTCCCCGGCATCAGGGCGGCCTCGACACCTCTGTCACCCGCGGACGCCTGAACGCCTTCGGCCAGTGGCAGTGGCGCGGCCAGACCCTGGACGCCGAACCGTTCTGGGGACCCGGCGGCGGCCTGTTCGCCAACCCGGCCTACTCGCTCGTCAATGCCGGCCTGTCGGTCACGCTGCGCGGTCGGCTGCAACTGACCGGCCGGGCGATGAACCTGGCCAACGTGCGCTACGAGGAAGTACTGGGCTTCCCGTCGCCGGGCCGCACATTCACGCTGGGGCTGCGGGTTGCTGCAGGCCGCTGACGTTTCGCTTCGCTATCGGCCCGAGTCGCCGCTGGTCCTCGACGGCGTGACGCTCGACGTCCGGCCAGGGGAGGTGGTGGGACTGCTCGGGCCGAACGGGTCGGGCAAGACCTCACTGCTTCGCCTGCTGAGTGGCGTCCGCACGCCCACGTCGGGCCGGGTCATGCTCAACGGCGCCGCGCTGACGAGCCTGTCACGGCGGGCCGTGGCGAAGCAGCTGGCGGTGGTGCCGCAGGGCATCGAGCTGGCGTTCGACTATACGGCCCTCGACATGGTGCTGATGGGCCGGCATCCGCACCTGGGCCCGTTCAGCATGGAGGGGCCCGACGACTACGCGCAGGCCCGCGCCGCCATGGCGGCTACCGGAACCGCGTCCCTCGAGGACCGGCTGTTCCGCACGCTGAGTGGCGGCGAGCAGCAGCGCGTGATCATCGCGGCAGCGCTGGCCCAGCAGCCGCAGGTGCTCCTGCTGGACGAACCCACCACCGCACTCGACCTCGGCGCGCAGCTCGATCTGGCCGCCCTGCTGCGCCGCCTCAATGCCGACCGGGGCGTGACGCTCGTGCTCTCGACGCACGACCTGCATCTGGCCGCGTCGGTGTGCCACCGGCTCGTGCTGCTGCGCCACGGCCGCATCATCGGCAGCGGACCCGTGGGCGACATGCTGACCCCGGCGCACCTCAGGGACGTCTTCGACGTCGAGGCCGATGTGCTGCCGGCCGATGCGGCCAGGGCCTTCGCGGTCGTGCCCGTCAGGCGGCACCCGGCATGATGGTCAGGCGCCGGTTTCCCCTCGTGATGGCCGCGGCCGGGCTGCTGACCGTGTCGGTGGTGCTGTGGGCCCCGACGGTCGGCAGCACGCCCATCAGCCTCTCGCGCGCGTTCGATCCCGCGCTCGACTGGCAGGCCAATGTCGACGCCCAGATCTTCTTCGTGGCACGCCTGCCCCGGGTGCTGGCCGGGGCACTGGTAGGCGCGGCGCTGGCCGCCGCGGGCGTCGTGCTGCAGGCCCTGCTGCGCAATCCCCTCGCCACGCCGTTCACGCTCGGCGTGTCGTCCGGCGCGGCGCTCGGCGCCATGCTCGCCACCGCCTTCCGCCTCGAAGCGACGCTGCTGGGCATTTCGGCCGTGCCCCTCGCCAGCTTCGCCGGGTCGATGCTGGCCACCGCCATCGTGTATGCCCTGGCGGCCTCGCAGCGCCGGGGACTGTCGACCAACGTGCTGCTGCTGGCCGGCGTCACGCTCAACGCGTTCTTCTCGGCCCTGATTCTCTTCGTGCAGTACTTCGCCGACATGGCCGACGCGCTGCGCGCCGTGCGCTGGCTGATGGGCGACCTCGACGTCGGCACGCTCGCCCCCCTCGCCGGCGCCCTGCCACTGCTGCTGCTGTCAGCCGCCGGCATGGCCGTGCTGCCTCGCGCGCTCAACCTCCTGACGATGGGCGAGGATGTGGCCGCATCGCGCGGCGTCGATGTCGCCGGCGCGCAGCGGCTGGCCTTCGTGAGCGCCTCGCTGGCGACCGGGGCCGCCGTCTCGCTGGGCGGGCCCGTGGGCTTCATCGGCATCATCGTGCCGCACCTCGTCCGCCTCGTGGTGGGCGCCGATCACCGCCTGGTGCTTCCGGCGTCCACGCTCGTGGGCGCAGCCTTCCTCGTGGCCTGCGACGTGCTGGCACGCACGCTGCTCGCCCCGGTGGAAGTGCCTGTGGGCATCATCACGGCCGTCATTGGCGGCCCCTTCTTCCTCTGGCTGCTGGTGAGGCACGCATGACGACACCCCTGGCGCGCCGCCGCATGGCCCTGCGGGTGGCGCTGGTCCTCGCCCTGGCTGCCGCCGTCCCGCTGATGGCGCAGGCACCCCGACGCATCATCTCGCTGGTGCCGAATCTGACCGAGATGCTGTTTGCCATCGGGGCCGGTCCCCAGGTGGTCGCCGTCAGCAGCTTCGACCGCGACCCCGAGGCCGTGCGGGCACTGCCCCGCGTGGGCGCGCTGCTCGACCCCGACGTCGAACGCATCCTCTCGCTCAGGCCCGACCTCGTGATCACCTACGGCTCGCAGGCCGAGCTGAAAGCGCAGCTGGCACGCACAGGCACCGCCGCCTTCGACTATCGGCACGGCGGACTCGCCGATGCCCTCGCCACGCTGCGGGCCCTGGGTCTGCGCACCGGGCATCAGGCCGAGGCCGAAGCGCTGGCACTCCGGATCGAGCGGCAGATCGCTGCCACGCGTGCGCGCGTCGCCGGACGCCCCCGACCGCGTACCCTGCTGGTGTTCGGCCGCGAGCCCGGCAGCCTCCGGAACATCTACGCCGTCGGCGGCACCGGATTCCTCCACGACATGCTCGAGGCCGCCGGGGGCCACAACGTGTTTGCCGATGTCGCGCGCGAGTCGGTGCAGGCCACGACCGAGGTGCTCCTCGCCAGGGCCCCCGAGGTCATTCTCGAGATTCGCGGCGGCACCGATCCGGCCCGCGCCGATGCCCCGGGCGATCGTGCCGCCTGGCAGACACTGGCCTCCGTCCCAGCCGTGCGGCAGGGACGCATCGTCGTGCTGCAGGGATCGTGGCTCACCGTGCCGGGCCCCCGGGTGGCCGACGCCATCGACCGGTTCGCAGCGGCCCTGCATCCCTGAGTGCTGTATGGACTATCCACGACGCATCGTCTGCCTCACGGAAGAGACCACCGAAACGCTGTACCTGCTTGGCGAAGGCGATCGCGTCGTCGGCGTGAGTGGCTACACCGTGCGACCGCCCGAAGCGCGGCAGAAGCCGAAGGTCTCGTCGTTCCTGCACGCCCGCTACGAAAAGATCGAGGCTCTGAAGCCCGACCTGATCCTGGCCTTCTCGGATCTGCAGGCCGAGATCACCACGACGCTCGTGAAGCGCGGATATCCGGTGTTCACGTTCAACCAGCGCTCGGTCGCCGAGATCTTCCAGATGATTCGCGTGCTGGCCGGCATTGTCGGTGCGGCCGGACGCGGCGAGGCCCTGGTCGCGCAGCTCGAGGCCGGGCTCGACGAGATTCGCGTGCAGGCCCGTGCATTCCCGCGACGGCCACGCGTGTTCTTCGAGGAATGGGACGACCCGCTCATCTCGGGCATCCGGTGGGTCGAGGAACTGGTCGAGATTGCCGGCGGCGACCCGATTTTTCCCGATCGGCGCCAGGCCTCGCTGGCCAGAGACCGCATCGTCACGGGCGATGAGGTCATTGCGGCGCAGCCCGACGTGATTCTCGGATCGTGGTGCGGCAAGCCCTTCCGCCCCGAGCGAGTAGCGGCCCGACCGGGCTGGGACGCCATTCCGGCCGTGCGCGACGGGCATCTGTATGAAGTGAAGTCGGCCTATATCCTGCAGCCGGGACCGGCCGCGCTCACCGAGGGCGTGACCCGGGTGCAGCACTGCCTGCAGCGGGCGCTGGGCCTGCGGGCCGACTGACGTCAGGCCAACCCGACCCCGAACGCGTCATAATGCGTGCATGCGGTGCGCGCTGCTGACCCTCGCGATGCTGCTGGCGACGGCCGCCCCTGGCCTGGCCCAGTCGACGACGCCCGCCGATCAGGCCGGGCAGGCCGGCGACGAGGCCACCGTTGACCCGACCCGTCTCGGGGTGTCGATGTCGCGCATCCGCCAGGGGCTGCGCATCTCAGAAGCGCGCGCGCAGCAGAATCAGGCCGGTCTCAAGCTGCAGTTTCAGGTACAGGTGTTCGGGGCGGCGCCCCGTATCAACATTCTGGAAGGGTTCGACATTCGGAAAGGCGCGCCCACGCCGTTCGGGACTCCGACACACAGCGACTTCATCTCTCAGTGGACGCCCGTCGCGTTCCGCTCGCCGCCCGCCCCTCTGTCGAGTCTGGCCGGCTGGGCCCTGTTCAAGATTGTCCAGCGCGCCGACACCTCGCGCTGCGAGCGGGAAATCGCGGCGTACCGCGCGGCCGTGATGGCGGGGCAGTCAGTAGCGGCTCCGCGCTGCTCGCAGTAGAGCAACGCGGAACCCCAGCGTCTGGGCGCACGCTCAGCGCGTCGCGAGCCCTTCCTTCAGGAACGCCAGCAGCGGCGGATAGGTGCGGCCCGGATCTTCAAGGTGCGGCACATGGCCCAGGCCCGGCAGCAGGAGCAGTCGGCCGTTGCCATTGGGCACCGTGTCGGCGATGTGCTTCATGCGCGCCTGAAACACGGCCGCGGTGCCGGCCAGGCTGTCCTCGGCTCCACCGAATGCCAGCGTCGGTGCCTTGATGTTCGCCCAGTCATTGACGACCGGATCGAGGTAGGTGATCTGGCTGATGAGCGACTGCACCATCGCATAGCGCGGCCAGTCGGCGCTGAGCGTCCACGCGTAGCGCACGCGGGCCCAGCGCTCGAAATCGGCATTCCATGCCTCGGGCCGGTGAGACACATAGCGGAAGAGCCCGGCACGCACCGTCTGGTACGTCGAGGCGAGGTTGCGCGGATATGACTCGTCGACCGGCGTCCACGGGCGGTCGAACCGCGCGTCGGTGAGCCCGATGGGGTTGTAGATGACCACGCGCTCGGTGCGCTGCGGGTATTGTGTCGCAAAGCGCGCGGCGAGCATGCCGCCCATCGAGTGCCCCACGACCATCACCTTGTCAATCTTCAGGTGGTCGAGGATGCGGCGCGTGTTGTACGCCATGTCGTGGAAGTTGTACGGAATGATCGGCTTCGACGACCGGCCAAAGCCGATCTGGTCGACGATGATGACGCGGAAGCCTTCCTTGCGGATGGCCTCGGCCGGGCCGCCGAAGTAGAAGCCGGCGAAGTTCATCCCGTGGAACAACACCACCGTGTGCCCGTTCGGCGTGCCGAGGGGCGCCACATCCATGTAGGCGATGCGCACGGCCTGCCCGTACGTCGTGAAGTCGAGATACGACGAAGGATAGGGATACGGAACGTCTTCGGCGGTGATGCTGCCGGGCCGGACATCGGTCGGCGTGGGCGGCTGGGCCGGGGCCGACTGGGCGCCGACGCCGGTTACCGTCGCGCCGAGCAGCAGCAGGCTCAGGGTGGTGCAGATCGCTCGTCTCATCATCAGCGTCCTCAGGCGGGCAGCCAGAGTTCGGCTCCCGTGTCGTGAATCAGGCCAGAAACAGGGGCAGCGTGGAATCGGCGGCAGGGAACACTCCCTCGGCCTCAGCCCACTGCACGAGACGATACACCGCCTGCCCGTCGAGTGCACGGGTGTAATCATTCACATACAGGGCAATGTGGCGCCGGGTCACGTCGGGATCCATCTCCTGCGCATGGGCGGCCACATACGCCGCACTCGCCGCCGGATGCGCGAAGGCATACTCGACGCTGGCCCGCAGCGCGGCATCGACCCGCGCCCCCCAGGCGTCGGCGAGGTCGCGCCGGATGGCGATGGCGGCCAGCGGCAGCGGACAATGGTGGCGGGTTTCCCAGACGCGGCCCAGATCTTCCAGCAGCGTGAGCCCGCGCGCTTCATACGTGAAGCGGCCCTCGTGAATGAGCACGCCGCAGTCGACCTCGCCCGACAGCACCGCATCTTCGATGCGATCAAAGCGCATGGGCACCGTCTCGAAGTGCCCGACCAGTCGCAGCAGCAGCGCCGCCGTCGTCCGCTCGCCCGGGATGGCGATGCGCCCGCCCACAGGCCGCGGTGTGCGCGCGACCACGATGGGCCCCACGCCGAAGCCGGCCGCTCCGCCCGCGCGCAGCAGCACATAGTGCTGGCGGACGCGACCAACGGCCGCCATCGACACCTTGGTGATGTCGGCTTCGCCCCGTTCCGCGCGCAGGTTCAGGGCCTCGATGTCGTCGAGCTGCGGCTGCACGCTGACGCCCGGCACCAGACCGTGCACGAGTGCGTGGAAGGCAAATGTGTCGTTGGGACACGGCGAAAACGCAAAGGTCAGCGTGCGGTCAGCCATGTCCAGAGGGCCTGCTGCGCGGCCAGCGCCGCCTCGTGAATGCGCCACGCGCGCGGATTGCGGGTGGTCACCAGGTTGCTGATGCCGCGCACCTGGCCGACCGGCACGCCGTGCAGCAGCCCCACGTGCGCGACGGCCGCCCCTTCCATGTTCTCGACGGCGCCGCCCGTGCGCGCCTCGAGGGCCCGGGCATCGGCCTCGGTGCCGGTACAGGTCGACACGGTGATATGCGGCACGCAGCGCTCAACGGGAAACACCTGCAGCGGCAGGCGATTGAAATAGGCCGGTGGTCCGGCAATCACCGGAAACCCCAGCGCCTCCATGTCGAGGAAGCCATCGGGGCTCTGCGCCCCCAGGTCGCCGTAGCACTCGCTCGAGGCGCACACCACCTCACCCACCTCGAGGCCGGACGAAGGATAGGCCCCGGCGATGCCGCACACGATCACGGCATCGGGGCGGCGGGTCAGCAGCGCCTGCGTCACGGCGTGAGCGGCATTGACCGGACCGACCCCGGTGACGATGCAGTCGAGGTCCGGATGGGATGCGGCCTGCGCGCGCAGCCACTCGCTCTCGAGTGACGTGGCCGTGCACACGAGCACGCGCATGGCGGCTAGAACATCCCCAGCTGCAGCTTCGCCGCGTCGGACATCCGGTCCTTGGTCCAGGGCGGATCCCACACGACTTCCACGCGCGCCGAGCTGACGCCCGCCACGCGCGAGGCCTTCTCGCGCACCTCGACCGGCAGCGTCTGCGCGGCCGGACACGCCGGCGCCGTCAGCGTCATGCGCACGCCGACCCTCGCCTCTGCGTCGACGATGACGTCGTAGATGAGGCCGAGTTCGTAGATGTTCACGGGAATCTCGGGGTCGAACACCGTCTTGAGCGCCTCGATCACTGCTGGCCGCAGCGCAGCCGTCTGCTCGACCGATGGGACGAGGTCACTCACCGGCTCGCTGGTCGCAGGCGCCGGCGTGGCCGCCGCTCCGGCGGGTGCAGGCGGGGCGCTATGGGGATGGGGCACCGACGGCGGTGGCATCGTGCCCGGAGGCATCATCGGCAGCATGCGCAAGCGGCTCCTTTATTCGGTCGAGATGGGGGTCGATGGCGAGTCGGCCACCGCAGCCTTGAGGGTGTGCCAGGCCAGCCCGGCACACTTGACGCGTGTCGGAAAGTCGCGCACGCCCGAGAGTACGCTCAGCTTGCCGAGGTCGGCCAGTGGAGAACCCGGGGGCGAGGTGATCATCTGGTGGAACTGGTCGAAGAGGGCCCGCGCCTCGTCGACCGTCCGGCCCTTGACCGCCTCGGTCATCAGCGAGGCCGAGGCCTTCGAAATGGCACAGCCCGACCCCTGGAAGGCCACATCGGTGATGCGCCCGTCGGCGACGGTCAGATACAGGCGGAGCCGGTCGCCGCAGAGCGGGTTGTAGCCTTCCTGCTCGCGCGTGGCCGGGTCAATGACGCGGAAGTTCCGCGGCCGGCGGTTGTGGTCGAGGATGACTTCCTGATAGAGCTCGCTGAGGTCTGACACTAGAGCAGCACCTTTCGCGCGTGGTGCAGGGCGGCCACCAGCGCATCAATGTCGTCACGGGTGTTGTACATCGCCAGCGACGCCCGCGCCGTGGCGGGAATGCCCAGGCGATCCATGACGGGCTGCGCACAGTGATGGCCCGTGCGGATGGCCACGCCCGACAGGTCGACAATGGTGCCGATGTCGTGGGGGTGGATGCCGTCGATGACAAACGAGAGGATGCTCGCCTTGTGCGCCGCCGTCCCGATGAGGCGCAGGCCGGGCACCTGCTGCAGGGCGTCGGTGCCGTAGGCCAGCAGGGCCGACTCGTGCGCCTGCACGCGGTCGAACCCGACGGCCGCGAGGAACTCGACGGCCACCCCGAGCACGATTGCACCCGAGATGTCCGGCGTCCCCGCCTCGAACTTGTACGGCAGCACGTTCCACGTACTCTTCTCGAAGGTGACCGACGCAATCATGTCGCCGCCGCCCTGCCAGGGCGGCATGGCGTCGAGCACGGCCGCCTTGCCGTACAGCACGCCGATGCCGGTCGGGCCGTAGACCTTGTGGCCGGTCATCACAAAGAAGTCGCAGTCGAGCGCCTGCACATCGACCGGCATGTGATACGCCGCCTGCGAGCCATCGACCAGCACGCGCGCCCCGGCGCCGCGCGCGAGGGCGATCAGCTCGGCGAGCGGCGTGACGGTGCCGAGCGCGTTCGACAGCGCCGTCACAGCCAGCATCCGTGTCTTCGGGCCAATCAGGCGCCGGGCTGCGTCGAGATCGAGCTCGCCCGAATCGAACATCGGAATCACCCGGAGCACGGCCCCGGTCTGCTCGCAGAGCAGCTGCCATGGCACGATGTTCGAGTGGTGCTCGATGGCTGAGATCACGATCTCGTCACCGGCCGACACCGTGGCCCGGCCCCAGGCCTGGGCCACCAGGTTGATGCTCTCCGTCGCGTTGCGCGTGAAGATAATCTCCGACGGCGAGGCAGCGCCCAGGAAGCGGGCGATCGTCGCGCGGGCCCGATCGAACTGGTCGCTGGCTCGCCCGCTGAGGTAGTGCACGCCCCGGTGCACGTTGGCGTTGCTCGTGGCGTAGTAGTCGCGCAGGGCATCAATCACGACCTGCGGCTTCTGCGTGGTGGCCGCATTGTCGAGATACACCAGAGGCTTCCCGTGCACCGTGGTGCCCAGGATGGGAAACTGCGCCCGAAGCGCGCCGACGTCGAAGGGCGTGGCATCGCTCATGCGTGGTCGGGGCTCCCGGTGGTCGCCGGCAGTGCGCCGGGGTGGGTGTGCTCGGCCAGGTCGCGCTCGAGCTGGCGGAAGAGCTCGCGCTCGAGCTGCTGGCGCAGCGCGGGCACCCCGATGCGCCCGAGCACCTCGCCGGCGTAGGCGTGAATCAGCATGTCGCGAGCCGCCTGCTCGGTGAGCCCGCGCGCGCGCAGGTAGAACAGCGCCTCATCATCGAGCTGCCCCACCGCCGCCCCGTGCGTGCACTTCACGTCGTCGGCGAAGATCTCGAGCTGCGGATTCGAGTTGATGGTGGCGTCGTCCGAAAGCAGCAGGGCCCGGTTGGTCTGCTTGGCGTCGGTCTTCTGCGCGTCGAGGCGGACAATGATGCGTCCGTTGAACACGGCCCGTGCCTTGCCGTCGAGGATGCCCTTGTAGAGCTCGTGGCTGGTGCAGTGCGGGGTGGCGTGGTCGATGGTGGTGTGATTGTCGACAAGGCCGCTGCCGTCGACGAGGTAGACACCGTCGAGATCGACATGCGCGCCCTCGCCGGCCAGCACCGCCGATGCGTCGTTGCGCACGATGCGGCCGCCCAGCGTCACGGACCGCAGGCGGAAGGTGCCCTGCCGCGCCACGCTCACGTGCAGGTTCGAGGTCAGGAAGGCCCCTTCGGTGCCGCGCTGGTCGAGCACGCACTCGAGGTGCGCCTCGTCGGCGACGGCGACTTCGGTCACGAGATTGGTGTAATGCGCCTCACCGGCAGAGGTGAGCAGCGTGATGCCCACGGTCGCCTGGCTGGCCTCGCCGGCCACCATCAGCACCCGTGGATGCACCATGGTCTTGCCGGTACCTCCGGTGATGATCACAATGTGAATCGGCGTCTCGATGACCGCGCCCTTTCGGACCGCAATCAGCGCGCCGTCTTCGAGAAACGCGGTATTGAGCGCGGCAAACGGGTGCCCGTCCATCGGGGTCTGCCCGAGGTGGCTGCACTCAGGGGCGCCCTGCGCGAGCGCGGTGGAGAGGCTGCCAATCTTGAGGCCGGTCGGCACCGCGGCCAGGTCGGAGAGCTCGGGCGCAAAGCGCCCGTTCAGCAGCACCAGGCGCACGGCACCGGGCAGCGCCACGCGCTGCACCAGCGGGGCCGGGTTGGTCGGCACGCCGTCGCCCAGCCGGAACGGCGTCGAGGCGATGGCCTGCACATTGGTGAACCGCCACGCTTCGTCGCGCGTCGTCGGGAAGCCCAGGGCCTGGAACAGGGCGCGGCCCTGCTCACGCAGTGTGCGGACGCGGGCCGGGGCGGCGTCGCCGCGTCCACGCACGAAGCGATCGTGCTCGGCCAGGTACGGCACCTGTCGTTCGTCGAGGGTGGCGGTGCTCACGCGCGTGCCTCCGCCGTCTCGATCCAGCCGTACCCCTTCTCTTCCAGCTCGAGGGCCAGCTCGCGGCCGCCCGACCGCACCACGCGGCCCTCGCTCAGCACGTGCACGACATCGGGAACGATGTAGTTGAGCAGCCGCTGATAGTGGGTGACGACGATGAACGATCGGTCCTCGCCGCGCAGCGCATTCACCCCGTGCGAGACGATGCGGAGGGCATCGATGTCGAGGCCCGAGTCGGTCTCGTCGAGAATGCCCAGTGTCGGCTCGAGCACGGCCATGTGGAAGATCTCGTTGCGCTTCTTCTCGCCGCCCGAGAAACCCTCGTTGACCGAGCGCTGCAGCATCGACTCGTCCATCTCGAGCAGCCGGGCCTTCTCCTTCACGAGGGCCATGAAATCGATGGCGTCCAGATCATCGAGCCCCCGCTCCTTGCGCACCGCGTTGAGGGCGGCCTTGAGGAAGTAGGCGTTGTTGACGCCCGGAATCTCGACCGGGTACTGGAACGCCATGAACACGCCCTTGCGCGCGCGCTCGTCCGGGGCCATCTCGAGCAGATCCTCGCCGCGGTACAGCACCCGCCCGCCGGTGACTTCGTACCCCGGGTGTCCCGACAGGGCGCGGGCCAGCGTGCTCTTGCCCGACCCGTTGGGTCCCATGATGGCGTGCACCTCGCCCGCCTGAATCTCGAGCGAGACGCCCTTGAGAATGTGCTTGTCCTCGACCTTGACGTGCAGATCCTGAATGCTCAGTAGCGACATGACGTGATGAACCCTGAAAATGAAAACGCGGTTAACCGACAGACCCTTCGAGCGAGATGCCCAGCAGCTTCTGCGCCTCGACGGCAAACTCCATGGGCAGCTCGCGGAAGACTTCCTTGCAGAAGCCCGAGACGATCATGTTGATGGCGTCTTCCTTCGAGATGCCGCGCTGCTCGCAGTAGAAGATCTGGTCCTCGCCGATTTTGGACGTCGACGCCTCGTGCTCGACCTTGGCCGACGTGTTCTTGATCTCGAGGTAGGGGAACGTGTGGGCGCCGCAGCGGTCGCCGATGAGCAGCGAGTCGCACTGCGAGTAGTTGCGGGCGTTGGCCGCGTGCTTGCCGATCTTGACCGCGCCGCGGTAGGTGTTCTGGCCCTGGCCTGCCGAGATGCCCTTCGACACAATCGTGCTGCGCGTGTTGCGGCCGAGGTGGATCATCTTGGTGCCGGTGTCGGCCTGCTGGCGGTTGTTGGTGACGGCCACCGAGTAGAACTCGCCCACCGAGTCGTCGCCCTGCAGGATGCAGCTCGGGTACTTCCAGGTGACGGCTGAACCGGTCTCGACCTGGGTCCAGGTGATCTTGCTCGCCACGCCGCGGCAGATGCCGCGCTTGGTCACGAAGTTGTAGATGCCGCCGACGCCGTTCTTGTCGCCGGGATACCAGTTCTGCACCGTCGAATACTTGATGGTCGCGTGGTCGAGCGCCACCAGTTCGACCACCGCCGCGTGCAGCTGGTTCTCGTCGCGCTTGGGTGCCGTGCAGCCCTCGAGGTAGCTGACCGAGGCGCCCTCCTCGCAGATGATGAGGGTGCGCTCGAACTGCCCTGTCTCTTTCGCGTTGATACGGAAGTAGGTCGACAGCTCCATGGGGCAGCGCACCCCCTTGGGCACGAACACGAAGCTGCCGTCGCTGAAGACCGCCGAGTTGAGCGCGGCGAAGAAGTTGTCGGTGTGCGGCACCACCGACCCGAGATACTGGCGCACCAGCTCGGGGTGATCCTTCACCGCCTCGGAAAACGAACAGAAGATGATGCCGAGCTCGGCCAGCTTGCTGCGGAAGGTGGTGGCCACCGACACCGAGTCGAACACGGCGTCGACAGCGACGCCGGCCAGCATCTGCTGCTCGATGAGCGGAATGCCCAGCTTGTCGAACGTCGCCCTGATTTCGGGGTCGACCTCGTCCATGCTGTTCAGCTTCTTCTTCTCCTTGGGCGCGGCGTAGTACGAGATTGCCTGATAGTCGACCCGGTCGTACTGCACGTTCTGCCACGACGGCTCTTCCATGCGGAGCCACGTGCGGAATGCGCGCAGGCGCCACTCGAGCAGCCACTCGGGCTCGCCCTTCTTGGACGAGATGAGGCGGACGATGTCCTCATTCAGGCCCTTCGGGGCGATGTCCTGCTCGATGTCGGTGACAAAGCCGTACTTGTACTCGGTGGTCGCGAGCTGTTCGATGACGTCAGTAGAGGTGGACATAGGTCTGGTTATGCGGAAAAGGACGCGCCGCACCCGCAGGTGCTGGTGGCGTGCGGGTTCTGCAGCGTGAAGGAGGTGGCCATCAGGTTCTGTTCGTCAAAGTCGAGCACGGTGCCGTCCAGCAGACGCAGGCTGCGCGGGTCGACGAACACCTGCGCGCCGCCGGCCGCGGTGAAGACGCGGTCGGTGGGGCGGGGCGCCGCCTCGAAGCTGAAGGTGTAGGCAAAGCCCGAGCAGCCGCCAGCCTTGATGGCGATGCGCAGGCCGCCGCCGGCCAGCTGGTGCCGCGCCAGCTGCCGCGTGATCACGCGCGCCGCGCTGTCGGTAATCTCGATGCGGGGTTCGGAGGCGGAAGTCACGGACGTGTCTGGAGTCATTTACGCCACCCTCGCCGCGCGGCGCACCTGCGCCACCACGGCCGCCACGTGCGCAGCCGCACGGTCAATCTCGTCAGCCGTCGTGCCCCGGCCGAGGCCGAACCGCAGCGAGGCCTGGGCCTGCGCCGGCGTGAGGCCCAGGGCCAGCAGCACGTGCGAGGGCTCAGCCGTCTGGCAAGCCGCCCCGGACGATACCGACACCTCAGACAGCGCCTGCATCAGCGCCTCGCCGTCGGTCTCGGGAAACGTCACGTGCAGGTTGCCAGGCAGCCTCGGCGATGCCGCGCCGTTCCGGCGCACACCGGGCACCTGCGCCTGCAGCGCCGACCACAGCCGGTCGCGCAGGCCTTCCAGCCGTGGGGCCTCCGACGCCATCTCGTGGCGAGCGATGCGGCACGCGGCACCGAAGCCGACGATACCGGGCACGTTCAGCGTGCCGCCGCGCAGGCCCCGCTCCTGGCCACCGCCCGGCATGACCGCCGCCAACCGGCGCTCGACGCCCGGCCGCACATACAGCGCACCCACACCCTTGGGGCCATACACCTTGTGCGCACTGAACGATGCCAGGTCGACCTCGAGCGTCGTCACATCGACAGGCACCTTCCCCAGCGCCTGCACCGCATCGGTGTGCACCAGCGCGCCGGCCTCATGCGCGACGCGCGCAATGTCGGCCAGGGGCTGAATCATGCCCACTTCGTTCTGCGCCAGCATCACACTGACCACGAGCGTGTCAGGCCCCACGGCACTGCGGACCGTCTCGGGAGACAGGCGCCCATCGGCCTCGACCGGCAGGACCACCACGCGGAACCCCCGCGCCCCGAGACGGCGGCAGGCCTCGAGCACGGACGCGTGCTCGGTGGCCGCGGTGATGATGGTCCGGCGGTCTGCAGAAGCCGCGCCGGCCACGCCCTCGAGCGCCAGCAGGTTCGACTCGGTGGCCCCGCTCGTGAAGACCACGGCGCGCGCCGGCGCGCCCATCAGCGCCGCCACATCACGGCGCGCCGACTCGACCAGCCGCTGCGCCTCCCAGCCGTGGCGGTGCAGCCGGCTCGAAGCATTCCCGAAGGTCGTGGTGAAGCACGGCAGCATGGCCTCGACCACACGAGGGTCGACCGGCGTTGTGGCGTGATGATCGAGGTAGATGCTCATGACGGACGCGACCCCACGAACGTCATGGGCGAGACGCCGGGTTCCGGCACGGCATCGCTGGACATCTCCGCCAGCGTCACGGCATTGAGGGTGTGGAAGATGCGGTTGCGAATCTTCCAGAGTGGATCGCGGATGCTGCAGGTGCTGTACTGGTCGCACGCGTGGTCGTCGGGCGAGCAGGCCGTCACGGTGAAGGGGCCGTCCATGGCCTGGACGATGTCGGCCACGGTGATCGCATCGGGCGTGCGGGCCAGGCGATAGCCGCCCCGCGTGCCCTGCACCGACACCAGCAGGTGCTGCCGGACGAGCTGCTGCAGCACCTTGGCCAGCAGGTCGAGCGGAATGCTGTACGCCTCCGCAATCTCGCGCGCACTGGCCGCACCGGCCTCACCCGGACGGGTGGCCAGGTGCTTCATCGACATCAGGGCGTAGTCTGATTTTTTCGACAGCCTCAGCATGACGCGTTATATACGACTCCCAACGTCCTAGTTTAGGTGCAGGAATCGGACCAGACAAGTCCGATTTCCCATTCCAGAGCCGCGTCTGGGGCCGGAATTCGGGGGGAGACACGGGCGCGGACCGGGGCACCGGTCGTTCACGCCCGCCGACACAAGGGCGTCGCGGCTCAGTACTTCGGGACGGTCGGGTCGACCTCGTCGGACCAGGCCAGGATGCCGCCGGTCAGGTTCCTGACGTCGCGGAAGCCCTGCAGCCGCAGGAACTGGGCCGCGCGGGCGCTGCGGATGCCGGAACGGCACTGGCACACCACAGGCACCTGCGGGTCGAGTTCGCCGATGCGCTGGGGCAGGTCGCCCAGCGGGATGAGTACCGCCCCGGGCAGGTGGCAGATGTCCCATTCCTGGGGCTCGCGCACGTCGAGCACCACAGGTGGCGTCCCCGAGGCCATCCAGTCGCGCAGGGCCCTCGGCTTGATGTCCGGGTCGGACGCCGCCCCCGCATCGGGCGTCGGGGGCGCGACGCCGCAGAACTGCTCGTAGTCGATGAGCGCGGTGACGGTCGGATGGTCGCCGCATACCGGGCACTCGGGGTCGCGCCGCAGCGTCAGCTCACGAAAGCGCATCCGCAGCGCCTCGAAGACGAGGAACCGGCCGATGAGGGGCTGGCCGATGCCGAGCAGCAGCTTGATGGTCTCGGTCGCCTGGATGGTGCCGATGATGCCCGGCAGCACGCCGAGCACGCCCGCCTCGGCACAGCTCGGCACAAGGCCGGGCGGCGGCGGTTCGGGATAGAGGCACCGGTAGCACGGCCCGCCCTCGACCCCGAACACCGAGGCCTGCCCCTCGAAGCGGAAGATGCTGCCGAAGGCGTTCGGCTTGCGCAGCAGCACGCACGCGTCGTTCACGAGATAGCGGGTGGGAAAGTTATCGGTGCCGTCGAGGATGACGTCGTACTCGCGCAGCAGGTCGAGGGCATTGGCCGAGGTGAGTGCCGTGTGGTGCGGCTCGATGCGCACGTGGGGATTCACCTCGCGCAGCCGGTCGGCGGCCGAGTCGAGCTTGGGGCGGCCGACATCGCTCGTGCCATGCAGCAGCTGGCGCTGCAGATTGCTGAGGTCGACGACATCGAAATCGACGAGGCCCAGGGTGCCCACACCGGCGGCTGCCAGATACATGGCCGCCGGTGAGCCGAGCCCGCCGGCCCCCACGCACAGCACACGCGACTGCTTGAGCCGCCGCTGGCCGTCGACCCCCACCTCGGGCAGGATCAGGTGCCGGCTGTAGCGCCGCACCTCGCCGGCCATCAGCTCGGGCAGCGGCCCTGTTCCGCGGAAGGCCATTACTTGAGGCTCGCGGTCACGGTGACCTGCGCGCGCACTTCGATCTCGCCCATCGACACCGGCGTGGCGGCGACGGCGTCCTGCATCCGGCCGACCTGCACAGCCATCGGCGCGCTGCGCACGGCCATCACCGCGCCCGATTCCTCGATGCGCAGCACGGCCTCGACGCTTCGCCGCGCACCGGCCGCTGCGGCCTCGGCGCGGGCCACGGCATCGGCCACGGCCAGGGTCACCGCCTCACGTTCGGCCGTCGCGCGATTCCTCAGGGTCCACTCGAGCCCCTGCACCGATGTAGCACCTGCAGCCACCGAGGCGTCGAGCACCTGCGGCAGCCGCGCCAGATCGTCGACGCGCACTTCGATGGCGTTGCGCGACACATAGCCTCGCGGCACCTGCCGGCCATTCACGTAATCGAATTCCTGCTGCACCGTCACGGCCGTGGTGCGCACCGCATCGCCGCTGATGCCTGCGGCGGTCAGCTGTGCCATGACGCCCGCCATCGCGGTGGCCGTGGCCTGCTGCGCGGCCTTCGGGCTGGGGGCGGTCGATTCGGCCCCGATGCGCACCAGGGCCTGGTCAGGCGCACGGCGCACGACGCCGCTGCCCTGCATGACGACGACGGAAGGTGACGGGGTCGCCTGCGCAGCCACCGGTGCCGGCCGCAGCAGCACGAGCGCGAGCAGTGCGAGAGTCGGCAGGCGCCTCATGTCGAAAGTATACTGCCGCGCATGCATGCCGCTGCACCAGCGGGCCGACCCCATCTGCGGCTGGCCCTCGTGGGCTTCGGCCACGTCGGTCGGCGCCTCGTGTCCCTGCTCGACGAGATGGCCGCCACGCTTCCCTTCACCGCCGATGTCGTCGGCATCGCCACGCGGCGGCATGGCCTGGCCATTGATGCCCGCGGCCTCGACACCGCACGCGCGGCCCGGCTCGTCGCCGACGGCCACAGCCTCGGCGCCCTGCACACCGGGCAGGCACCGGAGGGCGATGCAGGCATCGGCCTGCTGACCGAGGTCGCCCGCCGCTGCGCGGACGATGCCGCCCGTGGACGCCTCGTGTGCGTCGAGTCGACGGTGCTCGACATCACCCGCGGCGAACCGGCGCGCGCGCATGTGTCTGCTGCGCTGCAGCACGGCATGCACGCCGTCACCGTGAACAAGGGCCCGGCGGCCTTCGCCGCACGTGCCCTCCTGGCGCAGGCCCGGCAGGCCGGTCGGTGGTTCCTGCACGAAGGCGCGGTCATGGACGGCATCCCCGTCTTCAACCTCGTGCGCGAGACGCTGCCCGGGGTGCGCGTCGATGGTTTCCGCGGCGTTATCAACACCACCACCAACTTCGTACTGTCGGCCCTCGGCACGGGGCAGTCGTTCTCTGATGCCGTCGCCGAGATGCAGGCCCGGGGCATCGCCGAGGCCGATCCCTCACTCGACATCGACGGGTGGGATGCCGCAGCCAAGACGGCTGCCCTCGTCAACGTGCTGATGGACGGCGACATCACGCCGCAGCAGGTCGCCCGCACCGGCATCGCGCACCTCACCGCCGGCGACGTCCGCCGCGCGGCAGACGAGGGGCGACGACTGAGGCTCGTGGCCTCGGCCGAGCGGACCGCCTCGGGCATCACGGCGTGCGTCCAGCCGATGGCCCTGGCCAGCGACGACCCGCTGGCCGGTGTCGACGACACCGACAATGCGCTCTATCTGGCACTGCACCCAATCGGCGATCTCGGCATCGTCCAGCGGAGCGGCACCCTGACCCACACCGCCTACGCGGTGATTTCCGACCTGGCGACCATTGCCCGGTCGCTGTCCGGCAAGGAGTCTGCATGAGTGGCCCGCTGCATGGCCTGACGGTGATTGACCTGACGCGTGTGCTGTCGGGCCCCTACTGCACGATGATGCTGGCCGACCTCGGCGCCCGCGTCATCAAGGTGGAACACCCGCGCACCGGCGACGACACCCGCGCGTGGGGGCCGCCGTTTGTCGGCGGCGAGAGCGCGTACTTCCTGAGCATCAACCGCAACAAGGAGAGCGTGGCCCTCGACTTCAAGACGGCCGAGGGTGCGGCCATCCTCGAGCGGCTGCTGGCAGGCGCCGACGTGCTGGTCGAAAACTTCAAGCCCGGCACGCTCGACCGTGCGGGCTTCAGCGCCGACGCGGTCCGCGCCCGCCATCCGCGCC
The DNA here is from genome assembly GCA_964643765.1 of uncultured Bifidobacteriaceae bacterium. Lineage (GTDB taxonomy): Bacteria > Acidobacteriota > Vicinamibacteria > Vicinamibacterales > UBA2999 > VFZN01. The sequence continues at coordinate 327,477 of CAZXTM010000001.1, read as the reverse complement.
TCGTCTATGCCTCGATCTCCGGCTATGGCCAGACGGGGCCGCGCCGCAGCGAGGCCGGGTACGACGCGGTGATTCAGGCCGAAGGCGGGCTGATGAGCTTCACCGGCGAGGCCGACGGGCCCGCACTCCGCATGGGCGTCGCCATCTCCGACATTGTCTCGGGGATGTTCGCGGCGCAGGCCATTACGGCAGCGCTCTATCACCGCACCACCTCGGGCGAGGGGCAGCGCGTCGACATCGGCATGCTCGACACGACCGCGGCGCTGCTGACCTACCAGGCCGGCAACTACTTCGCGACCGGCCAGGCGCCAGGCCGCCTGGGTAACCGCCATCCGACGATTGCGCCGTACGAGACGCTGCCCACCCGCGACGGCGACCTGGTGGTGGCCGTCGGCAATGACGGCATCTGGCGCCGCTTCTGTCCGGCCATCGACCGGCCAGCCCTGGTCGACGACCCGCGCTTTGCCACCAATCGCGACCGCCTCGCGCACTATGACGAGCTGCGCCCGCTGCTCGTCGAGGCCCTGCAGGCCCGCACACGCGCCGAGTGGACCGACCGCTTTCATGCCGTCGGGGTGCCGTGCGGTGCCGTGCGCGACCTGCACGAGGTGCTGAGCGATCCGCAGCTGGAGGCCCGCGGGATGGTGGCCACCGTCGACCATCCGACCGTGGGGACCACCCGCGTGATGGGATCGCCCCTCAAGCTGTCGGCCACGCCGCCCTCGGTGCGCACGCCTCCACCGGTGCTGGGCCAGCATACCCGCGCAGTGCTGACCGAACTGGGCTACGATCACCAGATGATCGATCAGCTGTCTTCGTCGGGAGTGATCCGGCTGTGACCGATGTGGCGCAGCTCCGCAAGCGGGTGCAGAAGGCCATCGAACAGGCACGCCGCGAGTCTGCCGACCACCGGGCGCTCGTGCACGAAGCCCAGCGGGCCTACGACGAGTTCCTCGAGCAGCGCGCAATCCCGGCCTTCCGGTCGATGGCCGTCGTGCTCAAGTCTGAAGGCCTGTGGTGGGAAGTGATGACCCCGTCGGGCGAGGTCCGCCTCGTGCCGGACCGGCGCCGCGAGGAGGGCATTTCGCTCGCCTTCGATCCCACGGCCACCCCGCCGCAGCCCATGGTGACCGTCACCTCCGGACGCGGCAGCCGCATGACGCACATCGAACGGCCGGTCAAGCCAGGCACCCCGGGTGCCGCGGCACTGACCGAGGACGATGTGATCGAGATGCTGCTCGAGATGGTCAAGCCCTGGCTCAGCTGAGCCGGCGGCCCCTCAGACACAGCCTGCCGCGCGGCGCGGCGCCCCGTCTGGACGGGGCGCGGTGACGGCCGCTACAGCCCCCACATCAGGCGCGCCATGGCCGCCGTGGTCATGGTCACGGCCACGGCGAGGCCGAGCGGCAGCAGTGCGCCGACGGTGGCCCACTTCACGCTGAGCGTCTCTTTGTAGATGGTCATGACCGTCGTGGCGCACGGGTTGTGCAGCAGCGAGAAGAGCATCAGGTTCACGGCGGTGAGCATCGTCCAGCCGTGCTGGTCGACCAGCAGGGCGCGCAGCGCCTCGACCGACGGCACGTCGGTCATCATCCCTTCGGCCATGTAGACCATCATCATCGTGGGCACGACGATTTCGTTGGCGGGAATCGCAATGATGTAGGCCAGCAGAATCACCCCGTCGAGCCCCATCAGCCAGCCCAGCGGCTGCAGGCCGGCGGCGATGAGCTGCGCCAGGCTCTGCCCGCCGACCGAGACGTTCGCGAGGATCCAGATGACGGCCCCGGCCGGTGCGGCCGTCTGGATGGCACGCCACAGCACGAAGATGGTGCGGTCGATAAGCGAGGTGTAGAGGATGCGCAGCAGGCCCGGGCGCCGGTACGGCGGCAGCTCAAGCGTGAAGGCCGAGGCCTCGCCCTTGAGCACGGTGCGGGACAGCAGCCACGACACCGCCAGCGTGAACGCCACCCCGAGCAGCACGATGGCCACCACCGAGCCGGCGGCCACCACCGACGCCAGCGCCGGCGGGAAGGCCGCGGCCACAAACACCGTGGCCAGCAGGATCAGCGTGGGAAACCGGCCGTTGCACGGCACGAAGTTGTTGGTGAGAATCGCCACCAGCCGCTCGCGCGGCGAGTCGATGATGCGCGTGGCGATCACGCCGGCCGCGTTGCAGCCGAAGCCCATCGCCATGCTGAGCGCCTGCTTGCCGTGGGCCCCGGCGCGGCGGAAGAGGAAGTCGAGGTTGAAGGCCACGCGCGGCAGATAGCCCAGATCTTCCAGCAGCGTGAACAGCGGGAAGAAGATGGCCATCGGCGGCAGCATGACGCTGATGACCCAGGCCAGGCCGCGGAAGACACCGTGCCAGGCAAACCCGGTGAGCCATTCGGGAACGCCGAGGCGCAGCGTCTGTGCCGCGCCCCAGTCTTCCACCATGAAGAGCGCCGAGGCCAGCATGGCCGACGGCACGTTGGCACCCGTGATGGTCAGCCAGAAGATGATGGCCAGCAGCACCACCATCAGGGGCAGGCCCAGCCAGCGCGAGGTCACGAGATGGTCGATGCGCTGGTCGAGGTCGGTTCCGACGGTGCCTGCCGTGCGGACAGCCCGGCGCGACACGCGTTCGACTTCGCCGTAGAGCGACGACACGACTTCCTCGCGGAAGCCGCCGGCCAGCGTGCGACGCAGCCGGGCCGCCTCGTGCAGCACCTGCTGCGGCGTGACAGGGGCGGGTGCGCTCACTGGGCCCCCTGCAGGGCAATGCGATCGCTGAAGCGGCGATCGGGCTGCTGCTGGCGGGCCACCAGCGATGCCAGCTCGCCACTGGTCAGGGCCGCTTCGACCGCTGCGTCGCCGTCGAGCAGGCGGATGGCGACCCAGCGCGCATTGGGCAGGCCCGGGGCCACCGCATCGATGAGCGGCAGCAGCTCCTGCACCGCGCGCTCGAACTCGGGTGTGCCCGTCGACCGGAGCGGCGTGGTGCGCGTCTCGCCCGAGGCCACATCGGCGACGGCCGTCAGCAGCGCCATCACGTTCTCGCCCGTGCGCGCGACGATGGGCACGACCGGCACGCCCAGATCGCGCGACAGGCTGCGCACATCGACCTCGATGCCGCGGCGCGCCGCCTCGTCCATCAGGTTGACAGCGACGACCACGCGGTCGGTGATTTCCAGCACCTGCAGCGCCAGGTACAGGTTGCGCTCGACGGCGCTGGCATCCATGACGACGATCGTGCAGTCGGGCCGGCCGAAGAGCAGGAAGTTCCGCGCGACCTCCTCGTCCTGCGAGGCCGACAGCAGCGAGTACGTTCCGGGCAGGTCGACCAGCTTGTAGCGGCGTGATCCGAACTGGAAGGCGCCCTCGGCACGGGTGACCGTCTTGCCGGGCCAGTTCCCCGTGTGCTGGCGCAGACCGGTGACGGCGTTGAACAGGGTCGACTTCCCCGTGTTGGGGTTGCCCGCCAGCGCCACCACGGCGTCGACGCCGGTGGTGACGGCGCCGAGTCGGGCCATCTCGGTGTGGACCGGGCAGGTCTCGCAGGCAGATGAGGGAGTAGACATCGTTCAGCCTCTGTCAGGGTCAGGCCGGACGCACCAGGATGCGACGGGCCTGGTCGCGGCGCAGAGCGATGGTCGTCCCCCGCAGGCGGTAGGCGCGGGGGTCTCCGGCGAAGGGCGTCAGGTCGGGGGCGATGGTGGTGCCGGGGGTGAAGCCCAGATCGAGCAGGCGCCGGCGCAGGAAGCCGCGGCAGGCCGCGTCGAGGGCCACGACCGAGGCCGGCTGTCCCGCGGGCCAGTCGGACAGGGGCACGGTGCCCGTCGGCCAGGGCTGTGCGCCACTGCTGTCGCCGGCCTCCGCATCGCCGCGGCGCGCCATGGCACCGGTGCTCGACGGAATCGGCGACCCATGCGGGTCGACTTCGGGGTGCCCGAGTGCGGCGGACAGCTGATCGAGCGCCTCGGGTGTCAGGCGGTGCTCGGCCCGCTCGGCGGCCTCGTGAATCTTCGACAGCGGCATGTCCGCCTCGTCGGCAAAATAGCGCTCCCACAGCCGGTGTGCCCGCACGACCTGCAGCGCGAGGCGCACGCCGGCGTCGGTCAGTCGAAGGCCATCGGCATCGGCCATCGCCAGCCGTTCGCGGCAGAGCTGGTCGGCCGTCTCTCGCGTGGTGACGGCGGACTGCTGCAGGGCCTCGGCCAGATGCGCCACGGGCACGGCCTCGCGGTCCGCCGCGGCGGCCAGCAGGTGCTTGAGCGCATTCTCGAGCTGCTCGCGGCGGCGCAGGTCGCGGGCGTGCTGCCACAGCGCGCGGCCGCGGGCCCCGACACTTACGGCACCGGCCAGGGCCAGCATGGCCACGGCGAGAAGAATCAGCCCGGTCGACATCATGATTTTGACTAACCAAAATTAAACATCGAGCGAACTGAAAAGTCAAAGAGGCTGGCTCAAAACATCTGATATCCTCGTGAGCGCGACATGCTTCCGTCCAGCACCGTCGAGAACTATCTCAAGGCCATCTACCTCGGCACCGCACAGCGCCCAGACGACGACCGGCTGCCCATGGGCCAGCTGGCGGCGGCCCTCGGGGTCGTGCCCGGCACGGCCACGACCATGGTCAAGGCGCTCGCCGAATCGGGACTGGTCGACTACGAGCCCTACAACGGGGTCCGCCTCAGCCCGGCCGGGCTCACGCTGGCGGCGCTCGTGCTGCGGCGGCACCGGCTGATCGAGCTGTTTCTCGTACGGGTCATGGGCCTCGGGTGGGAGGAAGTGCACGACGAGGCCGAGCACCTCGAGCATGTCGTGTCTGATCGCCTGATCGCCCGCATGGACGAAATGCTGGGATTCCCGGAAGTCGATCCGCACGGCGATCCAATTCCCAATGCCGCCGGCGAGTTTCCCGTGCACGACTCGGCGACGCTGCTGACCTGCGAGACGGGGACGCCCGTGACCGTGACACGCATTACCGACCAGGAAGCCGGCTTTCTGCGCTTCGTGCAGCAGCACGGGCTGATGCCCGGCCACGTGCTGCAGGTGGAGGCCCGCGACGAGTCGGCCGACTCGGTGGCCCTCACCAGCCGCGAGGGTCAGCGGTTGACGATCGGCACTCGCGCGGCGTCGAAGGTGCGCGTGTCGGCGAGCCAGGCCAGCTCGCGCGCGTGATGCGCCACGCGCATCGTTTCGGGAAGCGGCCTCGGGAACTTGGCCACGCCCGGACCGTAGGCGGCCAGCACGAAGCCACAGCCCGCCGCCTCGGCCGCCTGGGCATCGACCGGTGAATCCCCCACCATCACCGTCGCCTCGCCGGGACGCATCAGCGACTGCAGACCCGCCGGGTTCGGCTTGCGGCCAAAGCGGCTGTCGCCGCCAATCACCTCGACGAAGCACCCGCGCAGGCTCAGATGGTCGAGGATGCGCAGCGCCGGCGCCAGCGGCTTGTTGGTGAGCACAGCCAGCGGGCCGGTCTCCATCAGCAGGGCCAGCACCTCGGGAATGCCGTCGTACGGCACGGTATGGTTGAGCAGCCGTCCGTCGTAGATGTCGAGGAACCGCGCCAGGGCCCCCGGTGTGTCGGCCGGCAGCTGGCGGCTGGCGAGCGCCCGGGCCACCAGCACGGCGGCGCCGTCGCCGACCATCGCCTGCACTTCGGCCTCCGCAAGCGGCGCGGCCCCGTACGACTGCACGAGGTCGGACGCCGACTCGGCAAGGTCACGGGAAGAGTTGATGAGCGTTCCGTCGAGGTCGAAGGCAATCATGGCGGGGCGGTACGGTAGTGTGACAGGTCACGGCCCGTCATGCCATCTCCTCCCGCGCGACCCTCCGCGCCGCACACGCATCCCGCCCATCCCGACGCCGTCACCCTCGTGCTGCTGTCAGGCGGCCTCGACAGTGCGGTGCTGCTCGCACACGAGGAGACCCGTGGCCCGGTCCTGCCCGTGTACGTCGCCGCCGGCCTGTCGTGGGAACCGCTCGAGCGCCAGATGGTCGCCGCCTTCCTCGCGACACTGCGCTCACCGACGCTCCTTCCGCTGCAGGTGATCGATGTCCCAGTGGGCGACGTGTATCCGCCGGGGCACTGGGCACTCACGGGCCGTCCACCCGCGTACGACACGCCCGATGAAGACGTCTACCTGGTCGGGCGTAATGTGCTTTTGCTGGCCAAGGCGGGCGTGGTCGCGGCCCGCGCAGGTGCCACGCGCGTTGTGCTGGGCCCGCTGGCCGGCAATCCCTTCCCCGATGCACGACCGGCGTTCTTCGACGCCATGGGCCAGGCCCTCTCGCTCGGGCTCGATCATCGCCTCGTCGTCGAGGCGCCGTTTCTGTCGTGGGAAAAATCCGCCGTGATTCGGCGAGGCGGCGAACTCGGCGTCGACTTTGCCCGCACGCTGTCGTGCATGAATCCGATGGCGGGCAGCGCGGTCACCGAGGCGCTGCCCCGGCACTGCGGCCTGTGCAGCAAGTGCCGCGAGCGGCGCGATGCGTTTGCCGGGGCCGGCGTGGCCGATCCCACGCCGTATGTCCACGCGTCGCCGCGCTGAGGCCTGATGCGCGACGGGTGGTCTGCGCTTCCCAACCGGGTGCCTCGATGGGTTCCGCCGCATGTGCCGCGCATGCGCGAGTCGATGCACGCCTTCCAGCAGGGCCGTCGTTGACCACATGTCCCCGCAACGGGTTCCGCCGCATTGGCGTAGATGTCGCGCGCGCGTGAACCGGGATGTTCTCAGCAGGACTGGATGTGAGGCCGTGCGCGTGCCCTGCTCATTGGAAGTACGGGAGCAAGAGACGCGCAGCCTCAGCCCTGATCACACCCGTCGGCGCAGCGCGGCCGCACGCGAGCGTGCGAGTGCAGCGACGCCATCGATCCACACCTGCCTGATGCGCCCCTCCGCATCGATGGCCACGATGTCGGCCACGGCGCCTGGCGTCAGCCGCCCGTAATCGTGCAGCTGCAACTGACGGGCGGGGGTCGTGGCACACAACTGCGCCGCATCCACGGGCGAGAGCCCCACCGGCCCGGTCAGCACCTGCCACACCTGCGCCATCGTGCTCACGCTCCCGGCCATCGTCCCATCGTCCAGTGCGGCCCATCGGTCGGTGACCGTCACCCGCTGTCCGCCGAGCGTGGCCCGAGTGCCGACGGGCAGGCCTGATCCGGCGGTGCCATCGGTGATGGCCATCACGCCGGAGACGCCCTTGGCGGCAATCGCCAAGCGCATCACTGCGGGGTGCACATGGTGCCCGTCACCGATGAGTTCCGCGCGGACCTCCGGTGCCGCCAGCACGGCACCCACGACGCCCGGGTCGCGATGCGTGAGCGGCGTCATGCGGTTGAACAGGTGCGTGGCGTGCGTGACGCCGGCCGCGATCGCACGGCAGGCCTCGTCGAACGTCGCCCCCGAATGGCCGACCGACACGACGAGACCAAGGGCCCTCAGCCGCTGCACCAGTGCGAGTCCACCGGGAAGCTCGGGCGCGACGGTCACGATGGCGACCGCGTCGCGCTGCGTCTCGATCACCTGCAGCAGTGCCTCGCCGGTGTAGTCACCTGGCTGTGCCGAAGCCTCAGCCTCCGGCGAAGGTGGCCATCGCAGGCATCCCGCCGGCTGCGCGCCATTCCACGCGGGATTGATGAAGTTGCTTTCGAGGTGGGCGGGCAGCACTCGCGCCGCGCCCGGTGCCGGGGCCTGGCGGGCCTGCCGGACGGCCTCGAGCATCCGCTGCAGCGTGGCCGGCTCGCACGCCACCGAGGTGGGACAGAACGCCGTCACCCCCGTGCCGGGCAGCGCCGCCGCCACACGACGCACGGCCTCGGCATCATCGAGCACGTCGGTGCCCTGCAGGCCGTGCACATGCACATCGATGAACCCGGGCACGAGCATGCAGTCGTGCAGCGCGTGCGGGGTGGCCTGCGTGGGCGCCGGCTGGCCTTCGCGTACGGCCACGATGCGGCCGTGCTCGACCAGCAGCGTGGCTGTTCCGGTCTGGCGATCGGGCAGCACGACCGAGGCCGCCGCGATGGCGATCACGCCGGCGGCTCCGGCGTCATGAGGCGCGTGGTGTGCTCGAGGGGCAGCGGCGCGGCACCGCGCTGGAAGAGCTCCGTATCCGCCTGCGACAGCAGGGCCTCGAAGGCCTGGGCCGTCGGGGCCTCGAGGACCAGCACGCCCGTCGACTCCTGCGGAGGAAACTTCCGCACGTCCAGGTAATCGTGGTCGAGCGTGATCAGGGTGCGTCGCAACTGGCGCGCGAGGCGGAAGTGATCGCGATCGGGGGCACGCCGCAGGTCGGGCTGCTCGATGACGGCCAGCACGTCCCAGCCAAGCGTCTGGCGCATGTGCCTGAGCAGCCCGGCAGGAATGTTCGCATCGGCATAGACACGGGGACGCCCGGCGACCTGCTCGGCCAGCGGCCCCAGCTCGGACCAGAGCGTGCCCATCAGCCTCGACGCGCTCAGGCCTTTCCGGCCTTGCGCGCGCGTTCACGCGCGGCCCGCGCCGTGCGCTTACGGGCTTCCTTCTCGAGGGACGCCACCAGTTCGGCGCGGCGATGCACCAGCCCCTTGCGCTTGCGGCGGCCGTTCTTGTGACCGACGGCGTATTCGCAGAAGAGCGGGAACGCAATCGTCGAGTCGCAGTAGGCCACGGCCGTGTCGGGCAGCACGCCGGGGTTGACCTTCCCCCAGCTGACTGCCTCGGCCGGGGTCGCGCCCGACAGCCCGCCCCAGACCACCTGGTCGGTGGTCATCTGGATGAAGTAGTCGTTACCGCCCTTGGGAATGTTGTAGACCTCCCAGAGCGTGGGCTGTCCCTGCAGGTAGAAGTTCTTGGGCGAGCCGCCGCCGAGGATGACGCAGCCGTTCTTCTCGGCGGCATAGATGAGGGCGCAGACTTCGTTGACGTCGCGGTTGGGGTCGATCATGAGCCGCGCCCCGTTCATCAGCTCGTGGTAGGCGATGTTCATGCCGATCGAGCTGTCGCCCGGCGACGAGGTGTAGATGGGCACCCCGCACTTGGCGGCACGCGCGACCAGCGAGTATTCGTCGCAGCCTGGCCGCACCTTGAGCAGATGACGCCCGAGGGCATAGTGCAGGTCGGCGGACGACACGGGGCCGTCGAGCCCGCTCTGCACGAGGAACTCGCGGATGAAGTGGTCGGTGTCGAGCAGTACCTGCGCGGGGAACAGCACGTCGTAGATGCGAATGACGCCCTCGTCATAGAGCACGCGGTCGTCGACAAACGGCGAGCCGCGCCGCAGCGTGAAGTTCAGCGCGTAGTGCAGGTCGTGATAGAGGTTCGCGCCGGTGCTGATGATGAAGTCGACCAGGCCCCGGTCCATCATCGAGATGATGCAGCCGCCCAGGCCGGCCGGCGTCAGGGCGCCGGCAATGGTGAGCCCGATGGTCGTGTCGTGCTCCTTCGCCAGCATCTTGTCGGTGAAGATACGGCAGGCCTCGCCGAGCCGGGCGGCGTTGAACGCCTGGAAGCCCTCGTCAATCAGCGTCCGGATGGCACGGGCGCCGGTGGGCCGGTAATAGCGGATGGGCTTTCCCGAGAGAAATCCCTTGCGTTGCTTCTGTGGTGAACCAGGGGCGCGGTGCGGCATCGCCTCCTAGGGTAGCATCTAGATTCGACTCCGAGTAACGTCGACTCACTGACTGCCATCGTGCTCACGCTTTCCGTCAGCGAGGTGCTCCGCACCACGCCCCGCACCCGCCGCATCAGGCTGGCCCTGCACGGGCAGCCCTTTCCCTACCTGGCCGGTCAGGCCGTACTCGTGGGGCTCGATGGCGCCTCGCCGCCGCGACCGTACTCGATTGCGTCGACGCCCGCCGAGACGTCCCGTGACGGCCTGATCGAACTGCTGGTGCGCGTCGACGAGGGCGGGCCGGGCGACCTGCAACCTGACGAAGTGCGGGCCGGGCAGGCGGTGCAGGTCGACGGGCCATTCGGACGGTTCACCACGCCGTCGCTGGTGCCGGGCCAGGCGGTGCTGGTGGTGGCCGGGGGCACCGGCATTGCGCCGCTGCGGCCCATGCTGCACGAGCTGCTCGCGCAGCCGGAACCGCCGCCCATCACCCTGCTCTACTCGGTGCGCGCGGCCGATGAGTTTGCGTACCTCGATGAGTTCGAGGCGATGGCGGCCAGCGGGGCGATTCGGCTGGTGCCGACCGTCTCACGCGGCGACCGGGCGTGGCCGGGCCGGCACGGACGCATCGGCGAAGCCCTGCTGCGCGAGGCGCTGCCAGCGCCGCCTGAGGCCGTTGTCGGCCTGGTCTGCGGGCCGCCCGACTTTGTGCGCGATGTGCGTGCGGCCCTGCTGCGCCTGGGCGTGCCCGACGCCCAGATCAGGCGCGAACAGTACGACGGCTGACTCTGGGGTCGCCAGCCATGCACGCCTGCGGCCCGGGAGACGCGGTTGATCACCCGCACGCACCGGCTGCGATGCAGGTGACGGGGCGCACGCGCACGTGCACACGCGCCCGGTCGTGCAGGCGCGCGGGCCGGATTACATGCCCAGCACGTGATAGCCGGCGTCGACCAGGATGACTTCTCCGGTGATGCCGCGGCCGGCGTCACTCAGCAGGAACGCCCCGGTGCTTCCCACCTCAGATGCCTCGATGGCCCGACGGAGCGGGGCCTTCTCGCGGACGACGCCGAGGATCGACGAGAAACCGCCGATGCCTGCGGCGGCCAGAGTCTTCACCGGGCCGGCGGAAATCGCATTGACGCGAATCTGCTGCGGGCCGAGATCGTTCGCCAGGTAGCGCACCGTCGACTCGAGCGCGGCCTTGGCCACGCCCATCACGTTGTAGTTCGGGAAGACGCGGTCGGCCCCGAGGAACGACAGCGTGACGATGCTGCCGCCGCCGCGGGCGGCCATGAGCGGCTGCGCTCCACGTGCCAGGGCGATGAGCGAATACACGCTGACATCGAGAGCGGTGCGGAAGCCCTCGCGCGAGGTGTGCAGGAAGCCACCGGTGATGTCGGCCCGCTCGGCGTAGGCCACGCCGTGCACCAGGAAGTCGAGCCCGCCGCACTCGTCGCCGATGCGGGCGAAGACGGCGGCCATCTCGTCATCGTTCTGCACGTCGCACGGCAGCACCAGCGGATGACCCGGCAGCGTCGCGGCCAGCTCGCGCACATGGTCCTCGAAGCGGGCCTGATAGGTGAGCACCACCCGTGCGCCCTCGGCCGCCACCGCCTGCGCGATGGCCCACGACAGCGAGCGATGGTTGGCGACACCGACAATCAATCCGACCTGGCCTGACATCCGTCCGTTCACGTGCAACTCCTGCGCTGTCGCGACTGACAGCGTGCGTGGGTGGTTTCCTGGCGTGCGTGCCCTTCGCCCTGAGCCCTTAGCCCTGAGCCGGGGCCTTCTTCCGGCGACGCCGGCGCCGGCGTCCCTGGCCGCCGCCGGGAGCCGCTCCCTGACCGGCGGGCGCCTGTCCCTGGGGTGGCGGCCCTCCGGGCCCGCGGCCCTCGCGGCCCTGCGAGTGACTGAAGTCGCGGCTGCTGCGCATCGGCCCTTCAAAGCCGGCGACCGGACGACCGCCGAAGCGGCGATGCCGCTGGCCTCGGGGCGGGGGCGGCTGATGCATCGTGAATTCGGGAATGGTCCGCGTGGTCGCCACCTGGCCTTCGTGCCTCGGCAGCTGTGCGCGCAGCAGCGTGCGGCGGAACGGGCGGTCATCGGCCTCGGCGTCGGGCGCCGCACCATCGGCAGGGCTCGTCGGGCCTGGCACAGCGGCCGGGGGCTCGGGCGTGGGGGCAGCGGCGGCGGGAACGGCTTCGGGAGATGGGGCGCTGGCCACTGGTCGTGCCGGAGACCGCCTCCGGGCGACTGGCTCGGGTGCCGAGGCTTCCATCGTCTCGGCCCCGGGGGCTGACGTCTCTGGGGCCGGTGCGGGTCGCGTCAGCGGAGGCGGAGGCGCGGGTGTCACGCGGCCGGATGGCACCTCGAGGCCCTCGAGCACTTGTGCGTAGAGCGCCGCGGTGGGCGACTTCGCCCGCCTGGTGGCCGGGGCCCGGCCTTGTCGGTATTCGTGCTCGACGTCACAGGCCACGCAGCGGGTGCGTTCGACGGCACCCTCGACGAGGGCCACCACTGCGTGTTCGGTCACTCTGCGCTCGCGTGGACAGTAGTCGTCCAGCGCGTCGCCCGCCCGGTACTGGCGTGGCTGCATCCGATACTCCCGAAGTCAATTCCTCTCGGTCACACCACCCGTGGTGAGCACTCGGCGAAGGGGGGAACGCTCAGGCCGCACCGCTCGACAGCGGGGCCCCGGGTTTCGGGCCGAGTGTAACAGAGGGACCGATACAGGGCAACAGGCCCGCGCCGGTTCAGGCGCAGGCCGTCAGCCACTGTTCGAGCGCCGCACGGTGCGCGGCGACCGCGTCGGGATGCGTCGACTGCGGCGTCCGCCGTGCGCGCACCGACGCCGCCGCTGTCACGCGCTGCTTGACGTCGTCGGCAAACAGGGGATGGAACTGCTGCCACTCGGCCACCGACAGCGCCTCGATGTCGCGCCCGTCGATCAGCAGCTGGCGCACCATCGCCCCCACCACCTCGTGCGCCTGGCGGAAGGGCATGCCGCGCGACACGAGATAGTCAGCCACGTCTGTCGCCAGCAGCAGGCCCGAGGCGGCGCGTCCCGTGCGCGCGGGATACAGGGTCAGCTTCCGCAGCACAGCCGCGGTGGCCACGGCCGACACCGCCAGCGTATCTTCGGCGTCGAACACCGGCTCCTTGTCTTCCTGCATGTCCTTGTTGTAGCCGGTCGGCAGGCCCTTCATCGTGACGAGCAGGCCCGTCAGGTGCCCGATGGCGCGTCCTGCCTTGCCGCGCACCAGCTCGAGCGGATCGGGATTCTTCTTCTGCGGCATCATGCTGCTGCCGGTGGCCGAGGCATCGGCCAGTTCGAAGAACCCGAATTCCTCGCTGGTGAACAGGATAAAGTCCTCGGCGATGCGCGACAGGTGCACCATCGCCAGGCTGGTCGCATAGAGGAAAGTGGCCGCGAAGTCGCGATCGGACGAGGCATCCATGCTGTTCGGTACCACGCGGCTGAAGCCCAGGTGCTCGGCCAGGCGCGTCGTGTCGACGGGATAGCCGGTGCCGGCAATCGCTCCCGATCCGAGCGGCAGCGCATCGGCTTCCTGGCGCGCCTGCTCGAGACGATCGTGATCGCGTCGGAGCGCGGCGGCGTGGCTGAGCAGATAGTGCGAGACCAGCACGGGCATGGCCCGTCGCAGGTGCGTGTACGACGGCATGAGGGCATCGCCGGCGGCGCCTGCCTGCGCCACAAGGGCGGCGATGACCTCGCGGAGGTGGGCCTGCAGCGGCGGGATGCGGCGGCGCAGGTAGAGGCGCAGGTCGACCGACACCTGCTCGTTGCGCGATCGTCCGGTGTGCAGGCGACGGCCGGCGTCGCCGATGCGCGCCACCAGCTGCCGCTCGACGAAGCTGTGCACGTCTTCGTCGGGACCGTCGACCCACGACGGTTCGCGGCGCCCCTGCTCGAGGATGTCCTGCAGCCCGCCCGTGATCGCCGCGGCATCGTCAGCCGAGAGGATGCCGGCGTCGGCCAGTGCCGCCGCCCACGCCAGGCTGCCCGTCACATCGTCTTCGAAGAGCCGACGATCGAACCGGAACGAGAGGCCGAAATCAAAGGCCGCCGGATCGGGCGCGGCATCGAAACGTCCAGACCAGAGATGCTGTGTCATCGGGAAACGCTGTCCTTCTGTGAGGCGCATCACGCCGACGCGGGCCGTGATCCGCCGAACGATTGTGTCCCACCGGCCCTGAGCGAGGCGGTGCCGGTGGGCTGGCCGGTCGCGTCGGGGGCGCCGAGCTGGCGCCACGCCGCCGACAGCACAGGCACGACCTGATCGGCGCCGACCAGCACTTCAAGAGTCTCGAACAGTTCGCGCACCGACAGTGGTACGCCGTTCAAGTGCGTCGGCGCGCCGTGCTCGAGCGTGAGGCGCACGTCACACGCTTCCGCAGGCATGGGCATCGGCGGCAGCCTGAGCACGCGCAGGGACGGGTCGAGCGCGTGGATGGCGGCCTCGAGGGCACGGCCGGCGGCACCGCGTGCGCCATGAGCCACAACCGTGGCGTGCTCGAGCCGCGCCACCCGCACGAGCCCGCCGGCCATCAGCGGTGCGGCGTGACGGACGGGCACGGGCCAGGGGTCGAGGCCCTGCACGGCGAGCGGCCAGGCGACATCGCGGGCGTAGTCGTCCGACAGATCCACCAGGTGGCACTGGTGCGCCCCGGCGGCCCGGGCCTGCGCCGCCCAGGCCTCGAGGGGATCATCGGCCCGGAAGCCGAAGGCCACCGCGACCACGGGCGTCGTCGACGATGCCCGGAGATGGGCCAGGGCACGGGCCGCGGCGCGGCCGCCGGACCATGCGAGGACGACCGGTGCGATCACGCCGACTCCCGGGGATCGGCCAGCTGGTCGAGGCGCTGCACGAGCGTGCGGGCCTGGCGCGGCCCCCGCGCAATCACGAGGATGGTGTCGTCGCCCGCCAGGGTGCCCACGACGCCGGGCAGCCGTGCGCGGTCGATGGCCAGGCCCAGCAGCGGGGCCTGGCCTGCGCCGGTGCGCAGCACCACCAGCTGCTGCACGGCCTCGGCCGAGGCCAGGTATTCGGCCAGTGCCCGCCCGAGCGTGACGAGCGCCGTCGATGGCGGTGCGTTCTCGGGCCCGCCGGTCTGGTAGGCGCCATCAGCGGCGCGCTTGACCAGGCCGAGTGCCTTGATATCGCGCGACAGGGTGGCCTGCGTCACCGCGAAACCGCGCGTGGCCAGGCGCTGCCTGAGCTGCTCCTGGCTGCGGATGGCGTCACGCTCGACCAGGGCACGGATGGCGGCAAGGCGGCGTTGCTTCATGGATATGCAGTCCTTTGAATCAGTATACAAACGAAGGCGTTACCTGCGTCACGAGATTCTATTGACAGCGGGAGAATCGCAGTGAATATTATTCCTTTCCCATGACCACGCCTGCCCCTCGTGTCAGAGCCGGACTCGCCGGTGCCACCGGCTACGCCGGCCAGGAGCTCATCCGGCTGCTGGCGCGCCACCCGCAGTTCGTGCTGACGCACGCCACCGGATCGCCGTCGGCCACCACGACGCGTCGCCTGCCCGCGCTGGCGCGTGTGTGGGACGGCGATGTCGTCCCGCTCGACGTGACGTCGCTCGCCGCGGCCAGCGACGTCGTGTTCCTGGCCCTGCCCGAGGCGGCGTCGGCCGAGATTGCCCCGGCCCTGCTCGACGCCGGCTGCCGCGTTGTCGACCTGTCGGGGGCCTTCCGCCTGCGGGACGACGCGGCGCGCGCCCGCTGGTACCCGGCCACGGGCGTGCTGCCCGAGGGCGTGGCCTACGGGCTCACCGAGTTCGAGGCCAAGGCCATCCGCGGCGCGCGGCTGCTGTCGAATCCGGGCTGCTATCCGACAGCGGCCCTGCTGGCCCTGCTGCCGCTGGCGCAGGCCGGCCTGCTGGCCGACCATGCCGAACCGGTCATCGATGCCAAGTCGGGCCTGTCAGGCGCCGGCAAGGCGCCGACTGATCGCACCCACTTCTGCGAGAACCACGGCAGCGTGGCGGCCTACGGCGTGTTTCACCACCGCCACACGCCTGAAATGGTGCAGGCCCTCGGGCGTCCCGTGACCTTCGTGCCGCACCTGGTGCCGCTCGACCGTGGACTGATGGCCACCGTCCACGTGCGCCTCCGACCGGGCACCGCCCCCGAGGCGGTCACCTCCGCATTCAATCGTGCCTACGCGTCGGCTCCGTTTGTGCGGGTGACGGGCACGACGCTGCCGGAAATCAAGGACGTCGTTCACACGAATTTCTGCGACATCGGCTGGATCTTCGACGCCGACACGGGCCGGCTGTGCGTGGTCTCGGTCATCGACAACCTGGTCAAGGGTGCCGCCGGACAGGCCCTGCAGAATGCGAACCTGATGCACGGTCTCGACGAACGGGCGGGCCTGCTGTGACCGTCACACTGCTGAAGGTCGGCGGCGAGCTGCTCGAGTCGCCCGAGAAGATGGCCGCGATGGCCCGCGTCGTTGCGCGGTGCACCCGTCCGCTGGTCGTCGTCCACGGCGGCGGCCGTGAGATTGATGCGGCGCTGTCGTCCGCCGGCATCGCAAAGCGGCAGGTCGACGGCCTGCGCATTACCGATGCCGCGACGCTCGATATCGTCGTGGCGGTACTGGCCGGCACCATCAACACGCGGTTTGTCGCCGCCATCAACGCCGCTGGTGGCCGCGCCGTCGGCCTGACCGGCGCGGACACCAACGTGGCGCCGGTCAGGCGCGCGCTGCCGCACCAGTCGACAGCCGGCGACGAGATCGACCTCGGGCTCGTCGGCACGCCGACCGCGGCGCCAGCCCCCGCGCTCCTCACCAGCCTGCTCAAGGGCGGATTCATTCCAGTGGTGGCGTGCATCGGCGCCTCGCGCGACGGCACGCTGTTCAACGTGAATGCCGACACGCTGGCCGGCAGCCTGGCCGCGCGCCTCGGCGTCCGCCGGCTGCTGATCGCCGGCGGCACGGCGGGGGTCTTCGATGCGGCAGGCGCCACCATTCCCGAATTGACGCGCACCGAGGTGCGCGCCCTGGTCCGCTCGGGAACGGCCAGCGCCGGCATGGTGGCCAAGCTCACCGCCTGCCTCGATGCGGTGAAGGCCGGCGTGCACGACGTGCTCATCGTGAACGGCCACGACACGCGGGGCCTCATGCAGCTGCTCGCCCCGCGGCTGCCCGACCTCGACTCGCGACCGCTGACCCGGGTGCTGCCATGAACATGCCCTCTGCCACCGTCATCCAGGATCTCGAATCGCGGCACGTCCTGCAGACCTACAAGCGCCAGCCCATCGTTCTCGTGCGCGGGCAGGGGATGCACCTCTACGACACCGAGGGCCGCGCGTATCTCGACTTCATCTCGGGCATCGGCGTCACCGTGCTGGGACATGGCCATGAGGGCCTCGCTGCGGCCATTGCCGACCAGGCACAGACGCTGCTGCACACGTCGAACCTCTACTACCACCCGCTGCAGGGCCAGCTGGCCGCGCGCCTGTCGGCCCTGTCAGGGCTGGAGCGCGCCTTCTTCTGCAACAGCGGTGCAGAGGCCATGGAAGCGTGCCTGAAGTTCGCGCGCCGCTACTGGCACTCGCAGGGCCATCACCACCGCACGCGCTTCGTGGCCCTCGAGCACGGCTTCTCGGGCCGAACCATGGGCGCCCTGTCGGTGACCGCCAATCCGCACTACCGCGATCCGTTCGGACCGCTCATCCCTGGCGTGACGTTTGTGTCGCCCGACGATCCGGCGGCGCTGCGCGCGGTCGTGACTGACGACACGGCCGCCATCGTCGCCGAGCCGCTGCAGGGCGAGGGCGGCGTGCGGCCGCTGCCCGAGGCCATGGCCGCCGCCATCGCCGACGTGGCGCGGGACACCGGCACGCTCATCCTCGCCGACGAGGTGCAGTGCGGACTCGGCCGCACGGGCTGGCCATTCCACTTCCAGTCGTTCAACTGGCAGCCTGACCTGGTGACCGTCGGCAAGGCCATCGGCGCCGGCGTGCCCGTCGGCGCCGCGCTCGTGTCGTCGCGTGTCGCCGCTCAGGTGGCCGCTGGCGACCATGGCACGACCTACGGCGGTAACCTGCTTGCCACGCGAGCCGCGCTCTATGTCATCGAGCAGCTGACTGGCACCACCGAGGCCGTACCGTTTGCGCACGGTGGCCTCATCGGGCACGTGCGCGAGGTCGGCCAGTACTTCGGCGAGCAGCTCGAAGGCCTGCGCGCGCGCCACGCGATTGTCGATCACGTGCGCGGGGCCGGCGTCATGCGCGGTCTGGCACTCACCATCGATGCGCAGCCCGTGGTTGACCGGGCGCGTGCCGCGGGCCTGCTCGTCAACCGCACCGCCGAGAGTGTCGTGCGTATGCTGCCGCCATTCATTGTCAGCCCCGATGACGTCGACGAGGCCGTGGCCACGCTCGATCGCGTGCTGACGGAGGTCGCCTCATGACTGCGCTGTCGCTCACCGTTCCCTTGCCCCCGACGCACGACCTGCAGCCAGCCGTGCAGCTGCGCCAGGGCCGTCCCGAGGATGCCGAGGCGCTTCTGCAGCTGATTTCCCGGCATGCCGACGAAGGCCACCTGCTGCCCCGCACGCTCGCCGACCTGCGCGCGCGTGCGACCCGCTTCGTGGTGGCAGACGCCTCTGCTGGCATCGTCGCCTGCGCGGAGCTGGCCCCGCTGTCGCCGCAGGTGGCCGAGGTCCGGTCGCTCGTCGTGGCGCCGGATGCCCGCGGACAGGGCGTGGCGCGGCGGATGGTGGCCGCCCTCGCCCAGCGGGCACGCCGGGATGGCTTTGACCGCCTCTGCGCGTTTGCCCACGATCCGATCTTCTTCGTCCAGCTCGGCTTCTCGCTGGTACCGCACCAGTGGATTCCTGAAAAGATCAGCGTTGACTGCGCGGGATGCGCCCTGTTCCGTCAGTGTGGACAGTCGGCCGTCCTGCTGCGCCTGGCGGAGGGCGATGTCCCGCGGCCAGGCAACCGGCTGACGGCCGTGAGCCCGGTGGTGGCCTCCCATGCATCTTGAAATGACCGATGGCGGCGTCACGGCGCCGCGCCTCTTCCGCGCCGCGGGCCTGCACTGCGGCATCAAGGCCAGCGGCAAGCCCGACCTGGCGCTGGTGGTGTCCGACATCCCGGCGTGCGCCGCCGGTGTCTTCACCACCAGCCGGGCCCAGGCGGCACCGGTGCTGCTGAGCCAGGAGCACCTCGCCCTCAGCAGCTTCCAGACACGGGCCATTGTGTCGAACAGCGGCTGCGCCAATGCCTGCACCGGCCCGCAGGGCATGGCTGATGCGCGCGAGATGGCGGCGCTGACCGCCGCCGAGCTCGGCTGCGAACCCTCGCAGGTGCTGGTCGCATCGACCGGCGTCATCGGCGTCAACCTCAAGATGCCCGCCCTGCGCACCGGCATTCCGCGGGCCGTGCAGGCACTGCGGAACACGGGCGGCGGCGCGGCGGCCATCGCCATCATGACGACCGATCCGTTTCCGAAGGAAGCGGCCGTGCGCGTCACCACCGAGATGGGCACCTTCACGGTGGGCGGCATGACCAAGGGGTCGGGGATGATCGAGCCGCGCATGGCCACCATGCTCGGCTACCTGACCACCGACGCCGCCGTCGACCCGGCCATGCTGTCGCGCGCACTGGCCGACGCATGCCGCTACACCTTCAATGCCATCACCGTCGATGGCGAGCCGTCGACCAACGACTGCGTGCTGGCCCTTGCCAACGGCGCCAGCGGCGTCGTCATCGGCGAGGCGCTCTATCCGGCGCTGTTCGAGGCCTTCCGCGTGGTGGCGCACCAGCTGGCGCTGGCCATCGTCCGCGGTGGCGAGGGAGCCACCAAGCTGGTGGCCATCACCGTCACCGGGGCCGCCACGGACGCCGATGCCTGGATGGCGGCGCGTGCCCTGGCCAACTCGCCGCTGGTGAAGACCGCCGTGCACGGCGCCGACCCCAACTGGGGCCGCCTCATTGCCGCCGCCGGCCGCTCGGGGGCGGCGTTCGTGCTCGACCACGCCCGGGTGCGCATCGGTCCGCTGGTGCTCTTCGACGAGGGCCGCCCGTTCGACGAGCGGGCGCCGCAGGCGGCCGAGTATCTCAAGGGCACCGACCTCGAGATCGAGGTGAATGTCGGGGCCGGGGGCACCCACACCGCCACGGTGTGGACGTGCGACCTCACCGCCGACTACGTGAAGATCAACGCCGAGTACCGTACGTAGGAGCGCCCGCGTGCCACGCCATTTCCTCTCCATCCTCGACTTCACCGCGAGCGAACTGCACGACACGCTGGCCCTGGCCCGGCGCGTAAAGGCCGAGCGCGCGCTCGGCCCGCAGGCGCCCACGGCCACGGCGCTCGCCGGACGCCATCTCGGGCTGCTCTTCGAGAAGCCCTCGCTGCGGACGCGCGTCACCTTCACGATTGGCGTGCGCGAGCTCGGTGCCGAGCTCGTCGAGATTCCCGCCGATGTGATGCACGCCGACCGCGAGCCGCTCGTCGACGTGGCGCGCAACCTCGAGCGCTGGATGGATGCGGTCATCATCCGCACCTTCGGGCAGGACCGCCTGCTCGACTTCGTCGAGGCCACGCCGAGGCTGTCGGTCATCAATGCGCTGTCGAACGAAGAGCATCCGTGCCAGGCCCTGGCCGACATGCAGACCTTGCATGAACGCTGGAACGGTCGCCTCGAGGGCCGCCGCATCGCCTTTGTCGGCGACGGCAACAACGTCTGCACCTCACTGGTGCATGCGGCCATGATGCTGGGCGTCTCGGTGCACGTGGCCACGCCGGTCGGCTATGAACTGCCGGACGAGGTGGTCGACCAGGCGGCCGCCGTGTCGCAGCAGGGAGCCGGCCTCACCGAGTTCACCGATCCGCAGGCGGCGGTGCGCGACGTCGATGCCATTTACACCGACGTCTGGACCTCGATGGGGCAGGAAGTCGAGTACGCCCAGCGCAAGCGCAAGTTCTCGGCCTACCAGGTGAACAAGGCCCTGATGTCGCTGGCACATCCCGACGCCGTCTTCATGCACTGCCTGCCCGCACACCGCGAAGAGGAAGTGACCGACGAGGTCATCGAATCGGCGGCGTCGGTGGTCTTTGACCAGGCCGAAAACCGCCTGCATGCCCAGAAGGCCATGATGCTCAAGGTGCTGGCCGGCTACTGAGGCCGCCCCCCTGCCCGCGGAAGCCAACGCCGGGCCAATCACCTCCGTCCACCACCCTGCCATCAGGTCCCCCTGCCCCCCGGTCGGCACGGCATCCCGTGACGGCATGGCAACACGTGCGCCGCACGACGCCGGCGACTCTGCGATATACCTGTGGCATGCAGATCGACCTCAATGCCGATGTCGGCGAATCGTCCGCCACACAGGTCATCGGTGACGACCGCGCCCTCGTGCCGCAGGTGACATCAGTCAGCATCGCCTGTGGCGCGCACGCGGGCGACGGGCCCACCATGCGGGCCACGCTGCGGCTGGCGAAGGCGCATGGTGTGGCGGCCGGGGCGCATCCGGGCTTCGCCGACCGCGAGGGATTCGGACGCCGCGAGCAGTCGCTGCCCGCACACGAACTGGAAGACCTCGTGCTGTCGCAGCTGCAGGCCCTGTCAGGCCTGGCACGCGAGGAAGGCGTGCCCCTGCGCCATGTGAAGCCACACGGCGCGCTTTACAACATGGCCTGCCGCGATGCCGGCATGGCGGCGGCGATCTGCCGCGCCGTGGCCGCCTGCGATCCCTCCCTCGCCGTGCTCGGCCTGCCTGGCTCGGCCCTGCTCGAGGCCGCACAAGCCGCAGGCCTGCGCGCCGTCGCCGAGGGCTTCATCGACCGTGCCTACCACGCTGACGGCCGCCTCGTCTCGCGTACGGTGGCTGGCGCCGTGCTGCACGACATTGACCGGGTGGCCGAACGTGCCGTCGCCATGGTGACCACCGGGCATGTGCCCACCATCGACGGACCGTCGATCGCACTGCCGGTCGAGACGCTGTGCATCCACGGCGACACGCCGGGAGCCGCGCAGCTGGCCGCCCGGCTGCGAACGGCGCTTGAACACGCCGGCATCGACGTGCAGCGCTGGCCGTGACGCCGGGCGCCCCTCGCGGCACAGAGGGGGCCCCGCCGCCTGCGCCAGCCGTCGCCACCGACGGCGCGGCGCAGGGGCGCAGCGGCAGGCTACTTGACGACCAGCAGACGATAGTTGGCCGGGTGGACGAACTGCACCCCGTCCTCGGTCAGCAGCGCGTCATCCTCGATGGGCACGCGCAGCTTGGCCCCGCCCCACTCCTCGATGGGTGAATAGGCGAAATACTCGAACGAGAACAGGTGCTGCGTCCGCAGCGTGAACGTGCGCTGCTTCGGCTGCCAGGTGGTCATCGAGGGTCCGATGTCGTGGCCCGTGTTGCCGACCGGATGGAACCCGTAGACCACGTCCGTGCGATCGTCGCGGTTGGGCCGGTTGAATTCGATCACCCCGTACCCGGCGGCCGCCAGGGCCTTGTCCATGTTCTTTGCCGTCTCGTCGGCCGTGAGGCCGGGCCTGATGGCCTTCTTGAGCACGTCGCGCACGGCCACCGCCTTGTCGAACGCCTGCTGAATGCTGCGTGGCGGCACCGTCTCGCCGGGCTTGAGCACGTAGGCCACGCGCTTGACGTCGGTGCCGAAATTCATGAGCTGCACGCCCCAATCGATCATCATCACGTCGCCGGGCTGAATCACGCGGGCCGTCGACGTGGCCACGATGCCGTTCGGACCGGTCACGTAGACCGACGGCATGTCGAATTCCGAGCCGAGGCCCCGCTCGAGCAGCCGATCCTGCATCCACCAGGCCACATCCTCGAGCGTGGTCTTGCCTACCGTGATCACTTCGTTCGACAGCGCCCGCTCGGCCAGCTGCACGGCGATGCCCGCCGCCTCGCCGAAGGCCACAATCTCCGACGCCACGCGCCGCGTACGGAAGTCGACGACGAGCGTTTCGGCGCTGACGAGCCGGCTGGCATACGGCTCGCCCAGCGTCTTCTTGAGGTGTGCGAGCATCGTGACACTCAGGCCGTCAGCCGGCCCGATCTCGTCGGACATGTTGACGCCGATGCGCTTCGGATCGCGCTGCCGCACGAAGTCGGCCAGCATGGTCGCCGCCGACATGCCGTCGTAGGCCCCGGATTCATTCAGCAGGTAGCCCGAGGGCCCCAAAGCAATACGCTCGATGCGGTCACCGCCGCGGTCGGTGAACATGTAGTAGCCGACCCCGGTCACATAGCCCCGGCCGAGGTCCTTCCAGAGCGGGTCGTAGTGGTTCTCCTTGACCGCGACGATCCACATGTCGATGCCGTTGTCGCGCATGGCGCGCGGGAGCACCTGCTCGAACTTGTCGAGGCGAATCTGGCGTTCCATCTCCCAGCGGCGGCGCGCTTCCTGGGCGGCGCCGTCAACCACCGAGAGACCAATCAGGAGGAGGGCAAGAATCAGGGGACGCATAGCCGCGATTGTAGCCGCACGGCGTCCGGCGCGGCACGGCTCAGCGCAGCACGGGCCCGAACACGCGCAGGGCCGGCGGCAGCGCATGGGTGGCCAGCCACCGGTCCTTCTGCTGCACCAGCCAGTGCAGCAGCACGCAGAGGGCCAGCGTGGCGGCAATCGCCGCTTCCCATGGCAGCAGCCGCTTGAGGGGATAGCCCAGCGCGCCGTACACCATCTCGACGTGAATCCAGTAGACGAACAGCGACGACCGGCCCAGGGTCATGAGGGGCGCCCACTGCAGCCGCACCAGCCACGCCATCGGGATCAGCGCCAGCACGATGCCGAATCGGATGAAGAAGAACGTCGGTGAGGTCGTCCAGAAATTGACGGCCGGATACAGCGCCGGCAGGAACGAGGCCGCATAGCCGCCGGCCACGGACGCCACCGCCAGACCGGCGAGGGCAGTATGCAGCGTCCGCTCGCGTCCGGGTGTGCGGGCGGCGTCGATCCACTCACCCAGCATGGCCCCGAGCAGCAGGAAGGCCGTCCACGAGAAGGCCGAGAACGTGGCGCGACCCGGAGTGGGCCGC
Source organism: uncultured Bifidobacteriaceae bacterium (assembly GCA_964643765.1). GTDB lineage: Bacteria > Acidobacteriota > Vicinamibacteria > Vicinamibacterales > UBA2999 > VFZN01. The sequence continues at coordinate 303,830 of CAZXTM010000001.1, read as the reverse complement.
AGGTACCACTCGAGCGGGTCGGGCAGCGGCGCCAGCAGCGGCGTCTCGCGCACCAGCGGCGTCGCGAAGACAACGGCCAGTGCGGTGGCCAGGAACAGCACGCTGCGGATCGCGGGCGGGCGGCCGACACGCCAGAGCGCCGCGGCCAGCGCCATCGAGAGCCCCATGATGTTGAGGATGTCGACCTTGAGCAGGTTCACCAGCGGGCCCCAGCCCAGTAGTTGCGACTGCACACGGAAGAGGAAGGCCAGCCCGAACACCTGCCAGCCGCGCCGCATCGCGGCACGGGCCGCCTCGGCCGGCGCCCCCTGGCGGCTGCGCCGCTCGGCGGCCATCGTCAGCGCCAGCCCGGCCAGCAGCATGAACAGCGGCGCCGCCAGGCCGTTGACAAAGACGGTTCCGAAGAACCGCGAGTCATGGCGATCGGCCTCGCGCACCCAGGCGTCGGTCACGTGGGCGCCGACCATGATCACCACCGCGATGCCCCTGACCGCATCGAGGTAGTGCTTGCGGTCGGTCAGGGTACGACCTCGTACGTCGTGGTGAACGCGATGTCCTGACGAAGCGTGTGCCACACCGAGCAGTACTTGTCGTGTGACAGCTGAATCGCACGCTCAACCGCTTCGGACGGCACGGCCCCGCCCACCACGAAATGCATCGTGACCGACTCGAACCGCTTGGGGGGCTCGGCGGCACGCTGCGCCGACAGCCGCGTCGTCAGCGAGGTGATCGGGTGCCGGCCCTTCCTCAGGATGTCGACCACGTCAACCGACATGCACCCGGCCAGGCCCCCAGCCAGCGCATCGACCGGGCTGGGGCCGGCCGTGCTGTGCCCGTCGAGGGTGAACGTGGTCTTGGCGGTGCGCGCGGCGAACGTGAGATCGCCGGTCCAGGTGAGGTCAATCGTCGTGACGGGGCCTGCCATCGTGGCCCGATCTTACGACAGGTCCGCGGCGACGATGGGGGCGTGCCGCTTCGGCGTATCATCCCCCGCATGACTGTCCCTCGCCGACCCCTGCGCGGCCGACGCGCCTTCCTGCAGCAGATGCCCGGCCTCGTGGCCACCGGAGTGCTGGCGCCCTCGATGGCCGAGGCCCAGACGCAGGCGCCGGCGACGGCGACGGCCCCGACCGCGCCGGCTGCATCGTCGGGCGCAGCCGCCACGACCGCGCTGACCGGTAGTGACCTGCAGGCCGCGCAGCGCATTGCGGCGCTCGGCCTGCCAGAGCCTGAGCTGGCGAAGGCCCTTCCGCTGGTGGCGCGCACCCGCGGGCACATCGAGCGCCTGCGAAGCGTCGAGATCGATGCCGGGGTGGAGCCGGCCTTCTCCTTCAGGCCCTCGGGCGGACGGCCCGTGTCGGGCACCTCGGCCTTCACGCTGCCCAACGTCGCAGCCCTGACGCGCGCAGTCGTCGCACCACCCCGGATCGACGCACTCGCCTTTGCTCCGCTGACCACGCTGGCCGCACACCTCAGGGCACGCCATGTCACGAGTGCCGAACTGACGGCCATGTATCTGCGTCGGCTCAGGCAGCACGACCCCGCCCTGCACTGCGTGGTCACCCTCACGGATGAACTGGCCACCGCCCAGGCGGCCCAGGCCGACAAGGACCTGTCGGAGGGCCGCTATCGCGGCCCGCTGCACGGCATTCCCTACGGCATCAAGGATCTGTTCGCCACTCGCGGCATTCGCACCACCTGGGGGGCCGCACCCTACGCCACGCACATCCCCGACGAAGATGCGACCGTTGTCACGCGCCTGGCGGCGGCCGGCGCGGTGCTCGTCGCCAAGCTCTCGACGGGTGAACTGGCCATCGGCGATCTGTGGTTCGGCGGACAGACGCGCAATCCCTGGAATCCGCAGCGCGGCTCCGGAGGCTCATCAGCCGGCCCGGCCTCGGCGGTGGCGGCAGGGCTGGTGGGCTTTGCGATCGGGACCGAAACCGGAGGCTCGATCATCGGCCCCTCTGCCACGTGCGGCGCCACAGGGCTCCGGCCCACCTACGGCCGCGTGCCGCGCACCGGCTGCATGACCCTGCGCTGGACGATGGACAAAGTCGGCCCCATCACGCGATCGACTGACGATGCCGGGCTGGTGCTGCAGTGGCTCGCGGGTCCCGATGACCGCGACGAAACGGTCGCGCCCGGCCCCTGGGTCTGGAGCGGCAGCCGCGACCTGCGGGGCCTGCGCATCGGCGTGGTGCGCCGCGAGTTCGAGGCACCGCCGGACGATGCCTCGGCGGACGCCCGGGCGCGATGGGACCGTACACGCGAGTCCTTCACCGCCGCGCTCGAGGTGTATCGCGCCGCCGGGGCCACGCTCGTGCCGGTGCCCCTGCCGACCCTGCCCTCCGCCTCGATCTACGCGCTGCTCAATGCCGAAGCAGGCGCCATGTTCGACGAACTGCTGCGATCGGGCCGCATCAACATGCTGGCGGACGGGGGCGAGAACGGCCGCGCCAACCAGCTGCGCGGCACGCGGTTCATTCCGGCGGTCGACTATATCCGCGCCCAGCGCGTGCGCACCCTGCTGCTGCGCGAGATGAACGCGCTGCTCGGGAGCGTGGATGTCTTCCTCGCCCCATCGTCGAGCGACAGCGTGACGGCCACCAACCTGACCGGCCATCCGTCGGCCGTCGTCCCGGCGGGCTTCGTGGACGGACTGCCCCTCGGCCTCATGGTGACGGGCGGGCTCTGGCAGGAAGATGTGGTCCTGCGTGTGGCCTCGGCGTTCCAGGACGCCACCGACTGGCACACGCGTCATCCGCCGCTGGCCTGAGGCTTTGTCGTGGACACACGCGCCGTCATGCGCTTCCCCGATGCCATCACGACCTCGGACGAGGTGCAGCGATGGCTCGACTCGCACAGCGGGCCCCTCGGCGACATCGCCCGCCACTGGTTCTCCCGGCTGCGGGCCTGCGGCGACGATGTGTGCGAACTGATGCATGACGGCTGCCCCACGGCCTGCATCGGCGATGGCGCGTTTGCCTATGTCGGGGTCTATCGCCAGCACGTCTCGATCGGGTTCTTCCACGGTACGGTGCTGCCCGATCCCGCCTCGGTACTCGAAGGCTCGGGAAAGTACATGCGCCACGTGAAGCTGCGGCAGGGGGACGAGGCCCGATGGCCGGCGGTGGAGGCGCTTATCCTCGACGCCTGCCTCGACATGCGGCAGCGGCGTCAGGCAATCACTGTGCGCCCCGACGATCTGTCATCCCCCGAGGTGCAGGCGCTCATCGGAGAGCACCTGGCGGGGATGCACGCGAACACCCCTGAAGGACACGTGCATGCCATGGCGCTCGAGGCCCTGCGGCATCCGGCCATCACCCTCTGGACCGCGTGGCGGGGCCCTGTGCTGTGCGGGTGCGGGGCGCTCAAGGATCTGGGCGACGGTACGGGCGAGGTCAAGTCGATGCGCACGCGATCGGCACACCTGCGGCAGGGTGTCGGGCAGGCCGTACTCGACGCCATCATCAGCGCCGCACGCGTCCGCGGATACACGCAGCTGTTCCTCGAAACCGGCAGCGGCGAGGCCTTTGCCGCCGCGCACGCGTTGTATGTGCGGAACGGCTTCCGCTGGTGTGGTGCGTTTGCCGACTATGCCGCGACCGACTTCAACGTGTTCATGGTGAAGGATCTGGGTGCCGAGTGATTCGTCGGCCCGGCGCGTCCGCGGTCCAGCCGCCGATTAGTCCATCACCACGACGGTGCGGCTCGCTCGCTGATCGCGCACCAGCCCGGCCTCGAGGCGCTTGGCATAGTAGACCTTCGAGTGGGTGTTGTCGGCCGCATTCGCCTCGAACTTGATCACGTCGAAGTGCAGCTGCGCCAGGGCAGCGCGCATGTCGTGAAAGCGGTTCTTGGTCTTGGCCAGCATCACGCCGCATCCGAGTGCCGAGGCCCACCGCTCGGCCTCCTCGCTGAGCGCCCGGAAGTGCCCCTGCCCCCGCCAGTCGCGCCGCGTGCCCCCGATCCACGAGTACGCCACGCGCTGCGTGGAAAAGTCGACCACGTCGCGCACCCGGTCAACCAGGTCGCACAGCTTGGGCTCGCGCTCATCCGCGCGGAGTTCGTGTACGACCTTGTAGGCAACAGGCACGAGCGAGCCCGGGTCGTCGGGCATCGGTGCCTCGATCATCAGGATGAGCGACGGGCGATCGGCCAGTCGCGCCAGGATATCGGCCGCCGTCTTGCGCCGGCCGAACTCGCCGAAGTGTTCCTCGATGAACTGAATCTCGAGGGCACCGCTCTCGAGGGGATACTGCTTGATGAGCGTGGTCACGTCGCGCCTCAGTAGTCCATGCCGACGATGCGGCCCTCATCGTCGACGTCGAGAGCGTGGGCCTGCGGCACCTTCCCGAGGCCGGGCATCAGCATCATGCTGCCCGCAATGGCCACCACGAAGCCCGCCCCGGCCGAGAGTGTGACGTCGCTGATGGTCAGCGTCCAGTCCTCAGGCGCGCCCATCCGCGTGGCATCGTCGGTGAACGAATACTGTGTTTTGGCGATGCAGACCGGCAGGTGGTCGTAGCCGAGGGCGGCGAGGCGCTGCAGGCGCGTGCGTGCCGCCGGCTTGAAGGCGACCGCGCGCGCGCCGTAGACCTGCCGGGCCACGCGGTCAATCTTCTGCACGAGAGGCACGTCGGGCGTGTAGAGCGGGGCGACCTTCGAGGTGTCGGCCCCTGCGGCCGCCGCCACCACGCGATCGGCCAGGTCGGTCATGCCGTCGCCGCCTTTCAGATAGCCCTCCGACAGGGCGGCCTCCACGCCCCGCGCCCGGCAGTGCGCCAGCACCGCCTCGAGGTCCTCCGGTGCGTCATCGGCGAAACGGTTGAGTGCCACCACGGCGGGCACGCCCCAGCGGCGGATGTTGTCGAGGTGCCGGTCGAGGTTCGGATAGCCGGCGGCGAACGGGCCATCGGCCGCGCCCCCCTGCGCCCGCAGCGCCTTGAGCGTGACAATCACCACCGCCACCGACGGCACGTGCCCGCACATGGGCATGACCAGATCGAAGAACTTCTCGGCGCCCAGGTCGGCCGCAAATCCGGTTTCGTTCACGACGTAATCGGCGAGGTGCAGGCCGAGGCGCTGGGCGAGCACGCTGCTCGTGCCGTGGGCAATGTTGGCAAACGGCCCGCCATGCACGATGGCCGGCACGCCCTCGCCCGTCTGCACCAGGTTGGGCATCAGGGCATCGTTCAGCAGCACCATCATCGGCCCGACGGCCTTGAGGTCGGCCGCCGTCACCGGCTGTCCCTCGGTGCTGAATCCCACCACAATCGCGCCCAGTCGCCGCCGCAGATCGGCGCGGCTGTCGGCCAGCGACAGGATGGCCATGATTTCCGACGCGGCGGTGATGACAAACCCCGTCTCGCGGGCCGGGCCCCCGTCGCGTCCGCCGAGGCCTGTCACGATGCGCCGAAGGGCGCGGTCGTTCATGTCGAGCGCGCGCGGCCAGGTGATGTCGTTCGGATTGAGCCGCAGCGCATTGCCGAAGTGCAGATGGGCGTCGAGCAGCGCGGCCAGCAGGTTGTGGGCGGCCGTGATGGCATGGAAATCACCATTGAAGTGCAGGTTGATCCGGTCGACGGGCTGCAGGGTGGCGCGCCCGCCGCCCGTCGCTCCGCCCTTCTGCCCGAAGACGGGCCCGAGAGACGGTTCGCGCAGGGCAGCCACAGCGCGGTAGCCCCGCTTCACCAGGCCCTGGGTCAGCCCGATGGTGTTGACCGTCTTGCCCTCGCCGCTCGTCGTGGGCGTCATGGCCGTAACCAGGATGAGGCGTCCCCGCCGCGCGGGGAAGCGGTCGAGCGCCTCGAGGCGAATCTTCGCGGTGTGGCGGCCGAAGGGCTCGAGCAGGTCGTCAGGCAGGTCGAGCGTGCGGGCGATCTCGGCAATGGGCTTCATCTGCCCTGATTCTATGCGACGGGGACACGGCCCGGTGCGTCCTACCGGGTATCATGCCGCGCACCTACCAGCTGAAGACGCGCCTCTTTGTGGCGCGCGACCTCGACACCACGTTTGCGTTCTTTGCCGACGCCGGCAACCTGCAGCGGCTGACGCCCGCCTTCCTCAACTTCCGCATCCTCACGCCGCAGCCGATTCCGATGCGGAAGGGCGCGCTCATCGACTACCGCATCATCATCCACGGCATCCCCGTGTGGTGGAAGACCGAGATTGCCGAGTGGAATCCCCCGCACATGTTCGTCGATCAGCAGCTGCGCGGGCCCTACTGGCTGTGGCACCACACGCACACCTTCACGCCGGTCGACGGCGGGACGATGGTGGAAGACACGGTGCGCTATCGTCCGATTGGCGGTGCACTGGTGCACGAGCTGTTCGTGAAGCGCGACCTCGAGCGCATCTTCCTGTTCCGCCAGGAGGAAATCCTGCGCGTGTTCGACGTGCCGGCGCGCGACCCAATCACGGTCGAGTTCAGTCACGAGGGCTAGCGGGCGACCGCCCGGCAGCCATCAGGGCCTGAGCCAGGGCTGCGCCCATCGCCGCCTCGTCTCCGGGCACCGGGGCCTTGCCGAACACCTCGACCAGGGTGGCGGTCTGGTCACTGAGGTTGGTGAAGGTGTGCATGACCCCGCCCTTCAGCGCCAGCACCTCGCCGGGGTTCACCTCGCGCGGGGCTTCGCCCTCGATGGTGATCCGCAGCCGGCCGCTGAGCAGCACCAGCACGTGGAAGGTGGCCTCGGGGTGGTTGTGCATGCGGCGCGTCGCCCCGGGCTCGGCATAGTCGCGCAGCACGCGATACTGCGGCTCGTTGAGCACCTGACCCGAGAACAGGCCCGGATCGCCGGCCACGGGCCTCGTGACACTGCGGTCGCCCAGGGCCTGGGCACCGGCCTCCGGGGTCAGTCCCAGCAGTAGGAGGCACAGGGGAAGAGAACGGAAGAGGCTGCGCATGGGCGCGAGTGTATCGCACGCGGCCGCAGCAATGGCCTGACGGGCGTATGATGCGCGGCATGCGCCTGCTGCCTGCCCTCGCCCTGCTGGCCTGTGCCATTGACGCGTCCGGCCAGACCACCCCGACTGCCGCACCGGCGGCGCCGCGTCCCGTGCCCACGGCCGTGTGGGCCAGCAAACCGACGACGCTGCCTCCGTATCCACCAGGAGTCACACCCTGGGTCAAGCTGTCAGACGTGAAGGCGCGCCACACCGGCCAGGCAACCTGGAGCGAGCGGCTCTTCAACGACGGGCGCCTCATGGCCGACTACGTCTCGGCGGCTCCCGGCACACGGCAGACGGCGCACTTCCACCCCGACACGCGCGAATGGTTTGCGGTCGTCGAGGGCGAGGTGCGTGTCGAGATCGAGGGCCAGGCCCCCATCACGGCCGCCCGGGGCTCGCTGGTCAACATTCCGCGCCAGACGGTCTACACCGTCGAAACGCTGGGCACCGCCCCCAGCCTGCGCTTCGTCCTGAACGTGGCGAACGCGAAAACGTTCGTCGTGGCCGACTCGCCCACACCGCCGACGCAGCCCCCCCCGCCGGGTGCCGCATGGATGGCCACCACGATCAACCGCACGCCCGGGCGCTATGACGAGTTCAACCAGCCGCACGTGAACGTGCGCGAGCAGGTGTCGCGCAACCCGGCCTACACCGGCGGGCGCTTCGTGCGCGACGACAAGAGCGAAATGCTGATCATCGGCGGCTACGAGCGGAACCTGCCGCCGCTCGACCCGAACGACCGCGGGCACTTCCATGCGGAGAGCGCCGAGGCATGGCTGGTGTTCGCCGGGCAGATTCGCTACGCCTTCGAGGGCCAGACGCCGTTTGAGGCCAGCGAGGGCGATGTGGTCTATGTGCCCTCGAACACGTGGCATGCCACCCGATTCATCGGTGACCAGTGGTCGTGCCGCCTGTCGATTACGGAATACGTGGGTAACACCCTCGTGCTCGATCCAAGGACCGCATCGCGCCCGCCGGGGCAGTGACCGGAGCGCCCGGCTGGCCTCCGGTCCGGCCGATTGCTTGGTAATCGGCAGGGCCGCGTGCGCACTTGAATGCAAACCGGGGACGTATAATCGCGCCCATCATGATTCTGGCCATCCTCAGGGAGTGCCGCGCCGGCGAACGCCGCGTCGCCGCCAGCCCGGAAAACGTCACGCGTTTCGTCAAGATGGGCTTCGAGGTCATGGTCGAGTCGGGCGCAGGCCTGGCCGCCTCCTTCAGCGACGACGACTACCGGGCGGCTGGTGCCAGCATCGCTGCGGACGCCCGGCAAGCCTGGGCCGCCGGGGACATCGTGCTCAAAGTTCAGCCCCCCGACCAGCATCCCGACCTTGGCGTGCACGAGGCCGACCTGCTCCGCGAGGGTGGCACGCTCATCAGCTTCCTCTACCCCGGACGCAACACCGAGCTCGTGCAGCGCCTGCAGGCCCGCAAGGCCACCGTGTTCGCGATGGACGCCGTGCCGCGCATCTCCCGCGCGCAGAAGCTCGACGCGCTCTCGTCGATGGCCAACATCGCCGGCTACCGCGCCATCGTCGAGGCCGCCACCTGCTACGGCCGCTTCTTCACCGGCCAGATGACCGCGGCCGGCAAGGTGCCGCCCGCGAAGGTACTGGTCATCGGTGCCGGTGTCGCCGGCCTCGCGGCCATTGGTGCCGCGCGCGGGCTTGGCGCGATCGTCCGGGCGTTCGACACACGCCCTGCCGTCAAGGAGCAGGTGCAGAGCATGGGCGCCGAGTTCATCGAACTCGACGTGCACGAGGATGGCGACGGCGGCGGCGGCTACGCGAAGGAAATGAGCCCCGCGTTCATCGCAGCCGAGATGGCCATGTTCGCCGCGCAGGCCCGCGAGGTCGACATCATCATCACGACCGCGCTCATCCCCAACAAGCCCGCGCCCATCCTCATCACCGAGGAGATGGTGGCCAGCATGCGCCCCGGCGCGGTCATCGTCGACCTGGCCGCCGAGACCGGCGGCAACTGCGCCCTCACGGTGCCCGGTCAGGCCGTGGTGCGCCACGGCGTGCACATCGTCGGGTATACCGACCTGCCCAGCCGCATGGCGCCGACCGCCAGCACGCTCTACGGCAACAACCTCGCCCACCTGCTGTCGGACATGGGTGGCGGCACGGGCTACCACATCAACCTGGACGATGAGGTGGTGCGCGGCGCGATTGTGCTGCACGAAGGCACGCTGCTGTGGCCGGCCCCGAGGCGTGAACCCTCGCCGACACCCGCTGCCGCACCGGCGTCCGCAGCCCCCAAGGCCGTTCAGAAGGCCGCCGCGCCTGCGGCCTCCACCACCCCCTCGACCTCGAAGCCCAAGGCCAAGGGCGGCCACGGACATGGGGCCGCCTCAGACACCGCCCCAGGGATCGGCAGCCTGGTCGCCCTCGGCGTGGGCGCGCTGGCATTCGCGGGCATTGGCCTCGTGGCCCCGCCGTCGTTCCTGTCGCACCTCACCGTGTTTGCGCTGGCCTGCGTGGTGGGATGGCAGGTGGTATGGAACGTGACACCCGCGCTGCACACCCCACTCATGAGCGTGACCAACGCCATCAGCGGCATCATCGTCATCGGCGGCCTGCTGCAGGTAAGCGGCCCGCTGACCGACCCGGCCGTCGTGCTGGGCGGCCTGGCCATCCTGCTGGCCACCATCAACATCGCCGGGGGCTTTCTCGTCACCCAGCGCATGCTGAAGATGTTCAGCCGCGACTAGGCGCGCTGCCACTCGCTGTCGATTACCCCGGGGAACCTCGTGCCTGTCTCACTTGTCACCGTCGCCTACCTTCTGGCCGGCCTGCTCTTCATCTTCAGTCTGGGTGGCCTGTCCACGCAGCTGACCGCGAGGCGCGGCAACCTCTACGGCATCCTCGGCATGCTGCTGGCCGTGATCGCCACGGTGCTCGCCCCGCAGGTCACGAGTTACGGCCTCCTGATCGGCATGCTCGCCGTCGGCGGCACCATCGGCGCGGTGCTCGCCGCACGGGTCGAGATGACCTCGATGCCGCAGCTGGTGGCCATCCTGCACAGCTTCGTCGGCGCGGCGGCCGTGCTGGTGGGCTTCGCATCACTGCTGGGGCCCGCCACCGGGCTGACCGGGGCGGAAGCCCGCATCCACGAGGTGGAAATCTTCATCGGCGTCTTCATCGGCGCCGTCACCTTCACCGGGTCGATCATCGCTTTCGGGAAGCTACAGGGGGTCATCGCCAGCAAGCCGCTGCTGCTGCCGGGGCGCCACGTGCTCAACCTGGCCATGGTCAGCGCCTGCGTGGTGCTGGCCACGCAGTTTGTGGGCGTGGAAGGCCCGGGCGGCCATCCGCCGCTGATGCCACTCGTGCTGTGCACCGTGCTCGCGTCGCTGGTGGGCATTCACCTCGTGATGGCGATCGGCGGGGCGGACATGCCCGTCGTGGTGTCGATGCTCAACAGCTACTCGGGCTGGGCCGCCTCGGCGGCCGGCTTCATGCTGGCCAACGACCTGCTGATCATCACCGGTGCCCTCGTCGGCTCGAGTGGCGCCATCCTCAGCTACATCATGTGCGCCGCAATGAACCGGTCGTTCCTGAGCGTCATCCTGGGTGGCTTCGGGGCCGCCGAAGGCGCAGCCCCTGCCGCCGGTGCCGCCCCTCAGGGCGAGGTTGTCTCGATCACTGCCGCCGACACGGCCGACCTGCTGCGGCAGGCCTCGCGCGTCATCATCGTGCCCGGCTACGGCATGGCCGTCGCGCAGGCGCAGTATCCGCTCTACGAAATCACCAAGCTGCTGCGGGAACGCGGCGTCGACGTGCGCTTCGCCATCCATCCCGTGGCCGGCCGACTGCCGGGCCACATGAATGTGCTGCTGGCCGAGGCCAAGGTGCCCTACGACATCGTCCTCGAGATGGACGAGATCAACGACGACTTCCCCGAGACCGACGTCGTCATCGTCATCGGCGCCAATGACATCGTCAACCCCGGGGCACTCGATGATCCCTCGAGCCCCATCTACGGCATGCCCGTCCTCGAGGTGTGGAAGGCCCGCACCAGCATCGTGCTCAAGCGCGGCATGGCGAGCGGCTATGCGGGCGTCGAAAATCCGCTGTTCTACCTCGGCAACACGCGCATGCTGTTCGGCGACGCGAAGAAGACCATCGACGCCCTGCTGGCGGCGCTGCGCGACTAAAACCACGCGGCGAGAGGCCGGCCGCTCGGGTCAGACGACCCGGCTCGGCCCCCGGCGGTGGCCGGTGCAGCCGCCAGGCCACGCAGGGCTGACCGCAGCGCAATTCTCGGGGCGCAGGCCGCAGGATCGGCCCCCGGCATCAGGCTCCGGCCTCTTCGTTCTGCGCGGCGGCCCGGCGCATGGCCGTCCAGAGCGCCTCGACGTGGGCGCGTTCGGTCTGCTCGGCCCCAATCGAGACACGCACCATCCAGCGCCCGTCCAGCAGGGCGGGCGTGAGGTAGGCGGCACCCGAGGCATTCACCCGCTCGCACCACGCCAGCGTGTGCCGGTCGAGTGCCTCACCGGCGCAGCCCGGGGGCATGTGCCGCACACACACCGTCTGCAGCGGCACTGGTGCCACCACATACCAGTCCGGGCACGTACGCACCTGGGCATCGAGCCACTGCGCATGGGCGATGTCTCGCCTCAGGCGCGCCTGCAACCCTGACACGCCCTGCTCGCGGATCAGGAACCAGAGCTTGAGCGCACGGAAGCGCCGCCCGAGCGGAATGCCCCAGTCGCGATAGTTCGTCACACGGTCGTCGACGGCGGTGCGCAGATAGCTGGGATTGGTCGACATCACCCGCACGAGGTGCTGCGGATCGCGCACGTAGTACAGCGAGCAGTCGAAGGCCACGCCCAGCCATTTGTGCGGATTGAGCACCAGCGAATCGGCGTGTTCGACGCCGGCCCACAGGTGCCGGCACTCGGGCAGGATCATGGCCGAGCCAGCCATGGCCGCATCGACATGCAGCCACAGGCCATGGCCACGGGCCACCCGAGCAATGGCCTCGAGCGGATCACAGGCCGTGGTTGCTGTCGTCCCCGTTGTGGCCACAACGGCGCACGCACGCCGCCCTGCCGCCCTGTCCTCCTGCACCGCGGCCTCGAGAGCCTGGGGGCTCATGGCGTACGTGGCGTCGTGTGCGACCACACGCACATGCGCCCGGCCGAAGCCGGCCAGCAGCGCCGCCTTGTCGACCGAACTGTGGCTGTGTGCCGAGACGTAGACCACGAGCGGCGCCTCCTCGTCCTGCAGGCCGCCGCGGGTGGCCCCGAAGCCCGTGGTGCGTTCGCGGGCACACAGCAGCGCCAGCAGGTTCGAGGTCGACGCGGTGTCCTGAATCACGCCGTGCCAGGCCTCCGACAGGCCCAGCATCTGGCGCATCCAGCCCGTCGTGACCTCCTCGATTTCGCTGAGGGCCGGGCTCGACTGCCAGGCGAGCCCCAGCACGCCCAGGCCCGTACTCAGGTAATCGCCGAGCACACTGGCCGGCAGCCCGTTACAGGGGAAATAGCCGAAGAAGGACGGATGCTGCCAGTGGGTCAGGCCGGGCATGACCACGCGTTCGATGTCGGCCAGCACGTCCCCGAACGGTTCGGGCTCAGTGGGCGGCGAGGCCGGCAGCAGGGCCTTGATGTCGCCCGGGGCCACCGTGGCGCGGACGGGCCGCGCGGCCACTTGTTCACGGTAATCGGCCACGAAGTCGACGATGGCGTGTCCGTAGCGGCGGAATTCGTCTGGGGTCATGTGGCCCATGATAGGGGAAGCGCGGAAATTGGCTACGATTGGTCGTTCCGGCCACATGAATGGTCGGACGGGAGGATCAACCGTGAAGAACATGATGTGGGCCGTGATGCTGGCCGGCGGAGTGGCGGCGGCCGTGCACCTGGTGCAGGCGCAGGCCGCTGCCCAGGCCGATCCGAAGATGAGCTTTTTCATTACCAGCGTGGGCACGGGCAACGGTGCCAACCTGGGCGGACTCGCCGGCGCCGACGCGCACTGCCAGAAGCTGGCGACGGCCGCCGGGGCAGGCAGCAAGCAGTGGCGCGCCTACCTGAGCACGCAGGGCCCGAACGCCGTGCATGCGAAGGACCGCATCGGCGCTGGTCCGTGGTTCAACAGCAAGGGCGTGCAGGTGGCGGCCAGCGTGGCCGATCTGCACTCGGACAAGAACACCCTCACCAAGGAAACCCAGCTCAACGAAAAGGGCCAGGTGGTCAATGGCCGCGGCGATACGCCGAACCAGCACGACATCCTGACCGGCTCGAATCTCGATGGCACGGCCTTCCCGGCCGGCGAAGACCACACCTGCAGCAACTGGACGAGCCAGGATGCCGGATCGGCCCAGGTGGGCCACCACGACCGGCAGGGCGGCGGGGCCAACCCGACCTCGTGGAACAACGCGCACGCCTCGAAGGGCTGCAGCCAGCCGAACCTGATTGCCACGGGCGGCAACGGCTACTTCTACTGCTTCGCGGCGAAGTAGGCACGACCACCGGCGGCATGGACGGGCTGTGCCCCCCCGTGCCGCCTCCCTTCACGACAGCGTGCTCACGGGCGTCTCGCCCGGCCCACCACTGGCCGGTCCTGCCGGCCTGTGCGCGATCAGCGCCCGCCCTCAGGCACCACGGCCTGATGCACCATCGTCTGGAACTTGCTGCGGATGTCCGAGGTGTTGGGCAGCTGATTGAGCATCAGCACCAGCACCAGGCGGCCCTCGGGATCGACCCGATAGACCGACGAATACGCCCCGGCCCAGCCGAACGCCCCTGCCGGTTCGAGGCCGTTGCCGCCGGCGCGATCCGTTGTCTCGAAGCCCAGCCCCCACCCCATGCCGCGCGTGCTGTAGAGGGTGCCAATCTGATTCTGCGTCATCAGTGCGACGCTGCGCGGCGACAGCAGTCGCACCCGGTCGATGGCGCCGCCGCGCCGCACCATCTCGAGGAACCTGGCGTAGTCATGGGCCGTCGAGACGAGGCCTGCACCGCCCGAAAAGCTCCGGCGGGCCCCTTCTGCATAGTGGCCCTGCCCCCGGGGTCCCTCGGGGGCTCGCGCCAGCGACCCGTCGGGCTCGCTGCCATACACCGTCACGAGGCGCGCCCGCTTCTCGGCGGGCACGAAGAAGAACGTATCGCGCAAGCCCAGCGGCTCGAAGATGCGGGTGCGGAAGAACGCCTCGAGCGTCTGTCCCGAGGCCCGCTCGACTACGCAGCCCAGCACGTCGGTGTTGTAACCGTACACCCAGGCCTCGCCAGGCTGCGCGTCGAACGGCAGCGTCGCCAGCCGTTCCATCGTGTCGCAGATGGCCTCGGCCTTGTCGGCCGTGTACCAGCCGAGCCCCGCGGCCGGCCCGAGCCCCTTGGCCTCATACAGGCTGGCCAGGCGAGGCGTGTTCCCATACGAGATGCCCGCGGTGTGAGTCAGCAGGTCGGTGATGGTGATGGCCCGCTTGGCGGGCACGATGGTCGCGGTACCGTCCGGGCCGACCACGCTGACCGTCGTCTTTGCGAAAGCAGGAATGAAGCGCGAGACCGGATCGGTGAGCCCGATGCGCCCTTCCTCGACCAGCATCATGATGGCGACACTCGTCACCGCCTTGGTCTGCGAGGCGATGCGGAACAGGCTGTCTGAGGTCATCGCCACCTTCGCCTCGCGGTCGCGCCAGCCGGCAGCCACCTCGATAGCGGGCACGCCGTCCTGCAGCACGAGGGCCACGGCACCGCCAATCTTCTGGTCAGCCACATACTGCTCGATGAGCTGGCGCAGGCGCGCCAGCCGGGCGGGGTCGAGCCGCAGGGCAGGCGCCGCCGCGGCAGACGACCGGGAGGCGCCGGGTCGGGGCGCCGGGCGCGCGGCCGAGGCCGTGGGCTGGGCCGGACGGGGTGCGGGCGCCTGCGCCCACACCGCCGGTGCGGCAGACAGAATCGCAAGGCTCAGCCCTGCGGCAAGCGAGGGGACGGTGCGCATGGCGCACACTCTACTTCGAACGCGCCGCCCTGAGCGATTTTTCCAGTTCGGTCGCTGCCTGGCTCTTCACGATGATGCTGATACGCCGGTTCCGATGGTCGAGGGGGGTCTCATTCACCCGCAGCGACTGTCCCACCATGAAGTCAGCCACCTGCTGGCGTGTCAGGTCGTCGGGATCGACGACAAGCACCTGGAGCGGGGCATAGGGAGAGGGACGCGGGTCTTTGGGCATGGCGACAGTACGACTCCCCCCTCTAATCGGCACGCCCTTCCACAACTTGAGAGCGATCACCGGCGGCACGCGTCAGTGATACAGTCTGCGGGGGAAGCGTCTTGCATGAGTACCCTGCCCTCCTCCTTTCGCGCCATCGGCGCCGAGCTGGCTGCGGCACGCCAGGCCCGCGGCCTGTCTGAAGACGCGATGGCCGCCCAGCTGCTGCTGTCCAGGCGCCAGCTGGTCAGCCTCGAGCAGGCGGAACTCACCGGCTTCTATGGTCTCTCCTACTACCGCATGGCGCTGCGGAAATACATGGAGGCGATGGGCCTGCCGGCCGACCGTCTCAACCGGGTCGACTGGTCTGATGCCGATCCGGCACCAGCCTCGTTCCCGGGCGACTCAGCAGCCCCCTCCGTCGCCTTCGACGATGACAGCACACGCTCGCGGGTGCCGGCCGCCGTGGCCGTGGTGCTGGTGACGCTGTCGGCGGCAGGCTACCTTTTCTGGAGCAGCCGTCCCGACCTGCTTCCGCTCAGCACACCGACGATCAGCGTCTCTGAACTTCCGACGGCACCACCGCCGCCCCCCCCGGCGATGGCCGCAGCCACTCCCGACCCGCCAGCCGCTGCCCCGCCTTCACAGGAAGTGCCGGGCCTCGCCCCCGCCGGCAGCACCCCGTCGGCCGCCGACACCGAGGCCCCTGCGCCGCCAGCCGAACCCGTGCCCGTCAGTGCCCAGGAGCCCGATGCATCGCTGGCGGGCATTCGCGTGGCGGTGGCAGGCACGACCTGGGTCTTCGCGCGCCTTGAAGACAACTCGACCCTCGAGCGTGTCCTCGCAGGCGGATCGAGTCTCGACCTCGAGCGGTATCCCGTCTACCTCGCCGTTGGTGCCGCAGACGGCGTCGCCCTCATCGTCGATGGTCGGCGCATTCCTCTCACGCCGTATGCGCGGAATGGCCAGATTCGCCTGTCGCGCCAGGAACTGGCCACCCTGCGCCCCTGACGACCGAGGCCCGGGCAACGGCACTGACCAGCCCCTGCGCCGTGACTTTCCATTGAATTCCCGCCGGGCGCGGCGACAATTGGGCATGCGCATCATTCGTCAGGTGCTTCTGCTGTCGGTCGCAGGCTGGGTCGGCTGTGCCCCTTCATCACCCCCCGTCACACCGGCCACCCTGCTCCTCAGGAACGGACACATCGTCACCATGGACCGTGACCGCCCGACGGCGCAGTCCCTGGCGGTGCGCAACGACCGCATTGTCGCCCTTGGCACCGACGAGGAACTGGCCCGGTATGCGGGGCCCGACACCACCGTGATCGACCTGGCCGGCCAGACGGCCGTGCCGGGGCTCATCGAAGGCCACGGGCATTTCCTCGGCCTCGGACAGTCGCGCCTGGTGCTCGACCTGATGGACATGAAGAGTTACGACGAGGTCGTCACCGCCGTGGCGAACGCGGCAACGTCGACGGCGCCGGGCACATGGATTCAGGGACGGGGCTGGCACCAGGAGAAGTGGACCACTCCGCCGGTGCCTGCCGTGGAAGGCTTCCCCGTGCACGACGCGCTGAGCGCCGTGACGCCCGACCACCCGGTGGTGCTCGAGCATGCCAGTGGCCATGCCGTGCTGGCCAATGCCCGTGCGATGCAGCTGGCCGGCGTGACCGCAGCCACGAAGGCGCCGGCGGGCGGCGACATCCTGAAGGGACGCAGCGGGCAGCCCTCGGGCCTCTTCCGCGAAACAGCCTCGGGCCTCATCGAGGCGGCGCTCGAGCGCTGGCAGGCCGCCCGCACACCCGAAGAACGCCGGGCCGATCTGCAGCGGCAAGTCACGCTCGCCGCGCAGACGGCCGTCGAGCACGGCATCACCAGCTTCCAGGATGCGGGCAGTTCCCTCGAGACCGTCGCGCTCTTCAAGCAGATGGCACGCGACGGGCTGCTGGGCGTGCGGCTCTGGGTGATGGTGCGCGACTCGAACGAGCGCCTGCGGGCCCGGCTGCCGCAGGAACGGGTCCTCGGCATGGCCGAGCAGCGGCTGACGGTGGCCGCCATCAAGGTCACCGCCGACGGTGCCCTCGGATCGCGCGGTGCCTGGATGCTCGATCCGTACAGCGATGCACCGGACAGCAGCGGCCTCAGCACCGTGCCGATGGCGCAGCTGGCCGAGACGGCCGCCATCGCCGCCGAGACGGAAACGCAGCTGGCCGTGCATGCCATCGGTGACCGCGCCAACCGTGAAACGCTGGATGTCTTCGAAGCTGCGTTCCGCGCGAACCCGGCACGCAGCGACTGGCGGTGGCGCATCGAGCATGCGCAGCACGTCTCGCCTGATGACATTCCACGATTCGCCCGGCTTGGCGTGATTGCGTCGATGCAGGGCATCCACGCCACCTCGGATGCCCCGTATGTGCTGGCACGCCTCGGCCCCGAACGTGCGGAGGCGGGGGCCTATGTCTGGAAGAAATTCCTCGACGCCGGCGTCATCGTCAGCAACGGAACCGACGTGCCCGTCGAGCGCATCGACCCGATCGCCAACTTCCACGCCACCGTCACACGCCGCACGCGCGACGGCTCGGTGTTCTACGGCGATCAGCGGATGACGCGCGAACAGGCGCTGCGCTCGTACACCTCGAGCGCGGCCTATGCCGCCCGCGAAGATGCCATCAAGGGCTCGCTGTCGGTCGGCAAGCTGGCCGACATCACGGTGCTCTCGCAGGACCTGCTGACCGTGCCGGACGACGCCCTGCTGAACACGCGGGTCGTCAAGACCATCATCGGTGGAAAGGTCGTGTATGGCTCCTAGGCCACGGGTGCCGCTCGCCGTCCTTCCGACGCCCATCACCGATGCCGTGCGGCTGCGCGAGGCGCTGGGCGGGTCGTCGCGCTGTCCGCGCATCCTCATCAAGCGTGACGACCTCACGGGGCTCGGACTCGGAGGAAACAAGGCCCGCAAGCTCGAATATCTGGTGGCCGATGCACTGGCGGCAGGGGCACACACACTGATTACGACGGGCGCCGTCCAGTCGAACCACGCGCGCATGACCGCCGCGGCCGCCCGCATCGCCGGGCTGCGCTGCATCCTCGTGCTCACGGCGCACAGTGATGCACCGGCGCTCGAGGGCAACTTCCTGCTCGATCACCTGTTCGGTGCCGAGATTCGCCTGGTGCCGTCGACCGATCCCATGCTGGCGGTTGGCGACGATGCGCCAGTGGTGGCGCAGGCGGTGGCTGACGAGCAGGCAGCCGGCCGCGTGCCGTATGTGATTCCCGTGGGGGGCTCAAGCCCCGTAGGCACGCTCGGCTATGTGCAGGGCACGGCCGAGCTGGTCGAACAGCTCACGGCCCTGCAGGTCGCGCCGTCGCGGCTCTATTACGCCAGCGGCTCGCGCGGCACCCAGGCGGGGCTCACGCTCGGGGCGAAGCTGAGCGGGGCCCCTTATCGCCTGTGGGGCGTGGCTGTCAGCGCGGGGGAACCCGAGAAGATCGAACGCGCCCGGCGCGCAGCCAACGACGCCGCCGCACTGCTGGGCGTCGACACGCGCGTCACACACGATGATCTCTTCACGGATCAGGGCTTCATCGGCGACGGTTACGGCATCCCCACGGCCGAGGGGCTTGCGGCCATCGAGCTGCTGGCACAGACCGAAGCCATCCTGCTCGACCCGTGCTACACGTCGAAGGGCTGTGCGGCCCTGCTGCGTCACGTGCGTCAGGGAGCGATCGCACCGGATGACACGGTCGTATTCCTGCACACCGGCGGAGCGCCGGCACTGTTCACCGCAGGGTATCTGCGCCAGCGCGCGTCCCGCGGCTGACGCGCGGGGCGACTGCGCTCCGGTCGCTTAGTGCAGCAGTCCGGCGCCGACGCGCCAGGCCATCCACAGCATGGCGGTGCCCGTCAGCATGTCGAGCGTGCGGCCCACGGCCCGGCGCGCCACGACGCGCCGCAGGCTGTGAAAGGCGGTGACCCAGGCGGCGTGACACGCGAACGCCATCGACACGTGCGATACCGCCAGCAGCGCATAGTAGCCCCGCGGCGGCTCGGGGGGCAGGAAGGTCGGCACGACGGCGAGGTAGAAGCTGATGATTGCCGGATTCAGCAGGTTGACGCCCACAGCCTCGAGAAAGGCGGTGCGGCGCTGGCCCGGGGCCGATGCTGTGGCTCCCGCATGCGCCGTGTCGATCATCGCCGGCGCCGAGTGCCACGCGCGCGCCACCCGCTGCAGGCTCGAGAGGCCGAGCCACGCCAGGTAGAGGGCGCCTCCGAGGCGAATCGCCGACAGCACGAGAGGCCATCGGCCCACCGCCACCCACAGGCCCAGCCCTGCCAGCGACGCATGCGTCGAGTTGGCAGCCGCCGCGCCAAGGGCCGCGGCCAGGCCCGCACGATGGCCTCCCGCGATGGTCTGCCGCACCACCACCGCCGTGGTCGCCCCCGGCGTCAGCACAAGGATGGTGGTTACGCTGAGGTAGGCCAGCAGCAGCGGCGTCATCACGCGTCTGGGGCCGCCTCCCAGCGCACGACCAGCCACTGGACCAGCTGCGCTCCCATCAGCAGGCTGGCCAGGCTCAGGTGCAGCACCTGGGGCGCCGGCTGCAGTGCGAGATAGGCGAGTCCGGCCCCGAGCAGCGTCTGCGCCACCGCGAGTCCCACGACGATGTGGGTCCAGCGCCGCACCAGCAGCTCGTGTGTGTGCCTCGACCACACCACCAGCAGCGACAGCAGCGTCATCGACACGACGCCGAGCGACAGCACGCGATGCGCGCCGTCCCACCAGCCGACCGTCGACAGCACCACCGCCCGCGCCACGCCGGCATCGAGGCCATCGTCTACCCCGCCCCGCACCTGCGTGCCCAGGGCGACCTGCACGTAGGTCACCGCGATCGTGGCGGCAATCGTCAGTGCGAGCGTCCGGCGATGCGCAGCTTCCTCCGGAGGGAGCGCCGCGGATGATGTTCCGGACGAGGCCTGTGGCCGGCGATACCAGGCGTAGGCGGTGGCATACAGCAGCAGTTGCACGATCACAATCGCCACGACGAGGTGGGCCGTGACGATCCACGGAGCCAGCTCGTGCGCCACGACTCGGCCGCCGAGCCAGCCTTCATAGCCGGTCAGCAGCAGCGCAGCGACCGTGGGCCACAGGATGTGCGCCTCGCGCCGATGATGCCGCCAGGCCGAAACCACGGTGGCCAGGATGAAGAAGCCCACCGTCACACCCAGCAGCCGGTTGAGGTACTCGGTCCACATCAGGGTGGCGTTGAACTGATCCGCCGAGAACTGCGGGGGCAGCGCCTCGACCGACATCGGGGGAATCCACGAGCCGAAGCACCGAGGCCAGTCGGGACACCCGAGGCCGGCCCCCGAGGCCCTCACCAGGCTGCCAACCAGAATCAGCGCGTAGGTCAGCGCCGTGGTCCACAGCGCCAGTCGCATGAAGGGGGTGCGTGCCGTGCGAGCCATCACGTGTCGATTATCCCCCGGCCGGGCTTCTGCCCGCAGGTCACGTCGCCCTGGCAGCAGCTCCCATGCCGCATCCCCCTGCGGTCGTGAGTTCGTGCGCAGCGTGCCGGCGCAGGGGCCAGGGGGCCTCATCGCCCGGGGGCCAGCTCAGGGCTCGCGCCAGACCCGGGTCTCGAGCAGGCGACCGGCGGCCAGGTCGGCCGGGCGATCGATGGGACGGAATGCGAGGGTGGGGTGGCGCTCGCGCACCAGCACCTCTTCCGACTGATCGAGCACCCACCACACCTGCCAGCCCGCGCGACGCACCGAGGCGAGCGCGGCCTCGAGCGTCGCCGTGTCGAGCAGGTCCCATCTGATGATCGGCGCACCGGTCAGATGGCGGATGGCCCCACTCTGTTCTCCAGCCACCATCACCGTGGGGCCCTGCAGCCAGGGCTGCAGTTCGCGAGCCAGCAGGACGACGCGATCGGCCAGGGGCGTAAACGTCCAGACGTCGAGCTGGCGCGCACGCCACAGGCCAGTCGATATCAGCACGATCACCAGTGCGAGCGCTACGGCTGAGGACTGCGGGCCCGACCACCCGCTGATCAGTCGGCTCACCGCCCAGCCGGCACCGACCGCAAGCCAGGGCCAGGCCGGCAGCAGGAAGCGCAGGTAGGTCCAGCGCTCGAAAGGCGCGTAGATCAGATACGCCGTCGCCACGCCTGCCACAAACCACAGGACTGGCCATTGGTACGCCACGCGTGAACGTGCGGCAGCGTTCGCCAGCGCTCCTGCGCCGATCACCGCTGCCGCAGCGACCATCGCCCACTCGGCCTCGAGCATCCATCCCGAGTAGAGCCGCAGGTTCGTGATGATGTTCGCAGTCGAGAACAGCTCGGACGTCGATCCGTAACCAGACTGCAGCGGTGATCCATACCAGTGCCACTGCAGGGCCGCCACCGTCAGGCCTGCGGCCGCTGTCCACATCGCCATCGTGCGCCGACCGGCCCACGACGGCAGTGCCCAGCACGCCAGCAGCGCCAGCGGTGCCAGGTTGGGACGCACCAGCACGGCCATCGCCGTCATCACGCCAGTCTGTGCGGCATGCTGCCGGGTCACGCCGTGCCACGCCAGTGCCCATGCGGCAGCCGCCGGCACATCGCTCATCACGCCCAGCGACTGATGCCAGACGGTCGGCGAGGCCACGATGAGTGCCGCCGCCACGGCACCGCCGCCCGCACCGGCGGCGGCACGGCCCAGCGCGCCGGTGGCCGCGACAAGAGCCACTGCCGCTCCCACGACCACCAGCCGCGCGGCCGCATCGCCGCCCATGGCCCACAGGGGGGCCATCAGCAGTGGCAGCCCGGCCGCGTAGGTCGGCACCTGGGCGGCGGGCATCAGCGCAGGACGCCATCCGAGCGGCACGCTGGCCATGGACGCCTCGGGCCAGCCCGGAAGCGTCGCGAGCACATCCTGGACCCAGAGCTGCCCGTGCGCCCAGAGGGCGGCCTGGCTCAGATAGCCAGAGGCATCGGCCCCGGCGGGGGACGCCGTGCCGAGCCACCAGGCCGCCACGAAGGTGCAGGCGGCCAGCAGTGCGGGCACGCGCGGCAGCAGCCGCTCGGCGTGGTGGCCGAGTGCCTCGAGGTCACGCCGCAGGGCGCCGGCCCTGAGGGCCGCAACCACCCACGCAAGCACGAGCACGCCGCCGGTCAGCACGGCCCCGCGCGGCGAACGCATCGAGAACCGCACCTGCGCAACGGCCCCGGCCCAGCCCCCGGTCGCGGCAATCAGCAGCGCCACCACCAGCGCCAGCAGCGACCCGGCCAGCAGCGCCACGCGTGCGCGATCAGCGCGGGGGGATCGTCCAGAAGAAGATGCGTCGGCCATCGACGGTGAGCGTCTGCTCCGGTTCCCACAACCCCATGCGGAAGGCATGCGACACGATGCGCGTCCCCGGCTTCAGTTCGCGGCGCAGCTTCGGCAGAAGGCGTTCGTTGATCGAGTCGAGCAGGTAGAGCGTCACCACCGTCGCCTCGCCAAGCGGCTGCTGGAACAGGTCGCCCTGCACCGTGCGCACCTTGTCGCCGACGCCACTGCGCGAGACGTTTTCGTTGGCCTCGCGGATGCGCTCGGGGTCGATGTCGATGCACACGCCGCGCGCTCCGAACTTCTTCGCGGCCGTGACGGGAATGCGCCCATCGCCGCAGCCAAGGTCATACACCACGTCGGCGCCGGTGACCTTCGCCAGCTGAAGCATGGCATCCACCACCGCCATCGGTGTCGGCACATAGATCACGTCGGGGCGATCGGGCGTGGCGGTCTGCGCCCTGGCCGACGCCGCAGGGAGGATCCAGGCAAACAGCAGCAGGATGGCGACGGGGGTGCGGTGCCATGAATGTCTGGTCATGACCTCTCCTCTGCAGGGCCGATGGACGGCTGATCTCCCAGCGCCAGCGTCACGACGACCGCGCCGTGATCGCTGGTGCCGGTCTCACGCAGCACCTCGCTGCGCGTGGCCAGGTGCGCCAGGGCTGGCGAGGCCAGTACATAGTCGATGCGCCAGCCGATGTTGCGCTGCCGCATCTGCCGCCAGGGCGGCCACCACGTGAACAGCGCGTCGTTGTCGGGGTCGAGTGTCCGTCCGATGTCAACCAGCTGATCGGACACAAGCGCGTCCATGAGCGCCCGTTCGTCCTCCCGCGTGCCGATCTGCTGGGGGCGGCGTTCCTTCGGGTGGATGTCGAGGTCCGTGCGGGCCACATTGAGGTCGCCGCAGAGCAGCACCGCGCCGTCGTGCCGGTGCGTGGCCGACACCCACGCCCCCAGCTCGCCCAGAAACCGCAGCTTGGCGTCATAGTCCTTGCCGCCGTTCGGCACGTACACCGACGCAAGCGTGGTGGCCTGCCCCTCAATGGTCAGCTGTGCGGCCACGATGCGCGTTTCGAAATCGCAGGCCGGTACCTGCCAGCGTGGAGGATCCGGCACGAGCGCCTTGCGGACCATCAGCGCCACGCCCGAATAGCCCTTGTGGCCGTGCCACACCGACCAGTAGTCGGGATGCTCCCGCAGCACGGCGGGCACCTGATCGGGTTCGGCCTTCAGCTCCTGCAGGCACACAAGGTCTGGGCGAGTCGCACGCAGCCACTCGTCGACGTCAGCCGCGCGCGCGCGCACGCCATTCACGTTCCATGTCGCGACGGTCACCACGGCAATGGTCCCGGCAGGTCGGCCGTACGCCCGTCGAGTTCGTCGTAGGCACGGTAGACCCCGTGGCTGAGGATGCCCGCTTCACGAATCGTCGGATAGTGATCGGCGTGCGACCGCAGGTCGATGCGCCGCGCGGCCTCCTCGGAACTCAGGCCCTCGGCGTGGTAGCGGCGCACCTGTGCCAGGAAGTCGCGCAGGTAGGCCTGGAAATGACCGATGCGTGCCTTGCCGGGAAACGCATCGCCGTGGCCGGGCAGCACCGTGTCGAACTCGAGACGGCGCAGCGCATCGAGGCTGGCCAGCCAGTCGGCAAAGTACCCATCGCCCAGGTAGGCGGGCCCGGCCGTCAGCAGGTCGCCCGTGGCCACAAGGCGCTCGCGGGGCAGGTAGACGACGAGGTCGCCGCCGGTGTGCCCGCGACCGAGGTGCAGCAGGTGAATCTCGCGCGAACCGCGCGTCAGCACAAGACGGTCGCGCACCACCGTGCCCGGTGGCGTCGGCACCACTGTCTGGGTGTCGGCCAGGTAGCGCTCCTGCGATTCGAGCTGGCGCTGCAGCGTCACCCGGTCTGGCCCCTCGGGTGTCTGCGCCACGCGCGCGCGCAGCTGGGCCACCTGCGACGGCAGGCTGCCGATGAACATGTCATACGACCGCCCGCGCTTCGACGCGCCCGCAGCCAGCATGCGTCGCGTGAACTCGTGGCCGATGATCTCGACTCCGGGGCCGTAGACCTGGTTACCGTGCGCATGGTCCCAGTGAAAGTGCGTGTTGATGACCACGCGCACCGGCTTGCTCGTGATCTGACGCACCTGCCGCTGCAGCGCCGCCGCCGCAGCCGGGGTGCTGTGCGAGTCGACCAGCACCACATCCTCGTCGGTGACAATGACCACGGCATTGCTGCCCACCGGCATCACGCCTGTGCCGACCGCGTGGTACACCCCCTCGGCCACGCGGTTCAGCCGGAAGGCCTCTTCACTCGGCGGCACTTGCGGAGACTGCGACCGGGCGACGACGCTGGCCGCGAGCACGGCGGCCGCCAGCAGCGGGACGAGGGGACGGGGATTCACGACGCCCATCATAGAGTGTCTGCCGCGGCGTCAGCCAATGCGCGAGGGTCGGCGTGATGCAGCAGCAGCAAATCGGCCTGCCTGATGGCGCGCGTCAGCCGGGCCTGCGTCAGGGGCCCGTCGCCGGCAATGCAGGCCCTGACCACCTCGGCCTGCAGTACGCAGCAGGCCTGTGCCACCGACGCGTCGACCAGAGATACCCC
Organism: uncultured Bifidobacteriaceae bacterium; assembly: GCA_964643765.1. Classification (GTDB taxonomy): domain Bacteria; phylum Acidobacteriota; class Vicinamibacteria; order Vicinamibacterales; family UBA2999; genus VFZN01. The sequence continues at coordinate 278,778 of CAZXTM010000001.1, read as the reverse complement.
CTCGCCGAGGTGCAGCGCCCACGAGGCCATCACGCGCGCGGCGAGGTAACGGCCAATCACCGGATGCCAGTCGCGCCAGCCAGCCACGCCCCACCGGGTCCATCCCTCGCCCAGATCCGCGGGCACCTGCCACGCGGGCAGGCCCGCGGGCACTGAGGCATAGGCATCGGCCAGGATCCCTTCATCGGGCGACAGCGGCACCGCGCGCGCAGACTCGGCCCATCGGTAGACGGCCGCCTGCTCCCAGGCCGTGACGTCCGCCCAGTCCATCAGGCGTGCTGGACCGGATCCTCCGGCCACCGGCGGCAGCGCATCGCGCGCATCAAGGCCCTCGGGCAGTCGGCCGTCAGGCACGATCGGGGCGCCCGCCACGATCGTCAGCGAGGCCTCGGGGTGGAACAGCAGCGACGCCGCCGTCGGGCAATAGTGCGACAGCGACACGTGAATGCCCCGCGGGTCGATGACCACCACGTAGGGAAAGTGCTCGCACGACGCCGGACGCGCCGCATGCGCAAGGCATCCGGTGCCCGGCGCATGGAACACACAGGCCCCATCGTCCCCCTGCGCCAGCACGCCGGCCACGTCCTCCGGAGCCCCGATGGGCGCCGGTGTCAGCCACTCGACGCGCGCGCCCCCAAGGCTGGCCGCGCGTGCGGCCAGCGCGGCGTGACGGCTGCGCTCGACCGGAATGGCCCAGCCCGATCGGCAGCAGGCACCCGAGTGCCCGCATGCATACGCGGCGTGCAGCGCGAGCCGGAAGGTGTGCACGGCCGCCTCAGGGCGTCGGCCGCACTCCCGAGAACGAGAGCATCTGCGCGGTCAGATCCATCGGGTAGCTGATGGTGACGTCGGTGATGCTGCCGTCGGCGGCGCGCACGGGCGTCAGCACCGGCATGACAAAGCCGGTGTACGACGGCAGGTTGAGCGCGTCGACCCTGCGCACCACCTCGTCGCGCAGCGCCGGATCAAACCGCACGCCATGGGCGTCGAAGAGGGCCTTGGCCGCCGCATAGTCGCCTTCCGACTTGATGCGCTGCACCTCTGCCAGCAGCCGGCCGACGCCCGCCCTGAAGGCCTCGGGATCGACCATCACGAGGTAGGTCTTGCCGTCGCGGGTCCGCTGCTCAATCGCCTTCGTGCTGGCCATCAGCCAGCGCACGATCATCTGGCGATTGCGCATGTGGTCTTCCTCAATCTGGTTGCCCTCGCGGATGCGGCGCAGCTGCACGAGCGCGTTCCTCGTGTACGACTCGTACTCGGCGCGCACCACATCGGCGTGGTCAGCCGCGGGAATTATGCCGAGTTCCACCAGCTTGGGGTCGGCGATGAAGTAGAGCCCCACCAGGTCGGCCCGCCCTTCCTCGAGTGCCGAGAAGTACTCCTTGATGTAGGCCTGCGGCGGCTCGGTCAGCCGCGCCGACTGGCGACCCGACGCATGCCCGATCACTTCGTGCATGTCCGTCGTCAGCGCACTGGCAAACTCGGCATGCTTCGCCGAGCGTGCGGCCTCCTCGGGCGTCCACACGAACTCATCGCGCATCGTGCCCGGCGTCGACTGGTTGTAGGCCTCCACCACGTTCGACAGGGCAACCGACTTGCTGCCGTACTTTTCGCGAATCGCCTGGTCGTTGGGCAGGTTGATGCCGATGGGAGTGATCGGCCCCGAGTCGCCGCCTTCCATCACCACGTCGATGGCATTGGCGACGATGCCCTGCACGTTGGGCTTGCGGTACTGCGCATCCCACGGCATGTGATCCTCGAACCACTGCGCCTGCGCGGCGATGGTCTTGATGCGCTGGGTCTTTTCCTGGTTCACATACGAGACGAGGCCTTCCCAGCTGCCCTTGACGCCGCGGGCGTCGAGGTAGACCTCGATGAAGCCATTGATGGTGTCGACCGGCGAGTGGTTGTCCTGCACCCAGGCGATGTCGTAGGCCTCGCGGTCGCGGACCTCGCCGGTGCGGTAGAACGTCACCAGCGCAGCCAGCGCCCGGGCCATGGCCGGCGTGGCGAACGGCTGCGCCGCCTCGAGGTGACGGATGATCTCGCGAATCTGCGGCCCGTACATGCCGTCAGCCTTGTAGACCTCCTCGACCAGCCGGCCGTCCCGCTTCACCAGCCGGGAATTGAGCCCGTACTGCTCGCGGAAGCCCTTGAGGTCGGCCATCGACACGCCCGAGTAGAGGTTGTTGGCGCTGGCGAGCAGCAGGTCCTGTCCGGGAGCCGGGTTCTTGTTGGTCACAATCGGGTCGACGGCCGGGTCGAAGAACATCGGCTGCAGCCGCGCGAGCAGGGCCTCGAGCGACTCGCCCTCGCGGGTCGCAAAGCGCGCACCGTTGCCGGCGGCGGCCTTCGCCGCGGCCAGCAGGGCCTCGGGCGTACAGGCCAGCACGAACTTGCGCGCCGTGAGGTTGTTGTAGGGGCCGTTGTTCAGCCAGAACAGCTTGGTGTAGCGCGTGATCTCACCGAGGGTGGGCGCGTCGATGCCCGACGGATGCGCCACAATCTGCTCGAGCACGCCGCGCATCTCGAGCGCGCGGGGGTGCTTCTGGTCGATGTAGATGTCGCGCCCGGCCAACACCGCCTGAGTCAGGTGATAGATCAGCGTCTTCTCGCCGAGCGGCAGCGCCGCGAAGCCGTCGGCATAGAGCTGCACCACCGCCGCGTCATCGACCCGCTCGAGCAGGTAGCGACGCTCGGTGGCCGCCGGCGGGGCCGACGAGGGTGCCGGGGCCTCGGGCGTGGAACACCCGGCGGTCAGGGCCAGAAGCAGGGGAAGCAGGAGCGATGCGCGCATGGTTTACGGAGCCTCGGGCAGAATGGAACGCAGATGAACGCCACCGACATCATCGTCGAAGCCTGTGTGTCGACCGTGGATGAGGCGCTGGCCGCCGAGCGCGGCGGCGCGCGGCGCCTCGAAGTGTGCGCCCGCCCCGACGAGCACGGCATCACGCCCGACCCACTGGTGCTGCACCAGATCCTCGCACGGGTCGCCATTCCGGTGGTCGCGCTCATCCGCTGTCGACCCGGTGATTTTATCTACTCTGACGAGGAAATCGAGCGCATGACGGGCCAGGTGCAGCACGCCATCGCGCGGGGGGCCGAAGGGGTGGCCGTCGGGGCCCTGACCCTGGAGGGCACCATTCACCAACGGGCGCTGGCGACGTGGGCCTGGGCCGCCTTCCCGGCGAAGGTCACCTTCCACCGGGCGTTCGACCAGGTGGGCGATCCGGTGGCGGCCCTCGACGACCTGTTCGACTACGGCGTGGCCCGGGTGCTGACCTCCGGTGGGGCGGCCACGGCGGTCGAGGGCACGGGCACGCTCCGGCGGATTGTCGAGCGCGCAGGCTCAGGCCTGACGGTGATTGCGGCAGGCACGGTGCGCCCCCCTTCGGTGGCGCAGGTGATCCGCGAGGGCGGCGTCCGGCAGGTGCATGCGCGCCTGACGTCGGAGGCCGGGACGCGTGCCCTGGTCGACGCCGCGGTCAGGGCTGACGTGGGCTGGCCGCGACCGATCTGAGCGCATCGAGGCGCGTCTGCAGCCGGGCGTTGCCGCCCAGCTGTGCGATGCCCGCCTCGAGGGCGGCGATCGCACCCGACGGCCGGCCCATCTGCTCGTAGGCATCGGCCAGCAGCCCCACGCGGCGCGACACGGCGGCGCGGTTGGCCGGGGCCGGCACGGCGGCGATGAGGATACGGAGCGCCGCCTCAGGGGCCTTGCGGTCGAGCAGCTGCGATTCGGCGGCCATCAGCTGCACCTCCGCATCCGAGGGAAACCGCTCGGCCAGCATCTCGGCCAGGGCTGCCGCCTGCTCGGGCCGGCCCGCCTTCCGGTCGGCCTGCGACTGATGATAGGCGCCCGCCACCAGCAGCCGCTCGACATCCCGCGGATCGCCGCTGCGAATACCCACGCCCCCGGCGTAGGCATAGACCAGCTCGCCACCGTGCTCGCCGGCCTCGTAGACCATGAACAGTGCCATCAGCCCGAACGCCGCCGACGCGCCCTGCACGAGGCGCACGCGCGGGTTGCGGCGCAGCGCGAGGGCCACGAGCTCAAGGGCCGCCACCACCAGCAGCACGTTGCGTGCGCGCTCGCCCCACTCTTCGTGCTCGACCACGGCCGCCCGGGCGCCGGGCACGCGCTCGACGGGCCCGTGTGCATCCTCACCCGACTTGACCGAGGCCACCGATGTCGCCGCGGCCAGCAGGATCAGCAGCGCAGCGGCGGGGCCGGCGAAGGCCACGCGGCCTGTCAGCGACACCACCCGCAGCAGCACGCCCACCACGGTGAGCGCGACGGTGAAGTGGACGATGATGGGGTGCAGTTCAGCCATGGGCGGATTATAGGTCCGAAGCGATACACTGCGCGCATGGCGCAGTCTGTCGTCGTCATCACCGGCGCAAGCAGCGGCATCGGAGCCGCCGCCGCCCGGCATCTGTCAGGGGAAGGGCGCCTCGTGGTGCTGGTGGCCCGCAGGGCCGATGCCCTCGAGGCCGTCGCCCGGTCGTGTGCCGCGCCTACCCTGACGCTCGTCGCCGACATGACCCGGCGTGACCAGGTCGACGCGGTGGTGGCCGACACGCTGGGGCACGCCGGCCACATCGACGTGTGGATCAACAACGTCGGTCGCGGCATCACGCGGATGCCCTCGGCCCTCACCGCCGAGGACGTACACCGCATGATGGAGGTCAACGTGCTGACGGCCCTCTACGGCATGCAGGCGGTGCTGCCGCACTTCCGGGACCGGGGCGCCGGCCACATCATCAACGTGTCCTCGATGCTGGGCCGCCTTCCCTATGCCCTGCCGCGCTCGGCCTACACGGCCGCCAAGCACTTCCTGAACGCGCTGACCATCATGATGCGCGACGAGGTGCAGGCCACGCATCCCGGCATCCAGATCAGCCTGCTCTCGCCCGGGGTGGTCTACACCGACTTCGGCCTCAATGCGGAACACGGCGGCGCCGACTCCCGGTCGTTTCCCGGCGGGCAGACCCCCGAAGAAGTGGCCGTCGTCATGGCGCAGGCCATCGCCACACGCGCACCCGACCTCTACACGCGCCCCGGCGCCGCAGCGCAGGTGGCCGACTACTACGCCCGGCTCGGCAGCGACCCGGCCTGACGCGCGGCTGTTGAGGCCACTCGCCCCCAGCCGCCTGTCTGGAACACCGAGCCCGCCTCCCCCCTTTTTCCGTGCCGCCCCCTCGGGAGGGCGCGTGCCGGGGAATGGCACCCGCCCTGGCTCGCCTCGCCGGGCCCGCTCCAGCCGGTGGCGCATAGTTATTCATCTCGCGCGGGGCCCCGTGTCTTTGATATCGTCAGGCCTCGCTGCGGAGCCGGAAGACCGGCACGCGGCTCGTCGGTGATTTTCTGGAAGGACAACGAATAATGATGCGAATAATGAGGGGAATCGCTGCGGCGATGGCCCTGACCATGTGGCTGCCCGCCCTCGCGGCGGCGCAGGGCGGCAGCGCCGGCACGACCGGCACGATTTTCGGACGCGTGAGTGATGCCAGCAGCTCGGTGCTGCCGGGCGTGACCGTCACCGCCTCGAGCCCGGCGCTCATCACGCCGCAGACGCAGGTGACCGGCGAGAACGGCACCTATCGCTTCCCGGCGGTGCCCCCGGGCACCTACACGCTGACGTTCGAGCTGCCCGGCTTCAGCACCGTGCGGCGCGAGGGCATCCAGATCGCCCTCGGCTTCAATGCGACCGTCAACGCCGAGATGGCCGTCGCCACCCTCCAGGAGACGGTCACGGTGACCGGCGCCTCGCCTGTCATCGACACCACGGCGACCAGCGTCCAGCAGAACTTCAAGCTCGAGCAGCTCAATTCGATTCCCAATGGGCGTGACATGTGGGCGCTGCTCGCCGCCACCCCGGGTGTGGTCATGTCGCGTATCGATGTCGGCGGCAACCGCGCCGGCAACCAGACCGGATACACCGCCTACGGGCTCACCGGCCAGGTGCGCGTCTCGGTGGAGGGCATCAACACCACCGAAGGCACCGGCGGCGCCGGGTTCTACTTCGACTACGGCTCGTTCGAGGAAGTGTTCCTCGGCGTCGCCGGGCAGGGGGCCGAAGCAGCCACGCCCGGCGTGCAGTCGCAGTTCCTGGGCAAGTCGGGCGGCAACCGCTTCTCCGGCGAGCTGTACCAGGACTTCTACAACAACAGCTTCCAGACCTCGAACCTCGACCAGGCACAGCTCGCCGCCGGGCTGCGCCCCGGCAGCAACGAGGTGCAGCGCTATTTCGACACCAACATGAACCTCGGCGGGCCCATCAAGCGCGACCGCGCCTGGTTCCACTTCTCGTGGCGCAAGCAGTTCAATGCCGTCGAGCAGACGCAGTTCAACTTCGACAAGACGTTCGACACCTGGAACACCAACCCGTCGGCGAAGCTCACCTACCAGATCAACCCGAACCACAAGCTCATCGCGTACTACCAGTGGAACATGAAGACGCAGCCCAACCGGCTGCCGCTCGGTACCTACTTCTACGACAACGAGGGCCAGACGGTGCGGCAGGAATCACCCAGCTGGGTCTGGAAGGGCGAGTGGAACGGCACGCTCAGCAACAAGCTCTTTGTCGAGGCGCGCTTCGGCGACTTCGGCTACTGGGATCCCCGCCGCACCAACAGCAACGAGCAGTACTTCTGGCGCGACAGCGGCACGCTCCAGCTGGTCGGGGCGCATGCGCAGAGCCAGAACGACCGTGACCGCAAGCAGGCCACCGGCGCTGCCACGTACTTCCTCGATACACGCGCTGGGTCGCACACCATCCGCATGGGCGGCGAGTTCTACCTCGAGAGCCAGTGGGGCGGCCGGCAGCAGAACGTCGGCGGCAACATCGAGCACATCTACGTGAACGGGCGTCCGAGCCAGGTCGTCTTCGGCATCCCGACCGCCCTGTCGGTCAGCGGACGTCGCGCCAGCGACGATGGCGACCTGCTGGTGGTGAACAAGCTCGACCAGCAGGATCTGTTCATCAACGACACGTGGGCCATCGGCCGCGTCACCATCAATGCCGGCGCCCGCTGGGACCGCTACCGCGGCTGGATGCCCGAGAACCGCCAGATTGCCTACAGCATCGGGCCGGTCAGCGTGCCCGAGCAGATCTTCCCCGAGCGCGAGTTCTTCGTCTGGAATTCGTTCGGTCCCCGCATCGGCATCACCTATGACGTGTTCGCCAACGGCCGCACCGTCGTCAAGAGTAGCTACGGCCGCTTCTGGCACAATCCCGGCCCCAACGTCAGCGCCGATGCCAACCCGAACCAGAACAACAAGAGCGTCACCTACAACTGGAACGACGCCAACGGCGACAAGCGCTTCCAGCTGGGTGAGCAGGTGGGCCTGCCCACCAACACGACGCTCGCCGGCACCATCCAGTTCGACCCCAACATCCGGCAGCCCTACTCGCACGACTTCTCGGCCTACCTCGAGCAGCAGCTGCCCGGGAACATCGGCTCGCGCGTCGGCTTCGTCTACAAGACCGAAGATGACCTGATCTCGTCCTACAACCCGGGGCGCCCGATTTCGGCCTACACCACCCCGTTCCCGTTCACCGACATCGGCGAGGACGGCAGGGCCGGCACGGCCGACGACCGGGTGATCACGCTGCTCGGCGTGTCGACCGCGCAGGCCGCCAACTTCCCCATCACCAACGTGACGATGAACACCGATCGGTTCTCGCGCTACAAGACGGTCGAGGCGTCGATGATCAAGCGCCAGGGCAACCGCTGGACGCTGCAGCTCGGCGGCAGCCACACCTGGGCCCTCGACTTCCCCGGCGCCTACCCCAACGATCCGAATGGCCAGTTCGATGAACCGACCACCCGCTGGGACTTCAAGGTGTCGGGCAGCTACGAAGCGCCGTTCGGCATCCGCATCTCTCCGCTGGTGCGCCACCAGGCCGGGCAGAACTTCGCCCGCCAGATCTCGGTGGGCTCCGCTGCCGCCACTGCTGCTGGCGCCATCTACGCCGGCACCATCTATGCCGAGCCCCGGAACGCCCGGCGGCAGGACAACATCACGGTGTTCGACCTCCGCGCCGACAAGGCCTTCACGCTGAAGGGCACCCTGCGGCTGCGGCTGCTGGCCGACGCGTTCAACATCACCAACAGCAACGCCGTCGAAACCCGCACGGTCACCACGGGCACCGCCTTCCTGCGGCCCACCGCCGTGCTGTCGCCGCGCACCTTCCGCATCGGCGCGCGCCTCAGCTTCTAGTCACCCGGGGCACAGGGGCATGGCCATCACCGGCCGTGCCCCTGCCGCCTCTTCCGCTCCTCAGTCTCGCCTCAGCACCACCACATCCGACGCGGTCGTCACCCACATGGCGGGCAGCGACGACGCCCGCCCGGCCGCCTGGCTGCGCTGCCCCCGATAGGTGGCCTGCAGCAGGGCCAGCAGCTCAGGCGTCTCGAGCCACAGGGCCTGCCGGACCCGCACCTGTTCCACACACTGGAAGCCGACGCCATGCGCGTCGATGACCGCCGTACGCCGGTCTCGCGCCGTCTCTGCGCCGTGCAGCGCCTGCCGCAGTTCGCGGAGGTCGTCGGCCGACGGCACGGCGACCACCAGCCAGCCGCCGGGACGCACGACGCGCGCGGCCTCTTCCGGATGCCTCCGCGCATGCAGCGACAGCGCGACGGTCACCGACTGTGCCTCGAGGGGCCAGTGCCGGTCGGCATTCGCCACGACGATCGTGGCGCCGGAGGCCAGGCGCGCCGCCCGGCGCGCGGCATCGACAGAGAGGTCGACACCCACCCGCACGCCCGGCCAGGCCTCACCCAGGCACGCCAGCGTCTCACCCGTGCCGCAGCCAATGTCGAGCAGTACGCTGTCAGGCGCACCCTCCCAGGCCGACGCCACCCGATCGCGCACCCACTGGTTGAGCGCCCGGCCCAGCCCGACCCGTCCCAGATGCGCCCGGGCCGCCACGGCCGGCGCCGGGTCGCCCGGCTGCGCCGAGCGCCGGTCCTGGGGCTGCAGCAGGTTTACGTAGCCCTCGCGGGCCACGTCGAAGGTGTGCCCCCGTGCGCACTGCCAGCTGCGGCCCTGGGGGGCGAGGGGGGCCCCGCAGGTTCGGACGCTGCACTGGAGCGGAGCCCACGACATTCCCCGATCGTATCGCGGCCGCGCTATCCTGTACGACTATGCTGCGCGCCGGAATCGTCGGCCTGCCCAACGTGGGCAAGTCGACCCTCTTCAATGCCGTCACCCGAACCCGCAAGGCCGAGGCGGCCAACTATCCCTTCTGCACCATCGACCCGAACGTCGGCATGGTCACCGTGCCCGATGCGCGCCTCGCCGTGCTGCAGAAGATTGCGAAGACCTCGGTGGTCATTCCCGCCGCCATCGAGTTTGTCGACATCGCGGGCCTTGTGAAGGGCGCCAGTCAGGGCGAAGGACTGGGGAACAAGTTCCTCACCCACATCCGCGAAGTCGACGCCATCGTCCAGGTGGTGCGCTGCTTCGAGGATGAAGACGTGCACCATGTGTCGGGCACCGTCGACCCGGTGCGCGACATCGAGGTCATCAACACCGAGCTGATGCTGGCCGATCTCGACTCGGCCACCCGCAAGCGCGAACGCGTGGCCAAGGATGCCAAGCGGGGTGACAAGGACGCACAGGCCGAAGAGGCCGTGCTCAACAAACTCATCGAGGCGCTCGAGGCCGGACGCCCGGCGCTGACCGTCGAGCTCTCGGCCGACGAGCGTGCCCTGGCGCGGCAGTGCTTCCTGCTGAGCGACAAGCCGACGATTTTCGCCTGCAACGTGCGCGACACCGAGCTGGCCACGGCCGATGCCAATCCCCATGTGCAGCGCGTGCGCGACTACGTGCGCACGCATCTGTCGTGCGAGGCCGTCGTCATCTCGGCGCAGATCGAGAGCGAGCTCATCGACCTCAGCGAAGAGGAAGGCACCGCGTTCCTGCAGGAGCTGGGCGTGCGTGAAAGCGGCGTGGGCGCCCTGATCCGCGCGACCTATCACCTGCTCGGCCTGCAGACCTACTTCACCGCCGGTGAAAAGGAAGTGCGCGCCTGGACGATTCACGTGGGCGACACGGCCCCGAAGGCGGCCGGCGTCATCCACTCGGACTTTGAGCGTGGCTTCATCAAGGCCGAGACGGTCGCCTACGACGATCTGGTCGCCTGCGGCTCGGTGGCTGCGGCCCGCGAGAAGGGCCTCTACCGGATGGAAGGCAAGGAATACGTCGTGAAGGACGGCGACGTGCTGCTCTTCAAGTTCAACGTGTAGGCACCCGTCAGCCGAGGGGCGCGCGGCCTGGCGCTGGACCAGGGTCGCCGCCACCGCGGCGCGCTACGACGCACGCCGCCGGGCGTCGGGGTCGAGCGTCGGCATCGAGGCCAGCAGCTGCTGCGTGTAGGGGTGCGACGGCCGCTCGAAGAGCTCGGCCGTCGGGGCCACTTCCACAAGGCGCCCCTGGTGCATCACGCCCACGCGCGTGGCGATGTGCCGCACCAGCCGCAGGTCATGCGCAATGAACAGATACGTCAGGCCAAGCCTGGCCTGCAGGTCCATCAGCAGGTTGATCACCTGCGCCTGAATCGACACGTCGAGGGCCGAGACAGGTTCGTCGGCGACGAGGAACTTCGGTTCGAGTGCGAGGGCGCGCGCCAGGCCCAGGCGCTGCCGCTGGCCCCCGCTGAATTCATGCGGATACCGGCTCAGATGTGCAGGGTCGAGGCCCACCAGCGCGAAGAGCTCGGCGACGCGTGCACGGCGCGAGGCCGCTGAGCCCACGCGATGAATCTCGAGGGGCTCGGCCACAATGGCGCCCGCGCGCATCCTCGGGTTGAGCGAGGTGTACGGGTCCTGGAAGACCATCTGCATGTCGCGCCGCGCCTCTCGCAGGCGCGACGGGGTGAAGGCCAGCACATCCTCGCCGTCAAACCTGACCTCGCCTGCCGTCGGCTCGGTAAGCCGCAGCACGCAGCGCCCCGTGGTGCTCTTGCCGCTGCCCGACTCGCCCACCAGGGCAAAGGTCTCGCCGGGCGCAATCGCGAACGACACCTCCTCGACGGCCCGCACCGTCACCGGGGGCCGCAGCCATCCGCGCCGCGTGACATAGTGCTTCGCCAGTCCGCGCACCTCGAGCAGGGGGGTCATGCCCGTCCTCCGTCGACAGACCGAGCCGCCTCGGCAGGCGTCGGCACATCGCCCGTGTAGAGATGGCACGTGACCCGGCGCGTCTCGGTGAGGGCGGCCTCGCGGGGCCGCACCTCCGCACAGCCGGGCCGGGCGTCGCGGCAGCGCGGCGCAAAGGCACAGCCCGCCGGACGCGCGTCGGGCGAGGGCACCGTGCCGTCGATGGCGCGCAGCCGCTGCCCGGGCGTCCCCCCGGGCATCGAGTCGATGAGTCCGCGCGTGTAGGGATGCGCCGGCGCACGCAGCACATCGCGCACCGGGCCCTGCTCGACAATGCGGCCGGCATACATGACGGCGACGCGGTCGGCCATCTCGGCGATGACGCCGAAGTCGTGCGTAATCAGCAGCAGCCCCAGTCCCCACTCGCGCTGCAGCGAGCGCAGCAGGTCGAGCATGGCGGCCTGCACCGTCACGTCAAGCGCGGTGGTGGGTTCGTCGGCAATCAGCAGCGGCGGCCGGCACGCCAGCGCAATGGCCAGCATCGCCCGCTGCCGCATGCCTCCCGACAGCTCATGCGGATAGCTGTCGATCTGGCGCTCGGGATCGCTCAGCTGCACGGCACGCAGCAGGTCGAGCGCCCGCGCACGCGCCTCGGCGCCGCGCGCCAGGCCGTGGACCTCGAGCGCCTCCACGATATGAGCCCCGATCCGCATGATGGGGTTGAGCGCTGCCATCGGCTCCTGGAACACCACGCCGATGCCCGCCCCCCGCACGCCGCACAGCTCATCGCCTGAGAGCGACAGCAGGTCGCGCCCGCCGAAGAACACCCGGCCGGCCGTCACCCGCCCCGGGGAGGCCACCAGCTGAATCAGCGAGAAGGCGGTCACCGACTTGCCGCTCCCCGACTCGCCCACCAGGCCCAGCGTCTCGCCGCGGCGCACCGTGAACGATACATCGTCCACGGTCGTGAATCGCGAGCCGGGCAGGTGGAACTCGGTGGTCAGCCCTTCGACCGAGAGGAGGAGATCAGACATGGCCGTGTGCGCCGCCCCGAGTGTAATCCAGACCCGGTGCCCGGTGCGCCCCGATGCGACCGCGCATGACAGCCTGTCTCCGATGTGGCATCCTGAACGACCATGGCCACGCTGACGACCCGTCCCCACGGCGGCTTTCACTCGACCCTCGAGCACGACCACCCGTATCTGTTCCTCGACTCGTGCATGCAGATCTGGCCCGACGCCGACTTTGCCTCGGCGCACCTGCACGGCGTCACGGCCTACGGCGTGACGGCCTTCGAGCCGCACGACTCGTTCGAGCAAGCCGTCGAACAGATGATGTTCTGGCACCTCACGGCACGGCGCCACCCGAACCTGCTGGTGGCCGGCTCGGTCGAGGAGATCCGGCAGGCCAAGCGCGATCGGCGCGCGGCCCTGGTGCTGTTTGCCCAGGGGGGCGACTTCATCGGCTGGAAGCTGCACCGCGTCGAGGCGATGTATCGCCTGGGCCTGCGGGTGATGATTCCCGCCTACAACCGCACCAATCACCTGTGCGACGGCATCCTCGACCAGACCGAAGGCGGGCTCAGCCGCTTCGGGGCGGCGGTGGTCGACGAGTGCAACCGGCTGGGCCTCGTGCTCGACTGCACGCACCTCGGCCACCGCTCGAGCCTCGACATCATCGACCGCAGCGCCTCGCCCGTCATCTTCAGCCACTCGAACCCGAAGGCGCTGGCCGACAACCCCCGCAACATCAGCGACGAGCAGATCGCGGCCTGCCTGCGGCGTGGCGGCATCATCGGCTGCGTGGCCTGGGGTCCGCTGGTCATGCGCAAGGGGACGACGCACTGGCCCACGCTCGATGAGTTCATTGCGTGCATCGACCACGTGGCCCAGATGGCCGGCACGGCCGAGCAGATTGGCATCGCCACCGACATGTCGCTCGGCAGCTATCCGCCGCATGGCAGCGACCCGTGGGGCGAGCCCCGCTACGTCTCGATTTCAGAGGAATACGGCCGGCACGTGACGCCCGACATCCGCTCGCACCAGCGCGCCCTCGACGGCTTCCACGACTACGCGCAGATCACCGACGTCGCCAGCCGACTGCTGCAGCGCGGCTACACCGACGCGCAGGTGCACGGCCTGCTCGGGGGCAACTACCTGCGGCTGTTCGAACAGCTCTGGTCGTGACGGCGCGCCGGGCGTGCCGACTCAGCGCTTCGGGTCGAGGGCGTCGCGCAGGCCATCGCCCACCAGCGAGAAGCTGAGGGCGACGAGCGTAATCGCAACTCCAGGCGCGAAGGCGCCGAGCGGGGCCGTGCGCGTGAGGTCGCGTCCGCGGCTGAGCATGGCGCCCCACTCGGGGTCGGGCGGCTGTACACCGAGGCCGAGGAACGACAGGCCAGAGGCCACGAGGATGGCCTTGCCCAGCAGCACGGTCGTCTGTGCCACGACGGGTGACACACAGAGCGGCCACACATGGCGCCTGATGATCCACGGCGTCGATGCGCCCAGGGCCCGCGCGGCGACCACGCTGTCGCGCCCGACGGCCGTGAGCGCCGATGCCCGCACGACACGCGCGCACGTGGGCACGGCATAGGCGGCCACCGCCACCAGCGTGCTGAGCGTGCCTGGCCCGAGCGCCGCAATCACCGCAATGGCCAGCAGAATGTCGGGAAACGACAGCAGCACGTCCACGAGCCACACGATGGCGCGGTCCGTCCAGCCCCCGGCCCAGGCAGCCGTCAGGCCGAGGACCGCCCCCACCGCCAGGGCGGCCAGCACCCCGCCGAGGCTCAGCAGCAGCGACACGCGCGCGCCGAAGAGCAGCCGGCTGAGGGTATCGCGTCCCAGCTGGTCGGTGCCCAGCAGATGGGACGCCGAGGGTCCGGCAAAGTTGTTGGCGAGATCCACGGCCAGCGGATCGTATGGCGCCAGCCACGGCGCACCGATGGCGGCACACACCACCACGCCGAGACAGACGGCACCGGCCACGGCCGACCGGTGGCGCAGGAAGCGCCTGAGCGCGCTGCGGTCGTGCGCGGCACTCATGCGCGCAGCCTCGGATCGAGCTGCGACGCCAGCACATCGGTCGCGGCATTGATCAGCACATAGCTGGCGGCCACCACCAGCACACCCCCTTGAATCATCGGAAAGTCGCGCGCAATCACCGCATCGACCATCATGCGACCGAGACCGGGAATGGCAAAGACGCTCTCGACGAGCACCGTACCGGCCAGCAGCCCGCCGATACGCAGCCCGAGCACTGTGGTGATGGGCACGGCGGCATTCATCAGCGCATGGCGCCAGAGCACGCGCCGGCTGCTGGCGCCCCGCGCCCGCACCGCCCGCAGGAACTCGTCACCCAGCACGTCAAGCAGCGTCGCGCGCGTCATGCGCGCCACCTCTCCCGCCGACTGCAGGCCCAGCGTCAGCACCGGCAGCACGAAATGCAGCGGCGTCGACGCGCCGATGGCCGGCAGCCATCCGAGCCACACGGCCATCAGCAGCATCAGCATGAGCGCCAGCCAGTAGGAGGGCGTCGAGACGGCCACGAGCGTCAGCGTCATGACGGCATGGTCGATCCATTGCTGGTGCCGTACGGCGGCCACCACACCGGCCGTCACGCCGACCAGCGCGGCCAGCGCCACGCTCGCCACACTCAGCAGCACCGTGTAGGGCAGCCGCGCGGCGATCTCTGCCGACACCGGCCGCCCGGTCCTGATCGACATGCCCAGGTCACCGCGCACGACGCGCCCGAGAAAGGCCGCGAACTGCTCGGGCAGCGGACGGTTCAGCCCGAGCGACTCGCGCAGGGCCGCCACCGTCTCGGGACTCGCATCGAGGCCGGCGGCAATGGCCGCCGGATCGCCGGGAATGGCGTGCATGATGAGGAACACCAGCACCGACACCCCGAGCAGCGTTGGCACGGTCCGCAGCACCGCCGCCCCCGCGTGCAGCACGCCTAGCGCACCACCGCGCGCTCGAAGGTGACCACGCCCAGCGCAGACGGCGACAGGTCGCTCACGCCCCGGCGCGAGGCGATGACGTAGTAGTTGTCGTACACCCAGACCGCCCCGGGATCTTCCAGATACACGATTTCCTGGGCGCGGCGATACAGGGCCTGGCGTCGCGTGGCGTCGGTCTCGCGCATCGCAGCCGTGATGACTTCATCGAACTCGGCGTTCGAGTAGTAGCCGTAGTTGTTCTCATTGGTCGGCGCGCTCTGGAAGATGGGACGCAGTCCCCAGTCGGCGTCCGCCGTCGAGGCCCCCGCCCCCATGATGAAAAGCTCCTGCGGGTTCTTCTCGGGCGGCAGGCCCGCCCAGAACTGCACCATCGTGGCCCAGTCGTAGACCTGGATGCTCGACACGATGCCCACCTCCTTCAGCTGCGCCGCAATGGCCTCGGCCAGCTCCACGCCCATCGGATAGCGGGGCGTCGTGGCAATCTTCAACGGAAAGCCGTTGGGGTGCCCTGCCTCGGCCAGCAGCTGCCGGGCCTCCGCCAGGTCACGCGTGATCTCACCGATCGGCGCATACCCGCGCATGATGGGCGTCAGCGCACTGGTCGACGGCGTCGCGAAGCCATTCACGAGCTGCTCGACAATGGCACGGCGGTCAATCGCCAGGGAAATCGCCTGGCGGACCCGTCGGTCGTTGAGGGGCGGCCTGGTCACATTGAACCGGAACTGCTGCGAGCCAATGCTCACGGTCTTCGTCACGGTGATGTCCGGCGACGCGCCGAGGCGGGCCAGTTCCGGCGGAGGCACGCGCGAGATCACGTCGACGTCCCCGGCTTCGAGCGCCAGCACCCGTGCCGCCCCCTCGGGGATGGGCCGGTAGACAATGCGGCGCGTCGGCGCCTGCACGCGCCAGTGCGACTCGACGCGTTCGAGCACCAGCTCCTGATCACGTGTCCAGCTCACCACCCTGTACGGGCCCGTGCCCACCGTCGCCTCAGCCGTCGTCCCGAAGGCTGCGCCGTGACGCGCGATCGCTGCCGGACTGAGAATCGTCGACGAGATATGCGCGATGGTGGGTTCGAAGGCCCCGAAGGGGTACTTGGTAATGAACCGGACGGTGAACTCGTCGACGACCTCGACCCGGTCGAGCATCACGAACAGCGACAGACGCTTGTGCTTCTGCGCCGGATCGAGCACGCGGGCGAATGACGCCCGCACGGCCTCGGCATTGAACGGCGTGCCGTCATGGAACATGACGCCCCGCCGCAGGTGAAACGTCCACGTCACGCCGTCAGCCTCGACATTCCAGCGCTCGGCAAGGCGACCGACGATCTTCATCTGGTCGTCGAATCCCAGGAGCCCCTCGAACACCATCCCAATCACCTGATCCGACTCGGTGTCGGTGGTGTTGTGCGGGTCGAGCGTGGTGGCATCGGCTGGTGCCGAGAAGACCAGGGTGTCGCGCGGGGCCGTGGCCTCGGGCGCCTGTCCTCCGCCGCCACCGCAGCCGGTGCCGGCAGCAGCCAGTGCCAGCAGCGCGACAAGGGCCGCTGTGCGCGGCAGACGACTGGTGCTCATGCCGTCACCCAGCGCGTGCGTCCGTCTTCGAGGCTGGCCACACCATACGCCCAGCCGCCCGGACGCACCATGTGCGCGCGGCAGCCATAGAACAGCACGCCGCGCCCGGGGCATCGCACCTCGTCCACGATCTCGAACGTCTGCGGATCGACGACGCGCCCCATCAGCTCGCCAGGGGCGAACTCGGTGAACTGTCGATCGAGGTCGACCAGTGGCTCGAGGTAGCCGCCGGCCTTCGGGCCGACGCGCCAGTAGTCGTGCACTTCCAGATAGCGCGTGAGCGCGGGCACCTCGCCGTCGACCATACCGAGGTGCCGCATGACCCCGAGAGTGCCCGTCAGGTTCTGTTCGATCCACGCCGATTCGCGCGCCACCCCCCAGCCCAGGCCCCCGACCTCGGCCACAATGCCGGGAATGCCGAAGTGTTCTCCTGCATAGCCAAGCGAGGTGCGCGGTCCGCGCAGGCCCGTGTGGATCGTCAGGCAGTGGATGAGGGGAAAGCCGTAGCTGAGCGCCATGGCGCGGCTGCGGTCCGAGACGCCGGCCTGTGTGTGGTCCGTCACGTAACTCACATCGGCCATCGTCGCGCCCCAGCCACCGACGTGATAGTCGATGATGGCGTGCGACTGGCTCATCAGGTGCTCGGCGATGGCGCGGGTCACCTGATTGCTGAGCCACTGATACGGGCCACCGAACGTGCGGTTGGCATCCGGCTCATCCGCATTGTCGAGGATGCAGCGGCTGTCGGTGAGAAACGCCACCGGATTGGCCACCGGCACGGCCAGCACGGCACCGCGGAGCGTCGCAGGGTCGAGCCGCGCCACCAGCTCGCGGAGAATGAGCGCCGAGAACCATTCGTTGCCGTGCAGCATCGAGAGCAGCAGCAGCGTCGGTCCGTCATGCGCGCCAGCCACGACGTGCGTGGGAATCGTGACCGGGCCCGTGAGGTCGTGAGCCACCGGCACGCGCACGACCTGCCGGGTGCCGGCGCGCACGTGCGTGCCAGCGAGATTGATGTCAGACATGGCCCGGATTATACGGGTTCTACTGGCCTCGGCTCGCACTCGCTCGAGCCGGCACTGCGCGACACGTGACGGGTCGGATGAGCAACCTCGTCAGTCGCTCGGCCAGCAAGACCGTTGGCGCGCCCGGTAGACGGTGCCGACGGCAGGACCGTCGCAAGAACGGCCGCCATCAATGTGGACGGCTGTGCCTACGGCGTCGGCTTGACCCTGGCGAACGCAGCGGCCATCGACGTGGCGGGCCGTGACGGCGGCGCCGGCCGCTCGTGGCGGTCGCGGCGCGGCCCTCCACCAGGGGCCGACGGCCGTGCACCCGCCTCGCGTGGCTGACGTTCAATCACCGCCTGCCGCTTCATCGTCAGTGCCACCCGGTGGCGCTTGAGGTCGACCTCGAGGACCGTGACCGAGACAATCTGCCCGGCCTTGACGATGTCGCGGGGATCCTTGACGAAGCGATCGGCCAGCTGCGACACATGGACCAGGCCGTCCTGGTGGACGCCGATGTCCACGAACGCCCCGAAGTTGGCCACGTTGGTGACCACACCCTCGAGCTGCATGCCGGGCACGAGGTCGGACAGGGCATGCACGCCCTCCTTGAAGACCGCCGTGCGGAATTCGGGCCGGGGATCGCGCCCCGGCTTCTCGAGTTCACGAAGGATATCGCGCACCGTCGGCTCGCCAAACTGCGTGTCGACGAACTCAGCGGGGCGCAGCGTCTTGAGCGTCTCGGCACGGCCGATGAGGTCGCGAGGCGCCACGCCCACCCGGGCCGCCATCCGTTCGACCACAGGATAGGCCTCGGGATGCACCGCCGAGGCGTCGAGCGGATTGTCGCCCTGCATGATGCGCAGGAATCCGGCCGCCTGCTGGAATGTGCGCTCGCCGATGCGCGGCACATCGAGCAGTGCCTGGCGCGTGCGGAAGGGCCCGTGCGCATCGCGGTGCGCCACGATGTTCCGGGCCAGCGATTCCGACAGCCCTGAAATCCGCGTGAGCAGCGGCGCCGACGCCGTATTCACGTCGGCACCGACGGCGTTGACGCAGTCTTCCACCACGGCATCGAGGGTGCGGGCCAGCTGCACCTGGCTGACGTCGTGCTGATACTGCCCCACACCGATGGCCTTCGGTTCGATACGCACCAGCTCGGCCAGCGGATCCTGCAGCCGGCGGGCAATCGAGATGGCCCCCCGCAGCGACACATCGACGGTCGGAAACTCCTGCGACGCCAGGGCCGAGGCCGAATAGACCGACGCCCCCGCTTCCGAGACCACCACCTTGGTCAGGCCCGCGTCGGGATACTGCGCGATGAGCGCCCCGGCCAGCGCGTCGGTTTCGCGCGAGGCCGTGCCGTTGCCGATGGCGATGAGGCTGACGCGGTGGCGCGCGCACAGGGCAGCCAGCGTGCGCAGCGCACCCTCGCGATCGTTACGGGGCTCGTGCGGAAACACCGTGGCTGTCTCGAGCAGGCGTCCGGTCGCATCGACCACCGCCACCTTCACGCCCGTGCGGATGCCGGGATCAAGCCCCACCGTCACGCGCGGGCCGGCGGGGGCGGCAAGCAGCAGGTCGCGCAGGTTGCGGCCGAACACCTGAATCGCCTCGGTTTCAGCCGCCTCACGAATGCGCTGTTCGGCTTCGAGCTCGAGATGAATCGCCAGCTTGAACTTCCAGGTCCACCGCACGGTCTCGCGCAGCCAGGCATCGGCGGGCCGCCGCTGGTCGTGCACACCCACGCGCGCCGCGATCCGCCGCTCGGGTTCCGACGGCATGCCCGCAGGCTGCCCCTCGTCCGGCAGAGCCACGCTGAGTCGCAGGACGCCTTCGTTGCGGCCCCGGAGCAGTGCGAGCGCACGGTGTGACGGCACCCTGGCCAGCGGCTCACTGGCGGCGAAATAGTCCGAGAACTTGGCGCCTTCCTCTTCCTTGCCGGGCACCACCGTCGATCGCCACTCGGTCTTCTGCCATAGCAGGTCGCGCAGCGAGCCCAGCAGTTCGGCATCCTCGGCCCACTGCTCGACGAGAATCCACCGCGCCCCCTCGAGCGCCGCAGCCACATCGGCGACCCCGGCCTCGGCATTCACGTAGGTCGCCGCTGCGGTTTCGGGAGACTGGGACGGGTCGGCGTGCAGCAGCAGCGCCAGGGGCTCGAGCCCCGAGTCACGCGCAATCTGTCCACGAGTGCGCCGCTTGGGCTTGTAAGGCAGGTAGAGGTCTTCGAGCCGCGCCTTTGTGTCGGCGGCCCGCACCAGCGCCTCGAGCTCCGGCGTCAGCTTGCCCTGCTCACCGATGCTCTTCAGCACCGTGGCCCGGCGATCCTCGAGTTCACGCAGGTAGCCCAGCTGCTCTTCGAGCGTACGCAGCTGCACATCGTCGAGTCCGCCCGTGGCTTCCTTGCGGTAGCGAGCGATGAAGGGCACGGTGGCCTTCTCGTCGAGCAGGGCAATGGCGGCGTCCACCTGGAGAACCTGAACCGACAGCATGTCGGCAATGCGTTGGGCGATCGAGGTCATGGGGGGTGAGCGGGACGAAGGAAAGAGGCGCGCGGCGGCGCGGAAATCAGTCTACCATCTGAGCGTTGGAGGCCCGATGATCCGCACTCGCCTGCTGCTGTGCACCGTGTATCTGCTGACTGCCGCCGTGGCATCGGCGCAGTTCCGCGCCCAGGACGGCGTCACCATCGACGCGCTGGGCGATCCGCAGTATTCGACCTTCTCGCTGTGCGCCATCGACCCGGCCACGGGGCAGTCGGGAGCGGCCGTCACGACGCGCGTGCCCTTCGTGGGCCGTGCCGTGCCGTGGGTGCGCGCCGGTGTGGGCGCGGTCTGCACGCAGGCCTCGACGATGGTCGAGTATGGCGTGAAGGGGCTTGACCTGATGGCGAAGGGCGTGGCGCCATCCGAGGCCATCTCGCAGCTACTGTCGACCGACGCGAATCGCGAGTCGCGGCAGCTCGGCATGATTGACATGCAGGGGCGGGCGGCCGCGCACACGGGCCGCAACAACGGTGACTGGGCCGGCAGCCGGCAGGGGCGCCACTACACCGTGCAGGCCAACATCATGGTGGGGCCAGAGGTCGTGGAGGCCGTGGCCACCACCTTCGAGGCGCTGGAACAGACGGGACTGCCGCTGGCCGAGCGGATGATTCTGGCAATGGAAGCCGGGCAGCAGAAGGGCGGCGACCGGCGCTGGGGCAACCTGCAGTCGGCCGCCATCAAGATTGCCGATCCGAAGGATCCTGGTCGCGGTGGCGATTTCATCAGCCTCGCCATCGAGGTCGGCGAGCATGCCGAGCCGGTGGGTGAGATGAAGCGCATTTACTACACCACCGGGCGTCGGCTGGGCTATCGCACCTTCTCACGCATCGAAGGCGCTGATGTCATCGAGCTGAAGCGCATGCTGCACGCGCTCGGCTACTGGCGACCGTCGCTGGCGCAGTTTCCCGAGGCGCCTGCCATGAACCCCCAGGCTAATCAGGCCCTGCGACAGGCCAACCCTGCGGCCTTCGAGCAGGCGCAGGCCGAGGCGCGGCGCGCGGCAGCCGCCTACCAGCAGGAATACGCGCGCTTTGACGAAGAGACCGTGGCCGCCGTCGACAAGTTCCGCGAAGAGCAGCGCCTCAACTATGCCGGCACGCCGCCGGGGCTGGTCGATGAACGGCTCGTCCAGGCGCTGCGGCGCGCCTACTTCGCGAGGCCCAAGGCCCAGCCCTGATCCGCGCCCCGTCCAGCCGGCGCTTCCGCATCGGTGATGGTCTCGGGGTCCCTGAACGCAGATGACGCACACCACCCGCCCCACGGCGACGGCCCTGCTGGCCGCCACCGTCATCGCGCTTGTCGTGAATGCGGTGCTGCAGCTGCTGGTCGACGCCGTGTCCATTCAGTCGTACGGCAGCGGCACGCCCTGGTGGATCGTGGCCGAGCTTCCGGTCCGCGGGCGCTGGGTGGTGGCCGCTGCGCTGCTGTGGCTGGTGAGCCCCGTGCTGGAGGATGTCCAGGCCCCCCGAGCCCTCAGGGGCCCCCGCCATTCGGATGACGACGCCGAACGTGCTGCGGTGTGGGTGCGTGTGGGCACGGGCGTCATGCTGCTGCCGCTGGTGTGGGCGGCCGCGTCGTGGCTGGTGGTGGCGCTGCGCATCACGCTGGCGGGTTCGTGGGACATCGAGGGGCGCGGGCTGCTGACGTCCGAGTACTACCAGCGCGTGGCCATCGAGTGGCTGCCGTGGCTGATGGCCGGCGTGGTCATGCGTCGCGTGGCGGCACACATGCACATGCGCAACGCGGCAGCCCGTTCTGGCATCCTAGTAGCCATGCCTTCCACAGTGTCGGTCAAGGTCTTCAATACGCTGGGCCAGCTGGTCGGGCCCCTCGATCTGCCGCGCGTCGAGCGGTCAGAGGCTGAGTGGATCGCGCACCTAACGCCCGAGCAGTATCGGGTGACGCGCTCCCACGGAACAGAGCGTCCGTTCTGCGGCACCCTGCTCGACAACAAGCGGCACGGCGTCTACTCGTGCGTCTGCTGCGGGCTGCCCCTGTTTTCATCACTGGCCAAGTTCGATTCCGGCACCGGCTGGCCGAGCTTCTTCGAGCCCGTGGCCGACGAGAACGTGGCCACGCGGCGCGACACCAGCTATGGGATGGTGCGGGTCGAGATCCTCTGCGCGCGCTGTGATGCGCACCTGGGTCATGTCTTTCCCGATGGGCCGCCGCCGACACACCAGCGGCACTGCGTCAATTCCGAGTCGCTGCGCTTTACCGACGTCGATCAGCTGGCGGCGCTTGCGGATCCGGCACTGCCAGCACCAGCAGTCCCCCCAGCAGCACCGTAGCCCCGACCGCGAGGAGGGCGCTGGCGAAGCCCTGGCGCGACTCGCGCAGCGCGCCCACGAGCGACGGCCCCACGAATCCGCCGATGTTGCCCACCGAGTTGATCAGAGCAATGCCGGCGGCGGCGCCTGTGCCCGACACAAACGACGTGGCCAGCGTCCAGAAGGGCCCGAACATCGACGCCAGGCCCAGCATGGCCACCGACAGGCAGGCCAGCGACAGCCACAGCCCGTCGACCCTCGCCGTGGCGGCAAAGCCCGCCGCGCTCACGAGCGCCGCGATGGCGACATGCCAGCGTCGTTCACCGGTGGCGTCCGAGTGCCTGGCGGCCCACACCATGCCGAGCGCACCGGCGAGGTAGGGCATCGCGCTGAGGATGCCGATCTGCAATGGCGTCCCCGGGAACTGCGCCTGCAGAATCTGCGGCAGGAAGAACCCGAACGCATAGAGCGCCATCGGCACCACGAAGTAGACGAGCGCCAGCACCCAGAGCCATCGGTGCGTCAGCACCGCCCCGAGGCCGTGGGCGGCAGCAGGGTGTGTGTGCTGCTCGGCGGTGACGGCGTCGGCGAGCGCCTGCTGCTGGCTCGGCGACAGCCACGAGGCATCGGCGGGCGTATCAGGCAGCCAGCGCCAGACCGCAAGGCCCAGCAGGGCCGCCGGCACCCCTTCCAGCACGAACATCCACTGCCAGCCGGCAAGTCCACCCACTCCGTCCATGCCGAGCAGGGCGCCCGAGATGGGACCGCCCACGATGCCAGCCGTCACGGTGGCGGTCATGAATGTGGCAATCGTGCGGGCGCGCTCGTGGGCCGGCACCCAGCGGGTCAGGTAGTAGATGATGCCAGGAAAGAACCCAGCCTCAGCCGCGCCGAGCAGGAACCGCAGTGCATAGAACGACACCGGTCCGGTGACCAGCATCGTCGCCGCCGACACGAGGCCCCATGTGACCATGATGCGGGCGATCCAGCGCCGGGCCCCGACGCGGGCGAGGATCAGGTTGCTGGGAATCTCGAACGCCGTGTAGCTCAGGAAGAAGATTCCAGCACCGAGGCCGTACACAGCCGACGACAGGCCGAGGGCCGCATTCATCTGCAGGGCGGCAAAGCCGATGTTGATGCGGTCGAGATACGCGAAGATGTAGAGCAGGAACAGGAACGGCACCAGCCGCCGGCGCACGGCACGGGCGGCCTCGTCCAGATGGGGTGCGGGCATGCGGCCTAGCATACCGCTGCGCCCTCCAGTTGAGCCCTGCGCCTGGAAGTGGCCAGCCGGTCGCTGTGCGGTGGTCGCTGAGACACGCGAGCCTGCCCTAAGGCACGCCCGCGACGCCGCTCAGGTGACGAGGCCGTTGCGTACGGCGAACAGCACCAGGCCGGCGGTGTTGCGTATGCTCAGCTTCTGCATCAGCCGGGCGCGATGGGTTTCCACGGTGGCTGGCGAGATGTTCAGGGCCTCGGCGGCATCCTTGTTGGTGAGCCCCTCCGCCACCAACTGCAATACCGCTCGCTCTCGCGGCGTCAGGGCATCGAGACGGCTGTCCGGCGCGGCCTGGCCGCTCCGTCGCACGAGGCCATCGACCAGGATGTCCGACACCGTCGGGCTCACGAACGTGCGCCCCTGAGTGACCGCGTCCATCGCCTGAACCAGTTCAGCGAACGCGGAGCCTTTCGCCACATAGGCAGACGCGCCGGCCTTCAGCGCGCGCGTGACATACAGTTCCTCGGTGTGTGTCGAGAGCATCACAATGCGTGTCGGGTGCTTCTGGCGTGTCAGCTCACGGGCGGCATCGATGCCGTTGAGGCGGGGCATCACGATGTCGAGCACCAGCACGTCGGGCGTGAGTGTCGCCACCCGTTCCAGCACCTCGAGTCCGTCTCCGGCTTCGCCCACGACGTGATAGCCCGGCAGGTCTGCCAGCAGCCGCGCCAGTCCCTGCCGGAACAGGGTGTGGTCGTCGGCCAGCACGATGCGGAGATCAGGCATGGCGCCCGAGTCCCCGGCGAGCTGTGACGGCCGCCTCAGGCTGTGTGGCGAGTGCACGGGCCCGGCGAGCCGCCCGTGCAACTGGGACGCATGTCGGCGCGGGTCCGTGAGTTGACCACGCGGCATCCGAGGGCACGACCACTCGCGCCAGGCGGGACAGTTCGGGCCGCGGCGACCAACTGGTGTCGCTGGCCCTGCGGCCCGCGCCTCGCGGCAACGCGCCAGGTATCAGAGCACACGCGCGAGTCAGTTCGGCGCTGCTGGTTCGCACGCCGGGAATGCTACTGCTGATTGGGGGGAAACACAAAAAAAGCGGGAGGCCGAGGAGGGGCCTCCCGCAAGTGGCTTCCGATGGGAAGCCCGTGTGTGTGTCAGGCTGCCTGCGCAGCCCGGCCGTGTGAGGTACGGCATCCGGCCCTGTGACCGCCCTCAGGGGGCGGCCACAGGAATCCGGACGAGATGTTTACCAGAGGATGCGGCCACCCAGGCGGATGGTGCGCGGTCCGAGGATGTTCGCCGGACGCAGGTAGTTGACGCCGGTCGTCACCGTGATGGTTTCGGCCGCGCTGCTGTTGGTGATGTTGAAGAAGTCGAGGAAGCCGCGGAGCTTGATACGGCTGCCCATGTTGAAGGTGCGGTCGAAGCGCACGTCATACACCCAGATGTTGTCCTGGCGGTTGGCGTTCGCGGCATCCGCGTAGTAGGTCAGACCCGGGATCACCAGACCGAAGGCATTGCCGGCGGTCGACGGCACCGCGATCTGCCGGGCGAAGTTGGAACCCGCCTGATGACGCATGACCGGCGAGATGCGGATGCCGAACGGCGCATCGTAGCTACCCGTCAGCTTCACGCTCCAGAACGAGCGCTTCACCTGACCGGGGAGGTTCGGGTGCTGGTTGCTGCTGGCGGTCACGCCCTCCGGGAAGTCGTTCAGCCACGTGTAGGCAGCACCGCCCTGAGCGGACCACTTGTTGCCATAGCGCTTGTTGAACGAGAACTCGGCCGTGTCGTAGCGCGACTGGCGGCCGGGGATGTTCGACACCACGGAGGTGACGGGGAAGTTCGCAGCCTGAGCCGACGGCATGCCGAGCAGGTTCAGGATGTCGTCGTCGGCGTTGTTCAGCACACCGTCGAGGCCGGCCCCGCGCCAGGTGAACGGCACGGTGTAGGCCGAGGCCGGACGGCGCGCCTGCCACTGGCCCCACAGCTGCTCTTCGGTCTTGTAGACGTAGCCGGCACGGATGCCAAGCACGTCGGTCAGCTGCTGTTCGAAGAACAGGCTGGCTTCGTGGGTGAACGGCTGCTTGATCTCGCGGTCAAACACCACGGCACCGGCCAGGGCGTTCGACAGGACGTTGCCCTGCTCGCCGAGGTCGAACCGCTTGTTGCCATTAGTGTCGTTCCACTGGTAGGTGATGGTCTTCGACGCCTGGTTGGGGTTGGCGCTGCCGCCGAGGCCCACACCGGGGTTGTGCCAGAAGAGGCCGTAGTTGGCCTTCAGGACCGAACGACCGGTGCCCGAGAAGTCATACGTCGCGCCGATGCGGGGCGCGAACCCGTTCCAGGTGTAGAGGTCGTCCGCCGCGAAGGTCTGGGCGGGAATCGTGACGGGGCCGTTGGTACCGCCGAGCTGCTGCTGCTCGGGCAGGAGGCCATGGTAGCGGTCCCAGCGGGCGCCGAGGTTCATCGTCAGGCGACCGACGTTCCAGGTGTCCGTGAAGAACACGCCGGTGACGTTGAGCTTCGAAATCGAGAACAGCTCGTCGCGTGCGTCGAGGGAGTTGACCTTGGTGGCCGTCGGGAAGGCGAACGTCACCTGGCTGCTGACGCCGTTGTTGTAGATGAGGTCGCGGTTGCCACCGAAGCGCTCCTGGTAGCCTTCCCAGCCCGTCTCGAACAACTGCTCGCCGCCGAACTTGAAGGTGTGCGTGCCGGCATTCGCCGTGTCGAGGAAGTAGGTCGCCGCACCGGTGATCTGCTTGCGCTGACGGTCGAGCTGCCACTGCTGGTGCGTGCCTTCGACGATGCCGAGGCCCGAGTCGCGCCAGTGATAGCCGGCGCTGCCGTTGGCCGACAGCGGGAAGTAATAACCGAACTCACCGTAGCGGGCTTCGACGTAGAGCTTGTCGTTGATGGTCGAGTTCCACTCGCCCTTGTACACCCAGCTGCCCGAGTCCTGCCGGTTGGTCTGCTGCGCGTCGGTGTAGATGTAGGTGCCGTAGGGGAGGCGGTTCGGCATCACCTTCTGGCCCCACTGGTAGTAGCCGATGATCTTGTTCTTCGGGTTCACCTGGTAGGTGAGCTTGCCGATGGGGTTCCACAGCTTGGTGTTCGACGTCAGCGACGCCAGCGCACCCGAGAAGTTCGGCTGCGCCACCGCGTTGAACTGCTCGCGGTAGGTGCCGAACCACCACAGCTTGTCCTTGACGACCGGGCCGCCCATGTTGATGGCGCGGTCGTAGTAGGTGGTGATTTCGTTGCTGCCCTTGCGGATACCGCGGGCGATGACCGCGTCGGGGATGTTCGATGCCTGCAGCGAGTTGTTGTACCAGTCGTAGTACAGCTCGCCCGAGAACATGTTGCCGCCCGACTTGGTGATGAACTGGCTCTGCACGCCGGGGTTCGGCATTTCAGCGCCCTGGCCGGTGGTGCCGAGGAAGGCCTCGTCAATCGACGAGTAGTCGAAGTAGAAGCCCGCGCCGCCCGTGCCTTCCGTCGTGTTGATGCCTTCGATGAGCACGCGGACCTGGCCGGTGAGGCCGTAGGCCGAGTAGCCCGTCTGGGTGCCGGCGCGGTTGCCGCCGACGTCGATGCGGGTCATCTGCACCGACGGGGTCACCGCCAGCAGCGCCCACATGTCGCGTCCGTTCGGAATCGACCGCAGCTCTTCCACCTTGAAGTTCTGCTGCACGCGCGTCGCCGACGTGTCAATCACGGGCGAAGCGCCGGTCACCGTCACGGTTTCCTGCAGAGTGGCGAGCGTCAGCTCGACGTTGAGGTTGCCCGTGAAGCCCAGCGAGATCTGCACGCCTTCACGCTTGAGCGTATTGAAGCCGGCCAGCTCATACGACACCGAGTAGACGCCCGGAGGCACCGCAGGGAAGCGGTAGTTGCCCGTCTCGGACGTCACTGTGGTCTGCTGACCCAGCATCGCCGGACTGGTTGCCGTCACGGTCACACCGGGAAGCACTGCTCCCTGCGCGTCAGTCACGCGGCCCTGAATGGTACCGGTGGCGCTGGCACCGCCGCCCTGCGCCCACGCGCTGACCGCCAGCGCACTCCACATCAATAGAACAAGCCCCACCTTGGGGAACTTCATGTCGTCCTCCTCACATTGCCGGTCGCCCGACCAGAACGCACGTACAAAGGCCTAGCGAATGGACCGAATGGTCCCAACCTACACAGCAACCCGTGTGTGCATTTGTAACCGTTGAGTGACGCCGGGGCAATACATACTAATCAGTATTTATTGATAACTATTTGTTGCTACTTCACCGGATGGTCCATTCCCGCTACCGTTCACATCCAGCCTCATGGCCTCGGACATTCACACCATCGCCCGCACTTACGACCTCGCCGCCGACCACTTCGACCAGCTGCCGTTCTGGCACGTGTTCGGGGCCCGAACCGTCGCCCGCCTCGCCCTCCCCCGAGGCGGCCGGGTCGTCGACCTCTGCTGCGGCAGCGGGGCCTCGGTCCTCCCCGCCGCCCGCGCCGTCGGCCCGACCGGCCAGGTCACCGGCATTGACATCAGTCCCAGCCTCATCGCCGTGGCCCGTGCCCGCGCGGCACAGGCCACCCTGCCCCAGGCCACGTTCGACTGCGCCGATGTCACCGCCGTGCACCGGCCGGCAGGCAGCCTCGATGCCGTCATCTCGGTCTTCGGGCTCTTCTTTGTCGACGACATGGCCGCCCTCCTGCGGCGGGCCTGGCACTGGCTCGCGCCCGGCGGCGCGCTCGCCATCACCGTCTGGGGACCAGAGGTCCTCGCCCCCGGGGAAGCCTGGTTCTGGGAGGCCGCCCTCAGGGAACGGCCCGACCTGGCCACGGCCGGCCACGCCGCGCGGCTCGACTCCCCAGGAAAGCTGCGACAGGTCTTCGCCGACGCCGGGCTGCCTGAGCCCGAGGTGACCCCCGACCGCTGGGCGATGCCCCTCGATTCACCCGAGGCGTTCTGGCCGGTCATCCTCGGCACCAGCAACCGCCGCACCCTCGAGGCGCTGTCGCCCGACGCCCAGGCCCGCGTCCGCGCCGAGGTCACCGCCAGACTCGCGGTCGGCCAGGTGTCGGCCCTCACGCTCGATGTGCTCTACGCGACCCTGCGACGCCCCTGACTCAGGCCGCCCGGGCGTATGCTGGGCAGGCCCCGGACAGCCCGCCCGGCTGGCGGTGCCGACCGCCGCGAGGCGGTGTGGCCGACGGTGCCGTCTCCCGGCAACCCGGCCCCGCCGCGGGCATCCGTCATCGACCCGCAGGGCCGGCGACCATCGACCCCGGACGCCGTCACCGCAGCGGAGGCGCCGAGGCCGGAGGCCGGCGGTGTCTCGTGGCCTGCTCGTAGGCGTAGGCCAGGCGGAACAGCGTCGCGTCCTCCCATGCACGGCCAAGGAAGGTCAGCCCCGCCGGCAGCTGCCCACCCCGTGTGTAGCCCATCGGCACCTGCAGGGCCGGAAAGCCCGTGGTCGGCGAGAAGAGCTGGCTGTTGTCCCCATGTGGCGTGTTGAGGTCGCCGATGAGCCGCGGCGGATTGCTCCACGTGGGATACACGAACGCGTCGAGCTGCAGCCGCGCCATGGTCGACAGCACCGCCTCGCGCATCCGCGCCCGGTAGGCCCGGTCCGCCTCGCAGGCCGGGGTCTCCGGTCCATGGGACGGCCCCTGCTCGGTCTGCTCGAGCTGGCGCCGCACCGACGGATGAAAGCGTCCCGACGCCACAATCTCGGCCAGGCTCTTCACCGGCACCCGATCGCCATGGCTCGCCAGGTAGCGGTTGATGTCGTACTTGAAGCCGCCGCACGGGTCCAGGCCCTGGGGACGCCTGATGGCGGACAGGTCCTCAATCGTCGCCGGGTCAATCACCACCGCCCCTGCACGCTCGAGATCCGCGAGCGCCTGCCGGAACACAGCCACCACCTCGGGATCCATGTCAGGCCGCTCATACGCCTGCCGCAGCACCCCGATGCGGGCGCCCCTGAGCCCGTCCGCTCTCAGCACCGCCAGATAGTCACCGTCGCGGTGCCCGCGTGCCGCCGCCGTCACCGGGTCGTCCGGGTCCTCGCCGGCCACCACCTGAAACACCCGGGCCACATCCTCGACGGTGCGCCCCATCGGGCCGGCAATGTCGGCCCACAGGTTGAGCGGCATCACCCCGGCCCGGCTCGTCAGCCCCATGGTCGACCGCATGCCGACCAGCGCCTGGTGCGAGGACGGGCCCCGAATCGAATTACCCGTATCGCTGCCCAGACCGATCAGCCCGAAGTTGGCGGCCACCGCCGCTGCCGTGCCGCCGCTCGATCCGGCCGTGACGCGGTCGAGGGCATAGGGATTCTTCGTGTAGCCCGGCAGGATCGAGCTGACGGTTTCATACGGCGTGAACGCCCACTCGGCCAGGTTCGACTTGGCCAGCACCAGTGCGCCGGCCGCCTTCACCCGCGCCACCTGGAAGGCATCCTTCGCCGGGATGAACCCGGCCAGCGCCAGCGAGCCGTTCGTCGACGGCAGGTCGCGCGTCTCGAAGTTGTCCTTCACAATCATCGGCACGCAGTGCAGCGCGCCCGTCGGCTCGCCCGCCCGGCGGCGCGCATCGAGTGCCCGGGCCTCGTCCACCACCCGCGGGTTGACCAGCACCAGCGCATTGATGGCCGGGCCCTGCTTGTCGTAGGCCTCGATGCGCCGCAGGTAGTGCTGCACCAGCGCCTCGCAGGTCAGCCGCCCCGCCCGCATCTCTCTGTGGACGGCCGCAATGGTGGTTTCCTCGACAGGCACAGGGGCCGGCACCTGTCGCTCAGCCCCGGCAACCTCAGGGGCCGGCCCGACCCCAGCCAGGCCCGCCACCAGTCCGACAGCCACCAGCGTCCCCGCCACCCACCGCCTACCGCACCTGTTCCTGCTCTGCATGCGCCCCACTCTACACCGCCGGCGCGGCCCCCTCTGCTAACATCCGCCCTATGCGCTCTCTCGTGCTCGCCCTCGTGCTCACCACCACGACCCTGCAGGCGTCACAGACGCCGGCAGCCCCCGACTGGACCACGCTCGATGCGGAAACGCTCGCGCACTTCCAGGCCATCGTCCGCATGGACACCACCGACCCGCCCGGCGGCGAAAAGCCGGTGGCCGACTACCTCGTCAGCGTGCTCCGCAAGGAAGGCATCGACGTCCAGACCTTCGAGCTCGAACCCGGCCGCACCAATGTGGTCGCACGGCTGAAGGGCAACGGCTCGAAGAAGCCGCTGCTGCTCATGGCGCACACCGACACGGTCAATGTCGATGCGAAGAAGTGGTCGTTCCCGCCGTTCAGCGCGGAACGCAACGGCGGCTACATCTACGGGCGCGGCACCATCGACGACAAGGACAACGTGGTGGCGTCGCTCATGACCATGGTGATGCTCCAGCGCCGCAATGTGCCGCTCGCCCGCGACATCATCTTCCTCGCCGAGGCGGGCGAGGAGGGCACCACGCGCGTGGGCATCAACTTCATGGTCGAGCGTCACTACGGCGCCATCGACGCCGAATACTGCCTCGCCGAGGGCGGCAGCGTCACGCGCACGGGCGGCCAGGTCAAGTACGCCTCGGTGCAGACCCTCGAGAAGATTCCCCGCGCCCTGTCGGTGACGGCGCGGGGCCCGGCCGGGCACGGCTCGGTGCCGCTTGAGAACAACGCCGTCGCGCGCCTCGGTGAGGCCATCGGCGCCATTGCCACATGGACGCCGCCCATCCGCCTGAATGAAACGACCGCGTCCTACTTCAAGCGGCTGGCCGGCATCTCGTCCCCGGAAGAGGCCGCGCGCTACCGCGACATCCTGAGCCCTGACCCGAACGTCAGCGGACTGGCCGACCGGTACTTCCGGAAGAACGAGCCGCGCCACTGGTCGACGCTGCGCACCTCGCTGTCGCCCACCATCATCCAGGGCGGCTACCGCGTGAATGTCATCCCTTCAGAGGCCACGGCCACCATCGACGTGCGCACCACGCCCGATGAAGATCCGGCAAAGTTCCTCGAACTGGTGCGACAGGTGGTCAACGACGAGAACGTCACCGTCGAGTGGGCCGCGCGCGACGTGCGTCCCGGCACCGGCAACGCCAACCTGTCGTCCGATGCCTTCCGCGCCATCGAGGCCAACCTCACCCGGCACTACAAGGCCGTCACCCTGCCCACGATGAGCACCGGGGCCACCGACATGGCCTACCTGCGCGCGAAGGGCATGCAGTGCTACGGCGTGGGCCCGGCCATCGACA
Source organism: uncultured Bifidobacteriaceae bacterium (assembly GCA_964643765.1). Lineage (GTDB taxonomy): Bacteria > Acidobacteriota > Vicinamibacteria > Vicinamibacterales > UBA2999 > VFZN01. The sequence continues at coordinate 246,842 of CAZXTM010000001.1, read as the reverse complement.
CCGAAGACGGGCCGCTCGGCTTCGGCGCGCACAGCGATCAGGAGCGCATCCTCGAGAGCGAGCTCTATCGCTTCGTCCACTTCCTGTGGGACACGGTCAACGAGATCGCGGCCCGCTGAGAGGCTTCCCCCATGCGTCTCCCCGCCCTGTCGCTGCCCCTCGCCATCATGACGCTCGTCTCGTGCAGTCCCGTCCAGCCGACGCCGCCGCCCCTCGCCTACCCACCCACGGCGAAGGGCGAGGTGGTCGACACCTACCACGGCACGCAGGTGCCCGACCCGTATCGCTGGATGGAGGATCTTGACGCGAAGGAAGTGGCCGACTGGGTCGCCGCCCAGAATGCGGTCACCGATCCGTATCTCGCTGCCCTCCCGCTTCGAGCGTCGCTCAACGCGCGGCTCACCGAGCTCTGGAACTACCAGCGCGTCGGCCTGCCCACCCGTGAAGGCGGCACGTATTTCTACGCGAAGAACACCGGGCTGCAGCGCCAGTCGGTCATCTACGCCCGCACCTCGCTCGAGGCCGAGCCAACGGTGGCCATCGATCCGAACGCCATCTCTCCGGACGGCACCACGTCGCTTGCGCAGTACGCACCTGCACCGGATGCCACACACCTGGCCTACGCCCTCTCGGAGGGTGGCGCCGACTGGCAGACCCTCAAGGTGCGCCACCTGGCGTCGGGCCAGGACCTGGCCGACGAGGTGCAGTGGATGCGCTTCTCGGGCCTGTCGTGGTCGAAGGACAGCAAGGGCTTCTTCTATTCGCGCTATCCAGAGCCCCCGAAGAACAAGGTGCTCGAGGCTGCGCTGTCCGGTCAGGCACTCTATTACCACCGCATTGGCACGCCCCAGAGCGAGGATGTACTGGTCTACGAGCGGAAGGATCTGGCCTCGTGGCTCATCAACGGCCTGGTGACCGAGGACGGGCGCTACCTGCTCATCACGATGGCCGAAGGCTCGGGCAACCAGAACCGCCTCTACTATGCCGATCTCGGCTCCGGCCGCGTCCCGAACGTCTCCGCGCCCGTGCGCCCGCTCATCGAATCCGACGATGCCGAGTTTGCGCCCATCGGGAACCGGGGCAGCGTGCTGTACCTGCGGTCGGACAAGGACGCCCCCAACCGCCGCGTCATCGCCGTCGACATCGCCAATCCCGCACCAGCGGCGTGGAAGACCATCGTCCCCGAACAGAAGGAAGCCCTTGAATCGGTCGCGCTCATCGGTGGCCGCATCGTCACGCAGTATCTGGTGGATGTGCAGAGCCGACTGGTGCTCTTCAGTCTTGACGGGACGCGCGAGGGAGACATCAGCCTGGCCGGCGTCGGCACCGTGGCCGGCATCGGTGGCCGCGAGGATGCTCCCGAGATCTGGTACGGCTTCAGCGCGCCCCTGACGCCATCCACCGTGTATCGCTACGACCCCGGCACGCGCCAGTCGCAGGCCTTCGAGGCGCCGACGGCACCCATCGATGCGTCGCGCTACGAGACGCGGGCGCTGTTTGCCACCTCGAAGGATGGCACGCGGGTGCCGTTCTTCATGACGGCCCGCAAGGACCTTCCGACCGACGGCAGCAACCCCACGATGCTGTACGGATACGGCGGCTTCTCGATTTCCACGACGCCCACGTATCGCGCCGACGTGCCGGCATGGCTCGAGCTTGGCGGCGTGTGGGTAACGGTCAGCATGCGCGGTGGAGCGGAGTACGGCGAGGCGTGGCACCAGGCCGGCATGCTCGATCGCAAGCAGAACGTGTTCGACGACTTCATCGCCGTCGCCGACCATCTGATTGCGGAAAAGATCACGTCACCGGCGAGGCTCGGCGTCATGGGCGGCTCGAATGGCGGCCTCCTCGTCGGGGCCGTCGTCAACCAGCGGCCCGATCTGTATGCCGTGGCACTGCCGGCGGTCGGCGTGATGGACATGCTGCGCTACGAGCGCTTCACCGGTGGCCGCTTCTGGGTGAGTGAATACGGGTCGGCGCAGAACCCTGCGCAGTTCCCCTTCCTCATCAAGTACTCGCCGGTGCAGAACGTGAAGGCGGGCACATGCTATCCGGCCACGCTCGTGACGACGGCCGACCATGACGACCGTGTGGTGCCGAGTCACTCGTTCAAGTACGCCGCCGCGCTGCAGGCCGCACAGTCATGCCCGCGCCCGACGCTGATTCGCGTCGAAGTGTCGGGGTCACACGGCTATCGTCCCACCGACAAGCTCATTGCCGAGCGCGCCGACCAGTGGGCGTTTGCCGCCGAGGCCATGGGCATCAGGGGACAGTGACGCGCAGTTCGTTCGAGGCCGCACCGGGGCCGCACCCGGTGTCGGCCAGCACCCTGATGAAGTAGGTGCCGGCCCCCACCCGCGCGTCGAGCTGCGTGGTAAGCCCGATGGGCCCGTTATAGAACGACGTTGAGCCCGCGGTGGGGCCCGCCTGGATGGTGAAACCCGTGACCGTCGAGCCCGCCGGCGTGTTCCAGCGCAGGCTGATGATCCCGTTGACGAGCCCGCCCGTCAGCACCGGGGCCGCCGTGCAGTTCGTGATGGTGAAGGCGGCTTCGGGTGAGGCGGCGCCCACGCCCGCCGATCCCTGCGCAAGCACCCGGGCATGGAAGGTGCCCGGCCACAGGTCACCGCTCACCGAGGTGAGCAGCCCGACCGGTCCGTTATACACGTTGGTCGCCCCGGGGGCGGTGCCCACCTGCACCAGATACGTGAGGGGAAGGCCGCCGTCGGAGGGCGTGTTCCAGAACAGCGTGACGCGGCCGCCGGTCGTGCTGGCCGCCATGCCGGAGGGCGCACCCGGCACGCCTCCGACGCGTGCCGACACCTCGCTGCTCACGGTGCCGTTGCCGCTGGTGTTCCGGCCGAAGACGCGCATGTAGTAGGTGCCGTCGGCGACAGGCGCCGAGACGGCGGTCAGCAGTCCCACCGTGTCGTTGTAAAGATTGCTGGCCCCGGGAGCGGTCCCGGCCTGCACCCAGTAGTCATGAGCCGCCTCACCGATCGCCGGCGGTTCCCACGACAGATACAGCGTGCTGCCCACGGCACTGGCCGTCACGTTACGCGGTGCGGTCGGCACGGCCGGCGTCAGCGTCTGGCGGAAGGCGGCCACCGTCGGGAACGCCTCCTGCTGCGAACGGGCGTTGTGCTGGGAGGCGGTACCGGTGACGTAACCGCCAATCTCCACGTTGACCACCTGGGGATTCGACAGGTTGAGCACACGGGTGGTGGTGCCAGTCGGGCAGACGTAGGCCATGACCGTCCGGAACCGCACCGTCGAGTCGCACCGTTTGTATCCGAAGCTGTACGAGCGGAAGGAGTCCGTGGGCAGACCGTCCGGAAAGTCTTCGAGTGAATGCTCGTTGCCGAAGTTGTGCCCGATTTCATGCGTGAATGTGTACTGGGCGAGGCACGTCCGCGCTGTGACGCCATGCGCAAACGACTCGTCGGGCCCGAGCCAGGCAATGCCGCACGTCCCCTGCACCACGTTGGCTACGACAAGATGCATCAGGTCGGCGCCCGTCTCGTTCCGCATGGTCGCCACGGCGGCGGAGTTGGTGAAGTTCCTGAGATCGTTGAGCATGTCGCTCGTGCTCTGCACCAGCGGCGTTTCCGACATGCCCACCAGTCGCACCCGGCCCGCCATGCCGCTGCGGCTGTAGGCCGTGTTCGAGTTGGCGATGGCATTGACGATTTCCGTCTGCATCAGCAGCGTGCTGCCGGCGTTCACCCGTGCCTGCGCCGTGTAATACACGTAGATGTCGACCTGCGGCTCACCATCGGCAGCCGGTGCCATGGCTGCAGGCCCGCCGGTGCCGGCCAGGCGCCAGCCGGACTGAGGGGCCGTGTCCATCGCCGCACCTTCCGCGCGCTCCCCTCCGGAGACGGCTGTGACAGGATCAGGCTGCGCGGGGTCTGCCGCCAGCGCACGGCGGTCGCGGTCGGCGGCGCGCACCGGTGGGGCCTCCCTCCCGAACGTGGACGCATCGAGCTCGCGCACCTCGATACGACCACCGGCGCCCGACAGCTGCAGCACGCGGCCATCCACCTGCACCACGCCCGTCAGCACATCGCCCGACCATGTAAGGGAGACGTGGCTCAGCACATCGCCCTCGACGCGCCCGACCCAGGTGTCAAAGCCCGGCGCCGCCACCTCGGTGCGCTCGACGTCAGCGACCACGGACAGGTCGTCGAACAGTCCGAGCACAAGGGACGATGCCTCGCCGCGGGCGGTGGCCTGCACCGCGTCGGCCAGCCGGTCGAAGCGTACGCGCAGGGCCCGGCTGCGGCCGACCCTCGGGCCGCCATCGGTGCGCTCACGGGCGGCGCGCACCACCACGCCCGGTGCGTCCGGCTCGGGTTCGAAGACCGCCAGCCCGGCCTGCGCCGACGCCGATGCGGGCATGAGCAGGCACAGCGTCACCAGACCAGAGACTCCGAGGCACACGGCACGGCGGCGCGGCAGCATCCGCCTAGTGTGCCCGAACGCGGCGGGAATGGGGTAGCCGGGTCCCTGCCAGGCACATTCTCACGGTGTTCTCATCGCGGCGTGATACAACGCCCAGGCCATGACTTTCCGATGCGGCCTCGTCTTCCTGCTGGCGGCGACAACCCTGTGGGCGACACCATCCCCGGCGGTCGCGCAGCCGGCCTCCGAGGCGTTCACGCTCCCCGAGGCCCTCAACCGGGCCCGCCGCGAGGCACCCGAACTCGCCGCCAGCCAGGCCCGCATCGACGCCGCGCGGCTGGCTGAGCCGGATGCCGGCCGGTGGGTGAACCCCACGGCCGAGTTCCGGGCCGAGAACTTCTTCTCCGGGGTGTCCCGCACGCAGCTGCCCCTCGACGTGTTCGCCGAGGTCACGCAGGTGCTCGAACTCGGCGGCAAACGCGCCGCGCGACGGCGCCTCGTCGAGTCGGGGCGGGCCACCGAAGAGGCCCTGCAGTCACTCGTGTGGCTGTCGGTGCAGCGCCAGGTCATCAGTGACTATCTCGATGCCCTGCGTCACCGGGAACGCACGGCCACCCACGAGGCTCAGCGGACCGACCTGACCGAGGCGGTGCGCGTGCTCGGTCGCCGCGTCACGGCGGGCGTCACCGCCGAGGCCGAACTGCTGCGCATGCGCACCGAACTGGCCCGGGCCACGGTGGAGGCCACACGCAGCGGCATTGTCGCCAGGCGCGCCCTGGCCCTGCTGAATGCCCGCACGGGCGCCGAGGCATCGCTCGAGGCGCTGTCCATCCCGACCCTTCCGGCCCTCCCCGACGCCGCACCTGACGAGGCGCTGGCGCGTCGGGCTGATGTGCTGGCGGCCCGCCAGTCGGTGGATACGGCCCGCCAGGCCCTCAGGCTCGAGGATGCGCGGGGTATCCCCGACCCGGCGGTCAACGCCGGCTACAAGCGCACGGCCGGTTTGAACACGGCGCTGATGACCTTCACACTGCCCCTGCCACTCTTCAATCGCAATCAGGCCTCGAGGACGCTCGCCCTCGGTGCGGTGACCAGCGCCCAGCAGGAACTGGCCGCCACCGAGCGTCGCGCCCGGGGCGAGCTGTCGGCATCGCGCCTGGTCGCCGAGCGCCTGCGCGCCCACGCCCGCGAACTGCAGGCCACCCTGGTCGCGCCGGCCCTGGCCGCGCGCGACGCGGCGCGCGCCGCCTTTGCCTCGGGGGCCCTGGACGTGATGCGCCTGGTCGACGCCGAGCGCGTCTACACCGACGCCCGCCTGGTCACCCTCGACGTTGACATTGATGCCCTCGCCGCCGCCATCGAGGCCCGGCTGTCGGCTGGAGAGGACCCGCTGCCATGACACACCCGCTGACCCGCACCGCTCTGGCCCTCGCGCTGTCCGGCTTCGCCGCCTGCGGCGGCGCTCCGGAGGCCCCGGCCGAGGCCCCCGCCGCCTCGGCACCGCGCACCTCGGTCGAGGTGAGCGAGGCCGATGCCACCGCCGCCGGCATCACCGCCGCCGCCGTGCGCCTCATCGAGCGCAGCGAACCGCTCACCGCCCCGGGCATCGTCGGGTTCGACGAACGGCGCGTGGCGCGCATCGGCGCGCGCGTCGAAGGTGTGGTGGACGATCTCCGTGTGCAGGTGGGCGACCAGGTGTCGGCCGGGACGGTGATGGGGCACCTGCACAGCCATGTGGTGCACGACGCCTGGGCCGCCTACTTCACGGCGGTGGCCGGCCGCCGGCGCAGCGAAACCGAACTGGCCTACGCACGCACGGCCGAGGCGCGGGCCGCCCAGCTGCTGAAGGACAAGGCCCTGTCGCCCCAGGAACTCGAGCGCGCCCAGACCGAACGCCTGGCGTCCGAGCAGGCCCTGCGCGCGGCACAGGCCGAAGTGGTCCGCACCGAGCAGGAGCTGCGGCACTACGGCATCACGCCCCGTGAAGATGCTGACCCGGTGACGAACGACGAAGTACCCATCTCCGCGCCGATAGCCGGATCGGTCATCGAGCGTCTGGTCTCGCAGGGCGTGGCAGTCACCCCCGGCACACCTCTGGTTGTGGTCGCCGACCTCAGCCGCCTGTGGGTCACGGCAGAGATCGATGAAGCCCGCTTGGGCCGCGTCATCACCGGTCGCGAGGTCACCGTGACCACGCCTGCGTATCCCGGAGAATCGTTCACGGGTACGCTCACGGCCATCGGCGACGTCATCAATCCGGTCACCCGGCGCGTCACGCTGCGCATCGACATGCCGAACGCCGATCGGCGCCTCAAGCCGCAGATGTTCGTCACCGCCACACTCGGGGCGTCGACGCCGCGCCGCGTGGCCGTGGTGCCCTCGGCCGCCGTGCAGTCCCTGGAAGGTGAAACCGTGGTGTTCGTCCGCACGGCCCCGAACCGCTTTGACCGCCGCTCGGTGCGCGTGGGCACCGACCTCAACGGCGAGATCGAAATCATCGAGGGCCTGCGCGAGGGCGAGATGGTCGCCACCACCGGCGCTTTCCTGCTCAAGTCCGACCTGGCCGCACCCGCCGGCGGCGAGGAGAAATAGCGTGGGCCTCGTCGAGCGCTTCGTCAACGCGACTCTCGGGCAGCGCGCCTTCGTCCTGGTGGCGCTGGTCGCGCTGGTCATGACCGGCGTCCTCGCCTTCCGTGACCTGGCTGTCGAGGCCTTTCCCGACCTCACGAATAACCAGGTCGTGGTGATCACCGAGGCTCCGAGCCTTGCGGCGCCCGAGGTCGAGCAGCGCGTGTCGTATCCCATCGAGACGGCCCTGATGGGCGTCCCCGGTGCCGAGGAAGTGCGGTCGATCTCGAAGTTCGGCCTCTCAATCGTGACGGTGGTCTTCCGCGATGATGTGGCCACCTACTTTGCGCGCCAGCTGGTGACCGAGCGTCTCGCCGACGTCCGTGCGCGCATTCCCGAGGGGCTGCAGCCCGTGCTCGGCCCGGTGGCCACCGCCTTCGGCGAAATCTACCAGTACGTCGTGACCGGCGAGGGCCTCGACCCCATGGTCGCCAAGACCACGCACGACTGGGATATCCGCAACCGCCTGCGCTCGATCATGGGAGTCAGTGAAATCAACTCCTGGGGCGGCCTCACCAAACAGTTCCACGTCGTCGTCGATCCGGCCCGGCTCGAGAAGCACCGACTGGCGCTCGGCGACGTGCTGCAGGCCGTCGCCGACAGCAACCAGTCGTTCAGCGGCGGGTTCATCGAACACCAGTCCGAACGCTACACGGTGCGCGGCGTGGGCCTGCTGACCGGGCTCGCCGACCTCGAGCGCGTCGTGCTGAAGTCGCCCGCGGGCAGCCCCGTCCTGCTCCGCGACGTCGCCACCATCACCGTGGCGCCGATGCCGCGCAACGGCGCGGTGACGCGCAACGGACAGGGCGAGGTCGTGGCCGGCATGGTCATCATGCTGAAGGGCGAAAACGCCCTCGAGATGTCCGACCGCGTCCGCACGCGCATGGCCGAGATTGCCGACTCGCTGCCGCAGGGCATGCGCCTCGAAAAGTTCTATGACCAGCGCGACGTCATCGACCGCACCACCGCCACGCTGACGCGGAACCTCATCGAAGGCAGCCTGCTCGTCGTCGTCGTGCTGTTCTTCTTCCTGCGCGACGTGCGGGCCGCCCTCATTGTCGCGGCCGTCATCCCGCTGTCGATGCTCGTCGGCTTCATCGGCATGCGCCTGTTCGGCGTTTCGGCCAACCTCATGTCACTCGGTGCGATCGACTTCGGCCTGCTGGTCGATGGCGCCGTCGTGATGATGGAGAACTTCGTCAGGCGCCGGTCGCACGTCGGCGATCGGCTGGCGCACGCCACCGGCGAGCATGCCGCGGAGGCCCGCCTCGCCCTGTTCCGCGGCGCGGCCATCGAAGTGGCACGCCCCGTGCTGTTCGGCGTGCTCATCATCATCGCGGTCTACCTGCCGATCTTCACGCTCGAGGGCCTCGAGGGGAAGATGTTCCGCCCCATGGCCATCACGGTCTGCTCGGCGCTCTTCGGGTCGCTGCTGCTGTCGCTGACCGGCGTGCCCGTCGTCTCGTCGTTCCTGCTGCGGCTGGAGGGCCACCATGCCGAGGAGCCCTGGTTCGTCCGCGTGCGCCAGGCCTACGAACGCCTGCTCGCCGGCTGCATGCGCCGCAGCGCGGCGACGGTCGCCACCGCGCTGGTCGTCGTCTCGGTGGCGCTCGCGTCGGTGCCGTTCCTGGGCACCGAGTTCATGCCGAAGCTCGACGAAGGGTCCATCCTGATCGAAACGCGCAAGCTGCCCTCGGTCTCGATCGAGGACTCGGTGTCCATCTCGACGCACGTCGAGCAGATCCTGCTCCGCGATTTCAAGGAGATCTCGCAGATCGTCACCAAGATGGGTCGCCCTGACCTGGCGACCGAAGCCATGGGCATCTACCAGGGTGACGTGTATGTACTGCTGCATCCGGAAGACTCGTGGGAAAGCGGACGCACCAAGGCGGCCCTGATCGACGCCATGGCCGAGTCGCTGTCGCATGTCCCCGGCCTGTCGGTCAACTTCACCCAGCCGATGGCGATGCGCCTCGACGAGGTCGTGTCCGGCATCAAGGCCGACGTGGCCGTCAAGGTCTTCGGGCCCGACTCGGCGGTGCTGGAGCGGATCGGCGCGCAGGTGCTGCCGGTCGTCGAGGCGGTCGACGGGGCAGCTGACGCCCAGGTGGAGGTGCTGTCCGGCGCCGCCCAGCTCGAGATCACGCTCGACCGCGACGCCATTGCCCGCTACGGCCTGCACGTCACCGATGTGCAGGAGGTCGTCGAGGCGGCGATTGGCGGACGGCGCGCGAGTGAATTGCTCGACGGCGCCCGGCGCTTTCCGATTGTGATCCGCTATCCCGCCAGCGCGCGGGAGAGTGCCGACACGATCGGGGCCCTCACGGTGGTCGGCCCCAATGGTGAACGCGTGCCCCTGAGCCGGCTGGCCCGCATCCGGCTGGCTGCCACGCCCGAGGCCGTGACCCACGAGAACGCCGAGAAGCGCCTCGTCGTGCAGACCAACGTGCGCGGCCGCGACGTCGGCAGCTTTGTGGCCGAGGCCCAGCGGCGTCTCGACGCACAGGTCGTGATTCCGGCGGGCTACTACATCACCTGGGGCGGCCAGTTCGAAAACCAGCAGCGCGCCACCGCACGCCTCGCCATCGTCGTCCCGCTGTCGCTGGCCATCATCTTCCTGCTGCTGATGGTCACCTTCGGCAAGGTGCGCTGGTCGCTGCTCATTCTGCTCAACGTACCGTTTGCTGCCGTGGGCGGCATCGCCGCCCTGTGGCTGCGCGGGCTCAACCTCAACCTCTCGTCCTCGGTGGGCTTCATCGCCCTCTTCGGCGTGGCCGTGCTCAACGGAGTCGTGATGCTGGCGGCCATCAAGGCGCTGCGCGACGAGGAAGGGCTCGACGTGCACGCAGCCACCCTGGCGGGCGCTGCCACGCGCCTCAAGCCGGTGCTGATGACGGCCACCGTGGCCGCCTTCGGCTTCATGCCGATGATGCTGTCGCAGGGCGCCGGTGCCGAGGTGCAGCGGCCGCTCGCCACCGTCGTAGTCGGGGGCATCATCACCTCGACGATGCTGACCCTGATCGTGCTGCCCACGGTGTACGACATCATGGAACGGCGTGTCGCGCGGCGCGAGGCCCCGGCAGCGCCCTGAGCCCCATGCGCATCCTCGTCGTCGAAGATGACCCCGAGATCAGCCGTTTCCTGGTGCGCGGCCTCACCGAAGAGCGCCACAGCGTCGTGCTGCGGACTGACGGGCACCATGTGGCCGAACTGGCGGCCGCCGACGAGTTCGATGCCATCGTGCTCGACATCATGCTGCCCGGCCCTGACGGCTTCATGGTGTGCCGTGCACTGCGACGCGCCGGCATCGACACCCCGGTCATCATGGTCACCGCGCGCGATGATGTGCGTGATCGTGTGACGGGCCTCGACGAGGGCGCCGACGACTATCTGACCAAGCCGTTCGCGTTCGACGAGCTGCTCGCGCGTCTGCGCGCAATCGCCCGCCGGGGACGCACCCGGCACCTGACGCACCTGCTGCATTACGGCCCTCTCGCCGTCGATCCGGTCGCGCACACCGTGGCCGTCGGCGGCCACCCGCTGGCGCTCACGGCCACCGAGTACCGGCTCGCCGAGTTCCTCGTGCGGCGCGCCGAGGCCATCGTCACGCGCGACCAGCTCGCCCAGCACGTGTGGGGCGGGGCCTACGATCCGTTCTCGAATAACGCCGACGTGTATGTGGGCTACCTCCGCCGCAAGCTGCAGGCCCTGACGGCCGAGCCGCTGATCCACACCGTCCGCGGCCTCGGCTACATGCTCAAGCAGCAGGTCCCGGCCTCATGATCCCTCCCGCCTGGCCCACCAGCTTCCGTGCCCGCCTGACGCTGCGATGGACGCTGGCCGCGGGCCTGCTCATCGGCCTGGCCAACCTCGCCATCTATGCGGCGGCGCACACCTATGTGTATCGGTGGCTCGACCACAACGTGCGCACCATCGGCGCGACGGAAGCCGCCTCGTCAACCGATGGCAGCGAGGGCGTGCACCTGCATGAGCGCGCCTTCGACCAGCTGGATGCCGGGGCGTTCACCGAGAAGTTCGTGCAGATCTACGACCGCGACGGGCGTCTCGTGCTGGCCTCGTCGGCGCTGGGTAATGAGACCGCGCAGGTGCCCGCGTCGGCGCTGGACGAGGCGTTTGCTGGGCGCTCGCCGATGCTGTGGCTGCGTGCCCGCGGCCGCGATGCGCGCGTGGTGGTGCTCACCGAGACGCGCGACGAGACGGCCTACGCCATCGCGGTCGGCCTGTTCGCCGACGACCTGCAGGCCGGCCTCGCCAGCCTGGCGTGGCTCCTGCTCGGCGTGTGGCTCGTGTCGATTGCGGCCACGGCGGCCATCGGTGCCTCGCTGGCCGCGCAGGCGCTCTCGCCAGTGGCGCGCATCACCGAGCGCGCCGCCTGGATCGCGCAGGGGAACTTCGGCGCCCGACTCGACCTGCCCGCCGCGCCTGACGAGCTTGGCCGCATGACGCAACTGCTCAACTCGATGCTCGACCGGCTGCAGGGCGCCGTCGAAGCCAACCGGCGGTTCGCCGCCGACGCGTCGCACGAACTGCGGGGACCGCTGACGGCCATGGCCGGCGAGCTGGACGTGGCCCTGCGGCACCCGCGCTCGGCCGACAGCTACGCCGACACGCTGCGCCACGTACGCGGTCGCGTGTCGTCGCTGACCACGCTGACGGAAGACCTGATCCTGCTGGTGCGCTCGCAGGAGGGCTCGCGCGAAGTCGTGCTGCGCGAGGTGGCGCTGACGCCGCTCGTCGGCGACGCATTCGCCCGGCTCGGATCGCTGGCAGCCGCAAGGGGCATCCGCCTGCAGCACGCCATTCCCGAGGGCGTGCACCTCTATGCCGATCCGGCGCTCATCAGCCGTGTCATCGACAATGTGCTGTCGAATGCCGTGCACTACAACCGCGATGGGGGCGAGGTGCGCGTCGCCGCGCACGTACTCGAGCCCGAGGGCGATGCCTGGGCCACGCCGCTCGTGGTGATGACCGTGGCCGACACCGGCCTCGGCATTCCCCCCGGCGAGCAGGAGCAGATCTTCACGCGCTTTCACCGCCTCGATCAGTCGCGGGCCCGCCACACGGGCGGCAGCGGGCTCGGACTGGCCATCTGCCGCGAGGTGCTGGGCCTGCTCGGCGGAAGCATCCGCGTCGCGCGCAGCGACAGCAGCGGCACCACCCTCGAGGTGCGCGTGCCGGGCGTCACGCTGCCCGTCACTGCGCCCGTCTGACACGCCACGCGGACACCCGTACAGAAGTATTACAGTCACGCGTCGGCAGCCTTGCTACCGTGTGACGTAGTTATGGGACGCTTCGACGCCGCTCGTATCTATGGCCGCCGGTTCTCCACCGGCATCAACTGGGGCACCAGCATCGCCATGGTGGCGTTTCACGTGGGAGCCGTCGCCGCGTTCTTTTTCTGGGACCTCGGTGCCGTGCTGGTCGCCGCCCTGCTGTACTACGTGTCACTCAGCTGGGGCATCGGGATGGGCTACCACCGCCTCCTCACCCATCGGGGATACAAGACGCCTCGATGGCTCGAGTATGTCCTGACCGTCTGCGGCATGCTGGCCCTCGAGGGCGGCCCGATCTTCTGGGTGTCGACCCACCGCATTCACCATCAGCACTCGGACCACGATGGCGATCCGCATACCCCCCGCGAAGGCACCTACTGGTCGCACATCGGCTGGGTCCTCAGTGGCCGGTCGCTGCATCACGACGCAGACATGCTGAGCCGGTACGCTCCCGACCTGGCCAGGAATCCGGTGCATGTGGCCTTGACCCGCTGGCACTGGGTGCCACAGGTGGTGGCTGGGCTGCTGCTGCTGGCCCTGGGTGGCCTGCCGTATCTGCTGTGGGGGACATTCTTCCGTACCGTCTTCGGTCTGCACGCCACGTGGCTGGTCAACTCGGCGAGCCACCTCTGGGGCTCGCGCCGGTTCCAGACGCGCGATGACTCGAGAAACAACTGGTGGGTGGCGCTGCTCAGCTGGGGCGAAGGCTGGCACAACAACCATCACGCGCATCCGGTGTCGGCCCGTCACGGGCTGGCCTGGTATGAACTCGACATGAATTACTTGGCGATCCGGTTGCTCGCGATGCTGGGTCTGGCGTGGGACATCAAAGTCGCCCGGCTTGACGGCGACCGCGCCGGCGAGGCGCGCGCCGCCGCCTAGAAGGGACGGGCGACGGCCATGGCTGGCACCGCACCGTGGCCCCACCCGCCGGGGAATCGCTCACGGCACGATTTCTGGTACCGTGGGCGCGTGAGTACGTTCCCGGGTCGCCAGACCGCCACCGCCGTCTTCATCGCGCTCTGCGTCATCCTGGTCGCCGCCGCCATCTCGCTCAACGTGGGATGGATCCTGGTCAACGGCCGCCGCCTGCTGCCGCTGGTGCTCGGCATCCTGGCCTTCATGCTGATCATCGCCGGCCTGGTGGTGTTCACCGTGTTCCTCATCAGGGAAATCAGGCGCAACGACCAGCACGACGCCTTCATCAACGCCGTCACCCACGAACTCAAGACGCCCATCGCCTCGATTCGCCTCTATCTCGAGACCCTGCAGTCGCGCGACGTGAGCGACGAACAGCGGCGCACCTTCTACCAGGTGATGCTGTCAGACACCGACCGGCTGCAGCGCACCGTCGAAGAAGTGCTCAAGGCCGGCGCCGCCGGGCAGAAGGGCGGCTATGCACAGCGGGCACCGGTCGATCTGGCCTCCCTGGCCCGCGAATGCGTCGACACGGCCCGCCTCCGCCACCGTCTGCCCGATGCCGCCATGGCACTCGAGGCACACGTCACCGGCCAGGCTGCCACCATCGTCGGCGACGCCGATGACCTGCGGACCGCCCTGTCGAACCTCCTCGACAACGCCGTCAAGTACTCGCCCGACGGGGTGGCCGTGCGCGTCGATGTGTCGGCCCCGGACCCCGAGCATGTCCGGGTGCGCGTACACGATCGCGGCGTCGGCATCCCGCCCTCGCAACTGTCGCGCATCTTCAACCGCTTCTACCGCTTCCAGATGAAGCAGTACTCGGTCAAGGGCACCGGCCTCGGCCTCTTCCTGGTGCGGGCCATCGCCAGGCAGCACGGCGGCAAGGTCACCGCCAGCAGCCAGGGTGCCGGCACCGGTTCAACCTTCACCCTCGACCTGCCCCGCACGCGCGCATGAGCCACCTCTTCGTCGTCGAGGACGAGCACCACATCGCCGACGGCCTGCGCTTCAACCTGGAAGCCGAGGGACACACCGTCAGCGTCGAAGACAACGGCACGCGCGCCCTCCAGCGCCTGCTCGACGCCGGCGATACCGTCGATGCCGTCATTCTCGACGTGATGCTGCCCGGCCTCAGCGGCTTCGATGTCGTGCGGGCCCTGCGCGATGCCGGCAACTACACCCCGGTCCTGATCCTCACGGCCCGGGGCCGATCGGAAGACGTGCTGCAGGGCTTCGAGGCCGGTGCCGATGACTACCTGCCGAAACCCTTCGAGCTGGCCATCCTGCTGGCACGGGTGCGCGGACTGCTCCGCCGGCGCCAGTGGGCACGGCGTCCCCAGAGCGAGCCGGCGCGCCACGCGGTGCTGACCTTCCACGGCCGCACGCTCGACCTCGATGCACTCGAACTGCGCGTGGGGGGCACCACGCATCACCTGACCCAGATGGAATCAGACCTGCTGGCGTATCTGATACGCAACGCCGGCAAGGCCGTGTCGCGGAAGGCAATTCTCGAGGACGTGTGGGCCCTGCGCGAAGACACCGACACCCGCGCCATCGACAACTTCATCGTCCGCCTGCGACGCTACATCGAGGACGACCCCGGCGACCCGGCGCTGCTGCTTACCGTCAGGGGCATCGGTTACAAGCTCATGCCCGAGGAATCGTCGACGCCCGTCAGCGCACCGCCAGCAGCAGAAACGCCGTAACCTGCGACTGGCGGAAGTTGTCGTCAGACACCAGCAGAATCGTGCGCCGGCCATCCGGCAGGCGCGGCCCGTCGGCCATCGCCTCGAAGTTATCGAGCAGCGCCAGGCGCTCGGGCAGTGCGCCCCGCACCGCATCCAGATCGAGCACCAGGCGCTTCGAGACCGCCCGCACATCGCCACGCTCCAGCAGGCGGCGCCCGGTGACGTCGTCAGCCCCATCGAGGCCGACCTCGAACAGCTGAATCACGTTCTTCACGCGACGGCTCGCGGGGTCGATGAGGCAGGCGCGCTCGAGCGACAGCAGCCGGTCTGGTCCCAGTGCCAGCAACTCGACCAGCCCCAGCTCGCCATCGTCGCAGATGGCCTCGAAGCCCTCCCGCTGCGGCGTGACCCCGAGCGGATACGCCCACTGCCGACCCGGGCGCCATCCTCCGCGCACGGGATGCCACTCGACCAGCCGGGACAGTCCCCCCTGGCCGCCACCGAATGGCCGTCCATTCCGGGATGACGCCGCGGCATCACTGTAAAGGGGCTGCTCGAGGCCAGCCACCAGACGGCCGTCAGGCCAGCGGGCCAGGGCCTCGGCCCCCTGGTTGTCGCGCACCCCGCCGGCAGGCTCGCCCAGCACAAAGGGCACAGGCCAGGGCCACACCTGCGAGACGACGCCATCGGCGCCGAAGGTCAGCAGTGAGGTCGGCCAGTCGCCGGTCACCCGTCCCCGTCCCGACACCGACACGCCTGGCGGCGCCTGGAATCGGTGGCCTTCCTCGGTCGCCACAAACCGGCCATCGCCAAGCGCGACGACAGCTTCAAGGTCGGCGTGCTCGACCAGGCGGGCATCGACACCCGGACCGGGACGGGTCGGGATGACCCCCACCGGGGCCACACGCAGGCGCCCGTCATAGGTGATCTCGAGCCAGGCGAGACGCGACAGCGCCCCGTCATCGATGACAGCCACGTAGCGGCCCGACTGCGGATCGCGCGCAAGGCCCGAGAGGCTGCCCAGCACCTCGGCCCGGCCACTGCCCCCCGGCGTGCTCGGCCAAATCACGGCATCGACCAGCTCGAGCGCCAGCGGCGGCGCCGGACCGCGCCCGCCTGCGGGCGGGCGCGTGGCACAGGCCGCCACCAGGGCCATCAGCAGCACCGCGACGGCGCAACCCCAGGTTCGTGGCACAATTTTCAGGCGCATCGCTCTGCGTCTTTCCGGGAGGACATCATGACACGCCTGCTTTCACTCACCGCCGCCGCCCTGCTGGTGGCGTCTGTCGCCCACGCGCAGACGCCCGCCAATCCGATGACCACGTCCATCGCGGCCGGCTTCCGCAGCCTGAAGACGAACCTGGCCAAGACCGCCGAGAACGTGCCCGAAGACGTCTACAGCTTCAAGCCGACGCCCGATGTGCGGTCGTTCGGTCAGCTCATTGGCCATATCGCCGATTCGCAGTTCGGGATGTGCGCGACGGCCGCCGGTGAGAAGCCCGCACAATCGGGTATCGAGAAGACCGTGACGACCAAGGCCGGCCTCGTCAAGGCCCTGAACGATTCCATCGCCTACTGCGATGCCGTGATGGCCAAGATGACCGACACGACGGGCATGGACGTGACCAAGTTCTTCCTCGGGCCGTCCACCCGGCTTGGCGTGCTGGCCTTCAACACGGCGCACAGCTACGAGCACTACGGGAACCTGGTGACCTACATGCGCCTGAAGGGCATCGTGCCGCCCTCGTCTGGCGGCAACTGACGTCAATCGCCTGCCCGGGGCCGACCGGCCCCGGGCGGTGCTACCATTCCGGGTGTGAGAGCTGCCCTGATTGCCGGAGCTGCACTCGTGCTCGCCGCGGGTGCCTACATCGTTCTGACGCGCGAATCCGAGCCTCCCGTGGAAGAGGCCCCCGTCGCCGAGTCGCGGCCGGCGCCAGTCGCCCGGCCCGCTGCCCCCAGGGCGAAGGCGGCCGACCCCGCACCAGACGCCGGGCGTCCCGCCCCCCGTCGGCGCACCGAACCGGAAGAAGCCGAGCCGGCCGCTGCCGCCCCGGCTGCGCCAGCCGCCGCCACCACGGCCACGCTCGTGCTCGACAGCGATGTGCCGGGCGCATCCGTCTTCATCAATCGGGAATACGTCGGGACGACGCCGCTGCGCCTGGCCGACCTCGAGCCGGGCCCACGCCAGATCAAGCTCACGGCTGATGGCTATGAGGGCATCGAGCGCGCCGTCGACCTGACCGCGGGCACCAATGACGTCTCGATGCGCTTCAAGGAAGTGCGCCTCAACAAACGGATGGCCGTGGCGCACAAGCACGGCATGGGCGGTGGCTGCGAGGGCACGCTGATTGCCACGCTCGACGGCCTGACCTACGAGACGACCAACAAGGGCGACGCCTTCAAGCTCACCTACGACCAGCTCGAGGCCTTCGCGGTCGACTATCTCGAGAAGAACCTCCGGGTGAAGCAGAAGGGCGGCAAGACCTGGAACTTCACCGACCGGAATGCAGCGAACGCCGATGCCCTGTTCGTGCTGCACCGCGACGTCGAGGCTGCCCGGAAGAAGCTGGCTCAGGGCTACACCCCGGTCCGCTAGCCCGTGCCCGACCGGCGGGAATCCGGTCTATAGTGGATCTATGAAGAGAATCCTCCTGTTCATGGTGACCAACCTGGCCATCATGCTGACGCTGTCGCTCGTCCTCAGCCTGCTGGGGATTACGGGCGGGGGCGGGCTCGAGGGCCTGCTGGTGTTCTGCCTGTTCTGGGGCATGGGCGGCGCGTTCCTGTCGCTGCAGCTGTCGCGCTTCATGGCCAAGCGTGCCATGGGCGTCGAGCTGGTCGACGGCCGCACCGGCCACGCCGACCTCGACTGGCTGCACGCCACCGTCCGCCAGCTGGCCGACCGGTCGGGACTGCCGATGCCCGAAGTCGGCTACTACGAATCACCCGAAGTCAATGCGTTCGCCACCGGTCCGAGCCGCAGCCGCAGCCTGGTTGCGGTGTCGACCGGCCTGCTGCGCTCGATGAGCCGCGACGAAGTGGAAGGCGTCCTCGCGCACGAGGTCGCACACATCCAGAACGGCGACATGGTGACCATGACGCTCATTCAGGGTGTGGTCAACGCCTTCGTCATGTTCTTCGCCCGCATCATCGCGAACATCCTACGCAATGCCGTTGACGAACGCGCTTCGGGCGTCGTGTACTTCCTCAGCTACATGGTGCTGCAGGTGGTGCTGGGCGTGCTCGGCATGGTCGTGGTGGCCTGGTTCTCGCGCGCCCGCGAGTTCAGGGCCGATGCCGGAGCTGCCAGCCTGGCAGGCTCGGGCAAGATGATTGCCGCCCTGCAGCGCCTGCAGCAGCACACACAGATGATCGAAAGCGACCAGCCGGCCCTGGCCACGATGAAGATTGCCGGTGCCGGCAGCTGGATGGCCCTGCTGTCGACGCATCCGCCCCTCGAGGCGCGGATCGCCGCGCTGCGGGCCGCCCGCTAGGTTTCCACGGGCCGCGAGCGGTCGGCGCAGTATTCGCTCCACGACCCGGGATAAATGCGCGCCCCTGCCAGTCCTGCCACTTCCAGCGCCAGCAGGTTGTGGCAGGCGGTCACGCCCGACCCGCAGTACATCACCACCTCGCTGGCCGGCCGCCCGCCCAGCAGCGCCGTCCACTGCGTCCGCAGCTCGTCCGGTGACTTGAACGTCTTGTCGGTCGTCAGGTTCTGCTGGAAGAAATAGTTGCAGGCCCCGGGGATGTGGCCCCCGACCGGATCGAGCGTTTCGTTGACGCCGCGGAACCGCTCTGGTGACCGGGCATCGACCAGCACGCCACCCACCCCCGCCTGCACATCTGCCACGCTCACGCGCCAGTCTGCACGCGGATGCGGCGTGAACACCCTGGGTGCCACGACCGGCACCTCGGTCGTCACCGGACGCCCTTCCGCCACCCAGCGGGCAAAGCCGCCGTCGAGCACCGCCACGGCATCGTGGCCCAGGTAGCGCAGCATCCACCAGGCCCGCGCGGCATACATGCCGATGTCGCCGTCGTAGATCACCACCTGCACGCCCGCGCCAATGCCCATCCGGCCGAACCGCGCCACCATCTCGTCGATCGTCGGCAGGGGATGCCGGCCGTTGCTGCCGGTCTTCGGCCCTGAGAGGTCCTGATCGAGGTGCACATACTGCGCGCCCGGGATGTGCCCCGCGGCGTACAGGGCCGAACCCGCGTCGGGATTGGCGAGGTCGAAGCGGCAGTCGAGCACCACGAGCGAAGGGTCGCCTGCGCGTGCGGCCAGAGCGGCGGGCGTAATGAGGGTCGTGTCCATGAGGGCCTCAGTGTAACCCGTGGCCCCGTGTTAGAGTCGACCCACGATGTCTGTGCCTCTGCTTCCCCGCCTCGATGCCGCGCAGGTGCTCGCGGCCCTGTCGTCCCTGCGCCAGTCGCAGCCGGTCAAGTACGCCGCCTTCTATTCGAGCCAGCTCGGGGGCGTCGTGACCGACCCGTCGCTGATGGTGCTGCCGTTTGACGACCACATGGTGCACCGCGGCCACGGCATCTTCGACACGGCCGGCCTGGTGAACGGGCGCATCTACGACCTCGAGGCACACCTCGACCGCTTCGAACGATCCGCTGCGCACTCGAAGCTCGCGACGCCCGCCCCACGCGAGACGCTGCGCGACATCATCGTCGGCACCGTCGCTGCCAGCGGCGCGCGGGACGGGGCCATCCGCTACTGGCTGTCGTCAGGGCCGGGCAGTCTCGAACTGAGCCCGGCGCCGGGCGCCGCCCCGGGATTCTTCGTCATGGTCTTCCCCGGGCTCTCCTATCCCGCGCGCTGGTACACCGAAGGGCTGCGGGTGATGACCACCACGTATCCGATCAAACCCTCGCTCTACGCCGTCACCAAGAGCACCAACTACCTGCCCAACGTGCTCATGCAGATGGAAGCCAAGGCGGCCGGCCTCGACAATGGCGTCTTCATCGACGCCCACGGCCATGTCGGCGAGAGCTCGAACATGAACGTCGCCTTCGTCACCACAGACGGTGTGCTGCGCCATCCGCGCTTCGACCACATCCTGCAGGGCTGCACCTCGCTGCGCATGCTCGACCTGGCGGCGCGCCTGCTGCATGACGGCGCGCTGGCCGGCGTCGAGGTGTGTGATATCCCGGTCGCAGAGGCACGGGCGGCGCGCGAGATGCTGCTCATCGGCAGCTCGGTGAAGGTGGCCCCCATCGTGGCATGGGATGGCCAGCCCATCGGCGACGGGCGCCCGGGCCCGGTGGCCGGGGCGCTGCTGGCCCTGCTCGAAGAAGACATGCGATCGGGCGACCGCCTGATTGACGTGGCCTACGCCTAGCCTGCCCGGGTCGCGTGCGCGCCCCCGGGCTCACCGTCTACCAGCGCAGCAGGCGCGTCACCTTGACGATGAACGAGCGGTTGTCGAGCTGGGGAAAGCCCTGATTCAGCGTGTTGCGGCCATCGCTGTAGACGACGAACAGCTCGCTGCCCGGAGTGTATTCCCACCGGAAGCGCGCGTTGGTCGTCACCGAATTGGTCGCCGACTGATACTGCGCCAGCACCGAGAAGAACCGCCGGTTGCTCATCGTCCACGTGAAGCGGCCGGCGACGAGGTTGGTGGTGAAATTCCCCCACTGGGTCGTCACGCGGTTCCACGAGATGTTGGGCTCGACCAGATACCGCGAGCCCAGCTCGACGCGCCCGCGCCACGACACTTCGCGCAGCGTGCCCCCGAAGAACCCGCCATAGGTCATATTGAGGCCACCGTTGATCGGGCGCTGCGGACCGAAGAAATAACTGGCTCTCGTCTGCGTGAATGTGTAATTGCCCACGGGCACCGTGACACCGCTGTTCACGGCGAACGGGAGGGTCAGTCCCTCGTAGCTGTTCGTGACCTCGACCGAGGCAAAATCGCCGCCGTTGGTTTCAACGCGGTACGTCAGCTGGGCCTCGCGCGTTTCCAGCTTGTTGGTCATGCCGGTGGTGTAGTCGAGGCTGGCCTCGTAGTAGTGGCGGCGCACGCGCGACGGCTGCTTCGGACGGGGACTGAACCGGAACTGCCCGAACGATCGCTTGAACGCTTTCCGGCGGAGGAAGCCCACCTCGGGATTGAAGCCATCGCCGACGTTGAGGTACTCGGCCTGCACGCCCCACCGGTCTGCGTTCCAGTCGTAGCGCGTGCGATAGCTGCTCTGGTCGCCCTTCGCGCCCGGGGTATCGGTGCGGGCGTAATACGACTGGATGTTGACGTTGTCGAGCAGCTGGAACTGCGCATCGGTACCAAAGGTGTAGCTGGCCTGCGAGCCCAGCGCAGACGGGTTCCTGGCCGACCCGATGACACCGACACGGCTGCGCCGGAGGATGTCACGGGTCATGCGGAACACCGAAAAATTGGTCGCCGCCTTGCCGATGGCCGGAACCTCGCCCGTCTCCATGTTGAGCGCGCCCACGTTGTAAGGCCCGGCCCGACCCAGCAGGCGTCCCCCCACCTTGATGGGGACAATCGCCCCGGAATCGAGGCCGATGCGGCGCGAGTAGAAGAGGATGGGCGTGTTGTTCGGACCGAATCCCCCGCCCCCGCCCCCGCCACCGCCTCCCCCGCCGCCGCCACCACCGCCACCACCGCCGGTGCCGCCGAACGCAAAGATGTCCTGGCCTTCAAGGAAGAAATCACGCCGCTCGGGGAAGAACAGGCTGAAGCGCGTCAGGTTGACCTGCGCCTCGTCATCTTCCACCTGCGCGAAGTCGGTGTTCACCGTCAGGTCGGCGATGAGCGTCTGCGTGATGCCCCATTTGGCGTCGACGCCCCAGTTGGCGTCGGTGGCATTGGTGATCGCCGGCGTCGCCCGGTTGTTGGTCAGCAGCGATCCGAGGGCATAGGGCTTGATGTCGAGGTTGATCTTCTGCGACGGCACCTCGAGGCCCACCATGGTTGCCGCGGAGGAAATTTTTGTCAGGCCACGGCGCCCCCAGGCCCTGGGCACGGGGTTGAGGAACGTCAGCTCGTTACGCCACCGCACCATGCGGCGCATGTTGATGCCCCAGACCGTCGAGTCTTCCCGGAAGCGTACCGAACGGAAGGGAATCACGATCTCGGTCGACCACCCGCCGTCGAAATCGGCCGTGCGCGTCCACCAGATGCCGTTCCAGTTGTTGTTGGGCTGCTCGTTGGTGGCGACATAGTCGAACATGCCACCCTGCGCGTTGGTCGAGACACCGAAGCCGTTGCGATGGTCGTAGAACGTGTCGACCACCACGGCGAAGTGGTCATTGTTGTACATGTTGTTGCTGTCGCGGCGCATGTCGCTGGTCACGCGCCGCTCGGGAAATTCCTCGTACATCTTCGCCGACACATACAGGTTCTTGTCGTCGAAGAATACCCAGACTTCCGTGCGGTCGGTCGCCGGCTTGCCCTCGGCCGGCTCCTGCTGAATGAAGTCGGTCATGGGCGGCACGTCGCGATAGGGTGCCTCGTCGAGCACGCCGTCAATCACCAGCGGCGAGGGCACCCGCATCGTGCGCACCGTCGTCTGGCCGGTGGCATCGCGGACCATCACGGCGGGCGGCTCCGGGGGCGGGGGGCCGAGCAGGGTGACGCCTCCGACCTGACCGGCCGACGCGGAGGGCGATGGGCTGCGGTCCTGCGCCGCCCTGGCGGGCACCACCGTCAGCAGCACCACCGCTGCGAGGGCTACGGCACGGAAATACTCGGGAGTGCGAGGCATGACCAAGACCCTCCAGTGAACCATATTTCACTGGGAAAACAGTGTCTCCGGATGTCATCGCACACTGGCCCGCCGGTATGATGGCGGGGTATGCAGGGACGTCTCGAACGCATCTGGATCAAGCGGGCCAAGGGCGGCCCCATGGATGAGGTGGCCCGGGCGACGCTCGTAGCCCACCGGGGCCTGCGGGGGAACGCCAACCTGGGGGGGAAGCGGCAGGTCACCGTGCTGTCGCTCGAAGTCTGGACGGCCATTACGGCCGGAGTCGCAGGTCCCATCGACCCGATCGAGCGCCGGGCCAACCTGCTGGTCAGCGGCCTCGACCTTCGGGGCTGCCGGGGGCAGGTGCTCAGGATCGGCACCTGCCGCCTGCTCGTGCATGGGGAAACCAAACCCTGTGAGCGGATGGATGCGGTGGCCCCCGGGCTGCAGCAGGGCCTGCGCGAGCCCTGGGCGGGTGGCGTATTTGCCGAAGCCCTCGACGACGGGGACATCGCGTCAGGCGATGCCGTGGCGCTCGAGGCACCGGCACCGCCGGGCACAAGGCCCGGCGATGCCTCGCCCCGGTGAGCTAGAAGCTGAACTTGGCTGCCACCTGCACGATGCGCGGATCGTAGGTGGCCGTGATCGTACCGAACGCGACGCTGCTCCGATTGCCATTGGGCGCCCGGAAGTTCGACCGGTTCAGCAGGTTGAAGGCCTCGACACGCAGCTCGAGCTGGCTCGAGGCCCACAGCGCAAAGCGCTTCGAGGCCTGGAAGTCGACGCCCCAGAACATCGGCGCGGCAATGCTGTTGCGGGTGGCGTTACCGAACGGCTGGCTGGGGTCGGTGGGAATGATGACGGCATCGCGGTTCAGGTAGTTCTGCACCGTCCAGTCCTTCACCACCACCGTCCCCTGCACGTTCGGCCGATAGCCGTTGGCACCGCGGAAATCCTGCTGGATGCCCGACACCTGCTGCGCGGCCGTCGGCACGTAGCGCAGGGTGACGCGCTCGCCCGCGGTCACCGTGTTGATGCCGGCGATCTGCCAGCCGCCGATGATCGCGTCGAGCACCGCCGGCATCGAGGAGCCCCACTTGCGACCGCGGCCGAAGGGCAGGTCGGCCACGAAGCTCGTCGTGCTGTTGTACGGCTGGTGGTAGGCCGACAGCCCCCACTCGGCGTCGATGTTGTTGAAGTCCTGCGGTGCCGGCGAGTCACCGTTCGGGTTTTCCAGCGACCCGGCACCGTTGTCACGGGCCCGCGAGAGCGTCAGTGAGCTCAGCACGTTGAACCCGGCACCCACACGCCACTGCAGCTTGCCCTGAAACGCGTGATAGTCGCTCTTGCCGCCGTTATACGAGTAGGTGATATCGGCAAACTCGGGAATGGGACGCCGCTGCTGCAGCGGAATCGTCCCCGCGGCATTGTTCGGGCGCGCCTGGTTGAGATTGGCAAAGTAGAGCAGCCCGTCGGCGCGGTTGCCCACGTAGGCCAGGTCGATGAGCATGCCGTCCCACAGTTCGCGCTGCACCGACCCGAACCAGCTCTGCACACGGCTCGAGCGGTAGTCCTCCGGCATGTAGGTGATGTTGGCTGCCAGCGGATTGAAGCGTGACGGGTCGGTCAGCCCGGCCGGGTAGCCCTGCTGCGTCGTACGGAAGTCGGCCTGTGCCGGCGTCTGCACCGCGACGGCATTGATGACCTGCGGGCCATTGATGGCCAGCACGTTGGCACCACCCGCACGGTGGAAGTGCACATAGCTGATGCCGTAGCCGCCGCGAATCACGGTGCGCGGATTGAGCGTGTAGGCGAGGCCGATGCGGGGCCCGACGTTGTTCGTGTCGGGACGAATCGTCGACCGATCCTGAATCGACCCGTCGCGCGCCATCATCATGCTGCGCGTCACCGGATTGTAATTCGAGAGGCGGTTGTCCTGCTCGATCCACGGCGTGGCGAACTCGTAGCGCAGGCCCAGGTTGAGCGTCAGCCGGTCGTTCACGCGCCAGTCATCCTGCACGTAGGCAAAATGCATGTCCTGCACCAGGTTGGCCACCAGCAGGTTGCTCAGCGCATACGTCGACCGCAGCCCGAACATGAAGTCGGCCATGTTGTAGAGATTGTTCGAGGCCGCACCGGTCGGACGGGTGAACTGCCCGGCGTACGAATCGCGGCCATAGAGCGGATTGACGTCCTGCACCTCGGTGAACACCTTCTGGTACTCGTAGCCCGCCTTCATCGAGTGCCGGCCCATCAGCCACGAGTAGTTCACCTTCGGATTCCATACTTCCGGATACTGCCACTGCGGATTGGTCGCCTGACGCCCGAGGTCCGAGTACCCGGTGATGAGCTGCGTCGGCAGCCCCGCGGCGACGCGCGGGTCGCTCGGCAGCCCCGTGATGCCATACACCGATTCGGCCGTGCCCTGTCCATCGAACAGCGCGAACGGATTCTTGCCGGCCACCGTGCGCGACCATCCCATGCGCACTTCCAGCAGCGATGTATCGGTCGCCGTGAAGGTGAAGCCTCCGGCGAACTGCTTGTTGTTCACGTAGGTCTCGGCGTTGCCGCCGCCACCCGAGGGGCCCGAGATCGAGGGCTGGTCGAAGATGTTGGCATCGCGCCAGCCGATGCGGCCGAACGCCGTCAGCCGCGGACTGACCTGCACATCGACCTTGCCGCCAGCCTTGTCGGTCGCGTTGGTGAACAGCTGCAGAATCTGGAGGTTGTTGACCGAGCCCCCGTTCGACGGCATCGGCAGATCGTTCAGCACCTTGCGCGCGAACGGTGTCATCGGAATCGGCGTACCGGCCGGATACAGGGCACCGGTGATCGGATGCCGCACGTCGACCCCGAGGATGCCCGCGCGCTGATCCATCGTGGGAATGCTCGAGTTGGCCGCCTGGCCACGCGTCTGCCGGAAGATCTCGACGTCGGCAAAGAAGAACGCCCGGTTCTTCACAATCGGTCCGCCAATCACGCCGCCATACTGGTCACGGTCGAACTGCGGCTTCTGCCCGCTGGCGGGCCGGAAGAATCCGCTCGCATTGAAATCGGTGCGCCGGGCAAACTCCCACAGCGACCCACGGAACCGGTTGGTGCCACTCGCATACGCCACGTTGATGGTGGCACCGCCCGAGCGCCCATACTCGGCACTCATGTTGTTGGTGACCACCTTGAACTCGGCCACCGCATCGGGCGGCGGCTGCATGACCTGGTTCGAGAAGCCCTGGTTCGACGTGCCGTAGGCATTGTTGTCGACGCCATCGATGAGGAAGTTGTTGAAGGTCGACCGCAGCCCGTTCACGTTGAACGCGCCCTCACGGGGAGTGAAGCCGCCGCTGTTGAGCGCCGACTGCCGCACGCCGGGAGACAGCAGCGCCAGGGCCGAATACTCACGGCCATTGAGCGGCAGCGCCCGCGTCTGCTCGCCGGTGATCACCTGGCTGCGATCACTCGAGTCTGTCTGCAGCAGCACCGCATTGGCGCGCACCTGCACCGTCTCCTCCAGCCCCCCGATGGCCATCGTCAGGTCGACGCGCTGGCGGGCGCCGACGGTCACGACGACCCCTTCGACGCGTGCCGTCGTAAAGCCCGAGAGCTCGGCTGTGATGACATACGTGCCGATGCGCACGTTGAAGAACTCGTAGTTGCCACCGGCCTCGGTGGGGCGCGATTGCACCACGCCCGTGGCCGTGTTGGTCAGGGTCACCGTCGCCCCGGGGATGACTGCCCCCGATCCGTCGCGCACGGTGCCGATGACCGTCGCCGTTTCAAACTGGGCCCATGCCGTGCCTGACGTCAGCAGCAGCAGGGCACCCAGCACCCATGTCCGCACAAGAAGGTTCCGCATAGGCCTGAGAGTGTAACGGAGCCCGTGCACAAACGGATGACTCCGGTGTGACGGGCGTGTATCGTGCCCCCCGGGGGCGTCGAGGCCGGGCGCCCGCAGGTGCTAGAACCCCAGCAGGGCGTAGGGCAGGCCGCCCTTGAGCGTCTCGAGATGAGGAGCCACCAGTTGGCGGTTGGCCTCGGGCACGGCGGCGGGACGGGCGGCGCTGGCATCGGGTCCCGCGGTGCCTGCGCTGCGCCGCAGGTTCTCGAGCATCTCGCGCCACTCGAGATGTTCGGCCACCTTGAGGCCGGCGGCGGCATAGACCTGTCGACGGACCCACGCATACTCATCGATGGAAAACTGCTGCGCATTCATCCCCGCCACCTGGGTGACGCGCGTGTCATACAGCAGCTGCCCCAGCTGCGACAGCAGCAGGTCGGTAGAGGGATCCACCTTGGCACCCGGGGGCGGTGCGGAACCTTCGTGTTCGACCCGTTCCCAGATCATCAGGCGGTCAGACATGGCCTTCCAGCGGGCCCCCGTCTGCCCCTGTACCTCAGCCTGCACCGCGAGAAAGCGTGTCAGCTGTGCGGACGTCAGTTCGCCGCTGGCCGGGGGCGTGAAGGGGGTGCGGTTGGCCACCGCATCGCCGAGCGCCTCCAGCGTACGAACCTGCGCCACCAAATCGGAGACGCCCTCCACATAGGGACGGACGTTCCGATAGCCGACGTAGAGCAGGCCGCCCACGGCGATGCCTACCACGACGAGAAACAGCAGGCACCCCGAGAACAGCGAGCGCATACCCCGAGTATAGCCAGCCGGGGCCTCCGCGCAACCAGGCCCGGGCGTCGCCGGCGGTCAGGCCGAGGCGCGCGCGGCAGCGGCGCTCCGGGGCTGGCTGACGGCCTCGCACATGAGGTCGCACAGCGCAAACACCCGGGCGTCGGCAATGGCGTAGTGGATGAACGTGCCCTGTCGACGCCTCGTGACAAACCCGTGCAGGTGCAGCACCTGCAGGTGCCGGGAGAGGTTCGCCTGGTTCAGGTAGGTCATCGCCATCAGCGCCGACACGTGCTGCGGCCCTCCCTTGAGGGCCTGCAGCACCTGCAGCCGCGCCGGTTCGGCCAGCACCTTGAAGCGGGCCGCCACCGACTCGAGCATCGCCGGCGTCATCCGCCGCCGGCTCACGACTGCCCCCCTCCTGCGGAGGTCACCGGCAGCCCCGCCCCCTTCCAGGCCGCAAATCCACCAACCAGGTTGGTGACGTTCCGGCGTCCCGCACGCGCCAGCAGCGAGGCGGCCATCGCCGACCGCGCCCCGCCCTGGCAGTGCACGAGCACCGGCCGGTCCGTGGGCACCTCGTCAATGCGCCGCAGCAGGTAGCCCAGGGGAATGTGCACGGCCCCGGGCAGGTGTCCGGCCTGCCACTCGCTCGCCCCGCGCACGTCGATCACGGCTATGTCCCGGGCCGACACATGGCCGGCCGCCGCGTCGACCGACATCTGCGGAATGGTCTGCATGTCCGTGCCGCGCGCCGCCAGCCGCTGCACCACACCCCCGTCCCAGATGCCTGCCACCTGGTCGAGGCCAATCAGGGCCAGCTGGCGCGCCAGCTCGATCAGCCGGTCCTCGGAGGGATCGTCAACGATGAAGTGGAGGGGCGTGTCGTAGGGGATCAGCCATCCGGCCCACGTGACGAAGCTGGCGGTGAAGGGAATGCTCAGCGTGCCCGGCACCGACTGTGCGGCAGAGACCGCCGTCGGCCGCGTGTCGACGACCATCGCCCCCTGCGCCAGCAGTGCCGGCAGCCGATCATCGTCGAGCCGCGGTGCCGCAGCGAGCGGGCCGCGCGGTGCGGGCCCCTGCTTGTTGAGCCGCTTCATGGTCGCAAAGTAGAGGGGCGGCTCGGGCTGGCCGGTGAGCACCTCGTCGACAAACGCCGACTCGGTCGTGATCTGGAAGGCCCAGTTGAAGTGCCGCTCGTAGCCGAGGGTGCTCGAGGGAATGGCGCTGATCCCCTTGCCGCAGGCCGACCCGGCCCCGTGCCCGGGCCAGATCTGCAGCCAGTCGGGATACGGGGCGAGCCGCTGCAGGCTGTGCCAGAGCACGCGGGCGCCGGCTTCCATGGTGCCCAGATAGTTGGCGGCGCGTTCCAGCAGGTCGGGACGGCCCACGTCGCCGACAAACAGGAAGTCACCCGTGGCTATCGCAATCGGCTGGTCGGCGGCCGCCGTGTCGGTGATCAGGAAGGCGATGTGCTCGGGCGTGTGGCCCGGCGTGGCCACGACCTGCACGCGGATGCGCCCGACCATGAAGTGATCGCCGTCGCGCACCAGGGTGCCCTCCTGCGCACACTGGTACTTCCAGTCGGCGTCGCCCTCGTCCGACAGGAACAGCCGTGCGCCGGTGCGCTGCGCTAGTTCGCGCGCGCCCGACAGGAAATCGGCGTGGATGTGCGTCTCGGTGACGTGCGTGATGCGCAGGCCCTCGCGGGCGGCCTCCGCGAGGTAGCGATCGAGGTCGCGCGTCGGATCGATGACCAGTGCCTCGCCGGTGGCGGCGCATCCGATGAGGTAGGACGTCTGGGCCACGAGCGGTTCGTAAATGCGGGCAACATGCATGAGGGCACCTTATATATTCGTATATGACTAATCAGTAATATATAGAAGGAGCCTGTACATGGCAAGGGCGGCCCGGCCGTCCGCGTCAGGGCAGCCCGTCGATGACGAGCGACGGCAGCGTCCCGGCGGGCACCAGCCCAAAGACGCGCCCGTAGAAGGCCAGCTCTGATTCGAGGGCATGCACCAGCGTCGCCGCCTGCCGGAAGCCGTGCGCCTCGCCCGGATACATCACGCACGCCACCGGTACCCCGTGCCGGCGTGCCGCCTCGGCCATCAGCGTCGTCTGGTTTGGCGGCACCACCCGGTCATCGAGGCCCTGGAACAGGATCACCGGCGTGCGCAGCTGCTCGGCCGACTGGAGGGGCGACCGCGCCCGATACTCGTCGTGGCACGCCGGGTAGGGCCCCACGAGGCTGTCGAGGTAGCGCGCCTCGAACTTATGCGTGTCCCGCGCCAGCACCTCGAGGTCGCTGACCCCGTAATAGCTGGCGCCGGCACTGAACACACGGTGGAAGACCAGGGCGGCCAGCGTCGTGAATCCGCCCGCGCTGCCCCCGCGAATCGCCAGGCGCCGGCGGTCGGCGCGGCCAGACTCGGCCATGGCCACCGCGCCCGCCACGACGTCCTCGACGTCGGCACGCCCCCACTGCCCCTTGAGGCGATCGCGATAGGCCCGGCCGAACCCGGTGCTGCCGCTGTAGTTCACATCGAGCACGGCGAAGCCGCGGCTCGTCCAGAACTGCACCTTCAGGTCGAGGGTGGGATCCGCCGCCGAGGTCGGGCCCCCATGGCTCATGACCAGCAGGGGCGGCCGCTCGTTCACGGGACCAGACAGCTCGGCATGAGCGGGCGGATAGTAGAACGCATGCACCGTGCGCGCTTCGTCTTCACGTGCGCCGACCGGCGACGTGAATCGCACCGGCTCGGGCACCGACACCCCGCCCTCCGGCAGCGACTCGTCCATGGAACGCCGCACCAGCTCTACCGTGGCGTCTGGCAGCGACACGCGCGCGATCATCGGCGCCTGCAACGGCGATCCGCCCACGCAGGCCATGCCGTCGCGCGTGGCCACGATCGACTCGATGACGTCGATGGGGAGCGGCACATCGGCAGCCGTGCGTGTGCGCGGATTGACCAGGCACAGCTGCCACCGGCCCTCGCGCACGTAGGTCGCGGCGATGTGGCCGTCGCCGAGGTGCGCATACGTCGCCATCGAGAACACCCACTGTGGCTTCCCGAAATCGGCGTCACGGGGACACAGCGCCGCCAGCGTCCAGGCGCCCGCATCGTCGGCCTCCGCCCGATATAGGTTCCACCAGCCGGTGCGATCCGACACGAGGTGCAGCACACCGTCCGGCGACCAGGTCGGCTGGAACACCGACTCACCGGGCCCTCCGGTCACGCGCTGTCGTGCCACGACCTGTCCCTGCGGGTCGAGGTGGCCGACCCACAGCTCGGTGCCGTCCCAGGGCATCTGCGGATGGCTCCACTGCAGCCAGGCCAGGAGCTGTCCGTTGGGCGAGACGATCGGATCGGAGTAGAAATCGGCACCCTCGACCAGCACCGTGCCATGCCCGTCATGGTCGCGGCCATCCGTGGCCACGGCGACAATCGCGGCCCGCGGCTCGCGCGAACGGTCGCGCGCATCCTCGCGCACTACCACCAGTCGGCCTCGCCCGCGATCGACACACGCCTCGGCGAAGGCACAGCCCCCGGCCGTCAGCGGATGCGGTGCGCGTCCGCGTGGCGCCGCATACAGCCGCTGGTCGGCAAAGTGCGAGGCATACACGACACCCGCATCGACGCAGATCGCCCCGCCGCCGTATTCGTGCGCATGCGTCCGGGCGTTGAAGTCCGGCGGCAGCACCTCGTGCACCGGGCCCTCCGGGCCTGCACACATCACGACTGCCCGACCGGCCTCAGATGGACGGCCTTCAATCCAGTACAGCGCATCCCCGTCGACGCGCACCTCGCTGAACCGAAGGGCCCCGGCGGCAACCCGGGTCGCGCTCAGGGGTGACGGCCAGGTGCCATAGGGGAGGATGCGGCGGTGCAGCGATGCCATGCCGCCATCTTACGCGTCAGAACTGCACCAGCACACCGGCCGAAGGCACCACTGGAAACAGCCGCTCGGTCGCCCCGGTCACGGTGCCCGCCGGCAGGCGCACCGAGTAGCTCTGCGGGCCGAGGTTGCGGCGTCCGAGGGCATTGATGACTTCGGCGAACACCGTCACGTGCTTCCCGCGCCATGCCGGCGTCCAGTCGGCCCTCATATCGACGCGGCTGTAAGCAGGCAGCCGGCTTTGATTGCGCCGCGTGCCGATACGCCAGAGGTCGGCACTCACCGCATCGAGGTAGCCGACGATGGGGAAGTTCGAGCCGTAGCGGATGCGGCTGGTGAACCCAAGTCCACGACCGGGCTGCACACGCAGCGAAGTATTCACGGTGTGCCGCTGGTCGAAGTCAGATGGGAACGACTCGCCGGTCGTGAAGTCCGACAAGGTGGCCTCGGCGAGGGTGTACGACACCAGCGCCTGCAGCATCGTCGTTCGGCTGTACGTGAGTGTCGAGGTCACACCCCGGGCCCGGCCGGTCATCGCGTTGATGCGGAAGGGCAGCCGGGGAGCTACGAGGGCCGTGCCGACGCGCCGGTATTCAGACTGCTCGAGACGGAGACGGTCGCGATCGTGCCTCACGTAGCCATCGACCTGCAGCCGCCAGTGCACGGGGCTGCGCCACTCGAGGCCCGCGTCGGCCGAGGCGGCCCGCTCCGCGCGCGGCGGTGCCCCGTTGGACGGCAGCGGCGACGTGTCGTCAAAGCGTGCGAGCTGGTGCTGGCGTCCGAGGCCCCCGCGGATGCGCCACGAGATACTCGGTGTCCACTCGGCCAGCACCACCGGAGACACCGCACTGGCCCCCGTCAGCGACGACCGGTCCGCGCGAAGACCACCGGTCCACTGCAGGGTGCGGTGCGGCTGCCAGCGATAGTAGGCCCAGGCGCCCGAGGCCTCCCACGCACCATCGCGGTCGAGCGTGATGGTCTCGCCCCGAGACGAGAAGCTGCGGTCGAGCCGATCGGCGCGCAGCCATTGCTGCTGGGCGCCCACCTCGACGCCCTGGGTGCCGGTGATGGCCAGTTGCAGGGTCGATCGCAGGGTCACATCGCGGTCGCTGCCATTTTCCCGTGTGCGGCCGTCGGGCACGCGATTCTGGTAGCGTGCAGCAACGACATACAGCTGCTGCGTGAAGACGCTGCGGCGTCCCGGCGTGTAGCGCCACTGTGCCGAGAGCACGCCGCTCTGGTTGAGTGCGCGCACCAGCGAATTGAGGCCGGGATTGCTGATGCGGTCGTCGAGGGCGGCATCACCGCCGATGGCCAGCAGCCGCAGGCTGTGCTTCGGCGACAGCTCGGCAGACAGGACGGCCGTGCCGTCGACGAAGCCGAACCGCTCGGTGCGCGACGGATCGACCTGCCCCAGCAGCCAGCCGAGATAGCTCTTGCGGGCCGCCACGAGCCACGATGCCCGGGCGGGCTGGCCATCGCGGACACGTCCGAGGGGGCCTTCGGCCACGGCGGTCACGCCGGAGGCGCTGAAGAGCGCCCTTCCCCTCAGCCGATCGCGCGCGCCGTCGCGCGTGGTGAAGTCGACGCGCGCTCCGAGATAGGCCCCGGCGCGCTGGGGGTAGGCACCGGCCATCAGGGCCACGCCCCCCAGGACGTCGGTATTGATGAAGGCCAGCGAGCCGGTGTCGTTCACCCCGCGCACGGTATGGAACAGCAGTGGCGAGTCGACGCCGTCAATCGCCAGCCCGAGATGCGTGGGCCCGTGGCCGCGCACGGCGAACTGGGCATTGAAATCATCGCCTGCCGCCACCTCGGGCAGCGTCTGCACCACGCGCACCGGGTCGTCGGCCAGCACGCCGCGGACCGCCTGCAGCATCGTGGCATCCATCACGCGGCGTGCGGCCACGCCGGGCTCTGGCACCTCGACGGCCCGGCCACGCACCGTCACCGCTTCCACGTAGGGATCGATCGCGGACGTGTCGGCCGTCGGGTCTCCGGCGGCTGGCGCCGGGTCGGTCGGACGTGGCTCGGTCGCGGGGGGGGCAGAAGCCGGGCGCTGCCCCGTCGCGGGTGGCACGGCCGCCTGCATCACGAGCACTGCCACCAGAAGGGACGTCATCATGCAGCCGCGATCATGCCAGATTCCCGCAGTACACTACGGCCCATGCTGACGCGCCGACTGCTGCTGCCCCTCTGTGCCGTCCTGCTCGCCACCGCCGCCGCGCTGCAGGCGCAGGGCCCGATGAGCTTCCCCAACCCGCAGTCGCGGGTGCTCACGCACCGCGAGCAGAACGCGCTGGTCACGCCGTGGATCGCCCGGCGCTTCGACACCGTGCTCCCCGGCCTGATGGCCCGCACGGGCATCGACATGTGGATCATCCCGACCCGCGAGTACAACGAGGACCCGGTCTTCCGCTCGATGTCGCCACTGACCTACTTCGCATCGCGGCGGCGCACGATCCTCGTGTTCTACAACCCGGGGGGCGGCCGCCCGGTCGAGCGGTACTCGATCGGCCGCTTCGACTACGACAAGCTCTACACGATGTATCCCACCAGCAACGACGGCCAGCACGAAGGGCTGCGGAAGCTGGTCGAGGAGAAGCAGCCGAAGGTCATCGGCATCAATGAGTCAGATGCGTGGAATCACGCCGACGGAATCACCGCCAACGAGAAGCGCCGGCTGGTCGAGGCGCTGGGACCGGTCTACGCCGCCCGCGTCAAGTCGGCCGAAATGCTGGCCGTCGGCTGGCTCGAAGTCAAGATGCCTGAGGAGCTCGAGGCCTATCGCCACGCCATGCAGGTGGCGCACATGATCATTCGCGAAGCGTTCTCGAACACGGTCATCACGCCGGGCACGACCACCTCGCAGGATGTGGTCTGGTGGATGCGCCAGCGTGTGGCCGAGCTCGGCCTCGAGTCGTGGTTCCAGCCGTCAGTCACCATCTGGCGCAAGGGCGGGAATCTGACGACCATGCAGGGCGTCATCCAGCCCGGCGACATGCTGCACACCGACTTCGGCATCGTCTACATGGGATTCTCGACCGACACGCAGCACAATGCCTACGTGCTGCGCCCGGGAGAGACCGATGCGCCGCAGGGCCTGAAGGACGGCCTGGCCAAGGCCAACCGCCTGCAGGACCTGACCATGCAGTACGCGAAGGTCGGGCGCACCGGCAACCAGGCACTGCGCGATGCACTGTCACAGGCCACGCGCGAACGTATCGTGCCCAGCATCTATTGCCACGCCATCGGCTATCACGGGCATGCCGCCGGTCCCCCGATCGGCATGACCGACTATCAGGAAGGCGTGCCCGTGCGCGGCGACTATGCGTTCCTGCCGAACACCTGGCACTCGATCGAACTGAACGCGACGCATGCGGTGCCCGAATGGGACAACCTGGCGGTACGCTTCGCCCTCGAGGAGGATGCCGCCATCCTGCCCGATGGGTCGTGGGACTGGGTCGACGGACGCCAGACGCAGTTCTACCTGATCAGGCCCTGAGCCGCGTCGTCGCGGCGCGGACGCACCTCGCGCGGCCCACGCAGGGCATCCGCCCTGCTGGCCGCTGTGGAGCGTGGCTGCGTGTCGCGTCGCTGTCCAAGCCGTGCTCAGTCGAGCGCGGCCAGTTCTTCGTCGAGGCGCCCGGCCAGGGCCCCGGAGGGTGGCAGCGTAACGCCCTCGGCGACATGAGCCCGGGCCGAACGCCGCAGGAATGCGGCCAGTCCGAGCGCGGCAAGCAGCGACACGGCAATCGGCACGCCCCAGACGACCCGGCCAAGGGGCGTGTCGGAGGGATCCGCAAGAATCTGCGGGCCATACGTCGCGACCAGCTCGCCGACGAGGGCCTCGCGCGTCTCGCCCTGGGACAGCCTGGTGGCAATCGTCTTTCGAAGTTCGAACGCGGCCGGCGACGGGCAATCCGCCAGCGTGAGCCCCGGGCAGAACGGACTCATGACCTCGTGGGAGAGGCGCGTGTCTTCACGGGCCTGGTCAGTCGCTGGCTGCGCGCGCAGCTGGTCTGCGCCTCCGGCCACACTCACCACCAGCAGCAGCGGCAGCACTCCCGCGGGCCGCCGGCGCCCGGGCATCGACCTGCGCGGCAGGCTCACCGCGCCTGCGAGTGCCACCAGCCGCGCGAACCTCACCAGGCGTGACGTGGTGGCCATCGGGTGTGCACTCCGCTCAGGCCGCCGCGAGCAGCTGCCTGATGCTACGCACGACCGTGTCGACATTGGCTTCATAGTCGATCAGCAGCCGTGTCTGGCCCCTGGCATCGAGGCCGAACATCGACACGGTGTGCGACATGAGATAGCCGGCGGCCGTGGGTTCGCTCGATCGCTCGAAGTGGGCCCCGAACTGGCGCGCCACCTTCGCCGTGTCCTCGGGACTGCCGGTCAGCCCCACGGCATCGACACCGAAGTAGGTGAGGTGTTCCTTCATCACCTTCGGCGTGTCGCGTTCCGGATCGACCGAAATGTAGAGGGCCTTCACCCGCGCGCGCTCCTCTTCCGTGAGGCGCGCATACGCCGCACTCAGCTTCGACAGGGTCGTCGGGCAGGCATCGGGACACATGGTGTAGCCGAAGAACACCAGCACCACCTTGCCGCGCAGCGACGCCAGCTCGAAAGGCTGGGCGTCCTGGTTCGTCAGGGTGAAGTCGCCGCCGATGGGCAGGATGGGCAGCTCCTCGGCCGCCGCCGGCACGGGAGCCGCCGGTTCCGTGCGGCACCCGGCCCCGAGCAGCAGCACCAGCACGCAGGGAATCAGCGACAGTCTCATTGCATCATCATCCCTTTTTTCACCGGCGCCTGGGCCTTCACCGTCGCGCCCTTGTCGGTGGCCAGGATGAGCTCGACCGTCTCGCCTTCCTTCAGCGGGCGCTTCAGGTCGAACAGCATGATGTGCAGGCCGCCGGGCTTCAGCTCGACCTTGCCCTTCGCCGGCACGGTGATGGCCTTCACCGGCGACATCTTCATCATGTCGCCCGAGCGCATCATCTCGTGCATCTCGACGCGCCCGGCGACCTCGGCGGAGGCACCGACAATCTGCAGGTCGGCCGTCCCGGGATTCTCGACGGTGGCATACGCGGCGGTCACGTTGCGGCCCGGCACGGTCTCGCGCACCCACACGCCCGACACCGTCACGGTCGACTGGGCCAGCGCACCAAGCGGCAGCAGAAAAGCTGCGGCGGCGGCGAGAATGAGACGGCGATTAGTCATGGGAGGCTCCTGATGCGGGGGACGATGAGGCGGACGAGGTCCGCAGGGACACGACATAGCGGGCGATGAGATACCGCTCGCGATCAGACAGGTGGAAGTACGACTGCATCTGGCCGCCGTCGCGCGTCAGCCCCGTGGCCAGCGTGTTGGCGATCGAGGACGGGTCGCTGCCGTTCTTGAAGGCGTTGGGGTCGCGGAAGTCACGCGCCGGGGGCGACAGCGTGGAGGCCAGGGGCCCGTCACCGCGCCCCTCGCGCCCGTGGCAGGTGCCGCAGCCATTCGCCGCATAGAGGCGCGCGCCGGTCAGCAGGTCCTCGGCATCGGTTGCCTGCGTCTGGCGGCCGCAGGCCGGCAGGACGGCCAGGGCCAGCAGCACCGTCAGTGTCCGCACGCGCATGAGAACAGCGTAGCAGGCCCCGCGCACCGCGGGGACTGCGGCAAAGTGACGCGGCATCGGCGCGCACTAGGACGTGGGCGTGAGATTGCCGGCCACGTCGGTGCGATACGCCTTCATCGCCGGCAGCAGTCCGGCGAGCGCGCCGAGCAGCACCATGCCGAGCGGGGTCAGCCACAGGGCCGGATCGGGCTTGAAGACCTGCAGCACGACACCGGTCTGTTCACGCACGATGACAAACGCCACCCCGAGAATCACCGCGTAGACGGCAAAGCCGGCGAGGGCCCCGAGAGCCGTGATGGTGGTCGCCTCGAGCACGATGGCCGAGAACACCGTGCGTCGCCGCGCCCCGAGCGAGCGCAGGATGGCAAACTCGCGCCGCCGCTCGTGCATGGTGTTGTAGAGGCTGGCGAGGATGGTGCCCGCCGCCACGACCACGACAAAGTAGGCCACGAGTTCCAGCACGCGGTTGACCCAGCCGATCTTCTCGAACAGGTCGGCCATCGAGCGGCCGATGGGCCAGGCCAGCGTGGCACGCGTCCCCTGCCGGTTGATGGCCTGGTCGAGAAAGAAGCCGGCCTGCGGATCGGCCAGCTTCAGCATGACCGCGCTCACCTCGCGGTGTTCGTCGGGAATCTCGACGCCGTCTTCAGGGCGGTAATTGCGGCCGGTGCCGCGCAGCACGTGCCCATCCATGCGGAAGACGCCTTCGATGGGAATGAACACGAGCCGATCGAGCGGGCTGTTGGTCGGGGCCAGCACCCCCACCACCGTGTACTCGTCATCGTGTTCCTTGCCTTCGACCTCCGCCAGCCCGTGTGACGGGGTCAGGTGCTCGCCGACATGCACCCCCGTCCGCTGGGCCACGACGCTGCCGACAATGGCCTCCTGCGCCTCGGCGGTGAAGATGCGACCGCCGTCCTCGACGCGCAGCCCCCCGGGGCCGGGGAACCGTGTGAACAGGTCGGTCGTGGTGCCGATGATGCGGAAGCCCTCGTAGCTGTCGCCCACGGCATAGGGCACGGCCAGCTCCACGCCGGGGTCCTGCTCAATCGACTTGTACAGCTGCCAGGGAATGTTGCCCGGCGAGGTTTCCAGATGGAATACCGCGTTCAGCACCAGCTGCAGCTGGCTGCCGCGCGCGCCAAGCACGGCATCGAAGCCCTGCGCGCCTCCGGTGAAGGCGTCATACGACTGGCGCTTGATGGCGAAGACCGCCATCACCAGCCCGCACGCCAGGGCCACCGACAGCACGGTGACGGCCGTCGACAGCGCATGCTGCCGCAGGCTGCGCCGCACAATCAGCATGAGACCCGGTCCCCGCATCACGCCCCTCCCCCGGCGCCGGCCATGGCGCGGTTGAGCACCGCCAGGTCGTCGACCCGATCGAACTGCGACAGCACCGCCGGGTCGTGACTCACGAGCAGCAGCGCCGCGCCCTGCTCGCGACACACATCGCGAATCAGCGTGAGCGCCTCGGTGCCGTGGCGGGGATCGAGGTTGCCCGTCGGTTCATCCGCCAGCACGAGCCGGGGATGGTTCGCCAGCGCGCGCGCGACGGCCACCCGCTGCTGCTGGCCTACTGACAGCTGCCGGGGCCTGTATGACAGCCGGTTCCCGAGCCCCACGCGCTCGAGCAGCGCAGCCGCCGCCTTCGCGTCGGCACCGCGGCCGAACATCATGCCGAGCAGCACGTTCTCGAGGGCCGAGTAGCCCTGCAGCAGGTTGAAGGTCTGGAACACGTAGCCGATGCGTTCGGCGCGCAGCGCATCGCGCCGGGCCTCGCCCAACGCCGTGATGTCGGCGCCGTCGATCAGCACGCGCCCGCTGTCGGGCGTGAGGATGCCGGCAATGATGTGCAGCAGCGTCGTCTTGCCCGAGCCGCTGGCACCGCGGAGGGCCACCTGCTCACCGGCCCGAAGCTCGAGCGCCGGAATGTCGAGCACCGGCGTCACCTCGCCGTCGGGAGACCGGTAGGCTTTCCTGAGGGCCTCGACGCGCAGCACCGGCGCGGCGTCGCCCGCCGCCGCTGTCACCGCCCGTCCTCGATGTCGGCGCGGTCGGCTTCGAGGCGATAGAGGCTCGTGACGCGGCCGTTCTTCATCTCCTCGCCCACCTCGAGCCGCCCCTTCACGCTCATCGCCAGGTGCGTGAACTTGGCGCGCTTGCCGCCCTTCATGCGCACCAGCACCCACTCGTTCATGCGCACCGGCGCGCCGAAATAGCACATGTCGATGC
The DNA here is from genome assembly GCA_964643765.1 of uncultured Bifidobacteriaceae bacterium. Classification (GTDB taxonomy): domain Bacteria; phylum Acidobacteriota; class Vicinamibacteria; order Vicinamibacterales; family UBA2999; genus VFZN01. The sequence goes on along the minus strand of CAZXTM010000001.1, from coordinate 207,809 downwards.
TCGCGTTGAGCATGAACATCGACACGCCCTCGGGATTGAGGTCGAGCGGCAGCATGAAGCCCTCGATCGACACCATCTTGCCGCTGAGCGCCTTGACCGCATCGGGAATCTTGTTCTGCAGCGTGCGCGGCGTCGGGTCGAACGGATCGGGCAGTTCGTATTCGTAGTTGCTCAGCTTGCCGAAATCGACGCGCTGGTACGACTGCGCGCCCACCAGCGTGGAAATCAGCAGGGCGAAGGCCAGGGTGACGATGACTGGACGCATGATGCCTTCACTCTAGCGCATCTGTCCGGCCGTCGTGCGCATCCAGTCGATGGCCGCGCCGATAATCGCCGGCCCCTCCGGCTCGTGATGCAGTTCGTGCCTCAGGCCCGGGAACAGGCGGCGTTCGACACCTGGCGCCCCCTGGAGCGGAGCACTCGCCCCGGCAGGCACCAGCCCGTCGTCCTGCCCGTGCAGGACCAGCGTCGGCAGGCCCAGGCCCCTGGGCAGCAGCGGCCGCAGGCGGTGCTGCTCGGCGAAGCCGGCGGCCCCGAACCTGGCGGTGCTGCTCGTGCCGCACCGCGGGTCGCGCGCCACGGCGGCACCGACATCCGGGTCGCGCGACAGGGTCGATGGATCAACGTCGTTCGGCAGCCGCAGCGTCGGCCAGAGCCGGGCCAGCCACGGCGCCAGCGCCCGCTTCCAGCGGGCCAGGGTGGAATCGAATCCGGGCGCCGACAGCACCAGCAGCGATGGACGCGGGCGGCCCGAGAGGCAGTAGCCCGCGGCGATGAGCCCGCCCATGGAATGGGCGTAAAGGGCCACGGGCAATCCGGCGGCCTGCCGGCGCACCTCGGCGAGGCGGTCTTCGAGGTCGTCGTGCAGCAGCGCCCAGGCGGCGACATCGCCCCGCATGCCGTCCGATCCGCCATTGCCCCGGTGATCGTACGCATGCACGGCCAGACCGGCCGCGGCCATCTGGCTGGTCATCGCCTCATAACGGCCACTGTGCTCGCCGAGGCCGTGCACCAGCAGCACGTGGCCCCACGCGGCGCCCTCGGGCAGCCACTGGCGCACCAGCAGGTGCAGCCCGTCACGGGTGCGTGCCATCGAGGTGGAGGGAACCATGGTGCGTCATTCTATGCAGGGACCCGCGCGTTTGACCGGGAACCACGCGCGACGAATAATGGCAGCATGACTCACAAGCTGCTTGCTCTGGTCGCTGCCGGCCTGCTGGTGCTGGGCAGTTCGACGCGTGCCGCCGATACCGTGATGCGGTCGGCGCTCCATGACTACCGCCTGGTCACCGTGGCTGAGGGCCTGGTGCAGCCCTGGTCAGTGGCGACGCTGCCCGATGGCGACATCCTCATCACCGAGCGCCCGGGGCGCCTGCGCATCGTGCGCAAGGGCGCGCTGCTGCCCACGCCGGTCGAGGGCGTGCCCGCCGTGTTCCAGAGCCGCCAGGGCGGCCTCTTCGAGGTCGTGCCTCACCCGCAGTTCGCCACCAACCGGCTGCTCTACATGACCTACGCCAAGCCCCAGCCCGACGGCCAGTCGACGACGGCCCTCATCCGGGCCCGCTTCGAAAACGATCGCCTCTCGAACATCCAGCCGCTCTTCGAGTCGGTCTCGAAGGGCCAGGGCCACTACGGGGGCAAGGTGGCCTTCGACGGGAAAGGGTTCCTGTATCTGACCCTGGGTGACCGTCAGGTGCCACCCGAGGGCAACCTCGAGGCCCATCCCGCGCAGGACCTCACCAATCATCACGGCAAGACGATTCGCCTCCACGACGATGGCCGGGTGCCGGCCGACAACCCGTTTGTCGCACGGCAGGGCGCGCGCCCAGAGATCTGGTCCTACGGCCACCGCAATGTGCAGGGCCTCGCCATCAACCCGGCCACAGGGGATGTGTGGACGAACGAGCACGGCCCCCAGGGTGGCGACGAACTCAACCTCGAACAGAAGGGCCGCAACTACGGCTGGCCCGTGATTGGCTTCGGCGTCAACTACACCACGGGCAAGGCCATCCACACCGGCACCATGCGCGAAGGCATGGAGCAGCCGGCCCAGATCTGGGTGCCGTCCATCGGCATCTCCGGGGCGATGTTCTATACCGGCGACAAGTTCCCGCAGTGGAAGGGCAATCTGTTCGTGGGAGGCCTCGCCGGCCAGCGCCTCGAGCGGCTGACGCTGCAGGGCACCACCGTGACGATGCGCGAATCGCTCGTGCCCGGCATGGGCCGTATCCGCGATGTCCGCCAGGGTCTCGACGGATTCATCTATCTCGTCACCGAAGATCGCGACGGCAAGCCGACACCCGTTTACCGCATGGAACCGGTCGAGCGCGGCACGTCGCGTTAACGGCCAGTTAACATCTGGCCGACAAGTGTCATGGGCAACGGGCCGCAGGCATGATTGACTGTCAGTCATGCTGATGCGGCCCGTTCGCTTTCTGGTCCTCGCGCTGGTCCTGTCCGGCGCTGCAGGCCTTGTCGCCTGCGGCGGGGACACCGCCACCGCTTCGCCGACATCCCCGTCGTCGTCTACCACGACCACTGGGGGCACCACCTCAGGGGCCGCCTCGCTGCCCGCCTGGTACGCGCAGTTCGGCTCGGCGGTGCAGGTCTCGATCAGCGGCAGCGAGGTGGTTCTGCGCACCTCGAGCGTGCCCGATCACCCCAGCTACTACTTCGGATCCGGACACGCCAGCTACGAAGCCCCGCATGCCGGCATGCAGCCCAACCAGAACCGGATCGTCGGGCAGACGGTGACCCTGCGCGTGCCGGCCGCCCCGTCGATGGCATCGACGCCGACAGATACGCCGCTCGGACCGATCGGGGTGGCCATCAACGGCGTGGTCCTCTTCAACCAGTACGCGGCGCAGCGACAGCCGCTGACCTTCGAGATTCTCTCGTTCGACCGTTACAACGGTCACCCGACGCCGACGAACCAGTATCACTACCACCTGGAACCGCTCTGGCTGACGCAGGCTGGCCGTGCGCGGCTGCTGGGTGTGCTGCTCGACGGATATCCCGCGTATGGCCCTGCGGAGGCCGGCGGCGCGGCGCCCACGGGCCTTGATTCGTGCAACGGCCACACCCACGCGACGCCGGAATTCGCTGCGGGGTTGTATCACTACCACTTCACCGAGGCCGTGCCGTATCTGGCCGGCTGTTATCGCGGCGTGCGCGGGAGCGTGGGGTAGCACATGCCGCTGCCAGCCGTCGCGGTCCGAGCCGTGCGCGTTGCCCTGATCGCCCTGGTCGCGGCCCCGTCCGTGGGGGCCTCTGCCCTCGTGCAGTCGCGCATCGAACACTGGCCCAACGGACAAGTGCGGCTGCAGGCGCAGGTGCGTCGCGAGCGCTTTCACGGGACGTATCGCACCTTCTACGCGTCGGGGCGCCCGTTCGAAGTCAGGCACTTTGTCGACGGACGCGAGGAAGGCCCGCAGCAGTCGTTCACCGAGCAGGGCGAGCTGTTTCTCAACTACGAAGTCTGGCAGGGCAGGCGGTTCGGCTTCCTGAATGCGCGGCCGTGCATGCCTGTGGCCAGCCCCGGCGCATGATCCGTCGCGCCGTGCTGTGCGTGCTGGTACTGCTCACCGGCTGCGCCAGTGACCGCCGGCCGGGCGAGGGGCTGCCGTTCTATGACAGCGCCGACTTCACGCCGCGCTGGACGTCCGACAGTGCGCACCGCGTGGGCGACTTCCAGCTGGTGACGCAGACGGGTGAACTCCTGCACGGCAGCGACCTGCGGGGCCGCATTCATGTGGCATCGTTCTTCTTCACCACGTGCACCACCATCTGTCCGCTGCTCGTCGAGACGCTCGGGAAGGCCCAGGCGGCCCTGGCCTCGCAGCACGATGTGGTGCTGGTGTCGTATTCGGTGACGCCCACCATCGACACGCCGGCGGTGCTCGAGGCGTTCGGACGTGCGCACCGCATCGACCCTGCGCGCTGGAAGCTGGTGACCGGAGAGGCCGACGACATCTACCGGCTCGCCCGCGAGTCGTACTTTGCCGATGACCGGCGGCTCGACCCGGCGCAACCCGCCGGCGACCAGATCCTGCACACCGAGAAGGTGCTGCTTGTCGACGGCGAGGGCCGCCTGCGCGGTGTGTATAACGGCACGGTGCCGTTCGATATCGAGCGCCTGCTCGGTGACATCGAGACGCTGCGGCGCGGCACCGTCGGCGCATCCGCCGGTCAGTAGCGACGATCGACGACCCAGCGGGCAATGCCGAGCAGGTGTTCCCCGGGCAGGTGCGCCGCGGCCAGCGCCTGGCCGGCGGCATCGACGTGGGCGCGCGCCATGGCCTTCGACGCCTCGAGGCCAAAGAGCGCCGGATAGGTCGGCTTGCCCTCGGCGCGATCCTTTCCGGCGGTCTTGCCGAGCTCACCGCTGGTGCCGATTTCGTCGAGAACGTCGTCGACAATCTGGAAGGCCAGCCCGATCTCCTCTCCGAACTGCGCGAGGGCCGCCACCTCCGGCGGTGCCGCGCCAGCCATCAGCCCGCCCGACACGGCCGCGGCGCGAATGAGCGCTCCGGTCTTCCGCATGTGCATGTCCCGCAGGGCGCCTGGCGTAGCGGCCCCGGGCACATGGTCAGGGTGCGTGATGCGGCGGGCAAACTGCAGGTCGATGACCTGCCCGCCGAGCATGCCGGCCCCACCGACGGCCCGTCCCACCTCGCGCAGCACCTGCAGCTTCCGCACGGCAAGGTCCGGATGCTGCTGCTCGTCGGGGTACTGGGCGAGCAGCGAGAAGCCTTCCGCCAGCAGGCCGTCACTGGCGAGAATCGCCAGGGCCTCGCCATAGGCTACGTGCAGGGTGGGCTTGCCGCGCCGCAGCGCATCGTTGTCCATCGACGGCAGGTCGTCGTGCACGAGCGAGTAGGTGTGGATGAACTCGATGGCGCAGGCCGCCGGCATGGCCAGCGCGCGTGCAGCCGCCAGCTGCCCCTCGTCGGGCATGGTGCCGGCGCGGCGTGCGATGGCCTCGGCGGCGGCCAGCACCAGCACGGGGCGCACACGCTTGGTGCCGCTGCCGAGGCAGTAGCGCATGGCCTCGGACACAAGCGGCGGGCACAGCGGCGGCGCGGGCACGGCCGCCTGCAGGGCGTGCTCGACCTCCTCGCGGCGCGCCTGTGCCCAGGCCTCGAACGACACAGTCATGACAGGCATCCTAGCGGGTCTCCCATCGGCGGGCCTGATGGCGTGCGGCCAGCCAGGCGCCTGTGCCGAGCAGCACCAGCACGAGCGCCGGGCGCAGGGAGCCCTCGAGCGCACTGCCCGCCCGCAGGGCTTCCCCGTAGGCGTCGATTGTCCAGGCATTCGGCGTCAGCCACCCAAGCTGCTGCAGCCACTGCGGCATCAGGAAGCGCGGCACCATCGATCCCCCGACGGCCGAGAGCACCAGCACGGCCACATTCGACACCGCGATGGCCTGCTGCGACGAGCGGCACAGCACCGACACCAGCAGCATCAGCCCGGCCGACGCCACAGCCACGGCCACGGTGACGATGAGCCAGGGGCCGAGGCGCGCGGGGACATTGACGCCGTAGCCGAGCCAGGCCACGGCGAAGATCACGGTGACCTGCAGCAGGGCCTGCCCCACGAGGAAGATCGCGCGGCCATCGACCAGCGTCGCCAGCGTCGCCGGACCGGTCAGCACCCGGTCGACCACACCCGACGCCACATCGTCGTGCAGCGAGGCGGCACCGTGCACGGCCGCCAGCAACACGAAGAGAATCGCCACCGAGCCGGCATAGTAGGCCACCTCGTCGATCGAGGCGCCACCGGTCGTGGCCAGGGCCTGCGCCACGAGCGGAGCCATGGTGGTGCCGTCCTCGGGAGCCGCATCCGGCTCGGCCGGGTCGGGCGCCATGTCGGCCAGCTGCCGGTCGGCCTCGGTGCGCTGTTCGTCGGTCAGCGGCACGACCAGCGCGTCGACGAGGCTCACGACACCGCGCAGCGCCACATCGGGCAAGCGCTCGTAATACAGCCGCTCGACATTGCCGGCGAGCAGCGAGCCGGCCACCGAGCGCGCCGGATGCGTCAGCACGAGCAGCGGCGGGTCGCCCTCGCCTGCGAGCTGATCAAGGGGCCGTGCGCCCGTGCGAATCACGAGGCCGGCATCGGCAGCACCCCCGGCCACCTGCTGCTCGGCCTCGGCGCGGTCGGCCACCCGTGCCGTGATGGTCACGGTGCGCAGCGTGGCGAGGGCGGCGACAAGGCGCCGGCTCTCGGGCGTCTGGAGTTCATCGGCCACGACCACGCGCAGCAGCAGCGTGTTGCCGCTGGCCCCGCCGAAGATGGCGGCAAACACCACGAAGACGACCACGGGCAGCACGAACCCGGTCACCAGCGCACCGCGGTCGCGCCACAGCTGCAGCAGCAGCACGCGCACCACCGCGCGCCTCATGCCGCATCTCCCATCGCGCGTCCGGTCAGTACGGCCACTGCGCCGCGCAGGCTGGGCTGGCGCACGCGCGTCTCGGCCACCTGCACCCCCTCGGCCATCCAGACCTGCTCGAGCGCGTCCACATCCGCCAGCGAGGCCGACCAGGCACGTGCCCAGGTGCGGGCACCAATCTGGCGGAAGGCATGGCGCGTGACAGTCGCCACCCCGCGGTCGTCGACCGCATCGGCGAGCACCACCACCACCTCGCGCCCCTCAGGGAAGGCGCGCGCCACCACCTCTGCGACGGGACCAGCGGCCACGACCCGCCCCTCGTGCATCACCACCACGTCGTCGCAGCAGGCCGCGGCATCGTCGAGGTGATGAGTGGCCAGCACGATGCCCATGCCTGACGACCGCAGGGCCGACAGCAGCGCATACAGGCGGCCTTCGGACGCCGCATCAACGCCGACGGTCGGCTCGTCGAGCAGCAGCAGGGCCGGCTGGTGCAGCAGGCCGGCGATGAGGTTGACGCGGCGCTTCATGCCGCCACTGAGTGCCGACAGGCGATGATCAGCGCGATCGCCGAGCCCGGCCCACTGCAGGCTGTCGGCGATGCGCTCAGGCAGGCGGTCGGACGCCACGCCGGCCAGGCGGCCCAGCACTTCGAGGTTCTCGCGGACGGTGAGCGAGGGATAGAGCGCCAGGTCCTGCGGCACCAGGCCGAGGAGGCCTCTCTGCCGGGCGTCCGCAATGGTCTGCCCGAGCATCCGCACCTCGCCCTGGTCTGCCCGCAGCCGGCCCGAGACGACGCGCAGCAGGGACGTCTTGCCCGCGCCGTTCGGCCCGACCAGGGCGCACAGGCGGCCGCGCCCGACGGTCAGCGAGACGCCATCGAGCACCTGCCGGTCACCGATGCGGCGCGAGACCCCGGTGACCTCAAGCGGCCACGGCAGGTTCCCGGCAGGCGCATCGGACATGACGGCTAGTATAGCGACCCCCCTGTCACGCGCGTGATACGCTCATCGATGCGTGTCCGTTGATGTGCTCATCGCAGGCGGGGGACTCGCGGGCAGCCTCGCCGCCTGGCGCATCGCCACCCTGCATCCCACTGCGTCGCTGCTGCTTCTCGAAGCCGGAGCCACCCTCGGCGGCAACCACACCTGGTCGTTCCACGACAGCGACATCAGCCCTGACCAGCGCACGTGGCTGCAGCCGCTCATCACGGCGCAGTGGCCGCGCCACGAGGTGCGGTTCCCCGCCTATACGCGCGTCCTCGATGGCGGTTATGCCACCGTGACGGCCGACCGCCTGCATGCCGTCATCGCGCCCGCCCTGGGCACGCGGCTGCGGCTGTCCGCTCTGGTGCGCGCCGTTGACGCACACGGGGCCGACCTGCACGACGGCACGCGCGTGCCGGCTCGCCTCGTCATCGATGCCCGGGGCGGCGGCCCCGAGCACCTGCCGGTGGGCTGGCAGTCGTTCCTCGGCCAGGAGGTGCGCCTCAGCCGTCCGCACGGCCTGCAGTGGCCGATCCTGATGGATGCCACGGTCGAGCAGCGCGGCGGCTACCGGTTCCTCTACGTGCTGCCCTTCACGGCCGACACGCTGCTCATCGAAGACACCTACTACATCGACGGCCCGGCCATCGACGCCGACCACTGCCGGGCCGCCATCGCGGCCTATGCCCACGCACAGGGCTGGGCCATCGCCGAGGTGCTGCGCGAGGAGGCCGGTGCGCTGCCCATTCCCCTGGGTGGGCGGCTCGACGACTACTGGGGCCTGTCGGCGGCGGTACCCCTGGGCGTGCGCGCAGGGCTCTTCCAGCCGACGACCGGCTACTCGCTGGGTGAGGCGGTGGCCACCGCCTGGCTGGTCGCCGATGCGCACCCCGGCGACGCCCACGGCGTCTATTCCCTTGTGAAACACCACGCGACGGCCCGCTGGCAGGCGGGCGGCTTCAACCGGCTGCTCAACCGGTGGCTCTTCCGCGCGGCCGAGCCGACCGGGCGCCGCGTGATTTTCGAGCAGTTCTACCGGCGGGCCGAGCCGACCATCGCACGGTTCTATGCCGGTCGCCTGACCTGGCCCGACCGCCTGCGCCTGCTCACGGGGCGTCCCCCCGTGCCGGTCTCGCGCGCCCTTGCCCATCTGCGCTCCTAGGTATTCATGTCACAGACTTCCGCGTCCCCCCATCGTGTTGCCGTCATCGGCGCCGGCTTCGGCGGCCTCGCCCTGGCCATCCGCCTGCAGGCGGCCGGCATTCCCACCGTCCTCTTCGAGGCACGCGACAAGCCCGGCGGCCGCGGCTACGTCTATCAGGACCACGGCTTCACCTTCGATGCCGGCCCGACCGTCATCACCGCACCGCACTGCCTCGAGGAACTGTACGCGCTGGCAGGCGAGCAGCTGAGCGACCACGTCGACCTCATGCCGGTGATGCCGTTCTACCGCCTCTTCTGGGAAGACGGCACGGTCTTCGACTACTCGAACGACACCGAGGCCCTCACCCGCCAGATCCGGGCAATGAATCCGGCCGACGCCGAGGGCTACGAGCGGTTCATCAAGTACGCCGCCGACGTCTTCGAGGAAGGCTACGTCAAGCTGGCGCACGTGCCCTTCCTCGATATCTGGAGCATGGTGCGCGTCGCGCCGCAGCTGGTGAAGCTCGAGGCCTATCGAAGCGTCTACTCGGTCGTCTCGAAGTACATCCGCGACGAGCACCTGCGGCAGGCCTTCAGCTTCCACTCGCTGCTGGTCGGCGGCAATCCATTCGACACGTCGGCCATCTATACGCTGATTCACGTGCTGGAAAAGACCTGGGGCGTCACGTTCCCGCGGGGCGGCACGGGCGAACTGGTGCGCCAGCTGGTCAAGCTCTTCGAGCGGCTCGGCGGCGAACTGCGCCTCAACTGCGGCGTCGATGAAATCGTCACGCGCGACGGCCAGGTGGTCGCCGTGCGCACGACCGACGGCGTCGAGACGCCGGTGGCCGCCGTCGCCAGCAACGCCGACGTCGTCACGACGTACCGGAAGCTGCTGCGGCAGGAGCCGGTGGCAGCCGCCCGGGCCAGCCGCCTCGAGCAGTCGCGGTTCAGCATGTCGCTCTTCCTCATCTACTTCGGCACGAAGCGGCGCCACCCGCACCTGGCGCACCACAACGTGATCCTCGGGCCTCGTTACGAGGGGCTGCTGTCCGACATCTTCCACCGCGGCCAGCTCGCGGACGACTTCTCGCTCTACCTGCACGCGCCGACCGTGTCCGATCCGTCGCTCGCCCCCGAGGGCTGCGAGGCGTTCTATGTGCTGTCGCCCGTGCCGCACCTCGGCAAGGCCGAGATCGACTGGACGGTCGAGGGGCCGCGCTACGCCGACCGGATCCTGCAGTATCTGGAAGACCGCTACATCCCGAACCTCAAGGCCGATCTCGTGACGCAGCGCATCTTCACGCCGCTCGACTTCAAGGAGCAGCTCGGTGCGCACCACGGCTCGGCCTTCTCGCTCGAGCCAGTGCTGACGCAGAGCGCATGGTTCCGCGTGCACAATCGCGACAGCCGCATCGGCGGGCTCTACTTTGTCGGGGCCGGCACGCATCCCGGCGCGGGCGTGCCCGGGGTCGTCGGCTCGGCGAAGGCCACGGCTGGCGTCATGCTCGAAGACCTGGCGCATCTCACTCGCGGGCGCGCATGACCGACGCGGCCCGCGCCGACGCGGCCATCGCGCAGGGCTCGAAGAGCTTTGCGCTGGCGTCGCGGCTCTTCGATGCGCGCACGCGGCACCTGGTGTGGGATCTCTACGCCTGGTGCCGCCACCTCGACGACCGCACCGACGGCCAGCAGCTCGGACACGGGCTCACCGTCGTGGCCGACCCTCGCGCGGTCGTGGCTGGTCTGCGGGCCGACTCTGAGCGCGCCCTGCGGGGCGAGGCCGAGCCGGGCACCCCATTCGCCGCCCTGGCCCGTGTCGCTGCGGCCACGTCGCTGCCGGCCGCCTTCGTTCACGATCACCTCACGGGGTTCGAGATGGACGCCGAGGGCGTCACCTACGACACCCCTGACGACACGCATCGCTACTGCTATCACGTGGCCGGGGTCGTCGGCCTGATGATGGCCTGGATCATGGGGGCACGCGACCGCGACGTGCTGCTGCGCGGCTGCGATCTCGGCCTGGCCTTCCAGCTCACCAACATCGCCCGCGATGTCCAGGACGATGCCCTGAATGGTCGGGTGTACCTTCCGGCCCGATGGCTCGAGGAGGAAGGCGCGGTGATGCATCCCGGCCAGCCGCTGCCCGCGGGTGAAGGCCGACTCGCCGTACTGCGCGTCACCGGCCGGCTGCTCGACCAGGCAGACGCCTACTATGCCTCGGCCTGGCACGGCATCGGTGCGCTGCCCTGGCGGGCCGGCTGGGCCGTGGCCACGGCCCGCCACATCTACGCCGACATCGGCCCCCTCGTGCGCAGGGCCGGCCCCCGGGCCTGGGACACGCGCGCCTCGACGTCGACGGCCTGGAAGCTGTGGCGCCTGCTGCAGGCGCTGGCCGAGGTGGGCCTGGTGCTGCCGCTGCAGCGGCGCGTCACCCCGCCCGCCCGCACGGGCCTCTACACGCCGATGCTGCCGCCCATGCTAGGCTGAGTCCATGGCCTCGGCGTTTGTGTTTCTGGCGCTCTTCCTCGGTGCGCTGCTGGCGATGGAGGGCGTGGCCTATCTCACCCACAAGTACCTGATGCACGGGCCGCTCTGGTTCCTGCACCGGTCGCATCACGAGCCCCACACCCACGCCTTCGAGTGGAACGATCTGTTCGGGGTGTTCTTCGCGCTTCCTTCCATCTGGCTGATCAACGAAGGCGTCACGCACCAGTCGTGGATGCTGCCCGTCGGACTCGGCATGACCGGCTACGGCATCATCTACTTCCTCTTCCACGATGTCGTCGTGCATCGCCGCATCCGCCTGCGCGGCGTGCCGCAGTGGCCGTACCTGCGTCGCATCATCATGGCGCACCTCGTGCACCACAAGACCCACGTGCGTGACGGCGCGCAGTCGTTCGGCTTTCTCGTCGCCCCGAAGAATCTGACCGAAGGCCGCTAGCGCCGCGGCGCCACCGGTGCCTCCTGCAGCAGGCCCACCATCGGCACCCCGTCTGCCGACGGCATCGTCAGGCCCAGGAGGCGCGCAATCGTGGGTGCAATGTCGATCTGCCGCAGCAGCGGCAGCGGCACGCCGGGCCGGATGCCGGCTCCCGCCGCGATGAATCCGGTGTGCATGCGTGGCTCGGTCGACAGAAACCCATGGGCGCCCCGCCGCGTGGTGCCCACCAGCACCTCGCCCCCGGCGACCCCGTCCGACACGTAGTAACCCTCCGCGGGTTCGATGAAGAAGGCCGCCTCGGGATAGGTGCCCATCGCATCGAGTTCGGTGCGACCCACGACACGGAAGATGCCCTTGTAGCGGCCCGCCGCCAGTTCGCGGAAGCGCGACTCGATAGCGGCGGCCAGTGCCGTGTCGCCCGGGCGTGCCAGTCGGATCGCCGTGGCGTGCGATGCCGCCTCGAACGTCGCCACGCGCCCATCGGGACCGGTGGTGAGCCAGCCGCCGTCCCGCAGAATCACATTCGGCTGAATCAGCGTGTGCACGCGCGAGAAGCCATGGTCACCCGTCACAATGAAGGCCGTGCGCGCGCGGATGCCGGCCTCCTCGGTGGCGCGCACGAGGCGGCCGATGTGCGCATCGACGCGCGTCAGCGCGGCGTGGGCCGCTGGCGTGCCGGGCCCCTCGGCATGCTGCACCGAATCGGTCTCCATCAGGTGGATGAGCAGCACGTTGGGCCGATGCATCCGGATGATGCGATCGGCCACCGCCGTGGTGAACCGATCGCGCTGCACGGCATTCAGGTTATCGCGCGGACCGAAGCCTCCCAGGTCGGCGACGACGGCATCGACCAGACCCGGGGTGGAATCGGCGCGGGCCCGGTCGAGCCAGGTGCCGGTCTCGGGCACCTGGTTCGATTCGGGAAACAGCACGTCCATCCGCGCCCCGACGGTGACCGGCCACGACGCCCCGGCGGCCGTCAGCCCCTGCTGCCGCACAACGTCCCAGATGGCAGGCACTTTCATGGCGTCGTGCTCGTAGTACCAGGCCGACGATCCGCGCAGCGGGTCGAACTTCGTGTTGCTGGTGATGCCGTGGCGGACGGGCCGTGTGCCGGTGGCGAGCGACGTGTGCGACGGATAGGTCATCGAGGGATAGGCCACCTCGACCCCTTCCGCCCTGGACCCCGCCGTCCAGAGGGCGCGCAGGGCCGGCAGCGACTCGTCGCCACGTTCGGCCTCGAGATACATCTGCGGCCGGAAGCCGTCGATGGAAATGACCACGACGTGATCGGCCAGGCGCGTCGAAGCGGCCGGCGCTGGCGGTGCCTGCTCCCGTGCGAGAAGGGTCTTCGGCGGCGTGGCCAGCACGCCGGCAGCGAGCGCGAGGGCCAGGAGCACGCGCGACACGCGCATCGGTCGGCCATGAACAGGTCGGCAATTCATGGGCCTCATTATGCGTTGGCTGCGGTAGGATGCGGGCCGGGCATGCGTCGCCACCTGGCACAGCTCATCATCTGGTTGGCTCCCGGCCTGGCCGAGGACATCGGACGCCGGCAGGCCGTGCTGGCCCGCCGCCGCGAAGCGCAGCGGCAGGCCACCCTGCGGCGTCACCTGACCGATGCTGCCGCGACCGATCCACTGACCGGCCTCGGCAACCGCCGCGCATTCGACGAGCACGTCTGCATGACCCTGGCGCAGACCGGTGATGCGGAGGCACGGGCAGCGCTCATCCTGATCGACCTCGATCACTTCAAGCGGATCAATGATACGTGCGGCCATGTGGCCGGCGATGCCGCCCTGCAGGCCGTGGCGCGCGTGCTGTCATCGCAGACGCGCACCCGGGCCGATCGCGCCTTCCGCATCGGGGGCGAGGAGTTCGCGGTGGTGACCGGGCATTGCCTCACCCGTGACCAGTTGCAGGGCCTGGCGGCGCGCCTCATCGAGGCCATCGCCCGCGAGCGCGTGCAGTCAGGGCCCGTCATCATGCCCCTGACGGCCAGTGCAGGCGCAGCCTTCGTCGACGCCACCGACGCCGATGTCACCGCAGTGGTCGCGCGTGCCGATGCCCGGCTGTATGCCGCCAAGCGCGAGGGGCGCAACCGCGCCTGTGCCTGACCACGTCCGCTTCCTCACACGAACGCCCATGCCCTTCCTCTCGCGTCGCCAGCTGTTCCGCACCGCGGCGGCCCTCGTGCCGTTCAGCGCACAGTTGCGTCCGGTCACCGGCCATGCCCAGACCGCCGTTCGTCCGCCCTCGGGCACCTACGCCATCGATGCCGGCTGGGCGTGGGTCGCTGCGCCGGATGACACCGTGTCCCTGCAGCGGGACGTCACGCTGGTCATCCGCCAGGGCCGCATCGACGAAATCGCGCCGGGGGCCGGCCGCGGGCTGCCGCGCCTCGATGCGCGCACGCACCTGGTGCTGCCCGGCTTCATCAGCGGGCACACCCACGTGGCCAGCGGCACGCCGACGCGGGGCATTATCGAGGGCGGCCGTTCCTATCAGCGTCCCCTCGAGCTGCTCGACCAGCTGTCCGACGAGGATCTCGACGCCGTCACGGCGGCGAACCTCGCCGAGCTCATCCGCAGCGGATGCACGACGACGCTCGACATGAGCCTCAGCCTGCGGCAGGCCGAGTCGTTCGTCCGCGTGGCCACGCGGTTCCGCGCGCGGGGCTACCCGGCGCCCATGATTCCCGGCACGCGCCGTCTGTTCGACATCTGGTATCGGAAGGCCGACTCCGTTCTGCATGAGGCCACGCCGGGCACGCTGCAGGAAATCGCCGACGGTCGCGCGTTCGCGCTGAAGCACGCCCGGCGCAACGACGGCCTCATCCGGCCGCAGATGGCCGCACACGCCACCGACACGCACACGCCCGAAACGCTGCGCGCGCTCATCGCCGCCGCACGCGAGGCAGGGGAAGGCCTGCACCTGCACCTCGCGCAGGGGGCGCGCGAATCGGCCACGGTCCAGCGGCTCTGGGGCCTGTCGCCCGTGCGATGGCTCGATGCGCTGGGCGCGTTCTCGATGCCATGCTTCGGGGCCCACATGGCGGGCGTCGACTGGGCCGCCGACGGCCCCCTGCTGGCCTCGCGCGGGGTCGTCTACGCGCACTGTCCGTCGGCCGGGGGCGCCGGGGGCGACACCCAGCCCTGGCCCGAGGCCCTGGCCGCCGGCGTACCCGTGAACATCGGCATCGACACGCACTCGAACGACTATCTCGAGAACCTCAAGCTCGCGGTGCTCTACGGGCAGGCGCGCGAGAGCCTGTTGCGCGCCTCGAGTCCGGTGCCCCTGAAGCGTCCCACCATCGCCGATGCCCTTCGCAGTGCGACGCTCGTGCCGGCGCAGGCGCTGCGGCGTCCCGACCTCGGACGCCTGCGGCCCGGCGCCGAGGCCGATGTGGTCTGCCTCGATGTCAGCGGCCTGCTTGTCGGCACGGGTGCGCTGCCGCCCGAGCCGCTGCACCTGCTGCTCTACGGGCATGGCCTGTCCGTGCGGCACGTACTGACGCATGGCCACGTGCAGGTCTTCGATGGCCGCTTCGTCGCTGACGATGAGACGGCGGTGGTGGCACGCGGCGGGGCGGTGGTGCGCCGCCTCTGGGCCACGCTCGAGCGCGAGGGCTGGTTCCGCTGAGGTTGCCCTGCGCGGTTGCCAGGCCTACACTGCGGCCCATGCGCATCGCCCGTCACCTCGCCTTCGCGTGCCTGCTTGCAGGGCTGCTGCAGCAGGCCGCCGTCGCCGTCACGCCCCTGCCATCGGCCGACGGACAGTTCTGGGATGTGCAGGATACGTCCCCGTGGGCGCAGGACAGTGGCAGCATCGCCACTGGCGGACGGGCGCACCCGTTCAATGGCTTCGGCTCTCTCAAGCTCCAGGTGCCGGCCACCGGCGAGGCGCGCCCGCTGCGGGGCTTCGGGCTCACCCACGACACATCCGGTCGCGTCGACAGCCTCACTCCCCTCTTTGAAGACGGCATCGTTATCGACCGCGAGCTGTTTGCACCACCGGATGCCGACTACCTGCGCTATGTCGACACCTTCCGGAACACGACGCGCGAGGCCCGCACGCTGCGCATTGCCTGGGGAGGCGCGACCGGCGCCTTCGAGGATGGCGGACGGGTGGCCGTGGCCACCACCTCCAGCGGCGATCGGCGCATCGACGGGGCAGACACGTTCGTGACCGTCATGCAGAACGCCCGCAACGTCGACGACCCGATGCGCGGGCCCTCCGGACACGGTCCGTCGGCGCATGTGCTTGGCACGGTGCCCGGGCTCTTCACCGGGGCGGGCGACATGTATGCCAACCCGTTCACTGATGCGTGGCCTGGCTACGACCCGGCGCACATCGGCTATGTCTTTTCCGTCTCGGTGCCGGCAGGCGGCACGGCGTCGCTGATGACCTTCGTGGTGAAGGGGCTCAGCGAGATCTACGACCCGAGGGGCGGCTATCCGATTCCGCGCGTGGATGCCCTGCTGTCGACCTGGTCCGACCCGGTGTACTCGGGCGCCGACCGCCGCGTGCCTGCGGCCGGCAGCGAGATTGCGCGGGTGACGAAGGTGGCGCAGCAGCTGGTCGCCTCGCCTGACCTGCGTGGGCTGTCGCCGCGCCAGCGCGCGGCGATCGTCAACTGGCGCCTGCCGGACACCGAAGGCCTGCCGGCGTTCACGGTCGTCGAGCAGTCGGTCACGCAGCTGCAGGCCACGCTCACCGCCGGCCAGGCCACCAGCGTCGATGTCGTGCGCGAATATCTGGCCCGCCTGAGCCGCTTCGATCGACACGGGCCCACCTATCGGTCGGTGCTGTCGATCAGTCCCCGTGCCCTGGCCGACGCACGGGCCCGCGATGCCGAACGCGCCGCAGGCACGGTGCGCAGCGCCTTCCACGGGCTGCCCGTGCTGCTCAAGGACAACATCGACGCCACGGAACTGCCCACGACGGGCGGTGCGCGCGCGCTGGCCGACCACCGGCCGCGCCTCGATTCGCGCATTGCCGCCGGGATGAAGCGCGGTGGCGCCATCATCCTCGGCAAGGCCAACCTCGACGAGTTTCCCTTCGGCGACTTCGGCATCAGCACCGTCGGAGGCACCGTGGGCAACGCCTACGACGCCTCGCTCAGCACCGCCGGATCGAGCGGCGGCAGTGCCACGGCCGCCGCCGCCAGCCTGACGACGCTGGCGTTCGGGACCGACACCTGCAACTCGCTCTCCAATCCGGCAGGCTTTGCCTCGCTGGCCACCATCCGCACGACGCGCGGTTTCACGAGCCGCGCCGGTGTCATGCCCCTCAACACCTACAACGATGCCGTGGGCCCGATGGGTCGCTCGATCAGGGATATCGCCCTGGCGCTCGACCTGGTGACCGGCCGCGACACCGAGGACCCGGTGACGGCCGACGCCGATGCCCGCAAGCCCGCGTCGTTTGCCGCCGGGCTCGACCGGGCCTCGCTGCAGGGCAAGCGACTCGGGGCCTTCCGGCAGCGGTTCGTCGGCATCACGGGTGAGCAGGAAGCCGCCCGCCTCATCGATCGCGCCATTGCCGACCTTCGGGCAGCCGGCGCCGTGGTGGTCGACGTCGCCATTCCCGACTACGACGCCGTGTATGCGCGGGCGCGGGGCACGGCGCCCGGCTCACTGAAGGCCGGGTGGACGGCCTACCTGACGCGCGGCGCACGACCGGGCGATCCCGTGCTGACGATTGAGCAGCTGATTGCCTCGGGCAAGATGGCCCCGGCCGGCCAGCGGCGGCTGGAATCGGCGCTGGCACCGGTGCCCTCGGGCGCCGAGCTCGACGCCGCCACGGCCCGGTTCATCGCGGCCCGCGAAGCGTACCGGCAGGTGCTGGTCGACCTCATGGATCGTCACCAGCTCGACGCGATGATCTACCCGGCCAACGTGGCGCGGCCACACACGCACGAGGGGGGCGCCGAGCGCTACGGCACCGAACCCGGCACGTGCGAGGAAAGTGCGGCCACGGGCCTGCCGCAGGTCACCGTGCCGGCGGGGTTCATGGGCGGGCGGTACCCGGTGGGGCTGTCGCTGCTGGGACGGATGTGGACCGACCAGGCGCTCCTTGAGATGGCCCACGCCTACGAGCAGCGCACGCAGCACCGGCGTCCGCCGGCCGGCATGCGCTAGCCGCCGGCGCACCCGATCAGCGGATGAGGTACCACGACTCCTGACGGGGCCGGAAGAACGTCCAGCCCCCGTCACCGAGCCAGGCCACGTCTTCCATCATCACAAAGACCTTCTGCCCGTTCCACTCGGGCACGACGGTCGCCGTATTGAGCTCGATGGAAATGTAGGATCCCTCTCGCAACCGGCGCTGCGCCTGCTGGCCGATGTCGGCGCGCTGCGAGGCCCGGAAATCGATGGATGCCCCGAGGCCGTGGCCCTGCGCCCCGACCGGATGCGAGTAGATCATCGCCTCGATCTTCCGCTCGCCCATCTCGGCCATCGTATCGAGGTAGACATCGCCGGCCAGCCGTCCCGGCCGTGAATGCCGCCGCATCAGGGCATCCTGCAGCGTGTTGGTGTTCCGCATCGCCTGCTTCAGCCCCTCGGGCACGTCGCGCTCGCCCTCGCGCAGCACGTAGGCCATCTTCTGCCAGTCGGTGTCGAAGCCCATGTAGCTGATGCCGAAGTCGACGTGCACCACATCGCCGCGCTCGATCAGCGTCGACTCGGGTGCCACTGCCAGGAAGCCCCGCGATGTGGCATTGGGCTGGTTGGGCTTCTGTACGCGCAGGTCGGGCTGGAACCAGGTGCGCACGCCGTGGGCCGCCAGCGCATCGTAAAGCCAGCGCCGCACGTCGCCGACGCGGGTGACACCGGGTGTGATCACCTCGTTCGACAGTGCCCGCCGCACCAGGTATTCGGTCATCGCCGTGGCCGCCGTGTAGTGCTCGCGCTCTTCAGGCAGCCGCGTGTCGAGATACTCCTCGATGAGGTCGGCCGCGCTGACAAAGCGCTCGACGTATCGCAGCCCCACGGCCCGTCGCAGGAATGCATGCGTGTCGAAGGTGAGCGCGCGCGTCACCCCGCGCGACCCGCCGATGCTGAGCCCGATCGTCGCCGGGTCGAACTCGTCCATCAGCTGGCCGAGCCGCACGTCGGCCGGCACCGGCTCGTCGGGCGACTCGAAGAAGCGCTTGAGGTTGTCTTCGGAATAGCCGGTGATCGCGATGCGCCTGAGGCCAGCCGCGCCGGCATCGACGAAGACGAAGAAATCACGGTTGCCCGCATACGGCCGCGGCGGCGCGACCCAGCTGGTCAGCGGGTCGTCGTGAAACTCCTCATTCACCACAATCCACATGGCAATCCTGTGGCGGCGCATCAGCGGCAGCAGCTGCGCATGCCGCCGCTCGAGCCACTGCTCGCGCAGCGCCATCTGCTGCGAGGGCGGCAGCAGGCGCGGGGCGTCAGGTGTGGGCGCCTGGGCGGCCGCAGGCGAGGTGGCCACCAGGCCGGCGCAGAGCGCGAGGGCCAGCAGGCATCGGTTCACGGCGGGGCCTGTGTGCGTCATGCCGACATCTTGCCACGGGTGCCCGCGGCCTCCCGGACGCGAGTACACTTGTCTGGGCGTCTGACGCCGCGGTGCAGCAGCGCATCGCCGCGTGGCGCCACGGAGAATCGCCCATGCGTCACCTCGCTCTCGCCCTTTCGCTGGCCGGCCTGATGGCCGCCGCCGCGCCGCCTGCGTCGGCGCAGGATCTGCCCGTCCCGGGAGTCGCCCCTGCGCGTGACGTCCCTGGCGCGAAGGAAATGCCCAGCACCACGATGGTGCACAAGGTGGTGTTCGACCTGGCCACGGCCAATCCGAAGGACACCCCGGTGCATCCGCTGCTGAGCGCCGTGGCCCGCTATGTCAACACGCTGGCCAAGCTCGGCGTGCCTGCGGCGAACCGCAAGATTGCCGTGGTGCTGCATCAGGGCTCGACCGACTACATCATGACGAATCAGGCCTACCGCGCCCGCCACGAGGGACAGGACAACCCCAACCTCGCCATGATGCAGGCCCTGAAGAAGGCCGGTGTCGACTTCCGCGTCTGCGGCCAGGCTGCCCTCGCCCGGAAGATCGAGCCGAAGGACATCACCCCCGAGGTCCAGCTTGATCTGTGGGCCCTGACGACCATCATCGCCCTGCAGCAGCAGGGCTACGTGCTCGTCGCACCCTAGCCCCGCGCACCGTCCCTTCCAGCCCCCGATGACTCTGCGACGTCTCTCCACGTGGGCCGGCCTGGCGCTGGCCCTCGCCTGGCTGCATGCGTCGCTGGCGTTTGCCAACATCTGGCCCACCCTCGGCATCCGCCTGAACGACGGCCTCTCGCTGGACGCCGGTCTGGCCCTGCTGGTGCTGGCCCTGTGGTCGGCACACACGCACACCCCGGCCCTGTCGCCGCGCGCCGTTCGCCGCTGGTCGTGGCTGTGGGTCGTCCTCATCATCGGCCATTACATCGAGGCCACGGCACGCGCCCTGTATGGCCGCAGCGTCAACATTTACTGGGATCTGAAGCTGCTGCCCGATGTCGGGTCGATGTTCGCCTTCGTCGCGCGACCCGAACTGGTGGCAGCCGTGGTCGCCGTGGCACTGCTGGTGCCGGTGGCCCTGTATCTGCCCACCCGCCTCGCGTGGTCGACCGTGGTGCAGGCCTGCGAGCTCCCCGCGGTCCGCCGCGTCATCGCCACGGTGGGCACTGCCCTGGTGGCCCTCTGGACGACGTTCTGGTGGATCACCCCGCCCGGCGGTGAAACGCGCGCCGTCCGCTCGGTGGTCTGGTCGATCGTCGAAGAGACCGCCGAGTTTGCTGTCGAGGCCTCCGGACTCAATCGCCGGTCGCTGCCCGACACTCCGGCACTCGACACCTCCCTCACCGCCGTGCGGGGCGCCGACGTACTCGTGCTGTTTCTCGAGTCGTACGGGATGACCAGCTGGGAGCGCCCCGAGATCACCACGGTGGTCTCCCCAGCCCGCGACCGCCTGGCGCACGCCCTCGCCGACACCGGCTACAGCGTTGTCACCACCCGCGTCGAGTCGACCACCTTCGGCGGCGAATCGTGGCTGGCGCACATCAGCCTGCTGTCAGGCATCGAAGTGCGAGACCCCGACATCAACCGCCGCCTCATGCTCGAGACGCGCACCACCCTGCCCAAGGTGTTCTCGCAGGCCGGCTACCACACGCTGGCCGTCATGCCGGGCATCCAGCTCGACTGGCCGGAAGGCCGCTTCTACGGCTTCGACCGCATTCACGCCTTCAATGACCTCAAGTACGCCGGCCCGTCGTTCGGCTGGTGGGATGTCACCGATCAGTTCGCCCTCGCCCGTCTCGACCAGTTCGCGGTCGAGGCCAGGCGCGCCGGGCAGCCCGTCATGGCGTTCCTGCCCAGCATCAGCACCCACGCACCCTTCATGCCCGTGCCGCCCTACCAGCCCGACTGGTCGCGCATCGTGACGCCCACGCCCTACGACGAGGCCGAACTGCAGCGGGCGTATGAAGACCTGCCCGACTGGACCGACCTCACGCCCGGGTACAGCAAGGCGCTGGCGTACACGCACGACACGCTCGCCGGCTACCTGCGCACGCAGGGCGACCGCGACCTGGTGCTCGTCGTCGTGGGCGATCACCAGCCCGCCGCCCTCATCACCGGGGAAGGCGCCACCTGGGACGTGCCCGCGCACGTGATCACGCGCCGTCCCGATCTGCTGCAGCGCCTGCGCGATCAGGGCTTCGCCGACGGCCTGGCGCCGCCCGCACAGACACGCGCCCGCATGGACACACTGCTGCCGCTGCTGCTCAGCGCCTTCGGCGGCACCCGCTGACGATGCTCTTCACCGAGCCTGCGTTTCTGTATGCGTTCCTCCCGGTGCTGCTGGCGCTGTATGCCCTGACGCCCGCGGCGGGACGCAACCTGCTGCTCGTGGCCGCCAGCGTCCTGTTCTATGCCAGGGATGGTGGCGTGTTCACCTGGGTCATCCTCGGGTCCATCGCCGTCAACACGCAGGCGGCGCTGTGGATTGAGCGCTGGCGCGGCACCCCGCGGGCACGACGGCTGCTGCAGGCCATCATCACCGCCAACCTGGCCTCGCTGGTGCTGTTCAAGTACTCGGGCTTCCTCATCAGCAACCTCAATGCGCTGCGTCCGCTGACCGGCCTGCCGCCCGTGCCCGATCTGCAGCTCATCCTGCCCATCGGCATCTCGTTCTTCACCTTCCACTCGATCTCCTACATCGTCGACGTGCATCGCCGGGATGCCGTGGCGCAGAAGGGACTGGTCGGGTCAACGCTCTACCTGCTGTTCTTTCCCCAGCTCATCGCCGGGCCCATCATCCGCTACCACGACATTGCAGCGCAGCTGGCGCAGCGCACCGTCACCGCCGAGATGTTCGCGACGGGCGTGCGCCGGTTCGTGATCGGCCTGGCGAAGAAGCTGCTCATCGCCGGCGTCGTCGCCTATCCGGTCGACACGATCTACGCGTGGCCGGCCAGCGAGGTGACCACGGCGCACGCCTGGCTGGCCACCATCTGCTACACGCTACAGATTTACTTCGACTTCTCCGGCTACTCGGACATGGCCATCGGCCTCGGTGCCATGTTCGGCTTCACCTTCCCCGAGAACTTCCGCTATCCCTACAGCGCTGCCTCGGTGCAGGACTTCTGGAAGCGCTGGCACATGTCGCTGTCGAGCTGGTTCCGCGACTATCTCTACATTCCCCTCGGCGGCAATCGCCATTCAGAAGGCCGGGTCTACCTGAACCTCGCCACCGTGTTCCTGCTCTGCGGCCTCTGGCACGGGGCGGGGTGGACGTTCATCGCCTGGGGCGCGCTGCACGGCAGCCTGCTCATCATCGAACGCGCCGGCCTCGGTGAGTGGATGGTGCGCTGGCCACGTCCGCTGCGCCACGCCTACACCCTGCTGGCCGTGATGGTGGCCTGGGTCTTCTTCCGCGCCGAGTCGCTGGCTCAGGCCACGGCGATGCTGGCCGCCATGGCCGGTGCGGGCCCGGCCGCCGCCTCTCCGCTGACGCCGGCCTACTTCCTCTCGCCCGAACGCCTGCTGGCCATCGGTGCTGCGCTCATCGGCGCGCTGCCGGTGGCGCCACGGCTGATGCATCGCCTCACGACGGCGGCCGGCACCACGCGCCCGCTGCCAGCCTGGTGGCAGTGGGGCGCCGTGCTCGCACTGCTGATCCTCATGCTGGCCTCGGCCACCCAGGTGGCCCTCGGGTCGTTCTCGCCCTTCATCTACTTCCGGTTCTGATCATGGGCGCCCCGATGTTCTCGCCGACCGTCAACCGCCTGCTGGGCACCTGCTTCGTGATGGCCCTGGCCATTCCCCTCGGGGCCACACTCGCTGGCGTCGATCGCACGCCCGCGCTCGAGGAAAACCGCGAGCGCGCCGCGTGGCCGGGCACACCGGCCAGCCGCGCCAAGTGGGCCGCCTGGCCCGAGGCGTTCACCCGCTGGTTCACCGATCACGTCGCGTTCAGGACCGACCTCATCCGCACGCAGGCCCGTGTCCGCGTCGAGGCCCTGCACTCGTCTGCCAACCCCGATGTCATCGTCGGCCGGGAGGGCTGGCTCTACTACACCGATGACGGGGGCCTCGAGGAAATCGGCGCGCACCGGCCGTTTTCCGATGAGGAACTGGAAGCCTGGCGCACCACGCTGACGCACACGCGCGACTGGCTGCAGGCGCGCGGCATCGCCTACCTGTTCGTGATTGCGCCGGACAAGCCGGTGATTTATCCCGAATACCTGCCGCCCACCGTGCAGCGCGTCGGGGCGCAGTCACGCACCGCGCAACTGATGCAGCACCTGCGGGCGCACGACCCGCTGCCCGTGATCGACCTCACCGACACACTGCGCGAGGCACGCCGGCACGAGCGCGTCTATCACCTCACCGACACACACTGGAACGAGCTCGGTGCGTATGCCGCCTATCAGGCCGTCATCGCGCAGCTGCAGCCGCTCGGCGTCGGCGAGCCGCGCCCCCGCCGCGACTTCCGCGTCGTGCCCTTCACGCGGCCGGGCATGGACCTGGCCCGCATGCTGGGCCTCATGAATGTGATGCAGGAGGTCGACCTTCGCCTCGAGTTCGCCGCACCGCGGCGGGCAACGGTCATCGAGCCCACTCCCCCCAGCCGCGCGCTGATGGACGCACGCGTGGTCACCACCCAGCCCGGGCCCTGGCCCCGCGCGGTGGTGTTTCGCGACTCGTTCGGGTCGGCGATGATTCCCTACCTGTCGGAGCACTTCGGCCGCGCCGTCTACGCCTGGCAGCCGAACATCGACCTCGACCTCATCGCACAGGAACGCCCGGCCGTCGTGATCCAGGAGTGGGTCGGACGGCACTTCTACCGCGTCTACCCCTACGACGCCGTGGCCGCTCAGCAGTAGCGCGGCGGCAGGTCGAGCAGGACGCGCTGCCGCCTCAGCGCCACAATCTCCGGTGCGGTCGGCTGCTGCCGGGCGCGCTCGAGGATCTCCGCCGGCAGCGTCAATGCGGCAGGCAGGTAGGTGAGACACAGCTGGAATTCTTCAGCGTAGTCGTCCGTCGGGAAAACCACGCGCAGGTGCAGCCCCTCGTCGCCGTTGACGACGTGGTAGAGGGGATTGAACCCCAGCTGGCCCTGCACCGCCGGCAATTCCACCGGTGCATATCGCCGGAACACGTGCGCCTGCCGGCTCGCCACCATCGTGGGAGCGGCATCGTCACCCACCGCCTCGGGCGAGGCGTCGACCGACAGATCGAGCCCCGCCTCAGCGACGGCCTGACGCAGCAGGGCCTGCTCGCGGAAGAAATGCGGTGCCATCGGCGCAAACAGCGCTGCGTAGGCCGTCGGGGTCAGCGTCATGCCGGCCGAGTGATTGTCGCCGAGGCTGCTGTGCAGGTGCGGCATGAGGATGAGCCCTTCGTCGCCGCACAGGCGGACCATCTCGTCGGCCAGCATGCGCTTGTGCCAGATGTAGGGAAATGCATCCGACAGCACCACCGTCGGGAAGGCGCCACGCTCAAACGGCAGCGGCGCGTTGCCGTCGCAGCAGACCAGCTGCGCATCCCTGGCGAGGAACCGACCGGCCAGCCAGAGCTTCCAGAAGAACATGTCGCCGATGCAGATGGCCGTGTCGCGCAGGCGCGCACGCAGCCACCACGACAGGTGACCGAACCCGCCGCACATGTCGAGAATCGGCCCGCGCACCGTGCCGGGCACCGAACACAGGGCATCGAAGAGTGCCTCGGTGTTCGTGGACGTCGGGTCGGCCACCCGGAAGATGGCCCACACGCCCTCGGCGTCACGGCTGAGGCCGTCGACGCCGGCGCGGAACGTGGGGGGCCCATCGCCACGGAGCCATCCACGCACCAGCTCGCGGTTTGCCTCGTCGACCTCGAGCAGGCCCAGCAGCGCCTCTTCGTGCCGCCCGGCTTCGAGCGCCTCAATCGCGACGCGCGTGGCATCGGTGGCCTGCATCACGGGGATGCCGGCCACCACCGGAAACGCGCAGCAGTCGCAGCCCAGCACGCCAGTCTCGATGTGATCGCCCTGTCTCACGAGGGCCGCGTTGTCGGCCAGCCCCAGCGTGCCTCCGCAGTACGGGCACCGCAGCAGCTCCAGCAGTTGGTGTTCAGTCATGCCGTGACTCCAGTGACCGTTGCCAGTCGGTGCCGTCTGTCCCGGGACGTGCATACCGGTAATACTCCATGCCGAGCGCCGTCAGCATCTGCACGGGGGACGCCGTTTCGAGGGGATCATCGACCAGCTGCGACCGATGCCGGCGCAGCGCCTCCGTCTTGACGCTGATCATCTCGGCGACGCTCAGCCGCCATGTGGGCTCGGGCGCGTCTGCGCCGAAGGCCTCTGCGGCAATGCCCAGCACAGGCCGTCCCCCCGCCAGGTCGCGGAGCCGTCCGTGCGGCATGGTGACGCAGTACACCGCAGGCGACGCGGCCCCCATGGCGGCCGCCACTTCCATGACGCGGTCGTGCACCGCGATGTGGTCGGGGTGCCAGTAGAGGCCGTCCCGATCGAAGGTCACGACCACCGTTGCCTGCACATCGTGGATCATGGCGCGGATGTGGGCTCGGACCTCGTCCTCGTCTTCCCACGGCAGGTACCCGTCCCGAAAGTCAGACAGCCGCACCGTGCCGATACCCAGGCAATGCGAGGCTTCCGCGAGCTCTCGCGAGCGAATCTGGGCGGTCTCGACGGGATCAGCCGTCACCCGGCAGCGGCCTTCGCCGTGCGTGAGGCACAGCAGCGACACCCGGTGCCCCCGGGCGGCGCTGAGCGCCAGCGCGCCCCCTGCGGCCAGGCTCTCGTCATCGGGGTGCGCGAACACCGCAAGCACCGAGGCCATGGCGCTCATCGCACGCGCCCGCGGCAGGCGTCGATGTGGCGACGGTAGAGCGACTCGTAGCCTTCGGTCATGCGGCGCAGGCTGAAGCGGGCCTCGGCCCGCTGCCTGATGTGCCCACGGTCCAGCGACAGCGCCTGGGACATGCGCGCCACCATCTCGTCGAGGGTGCCGCACACGACGCCGGTCACGCCGTCTTCCACCAGCTCGGCAGCAGCGCCGGCCTTGAGCGACACGACCGGCGTACCGCAGGCCGCCGCCTCCGCGAGCACAAGGCCGAACGACTCGGGCTGCTGCACCGGATAGACGAGCGCCGCGGCCGACTGCAGCACGCGCACCTTCTCTGCCGCCGACAGCTCGCCGATGTATTGCACGCGATCGCCATCGACAAACGGCACCACATGCCTGTGGTAGTAGTCATTGGCCTCGGCGGCCAGCAGCAGGCGGTGCCCCGACCGGCGCGCCACCTCGATGGCGGGCAGCACACCCTTGCCTTCGGTGAACCTGCCGAGGAACAGCAGCGCCTCTCCTCTGGCGGGTCCAGGCACGCAGACCGTGGTGTCGACCCCGTGCGGCACCACGCCAATCACCCGCAGCGGCTGCAGGGCGGCGGCCTGCGCGTGCGACACGGCCGAGAACGCCGCGTCAGGGTCGCGGTTCCACAGGGCAATCTCCGACGCCTGGGGCAGGTGGTGCACCGTGTGAATCATCGGCGTGGCAGACAGTGCCGTGAACGGCAGCGACAGCGGCGCGTATTCGGCCTGGCAGTGGATCACATCGAAGTCGCGCGCCGCGACTACCGCCGCCGCGATGTTGGCCACTTCGCAGAACTCCCACGGCCAGAGCGTGGGATCCTCGCGGTAGCCCCGCGCAAACCGCGCCTCGAGCCGGGCGGCCGTGCGCGAGGTGCCGGTGGCAAACAGCGTCACGGCGTGGCCGCGCGCCACCAGGCCGTTGACCACTTGCGCCGTGAGCGTCTCGATGGACCCCGATCGCTCGGGCGGAATCGACTGGGCCACCGGGGCCACCACGGCGATGCGGAGCGGAGCTGTGGCGTCGGTCACAGGCGCATCCTACCCGACCGCCACCTGCAGCAGGCGGGTCAGCACGCGGCTGGCCTCGAAATGCTCACGCGCCACCTCGGCCGCCGCCAGGGCGTGGCGGCCGTAGTCGGCCAGCACCCGCTCCAGCGCCTCGATCGCCTCGTCGGCCGTCGAGAAGGCCAGCAGCCCCTCTCCGGAGGGCAGGTGGGCACTCCAGCCCGTGTCCTGCACCACCGCCGGGCGTCCCGAGGCCAGGTAGCACTCGGTGCGGTCACTGAACCAGCCCGATCGATGGGCGACGTAGGCGTGCTTCGCGACGGCAAACTCACCCTTCGACCCGTGCAGGAACGCGCGGTAATCCCACAGCGATCGCGACACGCTCATCGCATCGACCGTCTGCCAGCCGTGCCGGCGCAGCAGCTCCTGCGGCCCGTTCACCGCCAGGTGAAACGGCACTGTCGTGCGCGACGGCAGGTCGATCACCTTCATGAACTCGCGATCCTTGTTGGCATCGACATCCGCAAAGCTCTCGATGCGCCAGGTCATCACCGTGGTGAACGCTTCGCCCGGCGGGACCGCCGGCACCCACTGGTCGAGCACCACAGGCTGCCACGTCTTGTGCCACGTCAGGCCGCCGGTCGGAATCGCGCACGCCGGCGTGCCGATATTCGCCCCGAATGTGAAGACGCGGTCAAACGTCTCGAAGAAGCGCACGTACCACGCGTCACCCTTGGCGAGAGCCAGCTGCGTGAACACCGGGTCGGTGTCGATGAACACCTTCCGGGGAATGGCCGCATACTCGTCGCGCCAGAACCACGACCCGCCCGACAGGTTGATGAAGAGGTCGGCCTCGCGGCACCACTGCCGCACCGTGTCGCGGCTGGCTCCATGGTGCACGCCGTCATAGTTGACGAAGCTCCACCGATCGCCCAGCCCGAACGGCTCGAGCGCCTGGTGGATATAACGTGTGCCATACGACGGGTCGGTCGACAGCGCATTCTGTTCCGGGTCGTAGATGCACTCGCCGGTGTCTTCCAGGTAGCACACCTCGTGCCCCAGCGCCCGGAGGCCGAGCAGATACATCAGCGAGCACCACGTGACCCCCCCGTAGGGATAGCGGGCGATGATGCCGGCCACCACAATCTTCATGGCAACGCCTTCATGATGTCGTCGACAGACTCGGGCTCATCGAGGGAACGGCCCACCGACAGCCGTGCGCACATACGCCGGTACAGCTCGTTGCCGGCCAGCAGCTGGTCGTGTGTGCCCTGCGCCACCAGTCGCCCCTCATGCAGCACCAGGATGCGGCTGGCATCGCGAATCGTCGACAGCCGATGCGCAATCACCAGCACCGTGCGCCCCTGTCTCAGACGCTGCAGGGCCTCGAACACGGCCTCTTCCGAAATGGCATCCAGCGCCGAGGTCGGCTCGTCGAGCACGAGGATGGGCGCCTGCTTGATGACGGCCCGGGCGATGCCAATCCGCTGACGCTCGCCGCCAGACAGGGACCCTCCAGCCTCGGCGACCGCCGTGTCGTACCCGTGGGGCAGCCGCTCGACGAACCGATCGACCAGCGCGAGCCGCGCCGCCTCGCGCACCTCGGCATCACTGGCCTCGAGCCGTCCGTAGCGGATGTTCTCGCCGACGGTGCCCCCGAACAGGATCGGGTCCTGCGGCACCATCGCAATCTGCTCGCGCAGGCTGCGCAGTCCATACGCACGCACGTCGCGCCCGTCGATCAGCACCCGGCCGCTCGTCGGCTCGAAGAAGCGCGGAATCAGGTTGACCAGCGTCGACTTGCCCGCGCCGGTGAGGCCGACCAGCGCCACCAGGTCTCCGGGGCGCGCCTCGAAACTGATGTCCTCGACGATGGCGCGTGTCTCGTCATAGGCAAACCCGACCCGCTCGAACACCACGTGCCCGCGGATGCCGGCAGCGTCGCACGCCCCCGCCGCCTCAGGCTCTTCGGGACGAAGCGCCAGCGTTTCTCGTACTCGACGTGCACTCACGCGCGCCTGCTGCAGCGTGCCGGTGGTGTGCGCAATCGACGACAGCGGGTCATACACAGCCGCCAGGTAGGCCACGACGACGAGCAGGCTGCCGACGGTGAGGCGGCCGTCGAGCACGTGCCAGCCCCCCACGATCAGCACCAGCGCCGTGCCGGCCAGCGTGATGCCCGTCACCCAGATGGAGAACAGCGACTCCTGCCACGTCAGCCTGATGCGCGCCTCCATCGTCGAGGCCCCCACGGTGCGGAAGCGCCGCGCCTCGTGCCCCTCGCGGGCGAAGCTCTTGACGGCCCCGATGGCCGACAGCATTTCGAGCGCGCGATCGAGCAGGTTCGATTCCTGGGCCTTCACCTGCTCGGCCCGTTCGGTCATCGTCTTCGAGTAGTGGCGCAGGCAGAGATACAGGAACGGCAGCACCGCCAGCGACAGTGCCGCCAGCCCCGCGTCGAGGCTGGCCAGCACAGCGAACATGACGCCCAGGGTCAGCGCGGCCACGCCCAGCGGGAACACGCCGCCCATCAGCAGATCGTTGACGCAGTAGGCGTCGGCGTCGATGCGATACGCGGCATCGGCCGTGCGGCCCATCACGTGGTGGCGCATGGGCAGCGCCTGGATGTGCGACACCAGCCGGGCCCGCAGCTCGTACACGATGCGCTGGCCGGTGGCGACCTGCAGCTGCGTGTTGCCGGCGCGCGCCAGCTCGTGCAGCAGCTGCAGCGCGAACCCGGCGAGGGCCACCAGCACCAGCAGCACCGGCGTCTGTCCGCCGCTCACAGACACCGCCAGCGACTGCAGGGGGTCCGGAAAGGGACGGCCGCCGAACACGTTGTCGACCATCGCCTTCAGCGGCCAGGGGGCGAGCGCCGACAGCCCCACCTCGACGAAGGCCAGCGCCACCACCGCCACCACGCGGGCCCGGTAAGGCTGCAGGAACGACAGGCTCCAGCGGAACTCGTCCATCAGCGACCGGCCTTTGCCATCGGCACGAGCGGCGTGAAGCCCGCCGAGGCACACACCTGGCCGAGTGCCCGGTCGACGACGGCACGCATGCGGATGGCCTGCCAGCCGGCACGCAGCGCCCCGCCCAGCAGGGTCACGCCCAGCACCACGGCCGCCGACGGCAGGTAGGCGGCGGCCACCGTCTCTGTCACCACCACGAGCGCCAGCAGCGTCAGCAGCACCACCAGCGCGCCGCTGGCACTGGGCCGCAGCTGCGTCGTCGTCCGCAGCAGCGTGCGGCCCTCGGCATGCTCCTCGATGAGCACCAGCACCTGCAGCCACCCCCAGCGGCCCACCGCCACGCTGCAGTCACCGTCGAGCCACCAGCCATCGTCCACCGCGATGCGCGGCGCGGGACGCACCGCGCGCAGCGCGCCCACCAGCTCGGTCAGAATGTCGTGCGGCGCATGCCAGCGCTCGCTCCAGAAGGCGCGGGTCTCCTGCCGGCCAGTGCAGAGCCGAACCCCCTGCCGCATGTCTGCGCGCGTCGGCCATGGTGCCTTCCAGGGACGGCGGATGACGTGCTCGGGCGACAGCACCTCGGGCGGTGAGAGCCGGCCCTGCAGGCGACCCTTGAACCGCGCCAGCGGCTGGATGAAGTGCATCCACGCAATCACCAGCCGGTAGATCCACCGGCTCTGTTCGGGTGTGCGCACGCCGATGCCCGGCAGGCCCGCAAGATCGGTCTGCCATCCGAACCGGAGGCAGCGCACCGCCGTGATGAGCAGGCCCGCCCCGCCGAGCGACAGGGCGCGCAGCGTCAGCGGATGGACCGTCAGGGCGCCCAGCACACCGAGGGCCAGCAGCGTCAGCGACAGCACCATCCACGCCGGGGCATGGAACAGATACTCGAGCCGGTACGATTCGTTGCTGTAGATCGACGGGAAGGGCGCTGACCCCCACACGCCGGTATTCATCCGGCGGCCGCTCAGGCCGCGCACGAAAGGCAGCGGACTGTAGATGTGGCCCTTCCACAGCATCTGGCCCCGGAGGAACTTTTCCGGATGGAACGCCCCGAGCCAGGTCTCGCCCTCGCCGTAGCCCACCTGCTGGCGCCAATACGCCTTCACCGTCGACCGGTGGTGGTGCCACACGAGCGCCGACGGCGCAAACCCGATGCGCCCGCCAGCCGCCTGCAGGCGCCAGCACGCATCCACGTCGTCGCCCGCGCGCAGATACACCGGATTGAAGCCGCCGACGGCCATCAGCGCGTCGCGGCGGAAGGCCATGTTGCACCCGGGCACGTGCTCGGCCACGCGATCGTCGAGCAGCACATGCGTGGGGCCCCCAGGAGAGCGTGCCACGCACTGCGCCACCCAGTCGTCGTCGGGTGGCACGATGTTGGGCCCGCCCGAGCCGATGAAGTCGCCGGTGACAAACGGCTGCACGAGGTAGGTCAGCCAGTCGGGATCGACCCGCACGTCGGCGTCGGTGTAGGCCACAATCTCGCCGTCGGCCGCATGCATCCCGACGTTGCGCGCCGCGCTGAGGCCGCCATTGGGGATGTCGATCACCCTGACCTTCGGGTACCGCCGGCCGATCGCACCCGTGGCGTCGCGCGACCCGTCATTGACGAGGATCACCTCGTAGGCGGGATAGCGCACCTCCATCAGCGAGGCGAGGCACTCATCGAGAGTGTCAGCAGCGTTGTAGGCGCACACGACCACCGACACCCGCGGCCAGCGCTGCCGGGCCTCGGCCGGAAACGGCGCCTCGGCAAACGTCTCGCGCACCGCGTCGAGCGCCGGCTTGGGCAGTCGCGCACGGTCGACCAGCCCGAAGGCCCAGTCGTGCACGTCGTGCCCGCCCCGCCACCACTCGTCGGTCCACGCAAAGGCCACCGCCCCGCACGCCCCTTCCTCGAACGCCACGCGCAGGTGCATGGCCGTGATGCGGGCCTGGCCGTCGAGGCCTTCGCGGATGCTGTCGGCCCCGGCCTCGGCCAGCAGCATCGGCTTGTGACCCGCCACGTGCTGCAGCCGCGCCAGGTACGCCCGCAGGTTGGCTTCGCGATGCAGATACACGTTGAAGCTGCAGACGTCGAAGCACGAGGTATCGAGGAATTCGGTGGGGGGAAAGTTGACGTAGGTCAGCAGGGTCTCGGGCGATGCCTGCTTGCAGGTGTCGTAGAGCTCGCGCAGGAAGGCCTCGACGCGCGGCTGGCCATGCCAGCGCACCACCGACGCGGGAATCTCGTTGCCCAGCGCACAGAGCAGCGTGGCCTCGTGGCGGCCCACCGCGCTCACGGCGGCTACGACATCGTGCCGCACCTGACGGGCCATGGCGGCATCGTCGAGGAAGGCCAGGTGCTGCGCCCACGGCACGCCCACCATCACGCGCAGGCCATGTTCGGCCGCGCAGTCGAGCAGCGCGGTGTCGGGCACCGTGTAGACGCGCACGGTGTTGAGGCCGGCCGCGGCCATCATGCGGAAATCGTGGCGCACCCGGTCAGGCACGGGAAACTGTGCGCCCGAGGCATCGGGCGCAAACGTGCCATAGCTGACGCCCTTGATCAGCAGCCGCTGACCGCCCGCAGTGATGAACCGGCCGTCCACGCTCGGACGACCACCGCCGGCCACAATCATTCGCCCGTACCCGTCACCCCGATGGTGGCCACGGCATCGCCCGTGCGCACCGGCGGCCCGGTGATTCCATAGAGCACGTAGCCATCGACCGGCGACACAATCTGTTCGCGCACCTGCCCGGCATAGTCGGTCACCGTGCCAATCAGGTCGCCGCGCTTCACCGCGCGCCCCTTCACCTCGACCGGCGTGAAGATGCCGGTGGTCGTGGCCACTGCCTCGGCGGTCGACGGAAACTGCCGAGCTGACGTGGCGCTCATCGCGACCGGGCCGGCCTGCATGTCGAGCGTGCGCAGCAGGTTGCCGACGCCGTCAACCAGTCGGCTGACGAAGGCCTCGTCGCGCCGGCCGTTCTCGCCAATCTCCACCAGGATGGTCGGCACCCCTTCCGAGACCGCCTGCCGGTTCAGTGACCGGTTCCTGTCGATCTGTTCCTCGGTTTCCATCGCATACCGCACGAGATTGGGAAACCCGAACGCCAGCGCCATGCGGCGGGCCGCCGCCTCCTGCCGCCGTGCCAGCGTGCCGCCGTAGAAGCCGACGAAAGGTTCGAGCCACTCGGCGCCATCGCCGCTGTGCAATTCCACATGAAGGTCAGCGCGGCTGATCACCTGCGTCGACAGCACGTGCGCCACCCGCTCGCTTTGGGTACCGTCGGCACGGCCGGGGAAGACGCGGTTGAGGTTCTTCCGATCGAATGGATTGACGAAGGGCGTGCGCTGCTCGAACGCGGACACATGTGCCAGCCGGATGAGAATCACGGTGCCGGCCAGCTGAGCCGGGTCGATGCGCGTCAGCAGCTGCTGGGCGGCCAGAATCGGTGGGTACTCGTAGCCGTGCACCCCGGCCGTGATGACGAGACGGGGACCCGGCCGGGCCCCGTGAAACACCGTCACGGGAATGAAGGTCTCCGGGTCGCTGGCGCCTTTCGGCACGGGCAGATCCAGGTCGACCCGGGTGCCCGGTGCCACGTCGCGTCCGCCGAAGGACAGCGCCGCCACGCCCTGCGCCCTGCCGGCCGCCCCCGACGCCAGCACAACCGCCATCACCAGCCACAGGACACGTCTGCGCATCCTGTGATTCTACCTGTGGAGACGCCGCCCCGACGCGCAGCCCGACGCTCAGAAGGCCCAGCGCACTCCGGCCTGGACCAGCCGCGGCATGCCCGGCAGTATCCCGCGGGTGCGGTCGACGAGCATCAGGCGGTTGTCGACGTTCTTGAGGGCCGTAAAGACGGTCACATGCAGCCGGGGCAGCCGCCACGACACGGTGGCGTTCAGCAGCAGATACCCGGGCAGCAGGCCCCGCTGGCCGTCGGCCGTCCCGGCGAAGGTGTTGAGGTCGTCGCCGAACTGCCGGCTCACATGGTGCCATTCGACCTGCGCGTCGAGACCGGCGCGGTGACGGTAGCCTGCGGTCACTGTCCCCGTCCACTCAGGCGTGTATGGCAGGCGGTTGCCCGACACGCTGACGCCACCCGATCCCACCACCGCGCTGGTGCGCAGACCCGCAAAGCGGGCCACAGGCACCCACGTGATCGCCACGCGGCTGTAGACATCGTGCGCCGTGCCGCGCAGCTGGTGCAGGTCGAGCCGCGCACTGCCTTCCACGCCTCGCTGCAGCGTGGCGCCCCCGTTGGTCAGCGTCGCTCCGACGCCGCCGGCGAGACTGGCGGGGACAATCTGGTTCGAGAAGCGCATTTCGAATGCGGTGAGGTCAGCCGAGAAGACGGACGACACACGGGTGCGGGCCCCCACCTCGTAGTTCCAGCTGCGTTCGGGGTCGAGGTCAATCACCCCGCCCGTCGCGTTCGAGATGATGTCTTCGGCGCGGGGCGGCGCGAAGCCGCGGTGCGCGCCGGCGAAGACGGCGGTGCCCGGTGTCACCGCGACGGACGCGCCGATGCCTGGAATCAGTTCCGTCATCGCGGCGGTGCCGGATGCCCCGTTGAGCAGGTTCGTGCGGCCGTAGTGAATGCGCTCGACGCGCAGGCCCGGGGTCACCGTCAGGCGGCCAGCCAGGACGCGGTGCTGCGCGAATGCCGACCACGCGTCCGTCGCCCGGAGGTTGTGCTCGACAAGGGCACCCGTGCGCGCCGTGGGTGCCGCGCCGTTCACCTGCCGTCGGTCCTGGTGTTCGGTGTGCCAGCGCATGCCGAAGTCGAGCTCCTGGGCCACGCCCCTCGTCCAGCCGGTGCGTCCCCGGACTTCGGCCCCAAGGTGCCAATACTCGCGCAGCCGCCCTTCGTTGCCGCAGCTGGTGAGCAGGCGATCCATGCCGCCGCACCGCGGGTCGGCCGACGTATTCGGCCGCTGCGACGAAGAGCTCGACTGCCGCCACCAGTCGCGGACAAACACCGAGCCGTACGTGGTCGCCGTGAGGGCCGTGCGTTTGAAGGCCAGCCCACGCCAGCCCATCGTCCCTCCGGCCCGTGCGGCCTCGAAGCGATCGTTCACGAAGGGATTCTGGCGGGGGTTGGCCGCCCACTCGTCCTGGCGGAGGCCGCTGTACGTCACCTGCGATCGTTCGTCGTAATAGTTCAGCTTGGCCGTCAGCCCCTGGGTCGCGCCCATGGACCGCGTAGCCTTCACCATCACATCGGCGAGGTCGCTGTGGGTGTAGGCACGGGCGCCATCACTCTGTTTTCGGGCACCCTGCACGTACAGGCCGGTGCCGCGGACCGTGCCCCCGAGCGATGACCCGACCTGACCGAAGGCCCGATTGCCCCCGGCCACGTCGATAAGGCCGCTGAACTGCGCCGGCGTGTCAGGGGTGAGGTAGTTCACGACCCCGCCCAGCGTCACCGGGCCCTGCGTGATCTGGCTGGCGCCCTTGAGCACCTCGATGCGGTCGAAGCGTTCGATCGGCGGGTGATAGTAGCTGGCGTTGTCGCCGTAGGGGGCAAAGGCCACCGGCACGCCGTCCTCGAGCAGCAGCGTCTTGCTCGACCGCGTGGGATTCAGTCCACGCATCCCGATGTTGGGGCGCAGGCCCAGGCCTTCTTCGTCGCGGACCACCAGGCCGGGCACCTTGCGCAGAGCCTCGTTGGTGGTGAAGACACGGCTCGCCAGCAGGTCTTCCGATGAGAGCCTGAAGAACGCGCCGGGAATCCGTCGCCGTTCCTCTTCCGACCCCACCAGCTGTTCGGCCTGCACGTCGACGCGTTCGACCACGCCGGCCAGGCCCAGCCTCACCCGCAGGGGGCGTGCGGCCCCGTCCGGCGCGCCCGCCACCGGCAGCGTGCGCGACTCGAATCCGGGGTGGAACACCTCCAAGTGATGCGCGCCGGCAGAGGTCACCTCGACGCGATACTCACCGGCGCCGCCCGTCAGGGTCTCGGACACGGCGACCCCGTCCGCCGTGCGAATCACGACCCGCGCCCCGGAGACTGGCAGGTCCAGCTCATCGACGACGCTCCCGTGAATGACGCGACGCTCTGCGGGCTGCTCAACAGCGGCCTGGACACGCGTCGTGGCCAGCACGGCCGACGCGAAGACCATCCAGAAAATGAGAACGAATCGCATTTCTGAACTCAGAATATGCGACCTTTTTAGTCCGGATCAAGTGATTCTGTCTGGGGAACCCTCCCCCGTTCCGCCTGCCCTGGGAGGAGGCCTTATCAGACGAAACGGAGGAGGGGGCGATGGTTCCGCGGTGGGGAGGACGCGGAACCGGACTCAGCCGGTGACGGCGTAGCACCGCAGCCTGGTAAAGGCCAGGCCGCCAAGCGCCAGGGCGGGCAGCAGGAAGGTCAGCAGGGCCGACAGGATTCGGGCACGCAGGGCGGACGCCGGCTCTTCCGCATACGCAAATCCTGGCAGGGTCGACAGGTCGGTGATCTGTGCCTTCGCGACAATCTTCTGGGTGAAAAACCGGCGCCAGTCTTCGTGGAACGCGGCGACCTGTGCGACGAAGTGCCGATGGCGCTGCGCCCCGGTTCCGGACAGATCCGACAGGGCCTCCTGCAGCACCAGGGCCGGCGACACGACCCGGAAGCGCTCTACGAGGGCCTGCTGGCGGACCAGCTGCTCGTCGAACTGTGCCACGACCGGCCGGACGCGCTTCTCGATGTCGTCGTTCACGGCCAGGCGCACCACGTTGAAGTCGGTCATGGCCTGCTCGGCATCACCCGTCGCCAGTTCCGGATGGTCTTCGTAATAGGCGGCCAGCAGGCGCGCGCCCTGCGCGTTGGCTTCATCTGACGCGACGCGCGTGGCCTGCACGAGGGCCACACGCGAAGGCACCGGGTAGCGCTGCTGCACGACCAGCGTCAGCGCCGACGGCAGAATCACGACCAGCACCAGCCAGGCCCCGGCCAGCAGGGTGGCCGTGGCGGCCGACCCGCGGCCGAGCGAGACACCGACGAGCGCAATGGCAAACCAGACGCCCATGTAGGCGGCCACCGTCGCCGTCCACCACAGCAGGCGCTCGACGGTGCGTCCATCCGTCACCGACACCCCGGTCACGGCCAGTGCCCCGACGGCCAGGCACACGACGAGCACGAGCAGCGCGACGGCCCGCACGGTCACTTTTGCCGCCACAATCGTCCCCAGCGACACCGGCTGTGCCAGCACGAGGGCCAGCGTCCCCTGCTCTTTCTCGCCCGACACCATGCTGTAGGCCAGCGCCAGGATCAGCAGCGGCATGAGATAGACCACGACGAAGGCGAGGTCGAAGCGCCCGGTCAGCAGGCGCAGCGGGCTTTCGAGTTCCGTCGACGCCAGCAGACTCTCGCGCGACTCGGTGGTCACGCGCAAATACGAGGGCAGCAGGTCGCTCTGTCCCACCGCCAGCGCGCCCAGAGGATCGGGCGGCAGGACCACCACCTTCGCGGCCAGCCGGCTGCCGAGGTTCGAGGGATTCCTGGGGTCGGCAAACCCGCTCACGCGTTCGCCCCCGGCCACCCGCTCGAGTTGTTCGCTGAGCCGTCCCAGACGCTCGCGCTCCTCGCTGCTCGCGGCCTCGATGGCCCCGTGCTGGAATTCGACCCAGCGGGTGCCGTTCCAGACGCCGTAGGCGATCGCGCTGCCGACAATCGCCACCACCGCCCACAGGACGGCGTCGGCCTTCAGCATCTGCCACTCGTGCCTGACGATGCGCCAGAACATGGTCGTCACCCCAGATGGCTGGTCAGCCGTCGAGCCGCCAGCAGCGCCAGTCCGGCGGCGAGCAGCCCCCAGCCCGCCAGCACGGCGAGGGCCGTCGACTGCCGGCCAAGCACCCAGCCGATGGACGGCGCGTCGTAGGTGAACTCGGGCACGCGGTTCCAGAGCTCCGACCCGGCCAGGTAGGGCTGGCCGGCGCGCTGGTTCCGGGCGATGTCGTCATTCAGGGTGCGCTGGATGTCACGCCGATACTCTTCGGCGGCGCGAGCAAAGTGGCGGTGCTGCTCGAAGTCGGTGCCGGCCAGGGCCATCGACAGCGACCGGGCCGCCAGCAGCGGCGACGCCACCCCGGCCCACTGGAAGAACCGCGCCTGCGCGGAGAACTGGTCGTGCAGCCGGCCGAAGTGGCGGT
Source organism: uncultured Bifidobacteriaceae bacterium (assembly GCA_964643765.1). GTDB lineage: Bacteria > Acidobacteriota > Vicinamibacteria > Vicinamibacterales > UBA2999 > VFZN01. Next base: position 169,830 of record CAZXTM010000001.1, on the reverse strand, counting down.
CGAAGACCTCGTTGCCGTGCTCCTCGCCGCTCTGGAGCGAGATGCCCGAGAACGCCACCGGCAGGGCATCGAGCGACGTCACGTTGTATCGGGCCATCGTCTCTTTCTGGAGGGTGGCCATGCGCTGGCGCGCCTCTTCCGGATCGTTCAGCTCGGCATCGAGGGCCCGCTGGAACTCGGCGGCATTCGGCGTGGGGTAGCGCGAGGCGGCGACGTCGGCCGCAATGCGGGGCGCCACGAGCGAGGTGGCAAACCAGAAGCCGAGTAGCAGGACCAGCCCCACGCGTGATGAAGGTGCCCAGGCCGACACCGCCAGGCCGACACCGGTGACGACGAGGAAGTAGAGCAGGCAGGTGGCCCCGAGCGCCAGGGTGCGCGAGGCATCGGCGGCCAGATAGCTGCCGGCCGAGGCCCAGCCCAGCGCCAGGGCCACCAGGGCGGCGACGGGCACAATCACCAGGCCCACGCCGGCCAGCGTGCCGAGGGCCTTGCCGGCCACGAGCACCCTGGGGGGCACCCCGAGACTCAGCAGCTGGCGCAGCGTGCCCTGCTCGCGCTCGGCGGCAAACACGGGAAAGGTGACCAGCAGGATGAAGAGGGGCACCAGCACCAGCAGCACTTCGGCGCCGTTGAGGTCACCGAACCGCTGAATCGCCGTGCGGTCCTGGGCGGGGCGGAACTTCATCTCGCTCTGGCGGTGCGCTTCGAGCCAGACGGCCACGCCCAGATACGGATCGAGGCCCGTGTCGACAATCGAGAGGTGCGAGGCCGGCTTGAACGCATACATGCCGTAGTGCGCGGCCGAGTGCGGGTTCTTTTCCTTCTGGTTGAGCCACTGTTCGCGCGTCTCGCGCTGCGCCTCGGCGTGCTGCCGGCTGACCGCCGTGAACTGCAGCCATCCGGCGGCCGTCGAGGCCACGGCCAGCAGCAGGATGACGGCGGCCAGCAGGCGGAAGCGGCCGTCACGCGACAGCTCGATCAGTTCCTTGCGGGCAATGGTCCAGATCATCGGCGGGGACTCCTGAAGCGATATTGACGTCAGCCGAATCAGTCGTGCATGTGCTCGAGATACAGCCGCTCGAGATCGGCATGCGAGAACTCGTCAGTCCCATGCAGCGCCACCAGCCGGCCGCGCTTCATGATGCCGACGCGGGTGCCGCTTTCCTTGGCGCGGAACAGGTCGTGCGTCGCCATCAGCACGGCCACCCCTTCACCACTGACCTGCCGCAGCAGTTCCGAGAACTCGTTCGAGGCCTTCGGGTCGAGGCCCGATGTCGGTTCGTCGAGGAGCAGTGCCCGCGCGCCCTTGGCCACCGCGATGGCAATGCCCACCTTCTGCCGCATGCCCTTCGAGTAGCCACCGACCCGGCGATCGGCTGCCTCGGCCGGCAGGCCGACACGCGCCAGCACGGCCAGCAGCGACGCGCGTGACAGGTCGGTGCTGCCCGCCAGCGCTGCAAAGTACTCGAGGTTCTCGAGGCCGGTCAGGTTCCGGTAGAGCATGACCGTCTCGGGGATGTAGGCCAGGTACCGCTTCGACTCCAGCGGCGACCGGGTCACATCGATACCGTTCACCAGCGCCTGACCGTCGGTCGGCTCGATGAAATTGAGGAACAGGTTGATGGTGGTCGTCTTGCCGGCGCCGTTGGCGCCGAGCAGGCAGAACACATCGCCGGGAGCCACCGTCAACGTCAGGTCATCCAGTGCCGTGGTGGCGCCGTAGCGCTTCGTCAAGTGCAGAGCCTCGAGCATGGTTGATCAGTCTCCCAGAGCCTCACGTTGCCACAGGCGCCGCCAGCCATTCCGGAAAATCCGATGGACGGTCTATTTCGGCGCACGAATGGCTGACACTGACGCCTCGCCAGCGCCCCCGGATCTGCCATCCATTCGCGGGCTCCGTTCGACCACTCATCTGCCGCACAGGCCATTCCATCAACCTCCGCGAGAGCACGGCTGCGCCCATCCGCAGAATGGCGGGCATGCTTCGAATCGTCGTGTTGCTGCTTGTGAGTGTGTTCAGTGCGGTCTCAGCCTCGGCCCAGGCCCAGGCCCCGGCCCCGCTCGTGCGGGGCGTCATCGTCGATGCCGCCACCTCGACGCCCGTCGCCGGCGCCACCGTCTCGGTCGTCGGGGAGCGGGCCCAGGTCATCAGCGCCCCTGATGGCCGCTTCGAAATCAGTGCCCCGACCGGCCCGCAGGTAGTGCTCATCACCCACGACGGCTACGCCCCGCTCACCCTTGATGTGGCCGTCGATGCCGCCCGCGGCGCCACGCTCGACGTGCAGATGCCCCGTCAGGTGTCCGTGACCGAAGGGCTGACGGTGGTCGGCCGCGTCAACGACTATGTCGACACCAGCGCAGGAGCCGCGCGCACCTCTGCCGCCCTCATCGACGTGCCGCAGTCCATCGTCGTGCTGCCGGCACGTCTCATCGAGGACATCGGCGCGCTCGATACCAAGGACCTCTACAAGTTCATGAGCGGCGTCTCTGACAGCCCCTACAGTTCCACGGTGGTCCGCGGCTTCACCCAGCGTGAGGTGCTCGTCAACGGCACCCGCGGCAATCCCTATGGCAGCCTCGAGGGCGACGTGAACAACTCGGGCTTCAGCACGAGCCAGTTCCGCCTGTCGAACCTCGAACGGATCGAAGTGCTCAAGGGACCCTCATCGGTGCTCTACGGCGCGGCTGAGCCGGGCGGGGTGATCAACTACGTGACGAAGAAGCCCAAGGATCGGCGGCAGACGCGCGTGATGGTCGGCAGCGGCCAGTTCTCGCAGGCCCTGGGCGAGGCCGAAATCACCGGGCCGCTCAACCAGTCGCGCACGCTGCTGGGCCGCGCGGCCGTCTTCTTCGAGGACCGCGATTCGTTCCGCACCAACGGCAACACCCGCAATGCCCACGCCGTCGGCAACCTGCTCTGGAAGCCCACCACGCGCACCTCGCTGACGCTGGAGTACGAATACATCGACCAGCGCAACGCCGCCCATCGGCTGCGCGGCGTGCCGGTCAACGCCGCGGGCACCTTCCTGGCCGACTACCGCTGGACGGCCACCGAACCGGACGACTTCACCGACCTGCAGGCCCATGTCGCGCAGGTGCGCCTCGACCAGCAGATTGCCGGTCGCCTGCGGCTCGACTCGACCTTCCGCTGGCTGTCGTCGACGCGCGACGAGAACTACCACGAGCCGCGCGGGATCACGGGCGGAGGCACGCTGATGCAGCGCGAGTTCCGCGACCAGGTCCGCACCAACGACGACTGGAGCTGGAATGCCAACCTGAACGCGCCGTTCCGCACCGGATCGGTGCGCCACGACCTGTCGGTCGGCACCGAGGTCGTCGCCCAGGACTTCCTCTTTCGCTTTGCCACTGCCCGACAGCAGAGTGCCGGGGGGCCCGTGCCTCCGCTGGCGCTCGTCTCGCCGGTCTACGGACAGACCTCGCCCAGCCGGTACGGCCTCACGGCTGATCGCTATTTCACCGACACGGCCACGACGCTCCGCGCCGGTCTCTATGCACAGGACCTGATGTATCTCACGCCGAAGATCAACCTGATGGTCGGCGGGCGTGTCGATCGCTACGATGACGAAGGCAAGAGCGGCACAACCAACCTGGGCTTCGAGGGGCAGGCCGCCACGGGCCGCGTGGGCCTCGTGGTCAAGCTGGTGACCGGCCTGTCGCTCTACGGTTCGGTGGCCAACGGGTTCGTGCGCGCGCCGATTCTTTCGCAGACGCCTGGCGCCAACGGGCCGCACGATCCCGAGACCGCCGACCAGTTCGAGGTCGGGGCCAAGTCGGAGTGGCTGGACGGACGCCTCCAGCTCACGGCCTCGGCCTTCTCAATCACCAAGCGCAATGTGCTGCGTCCCGATCCGCTGTTCGGCCCGTCAGGGGGCAACACGAACGCCGTGCTGGCCGTCGGCAAGATCCGCAACCGCGGGTTCGAGATTGACGCGGCCGGAGCCGTGCTGCCCCGGCTGAACATCGCCGCCAACTACGCCTACCTGCAATCGGAAATCCTCGAGGACAGCAACCGCGCGCTCATCGGCAAGCCGATGCCCAACGCGGCACCGCATGAACTGGGTCTCTTCGCCCGGCTCGACCTGCCCTGGCAGGGTGCGCTCGGCGTGGCACTCGAGGTCGTCGGCGACCGGCAGGAACCGTTTGCGGGCATCCAGGCCCCGGGCTATAACACGGTGGACATGCAGTACACCCAGTCCATCACTCCGCGCGTGCGCCTGCTGGTACGGTGCGAGAACCTCATGGACACTCGCTACGCGGCCAGTTCGCTCTTCGCCGCCAGGGCCGGGAACTTCCCGGGACAGCCGCGCACCGTCTCGGCCGCACTGACGATCACGTCGCGATGACCCCGCATCCGGCAGCCTCCGGTACCTGGCGCGCCATCTGGACGATGGCGCGCCAGGACGTGCGACTGGCGTGGCGGTCGCGCGTCATCCTGTCGCTGGCCGCCGTGGTCGTCGCCCTCAGCGTCACGGCCGCCCTCGTGAGCACGGCGCGGCACCGGGCTGAGGCGGCACAGCGCGCCCGGTACCAGGCGGTCGTCGGGCAGCAGTTCGACGACCAGCCCGACCGGCATCCCCACCGGGTGTCGCACTACGGCTACCTCGTCTTCCGGCCACGCGCGCCGCTGGGCTTTCTTGATCCGGGCATCGAGAGCTTCACCGGTTCGTCATTGTTTCTCGAAGCACACCGGCAGAACCTTCCCACGTTCAGCAGCGCGTCTCAGGGCAGCAGCACCGAACGCTTCGGCGAGTTGAGCGTCAGCCTCGTGCTGCAGTTCCTGCTGCCGCTGTTCGTGCTGGCGCTTGGCGCGGTCACCGTGACCCGCGAGCGCGAGGCCGGTACGCTGCCCCTGCTCTTCACACAGGGCGCCTCGTGGCCGACGCTGCTCTGGGGAAAGCTGATCGGACTCCTGCTGGTCGTCGGCGCCGTGCTGCTGCCCGCCGTGGTCGCGGTCAGTGCCTGGCTGGCGGCCGACGCCGGCACCGTCTTGACGTCCGACCTCGCAGGGCGTGCCGCAGGGCTGCTGGCCACCCAGGTCGGGCTGCTGGTCGCCTGCGGGGCCGTCGGGGTGGTAGTCTCGGCGCGGGTGGCCACCTCGCGCCAGGCCCTGATGACCGTGCTCAGTCTGTGGTTCATGCTGTGGGTCGTCCTGCCGCGTGCCCTGCCGGCCGTGTCGACCGCCCTCCATCCGACGCCGGCACGCGCGTCCTTCGAGGCAGACGTCGAGTCGCGGGTACGCGAACTCGGCGACAGCCACAATCCCGACGACCCCTCGTTTCGGCGCCTGCGTGACGAGACGCTCGCACGCTACGGCGTCTCGCGCGTCGACGAGCTGCCGTTCAACTATGGCGGCCTGGTGATGAAGGAAAGCGAAACGCACACCAGCGTGGCCTACCAGCAGCACCTGGCCACGCTGGTGGCGACCTATCGCCGGCAGGAGGCCTGGATCGAGTGGGCGGGTCTCGTCAGTCCATACCTCGCCACGCGGCCACTCTCGATGGCGCTGGCTGGCTCGGACCTGGCGCACCAGCTCGAGTTCGAACGACAGGCCGAGGCCTATCGCTACGCACTCATCCAGTCGCTCAACGACCTGCACATGAACGAAGTGGCGGCTGCTGCCGACCGCTACGACGGCAGCTTCAACGGGGCGCCATCCCGGCAGCGCATCGACCGCGCCTTCTTCGAAGACCTGCCCGAGTTCGCGTATGCGGCACCCCGGATGGCGTGGGCCCTGGCGCAGCAGCGCGTCGGCCTCGTCTGCTTCGGATGGATGATCACCGCCAGCCTCGGCGCGGTCTGGATCACGGCCCGCCGCCGATCCCAGGTGCGGGCGTGACGGGGCGCCAGCTGCAGCTGGAATGGGCCCTGCTCTGGAGGGGCACGGCCGCCCCCCTCGGGGTGGCGCTGCTGCTGGTGGCCGGGTTATTTGCCCTGCGTCATGGCACCACGGTCATCGGCCGGCAGGACGCCACCCTCGCGGGAAGCGCAGCGCGGCAGGCGGCGCAGCAATCGCACATCCTCGGGCCGCTGCCCGCGTCCGCGATTGCAGGCGACCAGTTCTACTATCTGGAGTACCACACCGAACGCCATCCGTCACCCTGGGCCCGACTGGCCATCGGCCAGCGCGACGTGCAGGCCTACAATCTCAAGATTCGGCTGCTGGCCCTGCAGGGACAGCTCTACGCCAGCGATCTGGGCCACCCCCTGCTGGCGTCCCTCGGGCAGTTCGACCTCGCCTTTGTCATCGTCGTGCTGTCGCCCCTGCTGCTGATCGCGCTGACCTACAACCTCTGGTCGGGCGAGATGGAACTGGGCACCTGGCCGCTTCTGCAGGCGCGGCCAACCGCCCCCTGGCGCGTGCTGCTGCGGCGCGCCGTCCTCCGCGTGCTGCTGGTCGTCGTGCCGCTGCTCGGGCTGCTCGGGCTCGCCGTCTTCATGGCCGGCGTTCCCCTGGACCTCACGTGGTTCCGCATGGCCGCTGCCACGGTCGCATACGTGCTGGCCTGGATGGCGGCAGTCCTCGTCGTGGCCGCCTGGCGCCGCTCGTCCGAAGTGAACGTGCTGGTGCTGCTCGGCCTGTGGGTGTTCTGGACCGCGCTCGGCCCGGCCCTCGTCAGTGTGGCCGCCGCCAGCCGCTTTCCGCTGCCCGAGGCCCTCGAACTGACGGTCCTGCAGCGCCAGGGCTATCACAGTGCCTGGGATGAGCCCCTGCCGAACGTCATGGAGGCCTTCTACCGCCGCTATCGGGAGTGGCGCGGCAGCACCGTGCCGAGCGGCCGCTATTCCAATGCCTGGTACTACGCGATGCAGGAACGAGGCGATGAGGCGGCGCGCGGCGCGGCCGCCCGTTATCGGCAGTCGCTCGAGGCCCGTGACCGGTGGGTGCAGAGGGTGTCGTGGCTGTTGCCCCCGGCGGCCCTCCAGCAGTGGCTCATGCGAGAGGCCCGCACCGACCTGCAGGCCCACCTGGCCTATCTCGACTCGGTGGCGGCCTATCACGAAGCGCTCAAGCGCGTGGCGTTTCCGATGATCTTCGACGACCGCCCGGCGTCAGCGGTCGACTGGACCGCGTTTCCGAGTCACCGCCATCACGACTGAGGCAAGGGCACCCGTGGTGCACCACGCCGGCGTCAGCGCGGAGTGGGCCCCTGTCCGGTGTGGTGTGCCTGCGGTGGCGGCGCTGCGGGCCCCGACGACCGGCGCAGCTGGCTGAGGGGCACGAACGACGGGGGTGGGGGTGGAGGCTCGTCCTGCCCGAACACTTTCCGTCCCAGATAGAACGCGGCGGCGCCCACGACCAGCACGACGCCGAGCGTCTGCCAGTCGATCACAGGCCCCATCCCATCCAGCGGCCGCCCTGGTAGACCAGCAGCGACGCCGCATAGGCCAGCACCGTCATGTAGGCCACCATGAACAGCGCCCAGCGCCAGCCGCCCGACTCACGGCGGACGATGGCCACCGTGCTCATGCACTGGCAGGCCAGTGCGAAGAAGACCATCAGCGACACGCCCGCCAGTGGCGTCATCAGCGGCGAGCCGTCGGGCCAGGTGGCCTGGCGCAGCACCTCGCGCAGCGGTTCATTGGTCTCGTCGGCGCCCGAAATGTCGAAGACGACGCCGAGCGTGCCCACGAACACCTCGCGCGCGGCGAATGCGCCGAGGATGCCGACGCCGATGCGCCAGTCGAAGCCGAGCGGTGCGATGACCGGCTCGAACGCACGGCCCAGCCGGCCGGCCACGCTGTTCCGCAGCTGCGCCCCGCTCTCGCGGCTGTCGATCTCGTCCAGCCGCGCCTGCCTGGCCTCATCGTCGAGCGACTGGGCCATGACGGCCGCACGGTCGGCCTCGGCCTGCGCCGTCACCTGGGGATCGCGCGGATAGGACAGCAGGGCCCACAGCACGATGGTCAGCGCCAGAATCACGGTGCCGGCATCGATGAGGAACGTGCGCACGCGCTGCCAGACGCCCTGCAGCAGAGGCGACAGCACGGGACGACGGTAGGGCGGCAGCTCGAGGACGAACGTCGGCGCCGGGCCGGGCAGCACCGTCCGCCGCAGCACCGCCGCGGCCAGGAGGGCCGCCACCACCGACAGCGCATACATGCCGAAGAGCGCCAGTGCACCGGAACGAATGCCCATCACGCTCGAGCCGGCATCGAAGACGGTCGCCGTGATCAGCACATAGACCGGCAGCCGCGCGCTGCAGGAAGTCAGCGGCAGCACCAGCATGGTCAGCAGCCGGTCCTTGCGCTGCTCGAGCGTGCGCGTCGACATCACCGCCGGCACCGCGCACGAGAAGCCCGACAGCATCGGAACGAAGGCCCGTCCGTGCAGGCCGACCGCACGCATCACCCGGTCGATGACAAACGCGGCCCGCGCCAGGTAGCCCAGGTCCTCGAGCAGACCGATGAAAAAGAACAGCAGGGCAATCTGCGGCACGAACACCACGACATTGCCGACGCCGGCCACGACGCCTTCCACCAGCAGGTTGGTCAGCGACCCCGGGGGCATCACGGCGCGCACGCCGTCCTGCACGAGGGCCACGAGCGACTCGATGGCCTCGATGGCCGGCTCGGCCCAGGTGAACAGCGCCTGGAACACCACCAGCATGACCAGGCCGAAGGCCACCACGCCGCCGATGCGATGCGTCAGCACCGCGTCGATCCGGTCGGTGAGGCTGCGGCGCTCCGCAGGCGGCGCCGCGGTGGCCGCAGCGATCCACTGGTCCACCAGCCGGTAACGGCTGGCAATGATCTCGAGGTCGATATCGCGCCCGGCTTCAGCGGCCCGGCGCTGCACGCCGACGACGGCCTCGCGCAGCGGCGCTGGCACGCCCGTCAGCCCGTCACTGCCATCGGGCTCGACCGAGAGCAGCAGCCACCGCGCCCACGCCGCAGCCTCCGTCGCACTCTGCATCCACCGCTCGGTGGTAGTCAGCGTCGCCAGTGCGGCGACGTCAGCGCTGACCGCTGCCGACAGCTCGAGGGCAGGGGCGGCCGTCTCGTAGGGGGTGGCGACCACCTCGGCGATCACGCGCCGCAGTTCGTCGATGCCAACGCCCTGGCTGGCCACCGTCTGCACGACCCGCGCGCCCGTCAGCCGTTCGAGGGCCGGCACGTCCACGACAATGCCGTCGCGCGCCGCCTCATCGGCCATGTTGAGCACCACGACGACGGGTCGGCCGATTTCCAGCACTTCCAGCGTCAGGTACAGCCCGCGGGCGAGGGCTGTGGCATCCGCCACAACGAGGATGGCATCGGGCCGCTGGACGCCCCGGCCCATCAGGGATTCGACGGCAATCTGCTCTTCAGGGGAACGGGCGGCCAGTGAGTAGGTGCCAGGGAGGTCGACAACCTCGACCTCACCGAGGCCCTCGGCCTGCATCGTCGCGGAACGGCGCTCGATGGTAACCCCGGGGTAGTTGGCCACCTTGGTCCGCGTACCGCAGAGCGCGTTGAACAGGCTCGACTTGCCGGAGTTGGGGTTACCGGCCACAAGAACCAGCGGTCGGCGCACCGGGGCGCCGACTGGCGGCAGCGGGGTGCTCATGTCACTCGACTTCGATGCGGAGGGCGTCAGCCCGCCTGATGCTCAGGGCGTAGTTGCGCACCCGCAGCTCCATCGGATCACCGAGAGGCGCTTCGCGCTGCACGGTGACCCGTGTGCCGGGCACCAGGCCCATCTCCAGCAGCCGACGCACCACGGGGCGTTCTCCGGTCACGCGACAGACGACGGCCGTCGACCCGACCGGCACCCTGGCCAGCAAACGATGAGGAGTAGGGCTCATGCGCAATTCTGAGATTCTGTCTCAGAATTGGCATGTTACCACGGGCATCGCCCTCGGACGGCGCCCCGGGCTAGGGGGCTGACGAAGTCGCCTCCGGCTTCAGATACCGGCTGAACCAGGCCACATAGCGCTGCAACCGATCGCGTTCGTAACTGGGCACCGTCAGGCCGTGAAACTGCCCCGGATAGATCACCAGTTCGGTCGGCACCCCCAGGCTCCGCAGGGCCTGGTACATCTGCTCGCTGCCCATGATGGGCACGTTGAAGTCCTTCTCCCCGCCCATGAAAAGGGTCGGGGTCTTGATGCGATCGGCGTGCAGGAAGGGGTAGGACACCTTGGTCCACACGCCGGGATTCTTCCAGGGCGGCCCCATCTCCTGGTCATACTGCACGATGTACTGGTCGACGCCGTAGATGCCGAACTGCATCGAGCTGCCGGCCCCGCTGATGGCGGCCTTGAACCGCGTGTCGCTCGCGATGGTGTAGTTCGTGGAAATGCCGCCATAGCTCCACCCGCCGATGCCGAGGCGCTGCGGGTCGGCCACGCCCTGTCGCACGGCCTCGTCCACGGCGCCGAGCAAATCCATCACTTCCAGCCGCCCCCAGTCGGCGTGGATGGCCTTCTGATACGCCGCCCCGCGTCCCGAGCTGCCCCGATAGTTGATGGCCAGCACCACGAATCCGTGCGCGGCCAGCACCTCGCGGTCGAACGAAAAGGCATGCTCGTCCTGCGCGTTCGGACCGCCGTGAATGTAGAGCACTGTGGGATACGGAGTGCCCTTCCGGAACCCCGCCGGCTTGACGATGAGGCCGTGCACCTCGGTGCCGTCCTGGCTCTTCGATTGGAAGTCTTCGGTGGTGGCCAGCTGCAGTTCGCCCATCAGTGCGGCGTTGTGGCTGGTCAGGGCCCGCAGCTGGCGCCCCTCGAGCGCATAGACCTCGGCCGGCGCTGTTGGCGTCGACATCAGCACGGCGTAGTTTCCGTCACGGCCCGGGCTGATGGCACGGATGACTCGCTCGCCGGTGGTGATGGGCTCGACGCCGCGTGTCGCCACACGGGCCGTGGGCACGGTCGCGACCTGCTGCCGGCGATCGTCCTGCAGCAGGAACGCGATTTCGGCTCCGTTATTCACCCACTGGGGATTGGCCACGGCCCGATCGAGCTGCGTCATGAAGAGCGGCAGCGCCGTCAGCGGCGCGGCCGGGCCGGCGGGGACGGGGAACACGGCCAGCTTGTTCAGGTCGTACGCGAAGTTCCGGTCGGTGTCGCCGGTCAGCACCGCCAGGCGCGTGCCGTCGGGGCTCCACTGCGGCCGGCCGGCTTCCGCCTCGGGCGTCGCGGTCACCTGCTGCGGCACCGCCCCGGCACGGGCCTCGACCACCCAGACATCGGTGTTCACCGTGCGATCGGGATCAGCGTGCGCCCGCTTGCTCAGGAACGCCAGCCGCGTGCCATCGGGCGACCATGACGGGCTCGCATCGTCTACCTGTCCGGTGGTGATCACCGTGTGCGTACGCGCGGCCACGTCAAACACCGCCAGGTGGCTGTAGTGCCGCGTGAGGTAGCCTTCGCGATCCTGCTTGAAGTGGTAGCGATCGATCACGATGGGCGGCGGTGTCTTGCGCTTCCAGCCCTCCTTCTTCTCGGGATCGTCGTCGGGGTTTTCGTCGCTGATCACAAACGCGATGCGCGTGCTGTCGGGCGACCACTGGATGTCAGAGACGCCGCCCTTCACGTCACTGACCTTCTGCGCCTCGCCACCGGTGCGGTTCAGCAGCCAGATCTGCGCGCCACGCTTCTTGTCCTCGTCACTGCCCCGCGACGCCACGAAGGCGAGGTACCGGCCATCCGGGCTCCAGCGCGGCGACGATTCACCGTCGGGCGACGATGTCAGCTGCAGCCGTTCGGTGCCATCCCACTTCACCATCCAGATGTCGGTGTTGCGGCGATCCTTGTCGGCGTCGATGGTCGTGAGGGTGTAAGCCACCCACTGGCCATCGGGCGACCGCTGCGGGTCCGAGACGGACTGCAGGCGCGAATGGTCGTCGATGGTGATGGCCCGGCGGGCGGGCTGCGCCTGGGCGTCGAGCGCAGCGCAGAGAACCAGCGTCGTAACGGCGGCGTAACGGATGCAGCGCATGGCTTCACTATACGTGCGGGTGTAGACTGTCGCGTCCCCTTTTCTTCACGGAGTTGCCCGATGACACTGACACGACGACAGATGTTCTCCACGCTGGGTCTTGGCGGGTTGATGCTCTCACGCGGCGGTGCCGTGCTGGGCGCTGCCGCACAGGCCCCGGCGGCCCCCACGGGCCCCTACACGCTGCCGCCGCTGGCGTATCCGTTCACCGCCCTCGAGCCGCACATCGACGCCATGACGATGCAGATCCACCATGATCGGCATCACCAGACCTACATCACCAACCTCAACAATCTGGTCGCGACGGCCGGGGCGGCCGGCAAGATGCCGCTCGAGGAGATGCTGAAGAACCTCAACCAGCTGCCCGAGAACATCCGCACCGGCATCCGCAACAACGGCGGCGGCCACTGGAACCACGTGCAGTTCTGGACCCTGCTGGCCCCGAACGCAGGCGGCGCCCCCACCGGCGCGATCGCCGACGCCATCAACGGCACCTTCGGCAGCTACGACAAGTTCAAGGAAATGTTCGCCGCGGCGGCCACCGGGCGCTTCGGCAGCGGCTGGGCCTGGCTGAGCGACGAGAACGGCAAGCTCGTCATCCACAGCACCGCCAACCAGGACACGCCGTCCATGGAAAACAAGCGGGCCATCTTCGGCCTCGACGTGTGGGAGCACGCCTACTACCTCAAGTACCAGAACCGCCGCGCCGACTACATCGGCGCCTTCTGGAACGTGATCAACTGGGCCGAGGTCAACAAGCGCCTCAAGGGCTAGGCCCGAGGCCGCGAGGTCCACGACCGGACGCCGGTGTTCCCCCAAGGGGGGAGCACCGGCGTCTGTCATTCAGGGGCGCCGCACCTCGGCGACGACCTTCATGGCGACCCCACCATCGGTCGTCAGCACCAGGGGCACCTGATCGCCAGCCGCCAGCGGCTTGTTCACGCCTGACAACCGTAGGAACATCCCGCCGGGCTTCAGGACCGCACCGCCAAAAGACGCGACCGGCAGTTCCTTCACCACCGTGGGTGCCTCCGGCGTGCCCTGCGCAATCTCCACGGATCCGGCGACGTCGCTCGAAACGCCCGTCACGTAGATTTCGTACATCGTCGGGTTGTCGATCGACACATAGCCGATGGTGGTCGTCGCACCTGCGGCCGGGGCCACCACCCAGGCATCAGAGGCCGAGGGCTGTGCCTGCGTGGCTGGCGTGCTGACGGCACCGGCCAGGGCCAGCAGCACCGCCAGCCCGAGTGTTCTCAGGATCATTCGCATGTCTCCACGCCGTTCCGCATGCGGACGGCGCTTCAGTATGCCATCACCACCAGGCCCGTGTGCATCCGCGGCGGGGTCGGCCTCGCCCGATCAGCGCTGCACGGGAAACTTCGAAAGCTTGCGCTGCAGCGACCGGCGGTGCAGCCCAAGTACCCGCGCCGCCTGCGACACGTTGCCCTGGCACTCGGTCAGCACGCGCTGGATGTGCTCCCACTCAACCCGTGCGAGCGACGGCACGGTGAACTCGCGCGCCGCACCCCCATCGCTGCCCGATCCACGAAGGGCGGTGGCCACCTGGTCAGCGTCCACCGGCTTGGTCAGGTAGTCGGCCGCACCGCGCTTGAGGCTTTCGACGGCGGTGGCAATCGCCCCGTAGCCGGTCAGCACGACGATGCGGGTCGTGGCATCGATGGCGTGCAGGGCGACCACCACGTCGAGGCCGTGCCCATCGGGGAGGCGGAGGTCGACGAGGGCGCACTCGGGACTCTCGCGGCGCGCTGCATCAAGCGCCGCCTCGACGGTGGCCACGCGCGTGACCTCGAAGCCCCGCGCCTCGAGGGCCCGTGCCATCCGCGGCGCAAAGACATCGTCGTCATCAAGCAGCAGGAGACTCTGGGCATCGGACATCGTCACGCTCCGTCCCCGGGCCTGCCGGCCGCCGGCAGCCAGAGCGTCGCCCGCGTGCCGCGCGCCTTCGTCGACTCGAGCCGCAGCGTCCCGCCCCAGCGCTCGGCAAACGTCCGCGCCAGGAACAGGCCCAGCCCGAACCCGCTGCCGACCGGCTTGGTCGTGAAGAACGGCTCGCCGGCCCTGGCCAGGGTGTCGGGCGACATGCCGCTGCCGTGGTCCGTGACTTCGAAACGGGCGCCGCGGGCGTCGGTAGTTGCCGACATGGCCACGCCAGTGCCCTCGGGTGAGGCATCGAGGGCGTTCCTGACCAGCGTGCGAAGCGCGCGGGATGCCGCAGCCAGCGGCACCGACACCGTGGGGACATCGGCAGCCACCCGTACCGAGACACGCCCGCGAGCCTCGGCGCTCAGCGTCTGCAGCGCTTCATCGACCAGCTGCTGTGCCGATACGCGCTGGGCCTCGTGTGCCACCGAGGCGTCGGCGCGCCCGCTCATCTGGTCGAGAATCTCGCGGCATCGCTCGACCTGCGATCGAATCAGGCGCGCGTCCTCTGCCAGCATCGGGGGCACCCCCGCCGTCGAGGAGGCGATGTCGAGCTCGCGCGAGGCGACAGCAATGACGCTGAGGGGCGTGGCCAGTTCATGGGCAGCACCAGCGGCCAGCGTGGTCAGCGATGCCAGCCGCTCCTGCTGTGCCGCCACGCGCTGGGCCTCGGCCAGTGCCTCCTCGCGGGCTTCCAGTGCGCGCCTGATACGGGTCACAAACGCGGCCGTCAGGATCGCCGCCACCGCGAATGCCACGCCCATGCCCGCCTGATGCCCGAGGTCGGGCCCCATCGCCCCGTGCGCCGCATGCGGATCGATGGTGCTGCGCAGCGGCGTGATGAACAGCAGCCCATAGCCCAGCATGGAGGCGGCGGCCGTTGCCCAGGCCCAGCGGGCATTGAGCGTCACCGCCGCCAGCGTGATGTAGACGAGGTAGCTGATCGTGAACGGATTGGACGGCCCGCCGGTGGCCAGCATCAGTGCCGTCAGGATGCCCACATCGAGCAGGAGGCACCCCCCCATGCGCCCTTCCAGGGCATCGCGGTCGTGCTGCTGGCGCCACAGCCAGACGTTGCTCAGCAGCTGCACCGTCAGGAGCGACATGACCCAGCCCATCGGCAGCGCCGCCGCAGGCAACCCGCCTGCCGCGAGCAGCGCCACCACGGCCCCGGCAATGACCCACCACCGGAATTGGACCAGCCAGGCGGCGGTGACAACGGGCGTGGCCAGCGGGGGCGTCACGCCTTCATTGTGCGGGGCCTCGTCCCGTCCGCTCATGCGTCAAAGTGCCGCAGGCCTCAGCGCGGCAGTCGCTCGGGCATCTCGGCGACGACGTACGTCATCACCGCCAGCGCGGCTGCCGCCTTCGACACGTCCTCGGGCGGAATGCGCTCGACCGTGTCGGCCGGCGTGTGGTGAATCGTGAAGTACTTCGTCGAGTCGCCGCTGTAGGCCATCATCGGCACGCGTCCGGCCTCGGCGATCGGGCCGATGTCAGCCCCGCCGCCACCGGGCCCCACATACTGCATGTCGATCGGGGCCAGCAGCGTGCCAATCTCGGCAATGATGCGCCGGGCCGACTCTGACCCGGTGAAGGCTAGCCTGGCTGGCTGGAACACGCCCGAGTCAGACTCGATGGCCAGCACGTGGTCGTTCGCATCCTTCACGTAGGCGTCCCGGTACGCGGTGCCCCCGCGCAGGCCGTTTTCCTCGTTGGTGAACAGCACCAGCCGCACCGTGCGGCGCGGCCTGATGCCGAGCGCCTTCATCAGCCGCAGGCTTTCCCACGTCACGATGCAGCCCACGGCATCGTCCGAGGCCCCGGTGGCGGCATCCCACGAATCGAAGTGGCACCCGACCAGCACAATTTCGTTGGGCCGTTCACGCCCCGTCAGCTCGCCGATCACGTTGGCCGATTCGGCGTCGGGTTCGAAGTGTGCCTCCATTGACAGGCGCACGCGCACCCGGCGCCCGCGGTCGATGATGCGATGGATGCGCTGGGCGTCCTCGACCGAGATGGCCGCCGCGGGAATCTTCGGCGCATCGTCGCCGTACTGCATGCCGCCTGTGTGCGGGGTCCGCAGGCCCATTGGCCCGACGGACCGCAGCAGCACCCCGACGGCCCCGTGCTGCGCCGCCAGCCGCGCGCCGCTGGCACGATAGACAACCGTCTCACCGTAATTGGTGTAGGGCACGTCGAAAAGCACGATGCGGCCGCGGGCTTCGGCTGAGCGGCGCTGCAGCTCGTCCTGGCTGCCGACCACCATCACGTCGGCCTCGAGCCCCTCGGGCCGGGTGGCCACCGACCCGCCCAGCCCGAGCAGCGGAATGACGTGGTGCGGCGGCTCGATGATTTCGAGGCGCTCCTGTCCCCGCACCCACTTGGGCCCCATCACTTTCTCGGTGCGCACGCGGTCGAGCCCATCGGCACGCATGGTGTCGGTGGCCCACGCGATGGCCCGGGTCAGGTTGTCCGATCCGGTCAGGCGCGCACCGTAGGTGTCGGTCAGCTCGGCCAGGCGGTTCCACGCGAACTGGTCGGCCGTGGCGGCGGCGATGATCCGCTGGGCGTCTTTGCGATAGGGTGCCAGCCAGATCGGTGCGGCCTCCTGCGCCAGTGCCGGCCGGTCGAACGAGGGGTCTGGCAGGCTCAGCGGTGCGGCAGCCAGGACAACAAGCGCGGGAAGCACAAAGGAACGCAGGCGGGCCATGGCCGCGGATTATAATCGGGACGTCGTGACTCGGGTGCTGTACATCGGGCTGGGCCTCACCTCGGTGGGACTGGCCGCCATCGGGGCCGTGCTGCCAGGGATGCCGACCACGGTGTTCCTGCTGATCGCACTCTGGGCGTTCTCGCGCTCGAGCCGCCACCTGCACGACTGGCTGCGCAGCGCCCCGCTCTTCCGCGACGCCATGACGCACGTCGACCGCTATCACGCCGAGCGCAGCATCACCCGGGGCGTGAAGGCCGTGGCGGTCGGTGCCGCGTGGACGTCGGTGGCGCTGTTCTTCTATGGCCGCGGCCTCGAACCGTCGGTGACAGCCGTCATCCTCGTGCTGCTGGCCATGGCCTGCACCGTCTTCATGGCCATCACCCGCACGGCCGATACCCGCCGCTCCTAACGCGCTCCCTGTGGCAGACAACACAAGGCCGGACCACCGCCGCGCGGTGACCCGGCCCTGATGAATGCTGTACGACAGCGCCTGGTGGAGGACAGACACGGTCCCAGCCAGTGCCCGCCGTGCGGGCAGGCCGATACGGCAGCGGGCAACCGCCCGCCGCCGCGTCCCACTAGAAGCCCAGTGTGTAGACCACCCGGAAGGTGCGTCCGCGCTCGGCGACGCGATCCTTCAGATAGTTGAGGTGGTTGCGATACAGCCGGTCAGCCGCGTTCTCGAGGCGTGCCGTGATGGTGTTGAAGACGCGGCCCTGCACGAAGGAGTATGACGCGAAGAACCGCAGCATCGCATAGCCGTCCGTGGCAGTCTCCTCGCCGAACACGCGGTCCTGCGCCGACGCCATGACGATGTTGCCGCCGGCCTGCAGGCTGCTGCCCTGGTACTTGAGGCCGAAGATGCCGCGCGCCGGGGGAATGCGCGGCAGGTGCTCGCCGGTCTCCTTGAGGCGCCCGCGCACCATGTCAATCGTGAAGTCGGCAATCCACCGGTCGGTGATCTTGAAGTCGCCGTGCGCCTCGACGCCCCACAGGCGGCTGTCGCGCGCCACGAACTCGACGTAGGGCAGGCCCTCGCCGTGGCCATGGTGGCCCTCGTCTCCGTGATCGTCCCCGTGATCGTCAGACTCACCGTGGACCACGCCGAAGCGGTCATCGAACTCCTCTTCGCGCTCCTCGAATTCCTCCTCGGAGATCGGGTTGCGGAAGATGTAGTTGGCAATGTCGTTCGAGAAGAACGTGATTTCCCCCTCGAAGCGCCCGCCGCGGGCGCGCAGCGAGACGTCGGCACCCAGGGCCCGCTCGGCGTCGAGTGTCGGATTTCCGATCTCATAGGCAAAGTTCCCGAGGTGGGGGCCGAAGAAGTACAGCTCCTCCATGGCCGGGGCACGCGCCGCCCGGGCAAAGCTGGCCGCCAGCACCAGGTTGTCGCGTGCAGCCGACGGGCGCAGCAGCACGCCGGCCGACCCCGACCATTCGGTGAAGTCACGGGCGGGCAGTCCCCCCTGCGGTTCGTAGGTGGTGCGGTCGACGCGTCCGCCGAATTGCAGCGTCGCGTGGGCATTGCCCACTTCCTCGTACACAAACGCCGCGGCGTTCCGCTGACCCACGGGGGGCGAGAGGGCCTCGGCCCCGATCACGTTGAAATCGCGCTGCATGAACCAGCCGCCGACGGTGCCGACCAGGTTGGCCGTCTTGCGGTGCGACAGCAGCAGTTCGCCTTCCACCGAACGGTTCTGGTAGGTCGTGCCGACCTCGGTGCCTTCCAGTTCCTGGTGCTCGTAGTCGCGGAACCCGAACGTGGCGCGATACGACTGGAAGAAGCCGTTCATCTGCGAGGCGCCGGCGCGCGCGCTCAGCGAGTGACGCCGCGGCGTGAGGCTGACGTTGCCCTCTTCCACAAACGGCACGCCGTACTTGGAGTCGGTGTAGCTGTAGCTGGCACCCGCGTACTGGTTGTCGCCCGTCCACGAAGCGCCGACGTTGCCCGTGGCCAGCGACGACTGCGAGTTGGGCACCTTGCCCTCGGGGGTGAAGTAGCTGCCGCTGTCCTGTCCGCTGCCGCCCGCCGTGAAGGCAAAGCGCCCGTTCCCCACCGTGATGCCGGCCGCCGACCCCACCTGGTTGCCGTTGTTGGCCAGATCGAAATTCATCCGGCCCGTTGGCGTCGTCACCGGCTGCGTGGGAATCTGGTCGGTCACCACGTTCACCAGGCCGCCGATGGCGTTGGCCCCGTAGAGCAGCGTCGCCGGGCCGCGGACGACCTCGACGCGGCGCGCAGCGGCAGGGTTGATCGGCACCCCGTGGTCGGCCGACTGGCTCGACAGGTCGCCCATGCGCTGGCCGTCCTCGAGCACGACCACGCGGTCGCCATCAAGGCCGCGGATGACCGGGCGGGCCGGGGCGGCACCGAAGGCCCGCGTCGAGATGCCCGGTGCATACTGCAATGTGCCGGCGATGGTCGTCTCCTGCTGCTGCGCCAGTTCCTGTCCACCCAGCACCGTCGTCGGCTGGTAGGCGTCGAACTGGGGGCGCGGCGACGGGCTGACCGACAGCACCTCGGCAAAGTGAATGTCGAACTCGACCGCGATGTCCTGCACGACCGGTGCGCTGGCCACGGTCACCTCGACACGCCGCGTCGTCGAACCGTCGGCGCGCACGCCCAGGTGATACTCGCCCGGAAGGAGGCCCTCGAAGCGGTACTGACCGCTGGCATCCGTCCGCGTTTCCCGACGCAGTTCGTCGATGACCACCACGGCCCCGGCCAGTGGCTGTCCGCCATCGGCCTGCGTGATGGTCCCGCTGAGGGTCGTGCCCGTCTGCGCCGCGGCCGGGGTCGACCACGTCAGTGACAGCGCGAGCAGTAGGATAGTGAACAGTCGATGAGTCATCACCTGTCTAGACTACCGGCGATGGTCGCGGACCGATGAAGGCTGACTGGTGGATGGGCCGGAGTTTTCAATGAATGGTCGTTTTCTGGCGATGAATGGATGGGCGGTGTCCCTGCTGGCCGTTGTGCTCGGCCTCGTCGGTCCGCTGGCCGCCGCACAGGGGCGGGGCAGCGGACGCATCACAGGCACGGTCACCACCACCGCCGTCCGCCCCCGGCCCATCCGCGTGGCCTTCGACCAGCAGGTCTGCGGTGCGCAGCTGCCCAACGAGGCCATCCTCGTCGGGCCTGGCGGCGCACTGGCGAATGCGGTGGTCACCGTCCGCGGCCTCAAGGCGCGCACGCCGGCCCGGGCCGTGCGCGTCACCAACGAACGCTGCGCCTTCGTGCCACGCGTGCAGGTGGTGGCGCCCGGCGGCACCATGGCCACCAGCAGCCGCGACCCGATTCTGCACACCACCGTCCTGCACAGCCCCGAGGGCCGGCAGCTGCTGAACCTCGCGCTGCCCTCGACCGCCGTCGAACTGCGCAGGCCCCTGCCGGCCTCAGGGCCGATGCGCGTCAGCTGCAGCACCCACCAGTGGATGCGCGGCTGGATTGTGGTGACCGACGAGCTGTCGGTCGTCACCGGGGCCGACGGCACCTTCACGCTGCCCGACCTGGCGCCGGGGCGCTACGAACTGGTGATCTGGCACGAGCAGCTGAAGGCGGCCGCGCAGACGGTGACCGTGACCGCCGGACAATCGGTGCCGGTCCGCTTCGCGATGCAGTAGAGTGCAGGCCATGCGCACACAGGGCACGCACGTCGGCCTCTCCCTGCTCGGCGCGGTGCTGGCCATCGGCACCGTGCTGGCCCAGACCCCGGGGCCGCTGCCGCCCGTCGCGGGCCAGATGACCGTCACCCCGGTCACCGGCCCCGAGGCGCTCAGGCCGGCCGAAGCCTCGGTGGCCATCAATCCCACCAACCCCCTGCACGTCATCGCGACGCTCATTCAGTCGAACCCGCCGGGCCGTCAGCCCCGCTCGTCCAACTGGGGCTATGTCTCGACCGACGGCGGCCGCACCTGGACCGGCACGCCGGCGGCCAATCCGGGTGGGCGCGTGCAGGGTGACGATGTGGTGACGTTCGGAAGGGATGGCACGGCCTTCCATAGCTACATTGCCTTTGACGGCATCCGTGTCGACCGTCCCGAGGTAGCCAGCAGCGGCATCTTCGTCCGCCGCAGCCGCGACGGCGTCGACTGGCAGCCGCCCGTGGCCGTGATCGATCACCTCAACACGGCAATGCCCTTCGAGGACAAGCCGTGGATGATCGTCGACCGCGCCCCCGCATCGCCGCACCGCGGCCATCTCTACGTGGCGTGGACCCGGTTCGATGTGTATGGCAGCAAGGACCCCGCACATCGCACCCACATCTGGTTTGCCCGATCGAAGGACGGGGGCCAGACCTTCCAGCCGCCCTTCCGCATCTCCGACGAGTCGGGAGACGCGCTCGACGGCGACAACACCGTCGAGGGCGCCGTTCCGGCCGTGGGCCCGAACGGCGAGGTCTACGTGGTCTGGGCGGGACCGAAGGGCCTCGTCTTCGACCGGTCCAACGATGGAGGATGGACGTTCGGCGCAGACCAGGTCATCAACCCGCTGACCGGAGGCTGGGACATTCCGCTGCCCGGACTCGAGCGCCACAACGGCATGCCCGTCACCGGCGTCGATCTCAGCGGCGGTCCCCACCGGGGCAGCCTCTATGTGAACTTCATCGACCAGCGCAACGGCGACACCGACGTCTTCGTGCTGGCCTCGCGCGACGGCGGACGCACGTGGGACGCGCCCGTGCGTGTCAACGACGACCCGGCCGGCGCCGACCAGATGTTCACGTGGATGGCCGTCGACCCGGCGGACGGCAGCCTGAACGTGATCTTCCACGACCGCCGCGGGCAGAAGGGCACCCTGACCGGCCTCACACTGGCGCGCAGCATCGACGGCGGGCGGACGTTCATGAACCACCGCGTGCCCGTCGACCCGTTCGACTGCTGCGCCGCCTCGTCGTTTGTGGGCGACTACAACGGCATCGACATTCAGGGCGGACGCCTCGTGGCCGTGTTTCCGGTGGTGCGCGACGGCAGCCAGCGCATCATGGCCGTCAGTGCGCGGTTCAGGCCAGGCAGCCAGGCCCTGCTCCCCTGAGTCTGCGGTTGCCCCGGGCGTGCGGCGCAACATACGATCCGGGACATGCTCCAGCGACTCTGCTCGGTTGGCCTGCTGCTGTGCCTCGGGGCGGGCGCACTGGTCGCCCAGGCGCCTGCGGCCCCGTCGGACAACCGTGAGCGCGACTACCTGTCGCGCATACGACGCCTGACCGTCGAGGGCCGGCGCGCCGGCGAGGGCTACTGGTCGCCCGACGGCTCGCGACTCGTGTTCCAGAGTGAACGCGACCCGGCCAACCCGTTCTACCAGATCTACACCCTCGACTTCGCCACCGGAGAAACCAAGCGCGTGTCACCTGGCACGGGCAAGACCACCTGCGCCTTCTTCAGGCCCGGCTCGGACCAGATTCTCTTCGCGTCGACCCACCACGACCCGCGCTCGCTGCAGCTGCAGAAGGACGAGCTCGATTTCCGCGCCTCGGGCAAGCAGCGCCGCTACGCGTGGGATTACGACCCGGAAATGGACATCTACGCCGTCGCCGAATCGTCGGGCGCGCTCACGCGCCTCACCACGGCCCGTGGCTACGATGCCGAAGCCGGTTACTCGCCCGATGGCCAGTGGATTGTCTTCTCGTCGATGCGCGACGCCTACAACCGCACGCTGAGCGCCGCCGAGCAGAAGCAGCTCGAGACCGACCCGAGCTATTTCGGCGAGATCTACATCATGAAGGCCGACGGTACCGGCCAGCGCCGACTCACCACCGCGGCCGGCTACGACGGCGGCCCCTTCTTCACGACGAAGGGAGACCGCATCGTCTGGCGGCGGTTCGACGAGCAGGGCCTCATCGCCGACATCTGGACCATGAAGCCCGACGGCAGCGACAAGCGGCAGATCACCGACTTCAAGGCGATGAGCTGGGCGCCCTACGAGCATCCCTCGGGCGAATACTTCCTCTTCGCGTCGAACAAGCTCGGGTTCGAGAACTTCGAGGTGTTCGTCGTCGACACCGCCGGCGCCAAGCAGCCCGTGCGCATCACGTACTCGGACGGCTTCGATGGCCTGCCCGTGCCCTCGCCCGACGGACGCCAGGTGGCGTTCACCTCGAGCCGCTCGGGAGGAGGCGCCGGACAGATTTTCCTAGCGCAGTGGAATCATGAAGCCGTGCGGACGGCGCTGGCGGCAGCGCCCGCGCGCCAGTAGGTCCCTCCCTGCCGCTGCCCGCCGATGAGGATGCCCATGCCTGTCACCATCCGGTTGCGTCGCCTGTCAGTGCTGGCCGTGCTGGCCAGTGTGGCCGCCAGTGCGGCCGCCCAGCCCACGGCACCGATCAGCACGCGCACACATGTCGAGCGCCTCGCCTCGCCCGCGATGGAAGGCCGGCTCGCCGGATCTCCCGGCGAACAGCAGGCGGCGCAATATCTGGTCGAGCAGCTGACGCGCCTGGGCGCGCGCCCGCTGCCGGGCCAGTCGTCGATGCTGTCGCCCTTCACGTTCACCGCCGGGTCGAGGGACGGCGGGTCGACCATCACCGTCACTCGCGACGGCCAGGCACCCGCCGCCTTCCGTGCCGCGACCGAGGTGCAGGCCCTGTCGTTCTCTGACTCGGCCGAGGTGACTGGCCCTGTGGTCTTCGCCGGCTACGGCATTGTCGTGCCCTCGTCGGCCACGTTCGGCTACGACAGCTACCAGGGCCTCGACGTCAAGGACCGCATCGTGGTCGTTCTTCGGTACTTCCCCGAGGATGCCGACGCGACCACACGCGCCGCACTCGCCAGATACTCGGACCTGCGCTACAAGGCGCAGGCCGCGCGCCAGCGCGGCGCGAAGGCGCTCGTCGTGATCACCGGCCCGCGGTCGCCCAACGCCGGCGCCGTCGTGCCGATGAGCTTCGACACGGCCCTGGCCGGGTCGGGACTCGTGGCGGCCAGTGCCAGCGGTGCGGTGGCCGACGCCCTCTTCGCCGCGGTGCCAGGCAAGACGCTCGAGTCGGTGCAGAAGGAGTTCGACGCCGGCAATCCGCACACGACCGGGTTTGCCATTCCCGACGTGACCCTGTCTGTCTCGGCCCGCGTCGTACGCGAGCAGCAGACGGGCCGGAACGTGGTGGCCTACCTGCCCGCCACGCCGTCGGCCGCCGCCACGCGGCCGTGGGTGGTGATCGGCGCGCATTACGATCATTTGGGACGCGGCAGCGCGGGTAATTCCCTGGCCTCGGCGGATCAGGCCGGGCAGATTCACCACGGCGCCGACGACAACGCCTCGGGCACCGCCGCCGTGCTGGCCATCGCCGACGCCCTGGCGCGGGTGCCGCGCAAGCGCCACCTCGTGGTGACCTTCTGGTCGGGCGAGGAGCTGGGGCTCATCGGTTCGACGGCCTTTGTGAATACCCCGCCCGTGCCGATTGCCGAGATGGCGGCCTACCTCAACTTCGACATGGTGGGACGCTCCACGGACAACAAGCTGACCGTCCAGGCCACTGGCACCAGCCCGGTCTGGCCCCGCCTGCTCGAACAGGCCAATGTCGCCGCCGGGTTCGACCTCGTGCTGCAGGAAGACCCGTATCAGCCCACCGACGTCAGCAGCTTCAATGGCGTCGGGGTCGCCTCGCTGGCCTTCTTCACCGGGGCGCACACCGATTATCACAAGCCGTCGGACACCGCCGACAAGATCAACTACGAAGACCTCGACCGCATCGCCGGGTTTGCCGGCAGCATCACGCGCCGCCTGCTCGATGCCGATGAGCCTCCGCTCTTCACCAAGGTCGAGCAGAAGACCGACACGGGCGGGCGCGCCGGCCTGCGCATCTTCACCGGCACCATTCCCGACTACGCCACCGACGTGAAGGGCCTGCTGCTCGGCGGCGTCATCGGCGGCGGCCCGGCCGAACAGGCGGGCCTGCAGAAAGGCGATATCATCGTGGAACTGGATGGCCAGTCGATCGCAAACATCTACGACTACACGTATGCGCTCGACCTGCTCAAGATAGGGCAGCCGGCGACGGTTGTGTACATGCGTGGCACAGCGCGGCGCACGACCACCCTGACACCGTCGGCTCGGAAGTAACGGAGAGAAACGCCGGTCCTCGCGGCACGAGGACCGGGTGCAGCATGCGCAGGAGGCGCGGTGAAGTTATGGCTCAGATCATTCGCTCGCTTACGTTTGCCCTGGTGCTCGCAGTCGCGTCGGTGGCGCTGCACGCCCAGTCGGTCGCCGGCAACTGGGTGCTCACCATCAACAGCCCGCAGGGCTCGATGGACACCGACGTCACGTTCACCCAGGAGGGCACCGCCGTCACCGGCAGCATGAGCAGCCCCATGGGCGAAACCGAGTTCAAGGGTGAAGTCAACGGCTCGACGGTCAAGGTGACCTTCGGCATGGTGACCCCCGGCGGCCCCGTCGACATCGTCATGACCGGCGAAGTGACCGGCGACGAGATGAAGGGCACCATGGATGTCGCCGGCTTCGGCGCCATCGACTTCACCGGCAAGCGCAAGTAGCCGCGCGTCGTCTCAGCAGCCGCTGGTGCCGCACGGCACCAGCCGGCCTGCCCCCGTCAAGGTGTCGCCCTGTGCATTCGAGAAGCTTCCAGCAAACTCGGTCAGGTCGGCATTCCCCGTCCCCGTGAACGTGAAGACGTTCGGCAGGTTGCGGCCCGCGCACGCTCCGGCGGTTCGCGTCCAGGTCAGCAGCGCCAGCCGCGCATCCCCCACCACCCCGCTTACGGTCCAGCGGCAGTCGCTGGCAATCTGGTCCTCGCCCGTCACGGCCAGGCCGTTCTGCGTCAGCTGGCCTGTTGACGACAGGGTCGTGCCCGCCGAGTCGATCAGGCGCCACCGGCCCGTCATGCTGCCCACCCGAAGGTCGAGCGTGGCTGGTGACGTGGCTCCCGTGGACCCGGTGGCCGTGACCCGCACCGTAGAGGTGCCGGCCGTCGCATAGCTCGGGCGGACCGAGATCAGCCCCGATTGCGTGCTGCCGTTCCCGAAGTTCCACGCGCAGCTCAGCGTGGCGTTATCCGACGCCGTGAATCCCTGCGCGGTCAGGACCGGCGTGCCAGACACCAGAATGGCGCCGGTCGGCTCGGCGACGATGCGGCCCCGGGGTGATGGTGGGCGTGGGCGTGACGGGTGTCACCGGGGTGACCAGGGTGACGGTGCTGCCGGAATCGCTGCTGGTGCAGCCCCACACGGTCAGTGCCAGGCCCAGAAAGGCCATGCGGAGGGACGTTGACATGGCCGACAGCATGCCCGATTCACCGTGCCAGCATGTCCACTCATGGTTTCATTACGACCACTCATGGGCCCCGCGCCCGGAGAGGACGCGGCTCCCGCTAGAATCAAGATGTGCTCGCGTCCAACGCCGCCGATCTGCTGAACCTCGTGGGTTTTGCCACGGGCACGGCGCTGTACGCGATGCTGCTGGTGCTGGTCCTGCGCCGGCGCCCCCACGCCGAGTCAGGGCGCCGCGACCGGTTGCCGCTGGCGACCGCGCTGCTCGGCCTCGTGTGGAACCTCGGGGAACTGGCGGCCTACGGCCTGCCCCGGCTCGGGCTGCTGTTCGACAGCATCCCACTGTCGGCCGTCTCGTTTCCCGCGCTCGGGTTCCTCGCGGCCGTGGTCGTCCACTCGGTCGCCCGCGATCTCGGGAGCGGTCGCTATGTGGTCGGGCTCGCATATGCCATGGCCGGGCTTGCCGCCCTGCTCCATGGTGCCACGATGGTCACGGGCAGCACCGCGTCCTCGACGCTGGCCTTCCAGCTGCTGACGGCCTGCTTCACGCTGCTGATTGTGCCGCTAGGGTTGCTGACCCGCGCGCAGGCCCATGCGCGGCGGGCGCTGTGGGTGCTGGCCCTCGTGCTGTTCGCCGTCTCGGCCACACACCTCGGCAGCTTCCACACCCAGCAGGACAGCTGGTGGATGCAGCTGCTCGGCCACCACGCCGCGATTCCGCTGGCCTTTGCGATCCTCTACCAGAACTATCGGTTTGCCCTCGGCGACCTGTTCCTCAAGCGCGCCCTCACACTGCTGACCGTGGTCACGCTGGCTCTCGTGAGTTTCTCAGCCGTGACCCGACTGCCGGAGGGACCGGTGGCTCAGGGCGTGATGCTCGGCCTGTGGGTCGCAACGGCGCTCCTGACACCGTGGCTGCGGCAGCAGGTCACCGTCTTTGTCGACCACGTGTTGCTCGGGCGCGTCGACTATGCGGTGCTGCGGACGACGCTGGCGCGTGAGGTGGCAGACCAGGCCTCAGTCGCCGGCGTCATGGATGCGGTGGCTGGGGCGCTGACGCTGGCGCTCAATGCCAGCCGCGTGTCGTGGACCGAATCTGCGGACGACCATCGACGTGCAGATACCGACATGGTCGTGCCCACCACCGATCCGCCTGTGATCGCGATCCAGCTGGGCGAGCTCACTGGTGGCCGGCGCCTCCTGTCGGATGACATCGCCCTGGTCGAGGCGGTCGTCGGCATCGCGGCGCGGCGCATCGATGCCATCCGTCTGACCCTCGAGCGCTACGAAGTGCAGCTGCGCGAGGAGGAGATGCAAAAGCTGGCTGCCGAGGCCGAGCTGCGCGCCCTGCGGGCGCAGATCAACCCGCACTTCCTGTTCAACGCGCTCACCACCATCGGCTACCTCATCGAAACGGCACCGCCACGGGCGCTGCGTACGCTGCTGCGGCTGACCGGCCTGCTGCGCGGCGTGCTCCGCCCCGAGGGCGAGTTCACCAAGCTGGGCCGTGAACTCGAACTGGTCGAACACTATCTCGACATCGAGCACGAGCGCTTCGAGGAGCGACTGCGGGTGAGCATCGATGTGCCAGCCGAGCTGCGCACGGTGCCGCTGCCGGCCCTCGTGCTGCAGCCCCTGGTCGAGAACGCCATCAAGCATGGCGTCGCCCCGAGCGTTCAGGGGGGCGAGGTCACCATCACGGCCCGGCGCCTCGAGGCATCGCCGTCCATGCTCGTGCTCACCGTCAGGAACACGGGCAAGCCGCTCGGCCGGGACATCAGTCGGGGTGAGGGCCACCTCGGCCTGGCCAATGTCGAACGCCGGCTCGCCGGCCACTATGGCACGCAGGCCACCCTGACGCTGACTGCCGATGCCACCCTGGCCACCGTGGCGGAGATTCGCCTGCCGCTGTCCCTGCCGCTGACCGCGGCATCTTCCGACCATGACCGAGCCACTGCGTATCGTACTGGCCGATGACGAACGGCCGGCCCGGCGATTCCTGCGCAATCTCCTCGAGAGCTTTCCCGAGGTGACGGTCGTCGGCGAGGCCGCCAACGGGCATGAGGCCCTGGCCCTGATCGAGCAGGCATCTCCGCACCTGGTGCTGCTCGACCTGCACATGCCCGAACTCGGCGGGCTCGACACCGCGCGGCTGCTGACCCAGGAGGCGCCTCCGCTGATTGCCTTCGTGACGGCCCACGACGAGTTTGCGGTCGAGGCCTTCGAACTGAATGCCGTCGACTACCTGCTCAAGCCGGTCGAGCGCGACCGGCTGGCCGAGACGCTGCAGCGCGCACGCCACCGCGTATCGGGTGCCGAACGCAGCCGCCGGGTGTCGGCCGCCGTCGCGGCCATGGAGATCGCGGCACGGCGTCCCTATCTCGAGCGCCTGCCGGTGCGGCGGCGCGACGAAGTGGTGATTCTTCCTGTCAGGCAGATTGCCTCGATTGTGGCAGACGGTGAGCTGATGCACATCACGACGGTGACGGCCGAACGGTTCACCATCAGCCACCGGCTGCACCTGCTCGAGGCGCGCCTCGACCCGCGACGCTTCGTGCGGCTGAGCCGCAGCGCCCTGGCTGCCCTCGACCAGATCCAGCGCGTCAGCCCGATGCCCGGCGGCACCTACCAGGTCGCGCTGGCCAACGGACAGACGCTGCAGGTCAGCCGCATTCAGTCGCGGCGCCTGCGCGAGACCCTGCTGACCCTCTGAGGGCCCCGTGCTTTAATGCACGGATGCGACTGGCTTCCCGACTCTTCTGGCCCCTCTGCCTGACACTGGCCATCGGCGCGCTGCTGCCCCTCGGGGCACAGGGCGACCTGCGGACGCGGGCCCTGGCCCTGCACCGCGAGGCACCGCTCGTCGACGGGCACAACGACTATCCGTGGGCACTGCGCGAGATTGACCGGGGCGGCGACTTCTCGAAGGCCGACATCACCGGGTCGGTCCCGAAGCTGATGACCGACATCCCCCGGCTCAGGGCCGGCGGCATGGGCGCGCAGTTCTGGTCGGTGTACGTGCCCTCGACCATGCAGGGCACCGAGGCGGTGCGGGCCACGCTCGAGCAGATCGACATCGTGCACCGCATGGTGGCCCGATGGCCCGAGACGTTCCAGCTGGCACTCACCGCTGACGAAGCCGAGCGGGCGTTCAGGGCGGGCCGGATCGGCTCGATGATGGGCATGGAAGGCGGGCACTCGATCGACAGCTCGCTCGGCACACTGCGGCAGATGTATGCCGCCGGCGCACGCTACCTGACGCTGACGCACTCGGACAACGTGCCGTGGGCCGACGCGGCCACGGCTGAACCGAAGCTCGGTGGCCTGTCGCCCTTCGGCGAGGAAGTCGTGCGCGAGATGAACCGGCTCGGCATGCTGGTCGACCTGAGCCATGTCTCGCCCGACACCATGAAGGATGCCATCGCCGTCAGCGAGGCTCCCGTCATCTTCTCGCACTCGACCGCGCGCGCCCTGTGCAACGTGCCCCGGGCCGTGCCCGATGACGTGCTGGCGCTGCTGCCGAAAAACGGTGGCGTCCTGATGGTGACCTTCGTGCCCGGATTCATTTCCCAGAAGGTGGCCGACTGGAACCTGCTCTACTCGGCCCAGCAGCAGCTGCTGCGCGCGCAGTTCCCCGGCAACAGCGCCTACGTGCCTGCCGGCCTCGACCGCTGGCGCAGCGAGCATCCCGAACCCCGGGCCACGCTGTCAGAGGTGGCCGACCACATCGACCACATCCGCAAGGTGGCCGGCATCGACCACATTGGCCTCGGGGGTGACTTTGACGGCATCACCAGCGTGGTGCAGGGCCTCGAGGATGTGTCCACCTATCCCGCCCTGACCGCCGAGCTGCTGCGGCGCGGCTACAGCGATGTCGACGTGAAGAAGATTCTCGGCGGCAACGTGCTGCGGGCGTGGCGGCAGGCCGAGCAGGTGTCGGCCAGGCTGCGTGCGTCGCGCCCGCCGTCGACGCGCACCATCGGGCAGATGGACGGCCGTCGCTGACGGCCGTCCTCCCGGGCACCCGCTTCAGCGCCGGATGGCGCTGATGACGCGCTGCACGAACTCGGCCTCGTTGCCGCGGTGCCAGCGCCACACGACCACCAGGTCGTGCTCGGGCGAGATGGTGATGGTGTTGCTGCCGGCGCCGCGCGCGCCGTAGGCCGTGGCCGGCAGCCCCGGATAGTTCTTCCCCTGCGTGTTGAGCCACCAGAGGTAGCCGTAGTCGGGCCCGTGCGCGCTCGGCGACGTGGCGGCCTTCACGAAGTCCGGGGGCAGCAGCTGGCGGTCGCCCCAGCGCCCGCCGCGCAGCCAGAGATAGCCGAAGCGCGCCATGTCCCACGAGTGAATCCAGACGCCGCCGCCCCAGCGCGTGCCGCCGCTGACCGAGGGCATCCGCCGGCCGTCGATCGTCACATAGCTGTTGTGGTACGGCACCCACTTCCAGTCGGTCGAGGCGCCGATGGGCGCCATGATTTCGTCGCGGAAGACCTCGGGCACCGGCTTGCGGAACACCCGCAGCAGCGAGAGGCCGAGGCGATTGATGCGCACGTCGTTGTATTCGTAGAACGTGCCCGGACGCTGCAGCTCGCGCGGCGTCCGCTCGCCTTCGCCGAACGCCTCGCGCCCCACGAAGTCGTGCTTCTTGCCGAACATCTCGCCTTCCCACTCGGTCTCCTGCTGCAGGTGCATCTTCCAGGTGACCTCGCTGTTGCGGGGCGAGTCGTAGCCACCGTCCTTCACCGTGGCCCCGACGCGGTCATTCACCACGAGGCGCCCGTCGCGCACGGCCACGGCGGCCACGGTGGCCATCATGCTCTTGGCCACCGAGTAGGTCGGATCGACAGCCGTGGTTTCGCCGAACTCGGCGACCACATAGCCCTTGTAGATGACGACGCCGTTGGTGGCGGCGCGGCGTGTGGGCACCGACCCGAGCAGTGAGCCGAAGATGCGTTCCTGATCCGAGAAGTCGAACTCGCGCGTCGACTCACGGCTCTGCGCGAAGGCGACGGCCTCGGCCAGCCGGGCCGGGTCCATGCCGAGCTCGGCCGGGGGCCGGCGTGCCCAGTCGCCCTTCGGCGGAAAGTAGGCGCCACCCTGGGCGGTCATGGACGCGGGCTGCACCGACAGCACCGCAATGGTGAGCGTGACGAGCGCCGACAGGCGAAGCAGTCGCAGGGTCATGGCAGGTGTCTCCCTCGAACGTGACGTCAGTAGCCGGGTCCCAGCAGCACGGCGTTCATGAAGAGCAGCATCGTGCCCTCGCTGAACGCCCGGTAGGTGGCTTCCTCGGCAAAGCCGATGATATGCCCCTGGCCGAGCGGCTGGTGCATGAGATACGCCTTCTCGACGAGCAGGCCCTGATTCTCGGGCCAGATGAGCCCCGAGGCAATGAGGCGGTCGCGCGTGGCGTACACGCCGACATTGCGGCCGCTGTCGAGCCTGAGGGGTGCGAAGACGCGACTGCCCTCAATCATGGTCGCGCCCTCGGCATCGTGGCCCGCCGACAGCCAGTGCTCGGTGTCGATGCGCACGCGCAGCAGCGCCCCGGGCTGCGCGTCGGGCCGCTCGCGCTCGGGCTGGATGGCGGCGTCATAGTTGAAGGCGGCCGCCTCGGCCGGCTTGGCCGGCGTCTCGCGCCCCTGCCCGGCAGCGGGCACGTTGCCGGGCATGTCGAGGTTCCCGTTCTTGAGCAGGGGCTTGGTCGACAGCAGGCCCACGCCCTCCGACGCGGCCCAGCGGGTGGCGTCGGCCAGGGTGATGAGCGTACCGCCGCCGCGCACCCACTCGCGGATGCGTGCCAGCACCGCGTCGCCAATGGCGCCCGCATAGTTGCCTGACGGCAGCACCAGCACATCGACGTCGCTCCACACCACGCGGCCCAGGGCGCTGACGCGCACCGCCGTCACGCGCTGCCCATAGCGGCGCTCGAGCACATAGCGCGTCCATCCCGCTGACAGCGACTGCGTCGGCGCATCCCAGGCCAGCACCACCCGGGGGGCCCGCAGGGCGGCCGTGTCGTTGCCACCAAGCGAGACGCCGCGGTCAATGAACGCCGAGTCGATGGGCACGACAGTGGCGCCGTGCTTCGTGGCGAGCCGCTGCAGGCGCTCGTGCAGATCGGCAGGGTTGCCGGCCTGTCTCACGAGCGCCGTGCCGATCGGATAGGTCGTGCCCTGCAGCGTGAAGGTGCCGCCGATGCTCGTCACGCGCACGCCGTCGGCCAGGGCCTCGGCCGTCAGCGCAGCCGCCGCCGAACCCCACGGCAGCAGGTACCCCACCTGTCCGCGGGCAAACGTGCGCGGGGCAGGTGGCGCGTCGTAGGTATCGGGCACCGCTGTCGCCGACACCGTGAGGGGCGCAGTACTGGTCACCACCTCGACGTCGTACAGCAGCGGCAGGCTCCAGGCCGTGATGTCGTAAATCTCATCGGGCAGTCGCCGGGCGCGGCGGGCCTCCTGCGCCTTCACGAACGCCTCGGGCAGCGGCACCGCAGGGTCGAGCAGGTTGCGCACCAGGCGCCCTGACGGCTGCGCATGCGACACCACATACGCCCCGGCCGGCACCTCGCGCGTACCCACCTTCGTCGGGGCCGTCGTCTGCCGCACGGCAATGCCCTGCGTGGCCAGGTTGCGCGCCAGCGCTGCGGCCCTCGATGGATCATGCCCCGGCAGCAGCACATACTCGCGCGCCGGGCTCTGTTCGCCTTCGGTGACGGCGGTCTGCCGGAACTCGAGGAAGTTGCGCAGCAGCCGCTCGCGGTTCCGCGCCGCGGTGCGCGCGGTCACGATGGCGGCGTTGAAGTGGTGCATCACGCCGTCGCGGTAGGTCATCACCGTCCCGTCACGCCGCGCGAACGACAGCGCCCGGGCCGAGGGCTGCTCGTATGTCATGCCGATGGACCCATGGGCCGTCGGCCACGAGTCGCCGTAGCCCGGGTAGAACGCGTCGTAGACGTCACGGATGTAATACGGCCAGCCGCGCTGGTCGAACCGCTCGGCATTGGCCCGCCCGAACATCTCGAGCGACGCCAGCTGCGACCGGGTCAGGTGGGGGTTGATAGGGTCGGCCGGGGGCGGAAAGAAGTAGTGGTTGTCACCGCCCTGTTCGTGCAGGTCGACAGTCACCTGGGGCCAGAACTCGCGGCCGATCCGGATACGGCCGCGGCTCTCCGGCTGCGTCTGGGCAAACCAGTCACGGTTCATGTCGAAGAGGTAGTGATTCGACCGTCCGCCCGGCCACGGCTCGTCGTGCTCGGCGTTGTAGGGCACCGGATCGAGGTGGGCGGCGCGCCCCTGCAGGTTCTGGAACAGGAAGCGCGCGCGGCCGTCGGGGTTCTGCATCGGATCGATGAGCAGCAGCGTCTCGCGCAGGATCAGGTCGACATCGGCATCGCCGCGTGCGGCCAGCAGGTGATAGGCCTCGAGCAGGGCCGCGTCGGCCGACGAGATTTCGTTGCCGTGCACCCCGTGCGCCAGCCACACGACCACGGGGTTCTGCTGCAGCAGCCGCTGCTGCTCGGCCGCAGAAAGACCACGCGGGTCGGCCAGCCGTTGCAGGTCGGCCTTCACGGCATCGAGCGCCGCGATGCGAGCCGGCGAGCCCACGATGAGCATCCACAGCGGACGCCCCTCCCAGCTCCGGGCGTACTCGACCAGCCGCGTGCGGGCCGGGTCGGCCTTCTGCAGGGCCTGCAGGTAGGCGCCAATCTGTTCGGGCGAAGTGATTTCAGTCCCCGGGTCATGCCCCACCACCTGTCGCAGGGTGGGGATGGCGGGGTCATACGTGGCACCCGGCCAGAACGGCTCGGGAACGACCGATTGGGCCGCGGCCGGCACGGCCACCAGCAGTGTCAGGGTGAGCAACCATGTGCGCATAGCTCCCTGAGCTTACCGAATCTTCCGC
The DNA here is from genome assembly GCA_964643765.1 of uncultured Bifidobacteriaceae bacterium. GTDB lineage: Bacteria > Acidobacteriota > Vicinamibacteria > Vicinamibacterales > UBA2999 > VFZN01. The sequence continues at coordinate 136,094 of CAZXTM010000001.1, read as the reverse complement.
CCGGGGGCAGGGCCGGACCGGGCCCACGGGATCTCGTTGGGATCCATACCGAATGTTAAGTAGTCTTAAAAATTCGTTTTTGTGGGATACAGACGGGCCCTGCCGCAGGCACCTCAGTGCTGGCTTCGCGGCCCGTCATTCTGGTGGAGGGGACCAGTATGACTCTACGGTTCGTGAAACGACTCGGGGTACTCGCCCTGCTGCTGACGGCGCGCATGGCCTGGGCCCAGCCGGCGCAGATTGGCACGATCGCCGGCACGGTGACGGACGAAAGCGGCGGCGTGCTGCCGGGCGTCACGGTCACCATCACCGACACCCAGCGCGGGGTCACCCGGTCGGGGGTCACCGACGCCAACGGCCGCTACCTCTTCGGCGCGGTGCCCATCGGCATCTACGCCGTCCAGGCCCAGCTCCAGGGCTTCGAGACCGTCCAGCGCACCGACAATCTGGTGGAAACCGAAAAGACCACCGCGGTGGATATCGCGCTCAAGGTCGGCGCACTCACCGACACCGTTCAGGTCGTCGGCGAAGTGCCCATCGTCGACATGACGAACGTGACCAACAACACGCGCATCCGCAACGACCAGTTCGAGAAGCTGCCCATCGGCCGCAGCTATCAGTCGCTGATCGGCACGGTGCCCGGCGTGGTGGGCACGGGCAACGTCAACGCGCTCGGTGCACTGTCCAGCCAGAACCAGTTCCTCATCGACAGCGTCGACACCACCGACCCGACCACTGGCACGTTCGGCACCAATCTCAACTTCGAAGCCATCCAGGAAGTGTCGGTCTCGACCTCGGGCGCATCGGCCGAGTTCGGTCGCGCACAGGGTGCCATCGTCAACGTCGTGACCAAGTCCGGGACGAACCGATTTGAAGGGTCGGCCAAGTACATCATCGTCAACGACCAGTGGAACAAGCAGAACACGACCAAGAACCAGGTGAGCGGTGCCTCGCTGGAGCGCATCAAGTTCGACCAGGTGAACCCGGTCTACGCCCCGACCCTGGGAGGACCCATCTGGAAGAACCACGCCTGGTTCTTCGGTGCCTTCGAGCGGCAGGAGAACACCACGCCCCGCCGTCAGACCGTGGGCCTGATTCCCGAGGACTATCAGCAGACCACGGAGGCCGGCTTCCTCAACGTCCGCGCCACCGTGCAGTTGAATTCCGCCAACAACGTGTGGGTCAAGTACTACCGGGCCCCGACCAACGGCTTCATCATCGACTACTGGGGCTCCGCGGGCGAGCGGACGGCACTCACGCGCCAGAATCAGGGCGCCACAAACTGGGCCGCACAGTGGAGCGGTGTCATCCGCAACAACTGGACGATGGAGGCGGCGGCGGCCACCTACGAATCGCGTATCGATGTGGTGCCGTTCGAGACGGGACGTCTGTTCAATGGGTCGCCCATCTTCAGCCTCGGCGACAATCGGTATTACAACGGTGCCACCTTCGACGGCTTCGTATCGCGCCCCAGACAGCAGGCCAACGCGGCCAGCACCTGGTTCTTCTCACGCGGCAAGAGCAGCCACAACATCAAGCTCGGGGTCGACTTCCAGACGGTCGAGTCAGGAGCGCGGTTCGACTATCCCAACAAGCAGCTCTACCTGGTCGACGCCTTCAACCAGGCAAACGGCTCGCTTGTGCCCTTTGCTCGCCGCGACTATGAGTCTGGAGACTCGACGTCCACCGGGCGCAACCTCGCAGTATTCCTGCGCGACAAGTTCCAGGTGAACTCGCGCCTCTTCATCGAGGCCGGGCTGCGCTACGAAGTCCAGTCGGGCAAGAGCGACGTCGGCGCCGTCACGGTGGATGCCCAGACCATCTCACCCCGCCTGGCCAGCAGCTACGCGCTGACCGAAGACGGCCGTACCGTGGCTCAGGCCAGCTATGGTCGCTATTACGTCGGCGTGGTGCAGAGCTTCTCTGACGGCTTCGCCGCCATTCCGCAGCAGACCAACTACAAGAACTATCTGTGGGACGGCTCGAGCTATGTGTTCGCCAACGAGGTGCGCCTCGGTGCCTCCTCGTTCCTGCCCAACCCAGACCTGCGGCCCTTCCACATGGACGAATACATGCTCGGCGTGCAGCGCCAGTTCGGCCGCACGTTGGCGGTCGGCGCCCGGTTCATTTCGCGTGACTGGGCCAACCTGATCGACGACATCCGGACGTTCAACGCAGACCGCACCATCAAGCGGACCGTGGTCAACTACGAGCCGGCAGAGCGCTCGTATCGCGGCATCCAGTTCACCTTCGAGCGTCGCTTCGCCAACAACTGGAGCGCGACGGCCAATTACACCTACTCGCGCACACGCGGGAATCACTTCGGCACCACGTTCACGTCGCTGGGTGACTACCTTGATGCCGACTGCCGCACGACGGTCGATACGACGATCGGAAACGGCGGCGTGATTCCGTGCGCCACCGTCCAGGATGGTGCGAACAAGTTCGGCCGTCCGGGCTATGACCGCCCGCACAACCTGAAGTTCCAGGGCGCATATGTGAAGCCAATCGGCCCGCTCAATCTGGTGCTGGGTGGTGTGGCAGACGTCATCTCGAGGGGTCGCTTCGAGAAGAGCCGCGCGGTCAACGTGCTGTTCCCCGGAACCACGACCAACGCCGGCCCCACCGCGACCTATCTCTACGAACCGCTCGGCACGGATGTGTTCGACGGCCTGCTCATGACCGCTGACCTGTCGGGCGAGCTGACCTGGCGCATTGCCAGAACCTACCAGGCCGGATTCAAGGCCGAGGTGTTCAACGTGACCAACACCGAAACCCAGGTGGGCACGAGCAACACGGCGTGGTGCGGAACGACGGCCAACGCCACCTGTTCCGCGGCCGTCACCAACTACGGGAAGGCCACCGCGCGCGGGCAGTTCGTTCAGCCCACCAGCGTCCGGTTCTCCTTCATCGTCCGCTTCTGATACGCAGGTGTGGTCCCGGCCCCTCCGACGGAGGGGTCGGGGCCGCTCCCCCTTCCATCCTCCCCCGTCCAGACTGACAGACTACCGCACGACTCAGCAGTCAGCGCGGTCAGGCGTGCGCACGCGCGTCCCTCGATGCGCCGCAGCTGGCCCAGTGTGGTGAAGCCACACCCTTGCCGGTCGGCATGACCGGCCTGGTGCCCCCTCACGCCCCGCCGCTGAACCAGTCGCCCCTCACTGCCGGCCGCGCAGGGTCGCGTCGTGCTGCCGGCCCAGCTGCCAGCCGCACACGGCCCACACCACGGCGATGCCCGCCCCGACCAGGGCCGGGGCCGAGGGCGACGACACCACGGCATCGAGGGCCGTCTTGAACTGCGCCCCGACATAGTCGGCCGCCCGGTAGACGGGCACGTCGATGAAGCTCTTGGCCTTGTACTTGGTCTCGGTGTCCATCGTGCTCCACAGCATCTCGCGCCCGGGACGGATGAACGCATACTCGCCGTAACGCCGCATCACCAGCGACACCGCAATCACCGCAAACACATGCGAGCCGGCCAGCGTCAGGAACGCCCCGGTCATCAGCACCGGCACGAAGGTCAGCAGCGTCCCCACGCCGAAGCGCGCCGCAATGGCCCCGGTCAGGAACAGCTGCGACACAATCGTCAGCGACTGCACCACGAAGTCGATGGTGGCAAACACCTCGGTGCGCCGCGTCGTATCGGGGAACGTGTCGCTGACAATCTGCAGCTGCTCGAAGTACAGGAACGTGTTCACCGCCGACAGCAGCATCACGAAGAGGGCAATGCCCAGCAGGTAGGGCGACCGCAGCACAATCGGGATGCCCGCAAAGGGATTGCCGCCCAGGGCCGCATCGGCACGTGACGCGGCCGCGGGCGAGGCGCTGGCCGACGCCGCCCTGATGCCCTCACGGTCGCGCTTCCAGATGCGAATGAGCGCCATCTGGCACCCGATGGCACACAGGAATCCGGCCGTGCCGACATACAGCACCCCGGCATTGCCCAGCGCATTCACCACCAGCCGGGTCGTCAGCGGCCCCACCAGCGCACCGAGCGTCCCCCCGGCCGCGATGACACCGAACAGCCGCGTGGCCTGGTCGCTCGAGAACATCTCGAGCAGGAAGCTCCAGAAGATCGAGACCAGCATCAGGTTGAGCACGCTGATCCACACGTAGAAGAACGCACCGACGCCGATGCTGACACCTGCCCCGTCTGCCTGCAGCACCGAGCCGATGCCGGCCAGGATCAGCGCGACCGCGCCATAGACACCGGGCAGCAGCACGCTGCGCCGCACGCGTGCCACCAGCCACCCGAACACGGGCACAATCAGCATCGAGAACAGCGCGGTGTACAGCCACAGGTCGGCCACGCGCTCACGGCCCAGGATGGTGGCCACCGTCTCGCGCACGGGGCGCACGGCGAAGTAGCTGCCCAGCACGAAGAAGAACAGCAGGAAGGCCGCCAGCACCGCCGGAAGTTCGCGGGGTTCGATGCGGGCGACGCGTGACAGGAACCGATGCAGCAGCGATGACATGGCCGGTGGGCGCTATTATGCGCGAGTCATCCTGTGAAGGGTGTAAAGATTCGCCCCGGAACGGCGCCTGTGCGATCATGCGCCCATGCGCGCATTGTGGGCCCTGCTGCTGTCGGCGTCCGTCGTGGCTCTGCTGCTGCTGAGGCAGCCGGCCGACCCCCCCGTCGTCCGACAGGATGAGGCCGCCGCGGCACTCGCTCTCGCCCCCGCACCCGCCTTTCCGCTCGCAGACAGGCGCACGCGCATGGCCACGGCATTCCCGGCCATCGACCGGCTGATGGCCGACTACGCTGCCGCCGAGCACATCCCCGGCCTCATCTGGGGCATCGTCATCGACGATGGCGTGGCGCATGTGGGCGTGTCGGGCCTGCGAGACGTCGAGCGGAACGCACCGGTCACCCCCGACACGATCTTCCGCATTGCCTCGATGACCAAGAGCTTCACGGCCATGGCCATCCTGAAGCTGCGTGACGAAGGACGGCTGTCGCTCGACGATCCGGCCGAGCGCTTCGTTCCCCAGCTGCGCCGCTGGAAGGGCCCCACCGACGATGCGCCGCGCATCACGCTGCGGCACCTGCTGTCGCACTCGGCGGGGTTTCCCGAGGACAACCCCTGGGGCGACCAGCAGCTGGCCGTCACCGAAGAGGACTTCACCGCCATGCTCGAACGCGGCATGGCCTTTTCGACCGCGCCGGGCACCGCCTACGAATACTCCAACTATGGCTTCGCCATCCTCGGCCGCGTGATTTCGCGCGTGTCTGGCGTGCCGTACCGCCAGTACATCCAGCGCGAGATTCTCAACCCGCTCGGCATGGCGGCCACGACGCTCGAGCCCGCGCAGGTGGACGATGCGCTGCGTGCACGCGGCTATCGGTGGGAGGATGCACGCTGGAAGGAAGAGCCGCCACTGCCTGACGGCGCCTTCGGTTCGATGGGCGGCATGCTCACGTCGATGAGCGACCTGTCGCGCTATGTCGCGGCGATGCTGTCGGCGTGGCCGGCACGCAGCGGCGCCGAGGCGGGTCCCATCCGCCGCGCCTCGCTCCGCGAAATGCAGCAGGTAGCACGCACACGGCCGGCATCCGTCAGCCGGGCCCCGGGAACCGGAGCCCTGCAGCTGTTCAGTGGCGGGTACGGCTACGGCCTGCGCATCTCGCAGACGTGCGACTTTGGCCACGTCGTGGCCCACAGCGGCGGGCTGCCCGGCTTCGGCTCGGTGATGCAGTGGCTCCCCGACTACGGCGTCGGCATCATCGTCTTCGGGAATCGCACCTACGCCGGATTCGGCGGCGTGGCGAATGAGGCATTCTCGGCCCTGGCCGCGACGGGCGGATTGGTGCCGCGACAGTTTGCGCCCTCGCCGGCCCTGCAGCACGCGCGCAGCGAGGTGCTGGCCCTTCTGGAAGGCTGGAACGACGATCGCGCCGAGGCACTGGCCGCCGTCAACCTGTTCCGCGACCGCTCCATCGACCGGCGTCGGGCCGAGTTCGCGGCGCTGCACGAGGCGGTGGGGTCATGCCGCGACACCGGCGCATTCCTCCCCCTCGAAAATCCCCAGCGCGGCGTGTGGACGCTCGACTGCCAGCGCGGCACTCTGCGGGCCGAAGTGACACTCGCCCCGACAGTGCCTCCGCTCGTGCAGCATCTCGAAGTGGCGCAGGTGCCCCCGGGGTCGGTGCAGCCCGTGCCGACCTGTGCAGCCGCGGGCGCGCAGTAGGCCTGCGACGCCGTCCTGCCCGACGCCCTTCGACCGGGCACGACGAGAGGGAGCGACACGGGACCAGAGGCCGAAGGATAATGCGCAGCGGAACCCTCCTATGCGCATTCGACTCTCGCTTGTCGCCCTCCTGCTCCTGACCGTTGTCGCACTGCCTGCCGCACAGGCTCCGCAGGCCCCTGCCGCGGCGCAGGAGCGCGTCGACCCCGACCTGCTCTGGAAGATTCGCCGCGAAGCCACCGACCGCTCGCAGATCATGCAGACGCTGCAGGTGCTGACCGACGTATACGGCCCCCGGCTCACCGGCTCGCCGCAGCTGAAGGCGGCGATGGAATGGGTCGTGACGCAGACCACCAGCTGGGGCCTGAAGAACGCCCACCTCGAACCGTGGGATTTCGGGCATCCCGGCTGGACCAACGAGCGGCTGTCGGTCCACATCGTGTCGCCGGTGAAGGACGCCCTGGTGGCCGAGGCCCTGGCGTGGACACCGGGCACCAACGGACCGGTGACCGCCGAGACGATGCGGCTCGAGCTGCCGAACCGACCGACGCAGGCGCAGCTCACGCAGTTCTTCGACGCACAGCGCGCCGCCGTGAAGGGCCGCATCATCCTTGTGGGTGCCCCGCAGAAAGTCGACGTCACCATCGTGCCCCCGGCCAAGCGCCGCGAGGATGCCGAGGTGCGCGCGCAGTTCGAACGCGACACCCCGGCGGCGCCGGGACCGCCGCAGATGCCGCCGGCCCCGAACGGGGACGTGATGTCTCCGGCCCGCGTGGCCGAGCAGCTCGATGCCTTCCTCGTCAGTGCCGGAGCTGTGGCGCGCATCAACGATGCCGGGCGTGACCACGGCCAGATTCGCGCCTTCAACAACCGCACGTTCGACGTCAGCAAGGCGGTGCCCACCGTCGTGATGCGCAACGAGGACTACGGCCGCCTGTGGCGCCTGATGGCCACCGGCCGCACCGTGCAGCTCGACATGCACATCGTCAACCAGGTGCATCCGGAGGGGCGCACGCAGTACAACGTGGTGGCCGAGATTCCCGGCACCGACAAGGCGACCGAGGTGGTGATGCTCGGGGGGCATCTTGACGCATGGCACTCGGCCACCGGGGCCACCGACAATGCCGTCGGCTCGGCGACGATGCTCGAGGCCATCCGCATCCTGCAGGCCATTGGCGTCCGGCCGCGGCGCACGATTCGCGTGGCGCTGTGGAGCGGCGAAGAGCAGGGGCTGCTCGGGTCGCAGGCCTACGTGAAGCAGCACTTCGGAACGGCCGAAAATCCGAAGCCCGAGTTTGCCGGCTTTGCCGGCTACTTCAACATCGACTCGGGCACGGGGCGCGCGCGGGGCATGACCGTGTTCGGCCCGTCAGAGGCCGCCCGTGTGCTGCGCGACGCCACTGCGTCGTTTGCCGACAACGGCTTCCTCGGTGCCAACGCGACGAGCAGCCGGCGGCGCGGCGGCTCTGACCACACCTCGTTCAACGAGGCCGGCCTGCCGGGCATCGGCGTCAGCCAGGATCCCATCGAGTACGGCACGCACACGTGGCACACCAACCTCGACACCTACGAACGCGTCATCGAGGACGATGCCAGGCAGAGTGCGATGGTGATTGCGGCGGCGGTGTACCACCTGGCGATGCGTGACCAGCTGCTGCCGCGTCTCGAAGGTGCGGCGCTGCCGAAGCTGCCGGCGCAGTAGGCGGTCGCGGGGAGAGCGGCCGGTGTCCCGCCTTGCGGGGCCCGGCGGCTCCCTGCCCCTATCGGGGATAGAGGCGGGGCGTCGTGAACGTCGAGACCGAGTGGGTTTCGTCGAACGCGATGGCGGCCTTGTAGAACTCCTCCATCACGTCGGGTACCCAGAATCCCAGTTCGCTGTCGCGGCGGAACGTCACATACACATTTGCCCGCACGATCGGGTCGGCAGCGGTCATGGCGGTCTTGACCACGACGCCCGTGCTCGATTCGATCCAGAGGAAGCCGGTGAGCGCGATGTCCTTGCCGCGCGAGGTCTTGATGATGGTCGGCCTGGCCTTCTCGGTGTAGGCCATGCGCTCGACGGCCCGCCCGGCAATGACCTCGTCACCGGCGGCCTTGAACTCGAAGCGCTCGCGCACCTGCGGATGCAGCAGCATCATGCCGAACATCGGGATGTTGATGGTGCGCTGCACGTTTCCGACGTCGTAGCGATGGCTCTCGTCGTGCACGGCAGCCGCCTCGTCGAAGGCCTCGGGACGGCCCGTCTTCAGCAGGCGCACGAGCCGATCGTCCCGATCGCGGACGTGCTTGTCGTTGACTGACACGAGATCGCGATAGGGCACCCAGCCACGGCCGGGACCCGCCTGCACCAGCACATAGTCGCTGTGGATCACTGTGCGCCGCTGCACGCCGCCGGGAATCATGCCGCCGGCCGGGTTGGCGCGGGTCAGGTTCGAGCCGGTGTGCACCGGCCGCTCGAGCCACTGCACATTCTCTTCGTCCAGCGCCAGGGCCCAGAAGTGCTGCTCGTAATCGACGACATAGCGCGACGCCAGGTCGAGCAGGTCGCGCACCGCACGGTTCTGCGCAGCCGGTCGCGCGGGCACACTGCCGACCATGACAAGGCAGACCAGGGCCGTGAGCAGAAGGTAGCGTCGCACGCGCACAGCATACACCCGGGTGACTGCACGGGCGGCTGCCTCCGGGGCGCTAAGATGAAAGGCTCGTGCTGCGCAAACAACTGGCTCCGACGCTGCGACTGGCCGTGCCCGTCATCCTCGCCGAACTGGGCTGGATGGGGATGGGGCTGGTCGACACCCTCATGGTGGCGCCCCTCGGGCCGGCAGCCATCGCCGCGACAGCGGTGGGCAACTCGCTCCATCTCGGCGTAGCCATCTTCGGCATGGGGCTGCTGCTCGGGCTCGACACACTGGTGGCGCAGGCCTACGGGGCCGGTGATCGTGCCCTGTGCCGTCGCTGGCTGACGACGGGCCTCCGGCTCGCGGTGGCCACGACCCTTCCGATGATGCTGGTGCTCGGCGGGATCTGGTGGCTGTCGCCGTCGCTCGGCTTTCATCCCGAGACCCAGCCGCTGCTGCAAGGCTACTTCAGCATCCTGGTGCTCAGCACTCCTGCGCTGTTTGTCTACGCCGCCCTGCGCCGATATCTGCAGAGTACCGGCCATGTCACGGCCGTCATGGTGACACTGGTGACGGCCAACCTGGTCAACTTCGGCGCCAACTGGGCCCTGATCAACGGCCACCTCGGAATGCCGGCGCTCGGCGTGCCAGGTGCGGCCTGGGCCACACTCACCGCGAGGCTCTACATGGTGGCCGTGCTGGCGTTCACGGTCTGGAAGAGTGATCGGGGCGTACCCGCCGCCAGCGCCACGACGCCCCCGGCCCCCATGCGGCGGCTGCTGTCGCTCGGACTTCCCGCGGCCTCAACGGTCACCGCAGAAGTTGGCATCTTCTCGCTGCTGACCGCGCTTGCGGGCCAGCTTCCTCCGATTGCGACGGCCGCCCACCAGATTGCCCTGAACCTGTCGGCGATGGTGTTCATGGTGCACCTCGGCCTGGCGTCGGCCGGAGCCATCCGCGTCGGCCATGCGATCGGCGCCCGCGACTACGCGGAGGCCCGCCACGCCGGATGGACCGTGATCGTGATGAGCGTGAGCCTGTCGCTCGTGACGGGTGCGATTTTCCTGCTCGTGCCCGAGGCGCTGATTGCCGTCTATACGACAGAGGCCGGCGTCGTGCAGCTCGCCTCGCAGCTGCTGGCCATTGCGGCGCTGTTCCAGATCTTCGATGGGCTGCAGGGCGTCACCACGGGAACGCTGCGGGGCCTCGGCGACACGCGCACCGCGATGGTGTCGAACCTGACGGCGTTCTGGCTGATTGGTGCGCCGGTCAGTTACGGGCTCTGCTTCCTGGCGGGCTGGGGAGCGCCGGGCCTGTGGTGGGGCCTGCTGCTCGGCCTGGTTCTCACCAGCATCGTGCTGCTGTGGGTGTGGACCCGCACCGTGCGGCAGCGCTCCCTCGGCCTCTGAGGCTGCGGGCCTGCACACCGGGCAGGGCCTGCGCCACCCGTCACGGCCGCGCCAGAAGCGCCTGCACCTCGTGCAGCACGCCTCCGCGCATGACCTGGCGCACGCGACGCAGCTGCCTGATGTCGTCGAGCGGATTGCCGTCGACCACGATGAGATCGGCCAGCTTGCCGGCGTCAATCGTCCCGAGATCGGTGCTGATGCCGAGGGCCTCGGCCGGCACGGCCGTGGCGGTGCGCAGTGCTTCGGCCGGCGTCAGCCCGCCGCGCACATAGTGCTCGAGCTCGAGCAGCAGCGACATGCCGTAGGGATTGATCGGCGAGTCGGTGCCCGCCAGCACCCGCCCGCCGCCGCGCACCAGCGTGCGCACCAGCTGTTCCTGCGGCACCACCAGCGCTTCACGCGCCGCACGATCGGCGGCATCGGCAGGTGCCTTCCGAAGCGTGAGAGACGCCTCCAGTGAGTCCGGCGCCAGCCGACGAAGGCGCTCATCCTCGAGCCAGCTGCCGTCACGCAGCGTCAGCACCTGGTGCCCGCCCTGGATGCCGATCGTCGGCGTCAGGGTCATGCCCGAGGCGATGAGCAGGTCGCTGACATCGCGATAGCTGCGCCGCGTCTCGCTCATCTTCGGGTTGAATCCGCGCCGGCTCGTCCCCCGCACGTGCTCGACACCGTCGGCCCCGAAGGCCACCGCCGGATACAGCTCATGCGACGTCACCGGCATGCCGGCCCGGTGCGCCGCGGCAATCACACGGCGCTGCAGCAGGTCGGGCAGGCGCACGTAGGTCTTGATGAGGTCGAAGCCCATCAGCTGCGCACGGCTCACGTAGGCATCGATGTCGGCACCGCCGTCGAGGGCCACGCCCCCCGAGTAGTAGATGCGCGTGCCATCGATGGGCTCGCCCGTCAGCAGCAGGCGCGGGCCGAGCCGCCGGCCCGACTCGACGGCTTCGCGCTCTTCGACCGACTCGAAGGCGTTGGCCGCCGGATTTCTCACGGTGGTGATGCCGAACGACAGCCACAGGCGGCCCAGGGCCTCACCGGCATCCTTCCGCAGATGTGTGTGGCTCTCGATCAGGCCCGGCAGCACGGTGCCCTGGCTGGCGTCGACCACGCGTCCCTCGTGCCCGCCGTCGCGATGGGCACGCACCTCGCGAATGCGATCACCGTCGATGATGATGTCAACGTCGGTGCGGGCCGTCGTGCCGCGGGCATCGAACAGGCGGCCGGCGTGCACCGTGAGGACGCCCGTCGCACGCGGGGCCGTCCACGTCAGGCGCGGATGAATCGTGCGCACCTCGCCCGTCACGGTGTCGACGAGCTTGAGGGCATCGGCGGTCTGATACAGCACCTGCCGCGAGTCACCCGCCCACGACGGCGAGCTGGCCAGGTCAGTGGTGAGGCGGCGCACCGACCCGAGCGGTGACCCGTCGCGTCCCACGGGGAAGATGCTGACGCTGCCGTCGACGATGGCGACCATCTCGCGGCCATCGGGCGACCACACCGGACCGAGGTTCTGGCGCATGCCGATCGACTTATGCGGCAGCGGATCAATCCAGCGGTCGGGACTGAACGCATCGCGCCCGTCCACGGACGGCGACGGTTCGACCTGCACCCACAGCACCTGGTTGGTGCCTTCGCGGAAACGCGTCGAGTAGGTGTGGAGGGCCGACATCACCACGGCCCGGCCATCGGGCGACCAGCTGGGCTTGCCCGGCTCGTTGAGCCGCCCGTGCGCTGTGCGGGCCTCACCGCTGGCGACCTGCACCACGCGCAGCTGCGACTCAGGATCGAGGAAGGCGACGCGAGTGCCATCAGGCGAATACGACGGCAGCGCACCCGCCGGGGCCAGGCGGCGGTCCTGTCCGGTCCGCAGATCCCTGATCCACAGGTCCATCTGGCCCCCCCGGTCAGACGAATACACCAGCGACTGGCCGTCGGGGGCCCACGCCGGATTCATCTCGACTGCGGCGTCCTGCGTCAGCCGCTGCGGGGTCGGCGTGTCAGAGTCGAGTGGCATCAGCCACAGATCGCCCAGGGCCACGAAGGCCACGCGCTGGCCGTCCGGCGCAATCACGGGCTGCATGAGGCCCCGCACGGGCTGCACCCCGTCGGCCGTCCGCACGGGGCGCTTCGGCACAAAGCCGTCCCGCGTGAACGACACCTGTGCGGTGAAGGGCACCACGGCCGGTGCACCGCCAGCCCGCGGGCGATGCCGCACCTGCCCGCTCGCCGTGTACCAGATTCGTCCGGCACCATCCCACGTGGGGCGGAAAGGGAAGACGTCTTCATCGGCGTCGGACACCGTCTGGCCGTCAACCAGCAGCCGGCTGACGGCACCGGCGACCGAGACATGCGCCATCGATCGCCCATCGGGCGACCACGACGGCGCATGCGCCACGTCACGGTCGGCCACCACCAGCCGTTCTGCGCCGCCCTCGACCCGTCGCGCATAGATGCCGCGCGCGGCACGGTCAGACACAAAGGCAATCTCGCGTCCATCGGGCGACCAGGCCGGCATGCTGTCATTCGCCGGATCGGTCGTCAGTCGCGTGACAGCCCCCGTGGCCAGCGTGAGCATCCAGATGTCATAGTGCCCGCTGCGGTCCGAGGCAAACGCCAGTCGCGTGCCATCCGGTGACCAGTGCGGTTCGCGATCGTCGAACGGCCCGGCCGTCACCTCGGACAGTCCCGTGCCGTCGGCGTTCATCACCCACAGGTGCCACGTGTCCTTGAGATAGGCCTGGAAGGCCACACGGCGTCCGTCGGGCGACCATGCGGGGGCGTGTGCGTCATAGCCGTCCGGCAGCAGCCGACGCGCGGCGCCGCCGCCGGCCTCCATCGACCACAGCACACCCAGCAGGTCGATGATCACCGTGCGCCCGTCGGGCGACGGGGCGGCGGCCATCGACGTCCCTTCCTGCAGCGTCACGCGGACGTCGCGCGTGGTGCCCTGCGCCAGCAGCAGGCCACCCATGCCGCACAGCACTCCGATTCCCATCCCGATGGCACGCCGCATCTCACATCTCCTCTGTCGGTTCCGTGTGCACCCTACAGGCCCGGCACCGCACCGCCGGAGGCCATCGGCACGAACAGCGGTGCCCCGGGCCCGGTCGGCCATCCCATCCAGACCCACAGCACCAGCATCAGCATCCATGCCACCAGGTTCACAAGCGTGTAGGGCAGCATCATCGCCGTCAGCGTGCCAATGCCGGCCTTCGGCGCGTAGCGCTGCAGGAACATCAGCACCAGCGGGAAGTTCGACGACAGCGGCGTGATGATGTTCGTCAGGCTGTCGCCCACACGATACGCCGTCTGCGTCAGGGCCGGGGAATAGCCCAGCAGCATGAACATCGGCACCAGCACGGGCCCCAGCAGCGCCCACTTGGCCGAGGCCGACCCGAGGAACAGGTCGATGACGCACGTCAGCAGCATCAGCCCCACGAGCAGCGGAATCGGACCCAGCCCGAGGCTCTTCAGCCATCCGGCCCCGGCGACGGCCGTCACGACACCAAGGTTCGACCAGGCAAACAGCGCCACGAACTGCGCGATGAAGAACACCACCACCACATACCCGCTGACAAGCGCCATCGTCTCCTGCATGGCGGCATAGGCCTCGGTGTCGCGCCGCATCGTGCCGACCATGCGCCCGTAGGTGAGGCCGGGGATCAGCCCGAAGAGAAAGAGGAAGAACACCAGTCCGCGCAGGAACACCGAATTGACCAGGTCCGGCGACTTCGGGTCTCGCAGGAAACCGGCGTCCGGCATCAGGCCGGCCAACACCAGCGCCGCCAGGATCAGCGTGGCCACCAGCGCCCCGCGCAGTCCGCGGCGTTCGGTGGCCGTGAGCGGCACCATGGCATCGGCAACCACGGCGCCGTCGTAGCGGCCAAGCCGCGGTTCGACGATGCGCTCGGTGACAAGGGCGCCGGTTACGGTCACAAGCGGCACGGACGCGGCGAGGAAAAAGTAGCTCGCCACGCCGGTCACCACGGCCGTGGGATCAATCAGCCGCGCGGCATCCTGGGTGATGCCCGCCAGCGTGAAGTCGGTGGGCGACAGCAGCATGTTGGCGGCAAACCCGCCCGACACGCCGGCAAAGGCGGCGGCAAGTCCGGCCAGCGGGTGCCGCCCCGCCGCATGGAAGAGCGACGCACTGAGCGGCAGCAGCAGCACATACCCCACGTCGCCGGCCGTGTGCGACATGGCGCCGGCACACACCACGCCCCAGGTGAGACCACGGCCGCTCGCCGCACCGATGATGAGCCGCACCGTCGCCCCGAGCAGTCCGCTGCGCTCGGCCACCGACAGGCCCAGCATGCTGACCAGCAGCGGACCCATCGGCCCGAAGCCCGTGAAGTTCGGCACCACGTTGAGTACCAGCCGCTGCAGGCCCTCGACCGACAGCAGGTTGACGACCGCCACGCTCTTGCCGGTCAGCGGGTGAGCGACGGCGACGCCGAGTGACGCCAGCACCGCCGACAGCAGCACCACGCCGGCAGACAGCAGCACGAAGAGCGTGGCCGGATGCGGCAGTGCATTGCCGGCACGTTCGACGCGCGCCAGCAGCGACGCCAGCCAGCCGTCTTCCACAAACGCCTCCTGTGACCCGCTCATGTCCGCTCCCCACGCAGTACGCCAGCGGCGTCGGCGACAAGCGCCCGGCAGAAATCCGCCAGCGTCGACTGCAGGGCCGAAAAGCCGCGGCTGCGCGTGCACTGCACTTCGTCCATGTATAGCGCCCGATTGAGTTCCACCTGCAGGCTGTGTCGTCCCTCGCGCGGGGCACCGAAGGTGGCCACCAGATGTCCGCCCTGATACGGGTCATTCACCTGGGTGCGAAGGCCGGCCCTGCGAAACCACGCCGCGGCCCACTCGGTGAGTGCTGGCGACGCTGTCATGCCCTGCCGATCGCTCACCACCACGTCGGGCCGCATCGAACCGGCATCGACGTTCATCGCGTTCCCGCGCGATTTCATCGAGTGCGCATTGATGTGGATGACATAGCCGTGCACCTGCACCGCCTTCGTCAGCGCATCGGCCACCGCCGCACGATAGGGCCGGTAGTGCCGGACCAGCCGGGCCATCACGGCCTCGGTGCTCAGCGGTTCGGCGTACATCGGCACGCCGGGCAGCGCCAGTCGCCTGATCAGCCCCATCCCGCGGCGCGAGTAGTCGGTCGGCGCCAGCGGGTGCGGCCACGGGCCGGCCAGCAGGGTCGGATCGAGATCGTCCTCGCTGCGGTTGGCGTCAATGTAGGCGCGCGGAAACGTTGCCCGCACCAGCGTGCCGCCGGCCGCAGGCACGCCGGCCCACAGGTCGTCCACGAAGGCATCCCACGACGTCAGGATTGCGTCGCGGGACGCCACGGGCGCAAAGTCGGCAGGCCACTGCATGCCGCTGTGCGGTGAATCGACCACGAGCGGCGCCGTGGACCCGGTGGGGGCCGTCACCACCACCGGATCGTCGGCCTGTTGGTCTGTCACCTCGCCACAGCCTAGCGGGGAATGGGCTTCAGCGCCGGAAACACCGCGCCTGCACCGATCAGATCCTTCACGAGCGCAGGCAGCCTGCCAATGGCCGCATTGGCCTGGGCGATGACGAGCGGCATCGCCGCCCTGGCCTCGCGAATCTGCATCAGCTGCGTCGTTGTCGGCACCGCCGTCGATCCCATGATGGCGCCCTTGAGCTGGCCGATGCGGCCGCGCACGTTCTGTGCGTTGCCGAAGCCTCCGCCGGCCAGCCCCAGCCGGCCGCGCGCCACTTCCAGCTCCTTCTGCACGGCATCCATCGCGCCCTTCGACGCCGGCGACAGCGTCTGCCCGCGCGTCTGCGCCTGCAGCTGCTGGAACTGCGCCCAGGCCTGCTGCACCACCGCCGCCGCGTCATTGGCCGCCTGCTGCATCTGGTGCAGGTCACTCGCCGTCTCGAACCAGGTGCGCCGGTCAGCCTCGCTGATGGCAATGTCGGGATCGCCCTTCACCGTCACCGCCACCGGTGCGGCATCGCGACCATCGACGGTCAGCGTCGCGCGGTAGGTGCCCGGCAGCACGAACGGGCCGTTGTTGCCGCCTCCGCCGAAGCCACCGCCACCCCCACCGGTCTGCCCGTTCGCCCCGGGCGGCGGCGGCACGGGCCGCAGCGGCTGAATCCGCAGGTCCCACTTCACGATGTTGAGCCCCGCGACGGACTGCCCCTTCACGGCATCGCCGCTCAGCTCGCGGACCACGCGGCCACCCGCATCACGGATGGTCCACTTCACATCCTTCGCGTCCGCCTTCAGGCGATACGCCAGCGTCGCCCCGGGCGCGGGGTTCTGCCCCAGGAACAACCGGTCGCCCTCGAAGCCCTTCATCTGATCATTGGCCTGATTGACGGCCACCGCCGGGTCGGGCTCGAACGCCACAGCGGCCGCATCGCCGCCCCGGCCCCACTGCTGGATGATGCCCACGTCGTCCAGAATCCAGACGCCGCGCGCGTGCGTGGCCAGAATCAGGTCGTTATCACGCGGGTGCTGCTTGATCTCATAGATCGGCATCGTCGGCAGGTTGGCCTTGAGCCGCGTCCACTGCCCGCCCCTGTTCCACGATACCCACAGGCCCGTCTCGGTGCCGAGATACAGCAGCTCGGGCACCTTCCGATCCTCGGCGAGCGACCGCACCACTTCCCCCTTCGGCAGGTTCGACACAATCGAACGCCACGTATTGCCGAAATCGGTCGTCATGAAGACATACGTGCCGTAATCGCCGCCGCGGTGTCCGTCGAACGCCACATACGCCGTGCCGGCCGCCGCTCTCGACGGCAGCACATCCGACACATACGTGAACTTCGGCACGCCGGGCATCTTCGCCGTCACATGGCTCCACGTCTTGCCGCTGTCCTGCGTCACACTCACGACGCCATCGTCGCTGCCCACCCACACCACGCCGGCCTTCGCCGCCGATTCCTCGAGCGTGACGATGTTGCCAAACGAGCCCACGCCGTCGTGCTTGGCGATCTTGATGTCCTTGCCGGCGACGCCCATGATCTCGAGCGCCTCGCGATCGGTGTTCGTGGTCAGGTCGGGGCTGATGGGCTGATAGCTCACACCACGGTCACTCGACTTCAACACCACGTTTGCGCCGATGTAGATCGTGTTCGAGTCGAAGGGCGACAGCTGCATGGCCGTGTCCCAGTTGAAGCGATACGTGGTCGACGGCTCGAGCGGTTTCTGCTCGGGCGGTTCGGGCCTGACCACTGTGCGTTCGTTGGTGGTGCGATCAATGCGGTTCATGCGCCCGTCCTGCGACTCGGCGTACACGGTGCGGGCGTCGTTCGGATCCATCAGCGGCTGGAACCCGTCGCCACCATTAATCACATACCAGTCGTCATTGACAATGCCGCTATTGGTGCGCACCGCGCTCGGGCCGCACCACGTGTTGTTGTCCTGCAGCCCCGCGCACACGTGGTAGGGCGTCTGCATGTCGAACTCGACGTGGTAGGCCTGGGCCAGCAGCAGGTTCGGCAGGAACACCCACGTCGCCGATGCGTCATATGACAGCGCCAGCCCGCCGTCGTTGCCCAGGATGATGTGGCGCGGATTGGCCGGGTTGATCCACATCGCATGATGATCGACATGGATGCGCTCGGCACCATCCTCGCGGAACGTGCGGCCCCCGTCATCAGACACGTGCAGCGACACGCCCAGCACGTAGATGCGCGAATCGGTCTGCGGGTCGATCCGGATCTGGCTGAAGTACATCGGCCGCGGATTCACGCCGCTCAGCTTCCGCCACGAGGCCCCGCCATCGTCCGTGCGGTAGACGCCGCTCTCGGTCGCGTGCTCGACGCGCGCGTACAGCACGTTGGGGTTCCGCCGGTAGATGTCCATGCCGATGCGGCCCTTCGGCCCCTGAGGCAGGCCGGCCTCGATCTTCGACCACGTCTGTCCGGCATCGGTCGACTTCCAGATGGTGCTGCCGGGCCCGCCGCCGTTCATGCCCCACTGCGCACGGCGGCGCTGGTAGGTCGCGGCATACAGCGTCTTGTTGTTGGCCGGGTCCATCACCAGCTCGGTGGCACCCGTGTCGTCGTCCACGTGCAGCACGCGCGCCCAGGTGAGGCCGCCGTCCGTGGTCTTGTAGACGCCGCGCTCGCCGCCCGCCGCCCACAGGTCGCCGAGGGCGGCCACGTAAACCACGTTGAAGTCGACCGGATCGACGATGATGCGGGCGATCTGGCGGCTGGCCTTCAGCCCCATGTTCTTCCAGTGACGGCCGCCGTCGGTCGACTTGTAAACGCCGTCGCCCCACGAACTGCTCTGGCGGTTGTTGTTCTCGCCCGTGCCCACCCACACCAGGTTGGCATCGGTCGGCGCGATGGCCAGGTCGCCCACCGACGAGCTTCCCTCGTGGTCAAACACCGAGGCGAACGTCGTGCCGTTGTTGGTCGTCTTGTAGACACCACCCGTCGCCGTGCCCACGTAGAACGTCGATGGATCACTCTCAAGGACGGCCACGTCGTCAACGCGCCCCGACGGCGCGGCCGGACCGATGGCCCTGAACGCCAGCCGGTCGAGCGGGCCGGTGCCCGGCGAGTCGGTGGTGACAAACGGCGTCGGCTTCGGGGGCGCCTGCGCCAGCAGCGCCGTCCCGGCCAGGACCAGCGCGGCGACGATGGGAAGCGTGTGTCTCTTCATGGGGCGTATGTTCCTTCTCGCGGACGCGCCGGCAGGGCCGTCGGTTACTTCTTCTCGCTGGCCTCGTCGTAGGCCAGCCCCAGCACGAAGGGCAGGGTGATGCGGGCGTTGGGCCCCACGTAATCCTCGAAGCCCTTGAGGGCCGGCAGCTTCTGCAGCTCTTCCTTCGACTGGCCGGCAGCCACGGCACGGCGGCCCGCCTCGAGCAGCGACGTCAGGTAATCGCGGAACGCCAGCACCCCGGCGCGTTCCATGCGCGGGGTCTGGTTCATCGCGTGCCCGGCAATGAACACCGTATCCGCCGATGCAGTCTTCGCCACGCGCTCGAGCAGCACGATCCAGTTGTCGATGCGCGCACCAGCGGCCCGATCGATGTTCGGATGCGCGTGGTTGAACATCAGATCGCCGAGGTGGATGACGTTCGCCTGCTGGAACGTAATCACCGAGTCGCCACTGGTGTGTCCCGGGCCGTAGTGGCGCATCTCGATGCGCTCGTTGCCGAACGACTCGGTCCAGCTGTCGGTGAAGGTGACGTCGGCAATGGCCTGCTGCGCGAGCGTGTTGGCCTGCTCGGCCACGGTCCGCTGCCACTTCGCGCAATTGGCATGGGCCACGATGCGGCGCACGAGCGGCTTGAACGCCATGTTGCCGCCCGTGTGGTCACCGTGGTGGTGCGTGTTGAGCAGCATGGCGATGCCCTTCGGCGCCCGCTGCTTCAGGCCAGCCACGCACAGTTCAGCGGTGTTCATGAATTGGCTGTCAACCGCCACCGCGCCATCGGCATTCACCAGGTAGCCGATGGTGCCGCCCTGTCCGGTGAAGTAACCGACGCCACGGCGAATCTCGGTAAAGGTGGTCGCGGGTGGCGCCTGTGCGGCGGGGGCCTGCGCCCCCACGGGCAGGCGCCCCAGCACAACTCCGGCAGCCGCAGCGGTCGACGTGGCAACAAAGTGACGACGGTTCATGACGGGCTCCTTGGGACTGCAGCGACGCCCGCAGGGCGTCGGTTCCGATCAGGGACGGTTGAGAAAATCGATCGTGAGGTTGGTGAGTGCGCGCACGCCGACGGGCAGCGCCGATTCGTCGGCGAAAAAGAGCGGCGAGTGATTCTGGGCCGCCGTGGCTTCGCGCCCGGGCGGCGTCACGCCGAGAAAGAAGAACAGCCCCGGCACCTGCTGCTGGAAATACGAGAAGTCTTCAGCCGTGCCCGTCATGGGCGCTTCGCGCACCCGATCGTCGCCGGCCGCGCGCCGCAGCGACGGCAGCATCTGCCGGGTCAGGTCCGGATCGTTCTGCGTCACGGGATAGCCCAGTCCCCAGGTCACGGTCGCCGAGCCGCCGGCCGCCTCGGCATACTTCGTGGCCATGTCGGTGATCCGCTGCCGGATCTTCGTGCGCTCGCCTTCGTCGAAGGCCCGAACGGTGCCGACGATTTCCGCCGTATCGGGAATGATGTTCGATCGGTTGCCCCCGGCAAACCTGCCAACGGTGACCACGGCCGGTGCCTGCGAGATGTTGACGTTGCGCGAGACAATCGACTGCATCGACGTCACCACCTGCGCCCCGATCACGATCGGGTCGACGCCGCCCCACGGCACGGCCCCGTGCGTCTGGCGGCCGTTGATGACGATCGTGAACTCGTCGGCGCTCGCCATGAGCGGCCCCGACCGGTAGTGGATGGTGCCGGCCGTGAACGGAAAGACATGCAGCCCGAACACCGCATCCACCTTCGGATTCTCGAGGACGCCGGCCTTGACCATCGGCTCGGCGCCACCGGGGCCCTCTTCCGCAGGCTGGAACAGGAACTTCACCGTGCCGGCCAGCTCGCCGCGGTGCCGGGCCAGCACCGTCGCCGCGCCCATGAGGATCGCCATGTGATTGTCGTGGCCGCAGGCGTGCATGACGCCGGTCTCCTGGCCATTCCAGATCACCTTCTGTGTCGACTTGAACGGCAGGTCGACCTGTTCCGTCACGGGCAGCCCGTCCATGTCGGCACGCAGGCCCACCACTTTGCCCGGCCGACCGCCCTTCAGCACGCCCACGACCCCGGTGCCGCCGACGCCGGTCTGCACGTCCATGCCGAGCGACCGCAGGTGGTCGGCGATGATGCGCGAGGTCCGCGTCTCCTGCAGACCCAGCTCGGGAAACTGGTGAAAGTCGCGGCGCCAGGTGACCACCTGGGGAAGGATTTCGGTGATCGTCCGATCCACGCCTGCCGGCGCCGGGGCACCAGCCGCGGGCTGGGCCTGACCAACCGCCGGGATGATCACGCTGAGACTGAGGGCGAGCCCCGTCACATACACGCGCATGGTGTGCCTCCTGAGGCTCCGTATTCTACTATCGGCCACCCGGGGCGCCGACCGCGTGCGTCCGCCCCGCCGCTAGCCGATTTTCCGCCCGAGCCAGGTGAACGGGCCGCCCGGGTTCTTCTCGGGAGGCACCTGGCCCATCATGTCCTTCGCCGCATACTTGGCGCTGACCTGCCACACAAAGTCCATCTCTGACGTGATCGCGCCCAGGGCCATGCGCGACTCGACGACCAGCAGCACCGAGGCGTAGAGCATGAAGACCGATCCCAGCAGCCCCAGCCCCGCTGCCACCCATGTGAAGGACCGGGCCGCCGCCGAGACGACCGCGATGGCCACGCTGCTCGAGATGAACGTGCAGAGCGCCGCGTAGAACGCCACCATCGCCCGCTGCAGCAGCCGGGCCCGCGAGGTCTGCCGGTCGAGCTGCTCGAACACGATGGCGCGGCGTTCTTCCCAGAGCGGATCGTCCTCGCGCGACCGGGCCAGCGCCTCAAACCGCTCCGACAGCGTGCGCACGCGATCCACCACGCGCCCCATGCGCGTGCTCGTGGAGAAGATGAGAGCGCCGCAGGCGGAGATCAGCACGGCCGGCGTGATCATCGCTGTCAGCACGGCCAGCGCATTCTGCGGGCTTTCGAGGCGGGAGAGCCAGTCCATGGGCTGATTGTACAATCCGGCCCATGCAGGCCATCGTTGTCCGTCAGCACGGCACGCCCGAGGTGCTCCAGGTCGACACGCTGCCCGATCCGGTCGCCGGCCCCGGCGAGGTGCGGGTCCGGGTCGCCGCCATCGGCGTCAACCCCTACGACACCTACATGCGCGCCGGCGGCTATGCCAATGCGCCCGACCGTCCCTACATTCCCGGCGCCGACGCCGCTGGCGTCATCGACCAGGTCGGGCCCGGCGTGACAGGGCTGGCGGTCGGCGACCGCGTCTACGTGGGCGGCACCGCCGCAGGCAAGTCGCACGGGGCCTACGCCTCGCTGGTCACCTGCCGTCCCTCGCAGGTGCACGCGCTGCCCGCACGACTCTCGTTCGCTCAGGGCGCCGCCATCCACGTGCCCTATGCCACGGCCTGGCGTGCCCTCTACGGCCGGGCTCAGCTGCAGCCCGGCGACACGGTCTTCGTGCACGGCGGCAGCGGCGCGGTCGGGCTCGCCACCATCCAGATCGCTCGCGGCGCCGGTCACACGGTAGTGGCCACCGCCAGCACCCCCGAGGGCACCGCACTGGCGCAGCAGGCCGGGGCCTTGCACGTCTTCAACCACCGCTCGCCCGGCTATCTCGAGCAGGTCAGCGCCGCCCTGCCCGGAGGACCGAACGTCATCGTCGAGATGCTGGCCAATGTGAACCTCGACCACGACCTGACCCTGCTGGCCAGGCACGGTCGCATCGTCGTGGTGGGCAACCGCGGGCGCGTCGAGATCGACCCCAGGAAGACCATGGGGAAGGAAGCGGCAGTGCTGGGGATGGCCCTGTGGAACCTGTCAGAGGACGAACTGGCCGGCATTCATCGCCAGCTCGCGCCGGGCCTGGCCGATGGCACGCTCACGCCGGTCGTGAGCGTCGAACTGCCGCTGGCAGACGCGCCGCGCGCGCACACACTCATTCTCGAGCCCGGTGCGCGCGGGAAGATTGTCCTGGTGCCCTGACAGGCTTACTTGCCGCCGCCGACGCGGGCCAGCTCTTCGTCGATCACCTGCTTGAAGACTTCGAAGGGCTGCGCCCCGATCAGTGGACGGCCGTTGATGAACAGGCTCGGCGTCGAGTTGACGCCCAGGCCCTCGCCCTGATCCAGATCGGCGCTGACACGCGCCGTGTACTTTCCGCCGTCGAGGCACTGGTCAAAGGCCGCCTGATCGATGCCCAGGGTCGAGGCAGTCTTCTTCATCTGATCGACCTGCAGCGCCGCCTGGTTGGCAAACAGCCGCGCGTGCATTTCCCAGTACTTGCCCTGGTCACCCGCGCACCGGGCGGCTTCGGACGCCTTCGGAGCCTGCGGGTGGCTCGGCAGCGGGAAATCCTTGAACACCCGGCGCACCTTGCCCGCATAGGTCTTCATCACGCGGTCCATCGTCGGCGTCACGCGCGCGCAGAAGGGACACTGATAGTCCGAGAACTCGACGATGGTGATCGGCGCGTCGGCAGGACCGTCGGCCGGATCGCCCGCCGCCACGTCCACGGACACACGGGGCGGCTCGAGCATGACCTTCACGCCACTGGCCGACGCGCTGCGCAGCGTGTCGACGAGACGGGCCTTGGCCTGCATCGTGCGCTGGCTCTGCAGGAACGCCTCAATCTGCGGCCGCAGCTCGTCGAACGACCGTCCCTGTGCACGGTCCTTGTTCTCTTCATAGAACTGGCGGAGGTCCGCCTCGGTCACCGGCAGCGCGGCCTTGCCCAGTTCGCGCGCCGAGTAATCCTCAACCGACAGGTTGGCCGCCCTGGCCGCCTCGGCGATGAGCGCGTCGCCCACGAGCAGGTCGATCATGTTGCGGCGGCTCTGATACATGAGCTGCGTCACGCGGGCGCGCTCGGCCGCATCGAACTCCTGCCACTTGGCGTCGACCTCGCTCAGCAGGATGCGCCGCCCGCCAGCCTCGGCGACGACCGGGTCGGCGGCCGCCGACGCGGCAGGGCCGGATGACGACTGCGCTGATGCCGCCGAATCCTTGCACCCGGAGGCCAGGACCGCCAGACACACCACGACCATGGGAAGACGCATCAGGGACATGCCACGAGCATAGCGCATCACGCCTGGGCGCCCCCCGTGCCGGGTCCGCCGCCCTCCCGCGATCCGCCGGTCGGGTTGCCCCCGCCTGCCGTGCCGGCCGGCACGTATCCGGCACACTCGCGCACCGGCAGCACCGGATACCGGCGGTAGCGCGGGTCGTCAAAGGCCCGGCGGCACAGGTGGAACCGCGACCGGGCCGCGTCGATCACCTGACAGTGCGCACATGTGGCGCAGCGTCCCGCATCCATGGTGTTTTCCATTGTAGGCCGCACTAGAATGCGGTCATGACCCGACTGCGTCTTCACCTGGCGGCCCTGACTGCGCTGCTGGCGATCATCGCCGTAGCCCAGCCGGCCCTGCACGGGCAGCCGACGTTCCGGTCGACCGTGCGCACCGTGCCCATCTACGCGACGGTCATCGACAGTGGCGGACGCCTGGTGCCCGACCTCACGCAGGACGACTTCACCGTCTTCGACAACGGCAAGCCCGCCGAGATTGCCCTGTTTTCCAGCGACCCGCAGCCGTTCACGGCCGTGGTCATGCTCGACACCAGCGCGAGCATGACGGCCAACCTCAAGCTGCTGAACCGGGCCGCCGAGCAGTTCCTGCTGCGGCTGCTGCCCGTCGACCGCGCGCAGGTCGGCGCCTTCAACGACAAGATCCAGCTGAGCGGCACGTTCACCAACGACCGCGATGCGCTGATTGCCGCACTCAATGACCTGTATTTCGGCAATCCCACCCGGCTGAACGACGCCATCGCTGCCAGCCTCGACGCCCTCAAGAGCGTCGACGGCCGCCGCGTCATCCTGGTCTTCACCGACGGCGAGGACACCTCGAGCCGCGAGCGGTTCGGCACCGTGCTCGACCGGGCGCGCGACGAGGAAGTGATGGTGTATTCCATCGGTCTCGAGTCGGAGTACTTCAACGGACTTCGGGCGGTGCGTTCGCGGCCCTCGCGGGACCTGCGGAAGATTTCCGAGGAAACCGGCGGCGGCTACTTCGAGCTCCAGCAGACCGACGAGCTGGGCCCGGCCTTCGGGCGCGTGGCCCAGGAGCTGCGCAGTCAGTACCTGATCGGGTTTACTCCGTCGGCGCTGGACGGCAAGGTGCACAAGCTCGAGGTGCGCACCCGGAAGCCCGGCATGACGGTCCGCGCCAGGAAGAGTTTCCTCGCCAGCGGCGACAAGAGCTAGCGCCGGGGCAGCACGCGCACCAGCGGCATCCATGGGCCATCGCCCAGCAGGGCCTCGACGAGCGCCCTGTGTCCTCTGGCATGAACGAGCACCCAGGGCCCATCCGGGGCGGCTCCGAGCGTCAGCTCGAACGTCGTGTCCGACAGGGCCCGGATGGACGGCGCGGCCGACACCCCGACCCCCACCCACAGCTCGGTCGGCGCGTAACGGGCCGGACGCCCGTACTCTCCCGACGCCGCGGCGACACACACCCACGGGCGGCCGAGGGATGCCACCGGGCCGGGCGCGGACGGCCCCTGGCGCGTCAGCACCAGGGGGCCCTTCTGCCACGTCGCCTGCACGATCAGTTCGCTTTCCGCGTCGTAGCGCTCCCCGGCCACCCCCTCATCGTCGAGCGAGATTTCGCGCAGGCGATCGGGCGTGGGCAGGCCGCGCGAGAAGGCATCGACGGCACGGTCATAGTCGCGCTGCGAGGCATCCTGCGAGGCACGGGCCGCCTGCTGAATCTGGCGTTCGGCCTCCAGGGCGCGCGCGCGCTGTTCGGGGTGCAGGGGATTGGCCACGATGGACACAGCCGCCTCGTCCGGTACCGAGGCCGGCACCCGCAGCCACGGCGCCTCGGCCCGGCCATCGCGGGGGGTGCCATCCGGCAGGCTCTCAGGCACGTCCAGGACCCCGGCCACCGCCTCGCGCAACGCCGCGGCCAGGCGCGTCGTCTCACGCAACTGCCGCACCGACCCGTGCAGGCGTAACTGTGCGAGTGGCGACACGCCCGTCGCCAGCAGCGCAATGCCGGCCCTCATCACGAGACGACGGGTCACCCGGGACATGGCGTTCATTCTAGCTGCCGTCTCCGGGCAGAGACCGGCGAGGCCAGTGCACGGAGACGTCGCGGCGTTCCCCACGGGTCGTTCGATGATCAGTCTGAGTGCGCGGCGACCCCTGACGGCCAGCTGACACGCACCGGTGTGAGGGGCGCGGATCCGGCCCCGGTCACCGGCGCGAAGGGTCGGGAGGCACGTCAAGGAACGCCCGCAGGCGTTCCGCCCCGGGCAGGCCCACCTCGGCAGACCGCTGCTCAAGGGCCCTGCCGCCCTCGGCATCGACCAGGTGGAGCACCGGCCATCCGTCCGTGCGGACACCGACCAGCGGCGTTCCGAACAGCAGGGCCAGGGGCCCGTCAGGGATCTGTACCCTGACGCCGTCTTTTCTGAGTCGCATGATGACCCCGGCAGCCTCCGGCCAGACCACGGGCGACACCCTCACCCACACCTGCCGGCGTCCGGCCTCGGTGAGCCTGCCCAGCACCTGCGACGACACATCAGCCACCTGCCGGGCGATCGGCTCGTTCACCATGCGCGTATTCCGGTGGAATCGCTGGCTGGCCGCGGCGCCGATGGTCAGCAGCACCGCGACGACCACCGCAGCCCCCCGACGGGATGGCAGCCACGTCGAGCCCCCCAGAGCGTCGAAGACGGTTCCAGCGGCCAGAGCGAGCCCGACCATGCCAATCCCCGCGATCCACGCCACCTGATACTCCTCGACACTCCCGGGGATGCGGGTGATGCTCCAGAGCGCCACGACCGACCCTATCAAGGCCACCTGGACCAGCCTGGCGGTAAACCGGTCACCGCCGCGGCGTGCCTGGAGCGACACCCAGAGCATCACGCCTGGATACACCGGCGCCGCCAGCAGCCACGGCAACAGGGAAACCACTCCCGTGACGGGCACGGGGACCGCCATTGCCCCGCCGCCAACGACCTGCGGTCCGGGATGGAGGATGGCCGTGAGGCGGTCCACCCAGACGGCCAGCGAGACGGTCCACGCCTGTCCGGCACGCGCCTCCGAGAAGAATTGCCAGAGCGCCGAGAGGTTCCCGCCTCCCGACGACAGGGCCTCGTGGACCGGTGGCCACCAGAGGAGCGCCAGCAGCAGCCCCGCCGCTCCGAGCCATACGACCGGGTACGGCCCTGCCGCGGGGTGTCGGTGTGGCGGGGACCAGGTGCGCCAGTGCAGCGCGAGCCCGTAGGCACCGCACGCCGCGACGAGCGGCACCACCGACACGTGGGTCTGCGCCAGCAGCGAGCCCGTCAGGACAAACGGCAGCCACGCGCGCACGCGTCCGTGCGCCACGGCCGCCGTGCACAGCAGGAAGGCCACCATGGGCAGGATGATGATGTGGGGGTTCCAGTAACTGAGGACCGTATCGCCAGACCGCAACGTCAGCGCCAGCAGGCCCAGCCCCAGCGCAAGCGCGGGAGCCGTGCGTCCATGGCGCATCGCCAGCCAGACGGACAGCGCCACGGCCCCCAGGTTGATCAGCAGCGCCGCGCCGTTCAGGGCGAACGGATGCAGTCCGGCGCGATCATAGAGCGGCCACAACAGCCGGAACAGCAGCGGCCCCGGGTGGTACCAGCCGTAGCGTGAATACGGTCCGAGTTCCCACACCCCCTCGTGGACATAGTGGGTGTAGAGCTCCAGCAGCGCGCCGTCGCCCCAGGCGTGCTGAGGAGCCATCCCGGCCACGTAGGCAGGGATCGCCATCCAGACGACTGCGGCCAGACTCGCTCCGATGACCGAGGCCACGAGACTGGGGGGAAGCCGTTGTGTCACAGCGGTCCGGAGATAGTACTCGATACCTCGCCGCGACCGGCGACACCGTCGTCGCCCGGGCGTGGGCCACGCCGCCCGGTGTCGCACGCGGCGACCCGGCCCATCCCCTCCGCTACAATCGCGCCATGTCGCATCCGGCCTCCGGCGATCGTCCCGCGGGAAATCCGTCTGCCACCCGATCGCCCGCCGTCGGGCGTCACGGCATGATCGCCACCAGCCAGCCGCTGGCCTCGGCCGCCGGGCTGCGCGTGCTCATGGATGGCGGCACCGCCGTCGACGCTGCCGTGACCGCCGCCGCCGTGCTCGCGGTGGTCGAGCCCGCCATGAACGGCATCGGCGGCGACCTGTTTGCCCTCGTCTACGACCCGGCCACGGCCACCGTGCACGGCCTCGATTCGTGCGGCGCCGCCGGCAGCCTGGCCTCGGCCACGCAGCTGCGGGCCCAGGGGCTGACCGACATGCCGGCCGGTGGCCCGCTCACCGTCACGGTGCCAGGCGTCGTGGATGGCTGGCATCAGCTGCTGCAGCGCTTCGGCCGACGGTCACTGGCCGAGGCCCTGGCACCGGCCATCCGCCACGCGCACGACGGCTTTCCCGTGGCCGAACTGGCGGCGGCCGAATGGGACGCGGCGGCACCCCGGCTGGCCGCCGACCCGGCGGCGGCCCGCACCTTCCTGCCGGGGGGACGCGCCCCCGTTCACGGCGCCCTCTTCCGCAACCCCGCCCTCGCCCGCAGCCTCGAGGCCCTCGCCCGCGACGGTCGCGAGGCCTTCTACCGCGGAGCCCTGGCGCAGGCCATCACCGACGACCTGCAGCGCCGTGGCGGCCTGCTCACGGCAGACGACCTGGCCGCTCACCAGGCCGAATGGGTGACGCCCCTGCGCGGCACCTATCGCGGCGTCGAGATTTTCGAGATGCCGCCCAGCACGCAGGGCTTCGTCGCCATCGAGATGCTCAACCTCCTCGAAGGCGATGACATCACCGCCCTGGGCCACAACAGCGCCGACTATCTGCACCTGCTGTGCGAGGCCAAGCAGATCGCGTTTGCCGACCGCGCCGCCTTTCTCGCAGACCGCCGGCGCATGTCCCCCGAACAGCTGGCCCTCATCACATCGAAGGCCTACGCCTCGGCACGCCGTGGCGGCATCGACATGATGCAGGCCCGCCCGCACGCCGCATCGGCACCGGCGACCGGCCGCATCGATGCCCCCACGGGCACCACCCTCCGTCCCGCCCGCGACTTCGCCGGTGAAGACCGCGGCGACACCGTCTACCTCACCGTCGCCGACGGGTCCGGCATGATGGTGTCGTTCATCCAGTCGATCTTCGCGTCGTTCGGCTCGGGCCTCGTGGCCGGCGAGACGGGCATCACGCTGCACAATCGCGGCTCGGGCTTCTCACTCGAGGCCGGGCATCCCAACGAGCTGGCCCCGGGCATGCGGCCTATGCACACGCTGGTGCCCGCGATGCTGCTGCGCGACGGCCAGCCATGGGTCACCTTCGGCGTCATGGGCGGCGACAACCAGGCCCAGGCCCACGTGCAGATCGTGGCCAACCTCGTCGATTTCGGCATGCACATCCAGCAGGCCGGTGATGCCGCCCGAATGCGCCATCAGGGCCACTCGGTCGCCATCGAACGCGGAGTGCCGGCCGATGTCAGGGCCGCACTGTCAGCCCGCGGGCACGTCATCGTCGACGGGCGCGGCCTGATGGGTGGCTATCAGGGCATCATGCGTGATTTGCACACGGGCGTGCTGCGCGGAGGATCGGACCTGCGCAAGGATGGCCTAGCCATCGGATTCTGACCGGTCGGCCCTATGATGGGTGGGGTGGCGCACAGCGCCAGTGGAGGGAACGCATCATGAATCGAGTCGCAGTCATTCTGGTCGCGGGCGCGCTGGTCGCCTCTGTGGCCTGCGGAAAATCAGACGCAGAAAAGCAGGCGGAAGAGACCGCCGCCAACCTCGAGAAGGCCGGTGAGGCCCTCTCGAAAGCCGCTGAGGGCAACGGCTCGGCCGAGGACCTCGCCGCCGGGATGAAGGCCCTGACCGACGCCATGAACGGCGACGGCAAGACAGTCGACCCGGTCTCGTTCCAGTCGCTCGAGGCCCTGCTGCCGAGCCTGTCGGGCTGGGAGCGCGGCACGCCGAACAGCGAGCGCATGACCTCGCCGGTGGCCTACAGCCAGACGGAAGCCTCCTACACGAAGGGCGATGCCTCGCTCACCGTCACCATCACCGACTCGGGCTTCGCGCAGGCCGTGCTCGCGCCGTTTTCGATGATGGCCACGATGGGCATCAGCCGCGAGTCGCGCGACGGCTACGAGAAGGGCGTCACCCTCAACGGCGAGCCGGGCTTCGAGGAATGGCGGAACGAGAACCGCGACGGCGAGCTCACCATGCTCGTCGGCAAGCGGTTCCTCGTGGCGGTGAAGGGCAACCAGCTGCCCGGGCCAGGCACGCTGCAGGAAACCGCCCGCGCCATCGACTTCGGGAAGCTCGCCGCCCTGAAGTAACCCGCGCCCTACAGCTGGAAGCCCGACCGCAGCGGGTCGTCGCCGTCCAGCACGAACGTGTGCATCCCGGTCGTCCAGGCCCGTGCCTCGATGACCGGGACCACCGCAGTCCGCTCGTCCATCCGCTGCAGACCGGCCACGTGGCCGGTCATCGGCAACCCCAGCACGGATTCCTGCACAAACGGCTGATCATCCATCAGCAGGCCCATCTCGGTCAGCACGGCCATCACGGCGGCCGTCGCCGTCCCGCTGGCCGTGCGGTCGACCTGGCCGTCCATGCCCACGGCCACGCTGCGCAGGTGCGCCTCGCCCATCGCCGGTCCGGTGAACACGGTGCCCGCCAGCCCCGTCAGGTGCTCGAGCACGGGATGCTGCACGCGCCTCAGCGCCGACACCTCGGCCGCGATGGCCATCCCCATGCGCCTGAGGTCATCGAGCCGCCCGGGCACCAGGGGAATGCCGACCGACTCGGCGTCGACCACCGCATGAAACACCCCGCCGAACGCCACATCGGCCCGCAGGGCGCGCCCCTGCACCTGCAGCGGCACACCGGCTTCCCAGACAAAGCTCGGCACACCCGTCACCCGCACCAGCACCACGCGCGGTCCCCCGGCACCCGGCTCGGTCACAGGCTGCACCACCACCCGCCCCGCCACCGTGTCGAAGCGCCACTCGCGGACGTCGCCGGCCAGCAGGCCATGCTCGACGGCCAGCGTGGCGACCGCCGCCATCGCGTGCAGGTTGAGCGCCGGCCACCCGGTGCCATGCATGAACAGCACGCCCGCATGGCCGTCGTCCGAGGCGGCCTCGGTGAGCATGGCGCCCCACAGGTCGCGGTGCCCCCGGGGCTCGCGCATGAGGGCCAGGCGATAGTGATCGAGCCGCCGCTCGGCCCAGGCCTGCCGCTCGTGCATGCGCCATCCCTGCGGCGACGGCAGGCCCTCGACGATGAGCCGCAGCGGTCCACCGGCCACGTGCGCGTCAATCGTGCGGAACGTGTGAGTCACCGCGGCATTATCGGTCAGTCGGTGTTGTACGCTACCGGTGGCGTGCGCGCGTTCTACTCCGATCACTTTGTGCTGCCCCTGCCCGAGGGCCATCGCTTCCCGATGGCCAAGTACTCGGGCCTGCGCCAGCGCATCCTCGACGCGGGTCTCCTGCCGGCCTCGGCGCTGCACGAGGCCCCGGCCGCGTCGTGGGACGACCTGCGCCTGGTCCACACGCCGGCCTACGTCGACGCCGTCGCCACCGGCACCGTGGCCCCCGACATCCAGCGCCGCATCGGCTTCCCGTGGACGCCCGGCATGGTGGAACGCTCGCGACGATCCGTCGGCGCCACCATCGCCGCCACGCGGGCAGCCCTCGACACCGGGATGGCCGCCAACCTCGCCGGGGGCACGCACCACGCCTTCGCCGACCGCGGCGAGGGCTACTGCGTGTTCAACGACGTCGCCGTGGCTGCGCGCGTCCTCCTGCGCGACACGGCCCTGTCGCGCATCGCCGTCGTCGACTGCGACGTGCACCAGGGCAATGGCACGGCGGCCATCTTCCGCGACGACCCGGCCGTCTTCACCTTCTCGATGCACGGCGCCACCAACTTCCCCTTCCGCAAGGAACAGAGCGACCTCGACGTCGCCATGGCCGACGGCACCGGCGATGAGGAATACCTGGCCCTGCTCGAGGCGCACCTGGCGCAGGTGCTCGACAGCCACCGCCCCGAGTGCGTGTACTTTCTGGCCGGGGCCGACCCTTACGAAGGCGACCGCCTCGGCAAGCTCAGGCTTTCGATCGCCGGGCTCCGCCGCCGGGATGAACTCGTGCTCGGGCAGTGCCGCGCCCTCGGCATTCCCACCGTCATCACGATGAGCGGCGGCTACGCGCACGACATCGACGCCATCGTCACGATTCATGCCGCCACCATCGAGGTGGCGGCCCGCCTCTCCGGAGTGTTGCCATGTCCCAGTCCTTCCGCCTCCTGAACGAAGCCGAGGTCACGTCGCTGCTGTCGATGGGCGAGCTCATCGGTGTGATGGAAAGTGCGCTGGCCCGCTTCTCGGCGGGCGAGGTGCTGCAGCCGGTGCGTACGGTGCTGACGGTCGGGCCGACCCGGGCGTTCTTCGGCCTGATGCCCGCCTACCTGCCCGACCCCGGCCGCCTGGGCGCCAAGCTCGTGACGGTGTTCAACACGAACGAGGCCCGCGGCCTGCCCTCGCACCTGGCCACCATCGTGCTGCTCGACGCCGACACCGGAGCCCTGCGCGGCCTCCTCGACGGCCGCTTCATCACCGAGGCGCGCACCGCCGCCGTCTCGGCCGTCTCGGCCCGCCACCTGTCGCGGGTCGAGGCCTCGACGCTGGCGATTCTCGGTACCGGCGTGCAGGCGCGCAGCCACCTCGAGGCCCTCAAGGAAGTGCGGGGCCTCAAGGAGGTGCGCGTGTGGTCGCCGCGCCTCGCCAGCCGCGAGCGGTTTGTCGACGAGATGGCGTCGCATGTGACGGGCACCCTGCGGGCCACGCGGCACGCCGAGCAGGCCGTGGAGGGCGCCGACCTCATCGTGCTGGCGACCTCCTCGCCGACACCGGTCATCGAGAGCGGATGGGTGAGCGACGGCGCCCACATCATGTCGGTCGGGGCGTGCCGTCCCGATCAGCGCGAGATGGACCCGCGCCTCGTGGCCCGCGCCGAGCTCTATGTCGACTCGAAGGCCGCGGCGCTCGTGGAATCGGGCGACGTAGTGATGGGCATCAGGGAAGGGCGGTTCGGCGAGTCGCACGTGCGCGGCGAGCTGGGCGAGGTGGTGCTGCGCCGCGTGCACGCCCGCACGTCGCACGACCAGGTGACCATCTTCAAGTCGCTGGGCATGGCCGTCGAGGACGTGGCCACCGCCGGCGTCGTGCTCGATCGCGCGGAAGAACGCGGCGTGGGCCGTCTGCTCGAGATCTGACCGCCGGGGTCAGAGCACGCGTTCGGCCCGGGGATAGCTGCCCAGTACCGACAGCCGTGCGCAGTGGCGGACGGCGTCGGCCAGCGCCCGCTGCATGGCCGGGTCGTCCTTGTGCGCCAGCGCATCGAGGAAAAACAGGTAATCCCAGTGCGCATCGCCGCTGGGCCGCTTCTCGATATGCGAGAGATTCACGCCCTCGCGCCGGAAACTGTCGAGCACTTCCACGAGCCCGCCGGCCCGATCAGCAAATGCGAACCACAGCGTGGTCTTGTCAGCTCCAGTGGGCGGCACCGGCTCGCGCCCAACCACGAGGAAACGCGTGACGTTGCCCGGGCGATCTTCGATGTGATCGAACAGCGTGCGCACGCCGTACAGCGTGCCCGCAAAGGATGAGGCCAGCGCCGCCGCACCCTCCTCGTCCCGCGCGCGCAGGACCGCGGCGCTCGTGCTCGACTCGGCCACGAACTCGGCGCCGGGCATCACCCGCGCGCACCAGGCCCGGCACTGTGCATACGCCTGCGGCTTCGAGTAGAGGCGCCGCACCTCGCCCGGGGCACAGTTGGCCAGGCAGGCCAGGCGGATGCCGACGAGCGCCTCGGCCCTGATGGCCACCGGGTGCGCCACGAGCGCATCCAGCGTTTCGTGGATAGAGCCGGTCGTCGAGTTTTCGTACGGCACCAGCCCATGGTCGGCACGGCCGGCCTCGACCTCAATCACCACGTCCTCGATCGACGGCACAAACGCCAGCTCGACGCTCGAACCGAAGTGCCGCACCGTGGCCAGGTGGCTGTAGCTGCCCTCGGGTCCAAGCGCCGCCACCCGCAGCGGCCGCTCGAGCGCGAACGAGCCCGACATGATTTCGCGGAACACGGCCTCAATTGTCGTGGCGCTGAGGGGTCCGCGGTTGCGGGCCACGGCGCGTTCGATGACCGCGCGTTCGCGGCTGGGCGCGTAGACCGGCACGGCCTCGTGCCGCTTCGCCTGCCCCACTTCGACCACGAGGCGCGCGCGCTCCTCGAGCAGCGCGACCAGTCGGTCGTCGACGCTGTCAATCAGCGTGCGGAGTTCGGCGAGCGGGCGGGGATCAGGCGTGGAAGACGACATGCAGGGTCACCAGGAGGGCCGGGACGGGTCCACCGCTCAGCGGGGCCGCGCCTCCGGCGAAATGTGCAGGAACTGCTGGATGCGCTCGAGCAGCGTGGCCTTGCGCGACAGCCGCGCGGCCTCGGCGGCCTCGGCCACCTGCTGCGCCTCCGCCAGGCCGGAGCGGCGCTCGGCCATGACGCGCCCGATCGGCTCAAGCAGTTCGGGATGGCCGCGCAGCAGGTCGCCCAGCGCATCGGCCCCGATCTCGAGCACCTGGCACTCGGTCACGGCCTGCACGGTGGCGGTTCGAGGCTCGCCGGTCAGCGCCGACATTTCCCCGAAGAAGCCCCCGGCGGCAATCGTCGCCACCTGCTGCTGCGACGGCTCGAGCCGAACCGCCACGTCGCCCGACAGCACCACAAACATCGACCGACCCGCGCTGCCCTGCCGGACGATGGCCTCGCCCCGCGCGTACCACTGCAGGGGACTGGCCGTCGCCAGCTGCTGCCGCAGTCCCTCGGGTAGGTGCGCGAACAGGTCGATGCGACCCAGGCACTCGGCCGCGCGCGCTTCGTCTGCAGGCGTCTGCAGCGGGGGTTCGGAGCGGCTGTATTCCACCTGAATCGGCCACGGCATCTCGATGCCGCTGCGGCGGAACTCGTACCACAGGGTCGAGCGCACCTGATCGCGCGCCACCCGGTCAGCCGCATAGTCGTCAATCCAGAACCGGATGCCGTAGTCGACCGACGAGGCACTGAAGGCATCGATGGTCACCAGCGGCGCCGGCGCCGTGTTCACCAGCGGGGCGTTGGCCAGGGCGCGGTCGATGGCCTCCTTCACCACATGCGGCGGCGTGAGGTAGCTGACGCCAACGGTCACCTCGAGCCGCGTCGGCACGACCGGCTCGGAATAGTTGAGGATGACGTCCTTGGCCACCGTGCTGTTCGGCACGATCAGGAACTGGCCCATCTTGGTGTGCAGCTTCGTCGCCCGCCAGGTCACTTCCTCGACGCGCCCCTCGTGTCCGCCGATGCTGACCCACTGGCCCACGCGGAACGGCTTTTCAATCTGGATGGCCAGGCCGGCGAACAGGTTGCCGAGCGTGTCCTGCAGCGCAAAGCCCACCACCACGGCGCCGACCGCCGAGGTGGCCAGCAGCTGCTCGCGCATGATCAGCGTGGCGATCACGCCGAACAGCACCAGCACCACCGCGTCCTGCACGATAGCCGGCATGCGCTCCGACGGACGCGACTCGTGCCACGGGTTGGCCACCACGGCCACACCCATGATCAGCAGGGCCAGCACCAGCGTCAGCCGCGCCAGGCCGGCGACCAGGACCTGGTCGCCCATCCCCTGCGCCAGCCCCACATCAAGCCCCAGTGACACCGCGAGCAGCCCCGCCGAGAACAGCAGGCGTCCGCGGATATGGCGGCTGCGGATGACCACCGCCAGCACGGCCGTGGCCAGCAGGCCGATGGCCGCCACGAGGACGGCTGTCGTCAGGGGCACTGGTCCGAGCCTCCCTAGCGTCCCGTGCCGGCCAGCCCGCCGGCCTTCTGGAACGCCTGCAGATCCGCAGGCGTGATTGAGACGGCCACCAGCGCCGGGTTGCTCCCGCCGCGCGCATCACGTTCGGGATCGACTCCGCGGGCCGCGCCCGATCCGGTCACCTGCGCCTGCGATTTTTCGCCGCCGCTGCCGGGCATCATCCGCCCCAGCCCGAAGCTGCGCCGCTTGGGCTCGTCCTTCTTCGCCTTGTCGTCTGCCGGCGCCGGGGCCGGCTTGCCGTCGCCGCCCGTCAGGCCGGCGGCACCGGGGTCGACGGTCGCAATCTCCGCCAGCGGCTTCGGCGTGTAGGTGATGGCTTGCCGATAGCGGTCAGGCAGCGCCACCGTGCCCGCCAGCTTCTGCTTCGTGATGGTGCCGGCAATGCCATCGAGGCGCGACTGCATGTCGGGATGCGAGGCGAACAACCCCCGCCGTTCCCTGGACGAGGCATTGCGCTCCTTGAGCCGTGTCAGGAACGACCGGAGCGCCGCAGGCTGGTAGCCCACCCGGCTGCTGAGCGCCAACCCCTCTGCATCAGCCTCACGCTCATCGTCACGCCCGAAGCCCCGCTCGACAATCGACTCGTACGTGGCAGACACCACGCGGTCGAGCAGCACCGCATTGCCAGAGAGCGTGTCGGACGCGCCCATCTGCACGGCCTTGGTCTTCTGGATCGAGCGAATCGTGTGCTTCCCCGTCACGTGCACAATCTCGTGCGCCAGCACACCGGCCAGTTCGGCCTCGTCCTGCATCAGGGCCAGGGCTCCCCGTGTGACGTGAATGTATCCGCCGGGTGCCGCGAAGGCGTTCACGCCGTCGGTATCGAGGACGATGAAGGTCCAGGGCAGGCCGGGTCGGCTGCTGGCGGCCGCGAGCGTGCGGCCGACCAGCGACACATACCGGTGCACTGGCGCGCTCTGCACGACGCCGTAGCGCTCGCGGATGCGCTGGCTGACATCCTGTCCCAGCTGCTGCTCTTCGGCGTCTGTGACCTGCAGGTCGCGCAGCTCGCCGACCTTCTTCATGCCCTCGGTAACCTTCCCCAGCTGGCCGAGCTGGCCCGCCCGGGCCCCGGTCGCCAGCAGGGTGGCCAGCGCGAGGCCGATTGTGATTCCCGCCCGCCTGAGTCTCATGCCCGCACCTCGAATATCTCCACCGGCTGCGTCTTGCCCTTCACCGTCACCGTGCCCAGCGGCCGCACGTCGTACTGCCCCCGCAGCAGCGCGCGCGTGGCCTCGCTGATGATGATGCGCGTACCATACTCCTTATTGAGCGACTCGAGGCGGGCCCCCAGGTTGACCGCATCGCCGATGACCGTGTAGCTCATCACCTGGTCCGAGCCGATGTTGCCCGCCACCATGTCGCCGCTGTTGATGCCGATGCCGATGTCGAAGGGCGGCGCCCCACGGGTGGCGCGCTCGGCATTGAGGTCCGCCAGCGCCCGCACCATCGCCAGCGCCGTCTGCACCGCGTGGTCGGCATGCGCCTCGTCATCGACCGGCGCGCCGTAGAGCGCCATCACCATGTCGCCGACAAACTTGTCGAGCGTGCCCTGGTGGGTGAAGACCAGCTGCACCATCCGCGTGAAATAGTCGTTCAGCTGCGCGACCATCGCCTCGGGCGACTCGCGCTCGGTGAGGCTCGTGAAGCCCCGCATGTCCGAGAAGAGCACGGTCATGAAGCGCCGCGTGCCCCCGAGCTGCGCCAGCTGCGGCGCCTCGAGCAGCTGCTGGTAGACCGCCTTCGAGACATAGCGCGAGAACAGCCGCGAGACCTTGCGACGCTCGCGCCCTTCGACCACATAGTGCCAGCCGAGATCGCCGACAAACGCCAGCCCCAGCGCCGCCAGCGGCATCACCATCGGCCACCAGACCCCGCCGCGGAACGCCACCACCGTGCCCCACACCCACGCACCGCCGGCCGCCAGGGCCACCAGGCCCGCCACCCACACCGACGACAGGGCCCCGACCACCGACACCAGCAGCGTCACCGCCAGCATCACGGCCAGCGCCTGCCCCCGCGGGGCGGGCACCAGGCTCCGCTGTCCGAGGAGGGCGTCGATCGTCTGCGCGTGAATCTCGGGGCCCGCCATCTTGCCGGCCGTGAACGGCGTGGTGAACACATCGTGCAGGCCCTGCGCCGTCACACCCACCACCACCACCGTGTCGCGGAACAGCGAGGGGGCCGTCGACGGCGTCACGCCTTCCATCAGCTCCTGCTGCGCCAGGAACAGGTCATAGAAGGAATGCCGGGGCAGGGACGGCGTGCCGTCTGGCCCCACGGGGGCGGCGGCCCAGGGCAGCAGGGCCCGGCACGTGGGCCGCGCGGTGCCGTCGGGCTCCACGAGCCGGCCGGGCAGCAGCGGCCACTCGAGCGCGCCTGCCTGCAACCGGGTGGGCGACGCACTGACCTCAGGCCCCGAGACGCCTCTGGCCAGCATCACGGCTGCCAGCGGCAACGACGGCAGCATCAGCGGCGACGCGGTTCCCCGGTCGACCGCCACGAGCGGCACCACGCGCCTGAGCGGGCCATCGGCGTCGTACACCATCAGGCTGTGCCCCACGCCGGCCGAGGCGCGCGCCAGGGCGGAAAACGGCAGCACCGCCTGCGGACGCCCTTCGATGCAGGCCGCCACGCCGAGCGTGGACGTCCGCTCCGGCAGGACCGACCCGTCGATCGGCAGCGCCCGCGCCGCATCGCGCGTGCCACTGCTGGCCGCCTCGGCCGCATGCACCACCATGCCGGCCGCGCGGGTCGAGTCCACCAGTGCCTGGTCTGATTCCTCCCCGGTCCACTCGGTCTCGCCCACCATGAACGTGCGCCGGTCGCGTTCCGCAAAGAGCACGTCGTAGACCACCGCCCGCGCGCCAGCCGCCGACAGGAAATCAATGACCGTGGCATGCACCAGCCGCGGCCACGGCCAGCGCCCCACCAGCGGCTCCATGCGCCTCAGGCTCTCATCGTCGATGGCCACGACAGTGACCGGCGACGGGGCGGTGCGGTGGTCGGCGGTTGTCTGTCGTACGCGCCAGTCGTAGGTCTTCAGCTCGACCGTCCCGGCGAACCCGGTCAGGCTCAGCCCGGCCGCGACCGCCGAGGCCGCCAGCGCCAGCAGCAGCCGGGGCACAATCCGGGTGAGGCGACTGGCCGGCATCATGGGACTAGTGCAGGGAACCCGCAACCGGACAGTCGGGGTGCGGAGCAGACACGCGCTGGGACAATAGCAATGGCACGACTCACCGTGCACGAGGATAGCGGATCAGCCGCCGCCGTGCACCGCCGGGACGAGAGACAGGGGATGCGCTGGCCGAGGGCTGCCTGCGAGGTGCGAATGCCTACCGCACACGGCACCGGCGAGTGATTCGCCCCGGGGCACTACCCTCCGGACTGCCACTGGTCGAGACACCGGTTGAACGCCTCCCGGGCCTCGGCGATCATGAACAGGGCCTCGTGGGGGGCCGGTTGAGCGATGGGTTGCGCCGCTCTCTCAGAACCAGCTCAGCTGGTGCTGTCGACTGGAACATGGGCACCGTCTGGAAGGTCTCGAAGGCGCTCATGAATGTGCCCGCTCATGGAATAGTGCTCGGCTGCGGAGACGGGATGCATGTTCTCGGCGCTGAAGCTCCCTTGCGAGAAGATGGGGAGGATGGCATAGGTATAGCACTGCCCGGCGTCCAGCACCTTTCCCTGGGAGCGCAGCACCTCTACCAGGCCAGGCAGAAACCACTCGTCGGTTCTTTCGCTCCCAAGCAGCTGTGAAAACTGTTGCCGTGAGTCGGCGAGATGCTCGAGGGATCCTGTTGCGGTGCTGAGCCACCAGACCGCGCCGGCAGCATCCTCAAAGAAGACATCCCCGATTGCGGAAAACAGGAAGGGAGCCCAGTCGTCGCCCAGCTGCCAGCGCCAGTATTTGCGCAGTGCCTCGACGGCGGCGTCACTCGGCTGAATGGTGATCTGCGACCACGACGGCACGTGCGGCCTCACGGTTGAGTGAACCGTCGTGCGCCAGCGCAGCGGAGCCGGGCACATGCACAATCCCCTCCTGGTGCAGACGCTGCGGTACCGCTGCGCCAGATGGCGCAGCAGCGTCTCAACGAGCGTCCTCGGATGGGCCAGCGACGTGGCCTGCGCCTCGAGCGTTCATCGCCGCAGATCGCCGAATACACAGACACCGAATACCCCAGCCCGAGCCACAGGACAACAGGCGCAATGAACGATTCCCTCGGAATACGGAATCGCCGTTAGCGGACCGGCGCGTTGGCCTTCAGCGTGGCTTCGAGACTTGCCAGGTCACCGAGCACCCACAAGTCGGCAATCACGCCAGACTCAAACCGAAACAACGCAGCACCGAGCCACTGGACCGGCTTGCCGGTGGGAGGGTATCCGCGGAAGACGCCCACGTGTCTACCACCAAACTGCATCTTCGCGAATGCCCGGTCACCCTCGGCGACGCACTCCAGAATCTCGCATCGATATCCGGCGAGGGGCTCGCGCACCGATCGGACGTAATCCAGGAACGCAGGGATGCCTCGGAGCTCGGCGCCCAGAGAGCCGCGGAACGTGAAGCCGACAGCGAGCACTTCGCCGGCGGCTTTGAGGTCGCCCTGGTTCCAGATTCGCTCGTAGAAAGCTTCGACGAGTGTTGGCACAGTGCCCGTCATCGCGACGCCACGTCCTCCCCATCCAACGAGCCCTAGACTGGCACCTCGCAAGAGTGCCCGACGGCCAATGCCCGCATCTGATGTCATCCGTCATCTCCTCCTGTAGCGCGGCCGTGATACGGCCATTGGTCCTGACAGGCTGGGGTTCTTCGGGCCAGTAACGACTGAAGAACGGCGCCTGTCGAACCTCCTGCACTGCCGCCGCTCAGGGCCGGCGGCTGCGACCTGAACTCGGCGGGCGTGAGCGAGCCGAGGCTGAAATGCGGCGGGACTTCGTTGTACCCACGCCGCCACTGTTCACTGACCCACGTCGGGTCGATCCGATTCGGGACTCAGGGTGACTCTGCGCCGACCCAGAAAGACCCGGGCAGTGTGTCCTCCATTGGCTCACGGGTCAAGCGTCAACAATGTCAGGGGGCTGCCAGCCACAGCCACCTGGTGGGCCGCCCGAATGGCGCAGGCGCCAATCGCTCACACACCGTCGCCGCGCGCATGCACACGCCCATGTCGGTGCACACGCTGCGGCACAGTTGCGCCTCGCATCTGTCGCTGAACGGCGTCGACATGGGGAGAGTTTGGTACCGGTACGGGGATTCGAACCCCGGTTACATGGCTGAGAACCACGTGTCCTGACCCCTAGACGATACCGGCACGTAGGGAAGACCTTCGATTTTATCGGCTCAGGAAGGCGAGCGTCAAGAACGATTCGGCGCCCCCGAGTGCCATAATGCGGATATGGCCGTGCCATCGCGGTTCGCCGACTTCCTGGCACTGACCAAACCCCGCCTCAACTTCCTCGTGCTGCTGACCACCGCCGCCGCCTACCGGCTCGGCCTCGACGGTCCGCTCGCCCCGGGCCCATTCATCCACACGCTGACCGGCACCGCACTGGTCGCCGGGGGAGCCGCCGCCCTCAATCAGGTCTGGGAGCGCGACTCCGATCGGCTGATGGCCCGCACCAGAAATCGCCCCCTGCCGGCTGACCGGCTGCCCGCAGGCCAGGCAGCCTGGTTCGGCCGCGTCCTCTCGATCGCCGGGCTCGTCCAGCTCGCCGTCTTCGTGAATGTGCTGACCGCCGCCGTGGCCCTGGCCACGCTGGTCAGCTACGTCTGGTGGTACACGCCGCTCAAGTTCCGCACCTCGCTGTCGACCATCGTCGGCGCGCTACCAGGCGCGCTGCCCGCCCTCATCGGCTGGACCGGCGCCACCAACCAGGTGACTCCCCAGGCCTGGGTCCTCTTCGGCATCGTCTTCATGTGGCAGATGCCGCACTTCCTCGCCATTGCGTGGATGTATCGCGACGAATACGCCAGGGCGGGCATGCCGCTGCTGCCCGTGATTCATCCGGATGGCCGGTCGACCGGGCGCCAGGCCTCGCTCTACACCGCCGGCCTGCTGCCGCTCACCCTGATGCCCACGCTGATGGGCATGGCGACGGCCTACTACCTGGCCGGGGCCGTGGTGCTCGGGGCCTGTCTGCTGGTGCTCAGCCTCGAGTTCTCGTTCGTGCGTTCACAGGCGGCGGCGCGCCGGCTGTTCTTCGGCTCGATTCTGTACCTGCCGCTGCTCTGGGGCCTGCTGGTCTGGGATCACGTCTCACACTAGGCCCCCCCGACTTTCCTTCAGAGCGTGCCCCATGACCGTCACTGACCTGCCCACCCTCAACGCCTCGCTCAACGCCCTGTCCACCGTGCTGCTCACTGCCGGGTGGTACTTCATCCGCACCCGACAGCGCAACGCGCACCGACTGTGCATGCTGATGGCCGTCGGGGTGTCGGCGGCCTTCCTGACGTCGTACCTGATCTACCACTACTACGTCGGGTCGGTGGCCTTCACCGGCACTGGCGCGATCCGCGTGGTGTATTTCACCATCCTCATCTCGCACGTGGTGCTGGCCGCCGCCATCGTGCCGATGATTCTGATGTCGCTGTCGCGCGCCCTGTCGTCACGCTTCGACCAGCACCGCCGCATCGCCCGCTGGACGATGCCGCTGTGGCTGTATGTGTCGGTAACCGGCGTGGTCGTGTACTGGATGCTCTATCGCCTCTAGCGATAGCGCACATACCGCGCCCACACCTGGCGCCAGCGCGCTTCGTCGGCCGCCCAGCCGGCGGCCACCACGGCCGGATCTTCCCCGCGCAGCACGCGCTCGAGGCTCTGGCGTGACCCCAGCAGCACCGACGTGTTGGCCAGCTGATACTGCGCCGGGTAGAGGCGGCCCAGTGCGCCGGCCACTTCGAGTCCGAGCCGCACCGGGGGAAGGGTCCCGCGGTCGGTGACCGTCATGAACACCCCCTGGCACACCTCGCCGGCGTAGCGGCTCGTCGTAGGCGTGAAGGTCACCGGATAAAACCGGATCCCCGGAATGCGTCGCGCGTTGAGCGCCGCCGCCAGGGCTGCGCCGTCGATCCACGGCGCCCCGATCTGCTCGAAGGGCTGGTCGGTGCCGCGCCCCACCGAGATGTTGGAATACTCGATGGCCCCGATGCCGGGATAGAGCGTGGCCTGCGTCAGGCTGCGCATGTTGGGCGAGGGATTCACCCAGCGCACGCCTGTCTGATCGAACCACGCATCACGCACCCAGTGGGCCATGGGCACCACCGTCAGGTCGGCCCCCAGCCGCTTCTCGCCGTTGAAGAGGGCCGCCAGCTCGCCCATGGTCAGGCCGTGGCGCACCGGCATCGGGTGATACAGCGTGAACGAGGTCACGTCGGCATCGGGCAGCGGCCCTTCGATCTGCCAGCCATTGATGGGGTTCGGCCGGTCGAGCACCACGACAGACTTCCTGCCGGCAGCCGCGGCTTCGAGCACCAGGCCCAGCGTGGCCTGATAGGTGTAGAACCGGCTGCCCACGTCGGCGATGTCGAAGACCAGCGTATCGAGGCCCGCCAGCATCTCGGGTGTGGGCTTTCGCGTGTCTCCGTACAGGGAATGCACCGGCAGCCCCGTCGCCGCATCGGTAGACGAAGCGATGTCCTCGCGGTCTTCGGTGCCGCGAATGCCGTGCTCGGGGCTGAAGAGGGCCACGAGGCGCGGCCCCAGGGCCGCGCGCAGCACGTCGATGGTGCTGCGCCCCGTGCGGTCACGCCCGGTGTGATTGGTCACGAGGCCGACCCGCCGCCCGGCCAGCAGCGCAAACCCATCCCGGGCCAGCACATCGATGCCCGTCAGCACGGGTTCCGCGGGCGCCGGAGCGGGCACGCTG
The DNA here is from genome assembly GCA_964643765.1 of uncultured Bifidobacteriaceae bacterium. GTDB lineage: Bacteria > Acidobacteriota > Vicinamibacteria > Vicinamibacterales > UBA2999 > VFZN01. The sequence continues at coordinate 92,393 of CAZXTM010000001.1, read as the reverse complement.
GCCATCGCCAGAGTGGGGGTCGGCAACGACGGTACCTGCAGCCGCGCAGGTCCCGCTTCGTGCATGGCCGCGGCTGCCAGGGTCGCCACCCGCGCGCGCACCGGGGTGACGTCACCCACGCCATCCGGATGCAGACGGCTGGCCAGGAACACCACCCAGCCCCCCGAGGCAGGGTCGACCCACAGGCTGGTGCCGGTAAAACCGGTGTGCCCATACGACCCGACGGGGAAGAGTTCTCCGCGATTCGACGAATACGAGGTGTCGATGTCCCAGCCCAGCCCGCGCACCGCCGCCATGGTGGGCGGCGTGGCCCGCGACGTCATGCGCGCCACGGTCGCCGAGGCCAGCACGCGCCGCCCGCCGAGCGTGCCACCGTTGAGCAGCATCTGGGCGAACCGCGCCAGGTCGGGCGCCGACCCGAACAGCCCGGCGTGCCCGGCCACCCCACCCATGCGGCGCGCCGTCGGGTCGTGCACGACGCCTCGAAGCGGCTCGGCCGTCGGCCGCCGGCAGGGCCAGGCGTCGAGCGTGTCGCAGCGTTCCGTGGGCGCAATCCGCGGACGCAGCGCCGCCGGGGGCAGGAACCCCGTATCAGACATGCCCAGCGGCTGGAAAACGTGCCGTCGCACATAGACATCGAGCGTCTCGCCCGACACCACGCGCACGATCTCGCCGAGCAGGAAGAAGTTGATGTCGCTGTAGACGAACCGCTCGCCGGGTGCCGAGGTCGGCACCTCATTGCGGGCCAGCTCGATGGCGGCGTCGTAGCCCGTCCAGGGATCGGCCAGGTCTACATCAGGGCGCAGGCCCGACGTGTGGGCCAGCAGATGCCCGACGGTGATGGGGCCCTTGCCGAAGCGCTCGAACCCGCGCACGTGGGTCGAGACCGGGTCGTTGAGCCTGATCCGTCCCTGCTCGACCAACTGCATGACCGCCGAGGTCGTCGCCACCACCTTCGTCAGCGACGCCAGGTCGAAGACCGTGTCCAGGGTCATCGGCTCCCGCGACGGCACCCGGGCCCGGTCGCCATACGCCCGGGCGTGCAGCACCTGCGCCCGCCGACCGGCCATGACCACGGCCCCGGGCATCTGCCCGGCACGGATGGCCTCGTCCACCACCCGGTCGATGCCGGGAATGCCGGGCACCGGGGTCGGGCGCCTCTCGACGGCTGCCTCCGGGGTGGGCGGACGGCCCGCGGGGGTCTGGGCCGACAGGGGCACGGCCGTCAGCAGCAGGGTCGCCAGCAGGCCGGCAGAGCAGCAGAAGAGTGTGGGTCGCACGGGGATAACATATACTTCTGCCATTGGGCGTGTCGTTGGATAACGCCTCGGAGACCCAGATCAATGCGTGACTTCAAGACTCTGTTCAGCGCGGCCGTGATGGCGCTGGTGGTGTCGGTCCTGCCCGCGACGGCGCAGACCGGTCGTATCGGCGGCACCATCAAGGACACGAACGGCCAGCCCATCAAGGGTGCCACCGTCGTCGCCGAGAACCCGGCGGCCGCCCCGTCGTCCTTCACCGCGACCACCGATGACAAAGGTCGCTACTCGATGATTGGCCTCAAGTCGGGCACGTGGAAGATCACGGCCTCGGCCCCGGGCTTCGCGCCCCAGGCGGGCAACGTGCCCATCAAGACCATCGGCGCGCCCATGCCGCCGGTCGACTTCACCCTGGCCCCCGGCGGCGGTGGTCCTGGTGGCGCACTGGCCGGTGCGAACACGAAGGAACTTCAGGGCGAATTGAACAAGGCCGAGGCCATGGTCAATGCCAAGGATTACGCCGGTGCCATCGGCATCTACGAGGCCATGATTGCCAAGGTGCCGGCCCTCACCGCACTGCAGCTGCAGATCGGCGGTCTCTACCGCATGCAGAAACAGTACGACCAGGCGATTGCCACCTACAAGAAGATCCCCGCCGGCGACACCAACGCCGACAAGGCCACCATCGAAATCGGCATGACGCTGCTCGAGAAGAATGACCTGGCGGGTGCCGAAGCCACGCTGTCGACGGCCGCGCAGTCGACCAGCGCGAACAAGGAAGTGTTCTACGCCCTGGGCGAAGTGATGTTTGCCAAGGGCTCGACGGACGAAGCGGTCAAGCACTACGAGCGCGCCTCGGAGATCGACCCCAACTGGGGCAAGCCGCTCTTCAAGCTGGGCCTCGCGAAGCTGCAGAAGGCTGATACCGCCGGCACCATCGCCATCATGGAGAAGCTGATCCAGGTCGACCCGAACTCGGCCGAGGCAGCGCAGGCCAAGGCCCTGGTCGAACAGCTCAAGAAGCAGTAACCCTTCCCGGGGCGGCAGTTGCCGCCCACGCGGACGGCACCGACACGACAACGGCCGGAGTGCTCAGGCATTCCGGCCGTTTGTCTTTTCAGCCCCGCGACACCACACCCTGCTGGCGGGCCCCGGTGCCGATCGACACCTCCCTGACGACGTACAAAAAAAGAGGGCCCGAACTTCCGGGCCCCACGAGCCAAACACCTCGACGGTGGGGCTCTCACAACAGGTGGCGCTCGTATGTGCCGAGCGACCAATCTTTCGTTCTAGGAAAGAGCAATCTCCGTGCCCACAGACCCGGCCTCGGGTTCTGCGAAATCAGGCCTGTTTTCAGCTGATGTCCCGGTGCACGCACACAGGATGCGGCCCTCGATCCGGCTGGCCGGATTCACTCATCCATTCGACCGTAGATCTTGGACGCCTCAGGCAGCCGAGACCGGGTGCTACAGCTGCGTCCTGATGGCCCACAGGTCTGGAAACAGCGGGGCCATGAGCGTCGACTGCAGATAGCCCGCGCCGCTCGATCCGCCCGTCCCTGGCCGCATGCCGATGGTGCGCTGCACCATCTTCACGTGGCGGTAGCGCCACTCCTGCAGACCTTCATCGAGATCGACGAGCCGCTCGGCCAGCGCCGCCATCCCCGGGTCGCTCCGATACATCCGCACCAGCTCGGCCTGCAGCGCCTCGTCTGGCGTCACCGGCCCGGTCACATCCCGAGCCAGCACGGCGGCAGGCACCCGGTAACCCTGGCGCGCCATGAGGCCCACGAAGGCATCCCAGAGCGTCGCTGACTGCAGGCGCTGCTCGAGCGACAGCCGGGCACGGCTGCCCTCGGGGAAGCGGCTCACGACCGCCGCCGACTTGTGCCCGAGCACGAACTCGATCTGCCGGAACTGATCCGACTGGAATCCGCTGGCCGCCTCGAGACGCGACCTGAATGACTGAAACTCGAGCGGGGTCATCGTCTCGAGGATGTCGAGCTGGCTGACCTGCACCTTGAGAATGGTCAGGATGCGCTTCAGCGTGTGCTGCGACCGCGCGAGATCGCCAGACCCGAGCAGGGCGATGACGTGGTCCACCTCGTGCAGCAGCTCCTTGAACCAGAGCTCGTAGACCTGGTGGATCACGATGAACAGCAGCTCGTCGTGCTCGGGCCCCTCCGACCGGGGCCGCTGCAGGGCGAGCAGCTCGTCAATCGCCAGATAACTGCCGTAGGTCACCGCACGATCGGTCATCGTTCGATCCCCGCCCTCAGTGCGCAGACCGGCCCGTGGCGTGCGCCCGGCACGCCGCCGGGGCGGCCAGGCCCGTTACCACAGCAGCCGCAGGCCGATGCGACCGGTCAGCGGTGCCAGAATCGCCGCGGGACGCTGGAAGTTCACGCCCGTCGTCTGCGTAATCGTCTCGGATGCGTGGCTGTTGGTCAGGTTGAAGCCGTCAAGGAACAGCCGCGCCTTCACGCGACCGGTCAGCGCGACCGTCTTCTCGACCCGGGTATCGAGCACCCAGATGTGGTCGACGCGGAAAGTGCTGGCCGGCGTGGCGTAGATGGTCATGGCGGGCACCACCAGGCCGAAGGCGGCTGCCGCCGAGCCCGGCACCGAAATGGCCCGGGCGTAGTTGGCCCCCGACTGATGCCGCAGCACCGGCGAGACGCGAATGCCGTAGGGCAGGTCGTAGCTGCCGGTCGCCTTCACACTCCAGTGGGTCGTGCTCTGGATGCCGGGCTGGCTCGGATGCACCGGGTAGCCGTTCAGGAACGACTGCAGCCACGTGTAGGCGCCTCCCAGCTGGAATGACCACTTGTCGCTGTAACGGCGCGTGAACGCCAGCTCGACCGTCTTGAAGTTCTCATCCTGATCGACGTTCTGGACGACGCGCGTCAGGGGGAAGTTGGCTTCATAGATGCGGGGCAGGCCCGTGAGCGTGATGACCTGATCATCGGCCGTGCCGGCACGGCCGTCGGCGCCAATGTCCGTGAACGGAAACGCCACACTGTAGGCGCCGTTGAGCAGGGAGCGCCCCGGCACATACGTCGCAATCAGGTCCGCCTGCGTCTTGTACACAAATCCGGCCCGGATGCCCATCGTCCCGGTCAGCTCGCGCTCGAGCCAGGTGCTGAGCTCGTGCGTCAGGGGCGCCTTGATCGCAGGGTCGAGCTGGATGGCGCCGGCCAGGGCCTGTCCGGTGACGGCCCCTTCCTCACCGGGCTGCCAGGTGCGGTCGCCATTCCGGTCCGTCCACGCAAAGCTGCGGAACTTGCCGGCCGTGTTCGGATTGGCGCTGCTGCCCACCCCCACGCCGGGGTTGTGCCAGAACATGCCGTAGTTGGCCTTGAACACCGTCTTGCCGTCGCCGGTGAGGTCGAGCGTCAACCCGGCGCGGGGCGCCAGCTGGTTCCACACAAACAGCTCGCGTTCGGCAAAGGTCGCCGCCGGCAGCTGTAGCAGCGGATGCGAGAAGGCCAGCTGCTCCTGCTCGGGCAGCCATCCGCGGTAGCGGTCGTAGCGCACGCCCGCGTTCAGCGTCAGGCGCCCCGCCTGCCAGGTGTCATTCACGAACACGCCCCACACATCGAGCGCCGCGCGCGACGTCAGGTCGCCGTTATCGTTGTTCTTGAGCCCGCCGATGGCCCGGGCCGTCGGCGGCGCAACCTCGATGGACGAGGCGGCCCCGTTGGCGTAGAAGTGCCCGATGTTTCCACCGTACTGCTGCTGGTAGCCTTCCCAGCCCTGCTCGAGCAGCAGTTCGCCGCCGACCTTGACGGTGTGGCTGCCCCAGCCGGCATCGAGGAAGAGCGTCGAGGCCGCCGTCACCTGCTTGCGATCGCGGTCGATCTGCCACTTCTGCTGCGCGCCGGCCAGCTCGCCGGCACCGGTGTCGCGCCAGAAGTACGACTGGCTGCTGTTGGCGATGAGCGGAAAGTAATACCCGAAGTCGCCGACGCGCGTCTCGAAGTAGAGGCGGTCACTGATCGTGCTGTTCCACTCGCCCTTCCACACCCAGCTGCCCGAATCCTGCCGCAGCGTCGTGTCGGCGCTGCGGTAGATGTCCGAGGCGTAGGGCAGGCGGTTCGGCTGCACCTTCTGCCCCCACTGGTAGTAGCCGATGAGCCGGTTCTTCGGTGTGAGCTGGATCGTGGTCTTGGCCACCGGATTCCAGAGCTTCGTATCGAACGTCTGGTCGAAAAGGAACTGCGGCTGCTGCACCGCATTGAACTGTTCGCGGTAGGTGCCGAACCACCAGATCCGATCCTTCACAATCGGGCCGCCCATGTTGATGGCGCGATCGAAGTAGCTGTCGATTTCGTTCGCTCCCTTGCGGATGCCGAAGCCGCCATCCTTCTGCGGCGCAAGGTACTGGTCAGGCAGGTTCGACCACTGCAGCAGGTTGTTGTACCAGTCGTAGTAGGCCTCGCCCGCAAACGTGTTCCCGCCCGACTTGGCGATGAACTGGCTCTGCACCCCGGGGTTCGGCATTTCGGCGCCCTGACCAGACGTCCCGAGGAACACCTCCTCGAGCGACGAATAGTCGAAGTAGAAGCCCGCGCCGCCAGTCCCCTCGGTCGTGTTGATGCCCTCGATAAGCACGCGCACCTGGCCGGTGAAGCCGTAGGCCTGGTAGCCCGTCTGCGTGCCGGCCCGGTTGCCGCCCACGTCGATGCGCGCCATCTGCACCGACGGGGTAATGGCCAGCAGCGACCACATGTCGCGGCCGTTCGGAATCGACTGGAGGTTGTCGAGCTTGAAGTTCTGCTGCACGCGGGTCGATGTCGTATCGATGAGCGGCGATGCCCCGGTCACCGTGACCGTCTCCTGCACGGAGGACAGCGTGAGTTCGACATTCAGCGTGGCGGTGAAGCCCAGCGCAATCTGCACCCCCTCGCGCCTGAGCGTGTTGAAGCCCGCCAGTTCATATGTCACGGTGTAGGTGCCGGGCGGCACGGCCGGAAACCGGTAGGTGCCACTCTCGGAGGTCACCGTTGACTGCGGCCCGAGCATCGACGGGCTGCTGGCCGTGACCGTCACGCCGGGCAGCACCGCGCCCTGCGCATCGCTCACCCGCCCCTGAATGGTGCCGGTGCTGCTGGCACCGCCCCCCTGCGCCCACACCGGCAGTGCCGATGCCAGCGCCAGCACACATGCCAGGGCTGCGATTGACCCACGCACCATACGGTCTCCTCCCGCGGCACCGCGACTCACCAGCGAATCGTCGGTGCCTGCATACCGGACACGCTGTGGCAGCGCTTCTGCCACCCTGCGCATCCGGCAGTTCTATCAGAAATGCGGCGGGGGTGGATAGACCGCCACCGCCGGCCTCGTTCATCCTCGGCGGGTCATCACCAGCCCGGCGAAGATGACGCCCGCCCCGGCCAGCTGCCGCAGCGCCAGGCCCTCGCCCAGCCACAGGGCCGCAATCGACATCGCCATCACCGGCGTCACATTGCTCCACGCCGCCGTGCGCGTGCTGCCCACCCGCTGCACGCTCGAATACCAGATCAGGTAGGCCAGGCCCAGCGCAAACACGGCCGAGGCCAGCATCAGCCCCCAGCTCAGCGGAGACACCTGTGCCCAGGCCATCGACCGCAGGGCGGGCACCGCAGCCAGCGTGTAGGCCGTGGCGCCAACGGTCATCGTGTACCCCGTCACGACGACCGGCGAATGCCGCTTGAGCAGCGGCACCGAGGCTACCGAATACGTGGCCCAGCAAGCGGTGCTCGCCAGCACCAGCAGGTCACCCGTCGGGTTGCCCAGCCCGGCCTGCGCCCCGACGACGATGTAGAGGCCGAGGAAGGAGATGGCGGCGCCCAGCCACCGCTGCAGGCTGATGCGCTCGTGGCCGGTCCACGCTGACAGCAGCGCGACGATGACAGGCGTCGTGCCCATGATGAGCGACCCGTTCGCCACGCTGGTGCGCTTGAGACCGCCGAGGAACAGGAACTGGTAGATGAGATGGCCAATCAGGCCGAGCACCACGACGCGGATCCACTCGGCGCGGGACAGGGCCGGCCGCGGGGTGGTGCGCTGCTGCCACCAGATGGCGCCGAGAAACAGGCTCGAGGCAATCAGCAGGCGCAGCGCGTTGAAGACCAGTTCGGGAAATTCGCGGAGGGCGACCTTGACGAGCGAGAAGTTGGCGCCCCAGATGGCGACCATCAGAAACAGCAGCAGGTCAAAGCGAGTCACGGAGGGGATACCGCCTCGTCCGGGTCAGCGTGCGGGTGGCCGCAGACATGGAAAACGAGTGGGCACCGGACGGAACGGTCCGGAGCACCACTCGTTTGGAACAGGACCACAGGCCCCGGCAGGCCGGGGCATGGTCACTAGCCGCCGAACGGCTTGATGAAGAAGAGAATCAGCGAGACGAGCAGCACGTAAATGACGAGCGACTCGATCAGCACGAGACCCAGAATCAGCGCGCCGCGGATTTCACCGGCAGCGCCGGGGTTGCGTGCGATCGCCTCGGCGGCAGCCGCCACGGCCCGGCCCTGCGCCAGCGCTGCACCGAAAGCCGCCACGGCCAGCGCGAAGCCGGCAGTGATGATCGACCACTGGACCAGACCCGAGTCAGCGACCGCACCGGCGGCCTCCTGCGCATGGGCCGGAGCCACCAGGCCGAGAACAAAGAACCCGAACATCATGGACAGCACTGACCGTCGTGTGCTCACAGCGAACGCCTCCCTCACGCAAACCATTGAACCTGTTACGACCCTCGGTGGCCGCACCTGATGGCCTCAGCGGCCACCGCCGCAACTGGGGCCGTGACACCCACCACCAGCGCGACCGGGTCAAACTGCAAACGCACCATCATACCGTAGGCCGCGAGTCCGAGCATAGCATGCCGTGTGAAACATTTCACGAGCAGCCAGCCCACCCCGGGCACTGCCGCCTCCGCAGACCCGCCACCTGCGCTGCCGCCAGGGCCGCCCCCAGACCCACCGCGGTCGGCCCGACCCATCAGCCCTTCAACCAGGTCGCGAATCATCCAGGCCGACAGGCCCAGCAGCGCCGCACCGCCCAGCACCCCGCCCGCCCAGCGCCAGCCCGACGGCCACAGCAGCCCGGGCAGCGCCAGGCCCAGCGCCAGCCCGCACGCCCACATCCACATCCGACGGTTCACCGGGGCCGCTCAGGCCCCGGACCCGGTCCGCCCATCGTCGACTGCATGATGCGATAGACGTTGAGCACACCCGCAGCCAGGCCCAGAAAAAATCCCGCAAACGCCAGCCAGGGTCCGGTGCCCAGCTGCCCGTCGAGCCAGTAGCCGCCCCCGAAGCCCAGGGCCAGCGCCATCACAAACGACAGTCCGACCGTGCTGAGTTGGCCCAGGAGCCGGGCCGTGGAAGGAGGAGTGGCCATGACCTCGCCAGTCTACTCCGCACTATACTCGCCCCATGGCGGGCCGTCTGGCCCCTCTGCCGCGATGACCGTCCCTCCCCGCGCCACCATGCCCGCACGCCGCCTGCCCTGTCGTCGCCCACTGGCCCTCGCCCTGCTTGTGGCCATGGCCGCCGTGGCCGCATCGGCGCAGGGCGTCTTCCGCGCCAGCGTCGACGTGGTCACCCTGCACGTGACGGTCGCCGACCCCCAGGGACGGTTCATCACCGACCTCAGCCAGGAGCAGTTCACGGTGCTCGAGAATGGCGTCCGGCAGGACGTGAATTACTTCAGCCGCGAGAACCTGCCCGTGGCCCTGTCGCTCCTCATCGACACCAGTGCCAGCATGGAAAGCCGGATGCCGATCGCCCAGGACGCCGCCGTCGGCTTCGCCAATCGCATCCGACCCCAGGACCTGGCCCAGATTATCGACTTCGACAACCGCGTCACCGTGGCCCAGGGCTTCACGGCCGACAAGGCCCTGCTCGAGCAGGCCATCCGCGGTACCCAGTCTGGCGGCATGACTTCCATGTACACCGCCGTCTATGTCGCGCTCCGCGAGCTTGACCGCCTCAAGGCCCAGTCGAGGGAAGACGTCCACCGCAACGCCATCGTCGTCCTGTCGGATGGGGAGGACACGACCAGCCTCATCAAGTTCGAGGACGTGCTCGACCAGGCCAAGCGAGCAGAGACAGTCATCTACACGATTGGCCTGCAACCGAGTGACGGCATCAACCTCGGCGGCTTCCGCGAGGCCGCGTACGTGCTGCGGCAGCTGGCACAGGAAACCGGTGGCAAGGCCTTCTTCGTGCAGCGCGCCGAGGAACTGCCGGCCATCTACACCCAGATTGCCGAGGAGCTCTCGAACCAGTATTCGATGGGCTTTGCCTCGAACAACCCCCGCCGCGACGGCAGCTGGCGGCGCCTGCAGGTGCAGGTGGCCCGCCCGAACACCACCGTCCGCACGCGACGCGGCTACTTCGCGCCGTCGCGCTAGAATCAGCCCGCGGCCGCGCCCCGTGGCCGCCAATCGTGAAAGGACGTGACTGTGAACCGCCGCGTGGCCGCCCTCCTGCTCGTCTGCCTCAGTGCCGGGTGCTCGACACCGCCCCCGCCGCCAGCCTACGACCTGCTCATCACCAACGCGCGCCTCATCGATGGCACCGGCAGCCCGGCCAGGCCCGGACAGATCGCAGTCAAGGATGAACGCATCGCCGCCGTCGACACCGCCATCACCGGCACCGCCACGCGGACGATCGATGCGAAGGGCCGCACCGTGGCGCCCGGCTTCATCGACATGCACAGCCACTCGGACATGCCGCTCGTGACCGACGGACGCGCGCACAGCAAGATCCGGCAGGGCGTCACGACCGAGGTCATCGGCGAGTCGGGCTCGATTGCCCCCCGCGCCGCCGCCGCTCCGTCGCAGCCCTGGACCGATTTCGCCGGCTACTTCGCCCACCTGCGCACGCAGGGCATCTCGGTCAACCTGCTGTCGTACATCGGCCTCGGCCAGGTGCGGGAGCTGGCGGTCGGCACCGGAGACGTGACGCCCACGCCCGCGCAGGTCGAGGCCATGACGCAGCTGATTTCGACCGCGCTCGACCAGGGCGTCTTCGGCGTGTCGACCGGCCTCATCTATCCGCCCAACGCGTACCAGTCGCTCGAGGAACTGACCACGCTGTCGGCCGTGGCAGGCAGGCGCGGCGGGCTCTATGCCTCGCACCTGCGCTATGACGGCGCCAAGCTGCGCGAGGGCATCGAGGAGGCCATCGCGATCGGCGAGCGCGCCGGCATGCCTGTGCATGTCTTCCACATCAAGGTCACCGGACAGGCCAACCGCGGCCGCATGGCCGAGGTCGTCTCCATCGTCGAGGCTGCACGCGCGCGGGGCGTGCGCGTCACCGCCGACCAGTATCCCTACGTCGCCAGCAGCACCAGCCTGACGGCCACGATTCCGCAGTGGGCCGAAGACGGAGGCCCCGACGAACTCGCCGAACGCCTGCGCAATCCGCAGCTGCGCGCCCGCATCCGCCGCGAGATGGAAGACCGGAATCCCGACTGGGAAAGCCGCTACCAGTCGGCCGGTTCGTGGGAGAACATCCAGCTGGCGTCGATCGGCCGCAGCCGCGACGAGGCCTCGCCCAACCGCCAGTACGAGGGCCTGCGCATCGCCGAGGCGGCGCGCCGGGCGGGCAAGGATCCCTTCGACTTCGTATTCGATCTGCTGATTGAGGAACGAGGCGCGGTCGGCTGCGTGTACTTCATCATCGACGAGGCCGATGTCGAGCTGGCCATGCGCCAGCCCTGGGTCGCCATCGGCTCAGACGGCTCGGCGCTGTCGATCGAGGGACCGCTGCGCAGCGGCGTGCCGCATCCGCGCAACTTCGGCACCTTCCCGCGTGTGCTCGGCCGCTATGTGCGCGAGCGCGGCGTCGTCAGCCTCGAGGAAGCCGTGCGCAAGATGACCTCACTGCCGGCGTCGATCCTCGGCCTCAAGGATCGCGGCACGCTGGCTGTCGGCCAGTGGGCCGATCTCGTGGTGTTCGACCCGGCAACGGTCGGCGACCGTGCCGACTTCGACAATCCGTTCCAGTATCCGGTGGGCATCGACACGGTGGTGGTCAACGGCACCGTCGTGCTCGACGAGGGCACGCACACGGGCACCCGCCCGGGGCAGGTGCTGCTGCGGCCGTAGCGCGGTGACCGGAGTGCAGCGGTGGGGGCTCAGCGCCAGAACATCAGGCGCTCGAGCCAGGCGATGCGCGTGAGGTCGTTGTAGATGACGGTCACCATCAGCGTCATCAGCACCGCAAAGCCGGCGAGGTGCAGCTTTTCCTTGATCTCGACGCTGAAGTCGCGCCGCGCGATCGTCTCGAGCGCCATGATAAAGATGTGACCGCCGTCGAGCACCGGGATCGGCAGCAGGTTGAGCAGTCCGAGGTTGAGGCTGAGCGTCACCATCAGCCCCAGCAGCGCCACCCAGCCGGCCTTGGCCGTCTCGCCCGACAGCTGGGCGATGCCGACCGGCCCCATCAGCTGCTTGGGCGACGCCTCCCCGGTAAACAGGTCGCGCAGCGTCCGCAGGATGGTCGCCGACATCTCGATGTTGCGCTGCACGCTGAGTCCCACGGCCTGCAGCGGCGTGGGCGTGAACGTCTCGACGGCATCGCCGATGCTGATGCCGATGCGCGGGCGGTCGCCTTCCTTGACGGGCGTCACCTCGATCAGCTGCCGCGCCCCGGCCCGCTCGACCTCGACGCGTACCGGTCCGTCAGCCGTGCCCGCAATTGCCTCGGACACCTGCGCCCCGAAGACCATGCGACGGCCGTTGATGCTGAGGATGGTGTCGTTGGCCTGCAGCCCGGCGGCGGCGGCCGGCTGGCCGCTGATCACGTCGCGGATCACGGGATAGACATCGGGCAGCACGCCGATGGTGCCCACCTCGAACTGCGGTGACTCGCCGGGCCCGACGCGCGTGGTGGCCGGCCGGATCGGCAGCCGCACTTCCTGCCGGTCGCGAATCACGACGATGTCGACGTCGGCCTCGGGACGGGCGGCAACAGCCAGCTCCAGCTGTTCCCAGGTCGCCACTTCGGCCGACCCCAGCCGCGTGATGAGATCGCCCGGCTGCACCCCGGCCACAGCCGCCGGCGACTCGGCGTTGACCACGCCGACCAGTGCGGGCTTGCGCAGGTACGACGGCGTCGAGGCTCCCTGCATCAACACGACAGCCATGACCACGATCGCCAGCAGCAGGTTCATCGCCGGCCCCATGATGAGGATCTGGAAGCGCTGCCACTTCGACTTGGACATGAACTCGTCCGGCTGCCCGGCGCGCGGGTCATCCGGCGACTCGCCAGCCATCTTCACGAAGCCGCCGAGCGGAATGATGCTGAGGACATACTCGGTGTCGCCGCGTCGGAACCCGAAGATGCGCGGACCGAACCCGATCGAGAACGTCAGCACCCGAACCCCGTTCCAGCGGGCGGCCATGAAATGGCCCAGTTCGTGCACGAAGACCAGCACTCCCAGGACAAACGCAAACGCCAGCAGGGTCGTCACAGGCGGAAACCTCTAGATCGATTGTAACGCCGCGATGCGGTCGGCCGCGTGCTGTCGGGCCCACTGGTCGATGCGCCGCACGTCGGCGAGGGTCGTCACCGGCGCTGGCGCATGCGCATCCATGGCCTCGGCGATCACGTCGGCGATGGCATTGAAGCCGAGCCGCCCGGCAAGGAAGGCGGCGACGGCCTCTTCATTGGCGGCATTCAGCACGACCGGCAGGCTGCGATCGGCGTCGAGCGCGCGATAGGCGAGCCGCAGGCACGGGAAGTCGTCCCAGGCTGGTGGCAGGAACTCGAGCGGCCCCACGCGGGTTAGGTCGAGGAACGGCACCGGCGCATCCCACCGCTCGGGATACGAGAACGCGTACTGGATGGGCAGCCGCATGTCGGTGATGCCCATCTGGGCGAGCACCGATCCGTCGCGCAGTTCGACCATCGAGTGCACGATCGACTGCGGATGCACCACGACGTCAATCGCCGAGGCCGGCATGCCGAACAGCCAGTGGGCCTCGATCAACTCGAGGCCCTTGTTCATCAGAGTGGCCGAATCGATAGTGATCTTCGCGCCCATCTTCCAGGTGGGATGCCGCAGCGCATCGGCGGCGGTCACGCCGGCCAGGCTCTCGCGGCGGCGCCCGCGGAACGGTCCGCCCGAGGCCGTCAGCACGAGGCGGCGCACCTCGGCCTCGCGGCAGCCATGCAGGCACTGGTGGATGGCGTTGTGCTCGCTGTCGACGGGCAGCACGGCCACGCCCTTCCGTCGCGCGGCCTCCATCACCAGGCCGCCGGCCATGACCAGCACTTCCTTGTTGGCCAGGGCAATCGTCTTGCCGCAGTCAATCGCCGCCAGCACGGCCTCGAGCGCCGCCGTGCCTGATGAGGCGCAGAGCACGACCTCGGCATCGGGACAGGTCGCCACGGCGAGCAGGCCCTCGGCGCCCGCATGCACGCGCGACCCCGGCACGCCCGACGCCATCACCGCCGCCGCCGCCTCCGGCGTGGCCATGGCGACCACCTGGGGCCGGTGTGCCCGCACCTGCGCGGCCATCTGGTCGGCATTCGACCCGGCGGCCAGGGCCACCACCGACAGTCGGTCCGGGTGCGTCGCGACCACCGACAGCGCACTGGTGCCGATCGACCCGGTCGAGCCGAGGATGGCCACGCGAATCATCGACCGGCTCATCGCAGCACCCAGTAGAGAAGGGGCACGGTGAAGAGCAGGGCATCGATGCGATCGAGCACCCCGCCGTGGCCGGGGATGAGCGCGCCGCTGTCCTTCAGTCCGGCGGCCCGCTTGATCATCGATTCGAACAGGTCGCCCGTGATGCCGGCCAGCACGACCAGCACGCCCACCAGGCCGAGCATCGGCGTCGGCACATCGGGGGCCCACAGGCGCCCGAGGGCCATCAGCACGAGAGGCGCGACCACCATGCCGCCGAGGGCTCCCTCGATCGTTTTCTTCGGGCTGCGGGACGGCGCGAGGGGATGGCGGCCGAAGGTTCGCCCGGCGTAATACTGCGCCGAGTCGCTGGCGACCACCGTCGCCAGCAGCAGGAACACGGCATCGCGGCCGCGGCCGGCATGCAGGGCGACCAGCGCTCCGAGGGGCCAGCCGATGTAGAGCGGCATCAGCGCGGTGACGGCGACCGACGTGAGCGTCTCGGGACCCGTGGCCGACGACCGCAGTACCAGCAGCGCCGCCACAGCGAACGTGGCCCACACCACCAGCAGGGGGCTGACGTGGGGGTACGGGACCATCGCACAGGTGAGCAGCGTCGACAGCAGCGCCGGCCACAACGGCACCGACACGCCGAGGGCCGCCACCATGCGGTGCAGCTCGCGGACGGCAGCGGCGGCCACCGCCAGCACCACCACGAGCAGGCCCGCCGACGGCAGCCACCACAGGGCCGCCAGCGTCAGCGCGGCCATCACGAGGGCACTCAGGAGGCGTGTCATGCCCGCGTTCAGAGGGTGGTCCCGGCCACGGCCGGCGCGATGCCGCCGTAGCGCCGATCGCGCTTCTGGTAGGCGAGGATCGCCTCGAGCAGGTGCCGGCGGCGGAAGTCAGGCCACAGGGTGCCGGTCACGTAGATTTCGGCGTAGGCAATCTGCCAGAGCAGGAAGTTGCTGACGCGCATCTCGCCGCTCGTGCGGATGAGCAGGTCGGGATCAGGCTGGCCGGCCGTGTAGAGCAGACGCGAGAACTGCTCTTCATCGATCGACTCGGGGGCCAGGCGGGCCTCGAGGGCGGCTTTCACGGCATCGACAATCTCGGCACGGCCGCCGTAGTTGAGCGCGATGTTGAACTGCAGGCCGCGATGCCCGGCCGTGCGGGCCTCGGCCTCGCGCAGCTCGTCGAGCACCTCGGCGGGCAAGCCGCCCTCGCGGCCGATGACCTTGAACCGGATGCCGTGTTCGATGAGCGTGTCGAGCTCGCTGCGGAGGTAGCGCCGCAGCAGGGTCATCAGGACGGACACTTCCGCCGCGGGGCGCTTCCAGTTCTCAATCGAGAAGGCGTACAGCGTCAGCACGCCCAGCCCGAGGCGCGCCGAGGTTTCCACCACCTCGCGCACACTCTGGATGCCGGCACGGTGGCCTTCGACACGCGGCAGGCGGCGCTGCTCGGCCCAGCGGCCGTTGCCGTCCATGATGATGGCCACATGCTGCGGGACGCGGTCGGGTTGGATCTGGCGGGCCAGCGCGGCATCGTCCGACCCCTCCGGAATCGACGCCAGAAGCCGTTCGAGTGACATGAAAGACTGCCCTGATTCTATATCCGCCGGCCGTGCGGTGCGTCGACCGTTGGCGGCATCAGTAGCGCACCCGCATCAGCACGAGCCCGTCCGGCGGGGCCGTGGCCCCGGCACGGGTCCGGTCGCGCGACGCCAGCAGCTCGTGCATGTACTCGGGCGGCCACCGGCGCCGGCCGATGTCGACCAGCGTCCCCACGATGTTGCGCACCATGTGGCGCAGGAAGCCCGTGCCCTCGACGTCATAGTGCAGGTAGGGCGGGTCGCCCGGCGCCACGCGCAGGCGCGAGCGGAGCAGGCGGCGCACCGAGGTGCGGACATCGCCGCCGGCGGCCTGGAAAGCGGCAAAATCATGCTCACCGACCAGCAGCGCTGCCGCCTCGTGCATGGCCTCGAGGTCGAGCCTCGGCGGAATGGCCCAGACGACCCGGCGCACAAAGGGCGACGGTGACGGGTCGAGCAGCAGCGTGTAGCGGTAGACCTTGCTGCGGGCATCGCGACGGGCGTTGAAGCCCGCCGGTTTCTCGGCGACGCCCGTCACCCGCACGTCACCCGGCAGGCGCACGTTGAGGGCGCGCTGCAGCGTGGCGGCGGGCAGCTGGTTCATGACATCCGCACTGACCACCTGGCCCCGCGCATGCACGCCGGCGTCGGTGCGGCCGGCGGCGACCACGCCAACCGCCCGCTGCTCGATGGCCGACAGGGCGATCTCGATGGCCTCCTGCACGGTGCGCTCGCCCGGCTGCCGCTGCCACCCGGCGAAGGCCGTGCCCTCGTAGGCCAGCGTGAGGGCCAGCGTGCGCCCCGGCGGTCGGCCGTCGCCCATGCTAGCGCGCCGCCGCGCCTGGCCTCGACCCGGGCTTGACCACGGGCAGCCCCTGCGCGCAGAGCGGGCACGCCTCGGGCTGGTAGGTCGGCAGCGCCATCGGCAGCAGGCTGTGGAACGGCACGTCGAGGCCCGGCTGGCCGCCGCTGCGGTCCACAATCGAGCACGCCCCCACGACCGTGGCAGCAGCCGCGCGCGCGACGTCGATCGTCTCGCGCGTCGAGCCGCCTGTCGTCACCACGTCCTCAACCACCAGCACCCGATCATCGGGACCGAGCGCAAAGCCGCGTCTCAGGGCGAGCGTGCCGTCGACACGCTCGGCAAACAGTGCCGGCACGTCGAGGGCGCGTCCGACTTCCTGACCAATCACGATGCCGCCCATGGCCGGCGACAGCACCACCGTGGCGCCGAGGCTGCGCACTTTGGCGCCGAGGGCCGCGCCGAGGGCCTCGGCGTCGCGGGGGAACATCAGCACGCGGGCGCACTGCAGATAGCCCGGGCTGTGCAGCCCGGACGAGAGCTTGAAGTGCCCCTCGAGCAGGGCACCCGAGCGGCGGAAGGTGGCGAGCACATCGGCGTCAGTCATCGCCCGACAGTATAGCCAGAGTCACTGAACCGTCCGCACACGGCTGACGTCTAACAGAGACGGAATTGTTTCCGAGGGAGTGTGGAATGGCCGTGAGGACACGAGGATTGGCGCAGCGCGCCCTAGGCGTGGCAGTGATTCTGCTGGGACTGACGGTGGCCGGAACCGGCGAGGCCTGGGGGCAGGCCGGCGGCAGTGACGCCAGCCAGGCACGGCGCATCAGCATGGACGAGGCCGTCGCCCTCGCCCTCGAGAATAACCTCGACCTGCAGGTCGAGCGCATCAGCCCTCAGGTGCAGGATCTCAGCGTGGCGCAGGTGCGCACTGGCTACACGCCGACCTTCACGTCCAACATCAACTGGAACGACCAGACGCAGCCCCCCGTCAGCCTGCTGGCCGGCAACAACCTCCAGATCGTGACCACCACCTCGCGATACGAGTTCGGCTTCGGGGCCCTCAACCGGTTCGGCGGCAACTACAACCTGTCGCTCAACAATAACCGGGTCACGACCAACAACATCTTCACCAACTTCAACCCGCAGCTGGCCGCCAACGTCAGCCTCAACTACACGCAGCCCCTGCTCCGCAACTTCAAGATCGACGGCACGCGCCAGCAGCTGCTCGTCAGCCAGAAGACCCGGGAAATCTCCGCGGTGCAGCTGCAGCAGTCCATCGCGCTCACGGCGCGCAACGTCAAGACGGCCTACTACGACCTGGTCTTCGCGGTCAGCAACCTCTCGGTGCAGCAGCAGTCGCTCGAGCTGGCCCGGCAGTCGCTCAAGGACAGCCGCGCCCGCGTCGAGATCGGCACGGTCGCCCCCATCGACCTGGTGCAGGGCGAGGCCGAGGTCGCCCAGCGCGAAGAAAGCGTCATCCTGGCCGATGCGGCCATTGCCCGGGCCGAGGACCGGCTGCGCACGCTCGTCTTCAACCCCGGACAGCCCGATTTCTGGCGCATGCGCATCGAGCCGGCCGACACCGTCTCGTTCCGCGCCATCCCCGTCGACACCGACGCCGCCATCACCCGCGCGCTGCAGTCGCGCACCGATCTGGTGGCCTCGCGCAAGCAGCTCGAGTCGAACGACGTCAACATCCGGTTCTTCAAGAACCAGACGATGCCCGACGTGAGCGCCTCGCTGGCGTACTTTTCTCAGGGTGTCGGCGGCACCTCGTTCATTCGCGGCCCCGGCGGCTTCCCCGGCCCCATCATCGGGCAGGTCGAGAAGAGCTTTGGCGCCACGCTCAAGGACATGTTCTCCGGCAGCTTCCCCACATGGACGCTGGGCGTGCAGGTGTCGTATCCGCTCGGACAGGCAAACACCGAGGCTGCCCTCGCACGCGCGCGGCTGCAGGACCAGCAGGCCCGCAAGCAGCTGCAGAGCCAGGAGCTGCAGGTCGCCTCGCAGATTCGCGAGCTGGCCCGCCAGGTGCAGACCAATGCCAAGCGCGTCGAAGCCACGCGGGCCTCGCGCACGCTCGCCGAGCGCCGGCTCGAAGCCGAGGAGAAGAAGCTGGCCGCCGGCACCTCCACCAGCTTTCTGGTGTTCCAGGCGCAGCGTGACCTCAACCAGGCGCGCAACAACGAGCTGTCGGCCCTGCTCGACTACAGCAAGTCGGCCGTCGACTTCGAAACCGCTCAGGACGTGCCCCTCACGGGCAGCGCAGGCGTGACCGCGGTGTCGACGGCGGGCGTGGCCGGCACGACCACGACCGGGGCCGCCGCCCCCGGAGCGGTGGCCGGCACCGGCGGCTTCCGCCAGCAGTAGCCGGCCCTGCTAGACTCTAAGGCCGTGCTGCCCGTCACGGCCATCGTCATCACCCGGAACGAGGCCGCCCACATCAGGGCGGCCCTCGCGTCGCTCTCGTTTGCCGACGAAATCATTCTCGTCGACAGCGAGAGCACCGACGACACCGTCCCCATCGCCCGCGAGTTCACCGACCGCATCGTCGTCCGGCCCTGGCCCGGCTATGTCGAGCAGAAGAACTTCGCCGCTTCACTGGCCACCCACGACTGGATCTTCTCGCTCGACGCCGACGAGCGCGTGACGCCGGCGCTCGCCGACGAGATGCGCGCCGCCATCGAGGCGGCGGCACCCGATGCCGCCGGCTTCCGCGTCCCCCGGGTCACGTGGCACCTGGGCCGGTGGATTCGCTCGACGGACTGGTATCCCGACCATCAGCTGCGCCTCTACCACCGCGCACGGGCCCGGTGGACCGGGCACCTGGTGCACGAATCGGTGCAGGCCGATGGCGCCGTGCGCACGCTGAGCGGCGAGCTGCTTCACTACGCCTACCGCGACCTCGCGCACCACTGGCAGACAATGAACCACTACACGTCGCTGGCGGCACGGCAGATGTTCGAGCGTGGACGGCGCGCGCGCTGGTGGGATCTGGTGCTGCACCCGCCGGCGGCATTCCTGCGCAACTACCTGCTGCGGGGAGGGTTCCGGGACGGCGTCCCCGGCCTCGTCATCTCCGCCATGAACGCCCGCTATGTGGGCCTCAAGTACGCCAAGCTGTGGGAACTGTGGTCAGCCTCCACCTCGACACCGCCCGCACCTGGCGCGGCGGACAGCAACAGGCCCTCCTGACCGTCGAAGGGTTGCGCGCCCGCGGGCACCGCACCCTGCTCGTGGCGCATCCCGAGGGCGAGCTGTTCCGTCGTGCGCCGGATACGCCCGATCGCATCGGCCTCAGTTCGGCCTCCGAGATTGACCTCACGGCGGCCTGGCGGCTGTCACGGCTGCTGGCCACGCACCGGCCCGACATCGTGCACGCGCACGACTCGCATGCACTCGCCATGGCCGCCACGGCGCTGTCGTTCGGCGCCGTCGCGCCGTCACCCCAGCTCATTGCGGCGCGGCGCGTCGACTTCCACCTCAACCGGAACTCGTTTTCCCGCTGGAAGCACCGGCAGGTCACCCGGTTCATCGCTGCGTCCCAGGCCATCGCCGACATGCTGTACACCGACGGCATCGCCCGCGATCGCATCAGCGTGGTGCACGACGGCATCGATGTCGATCGCATCGGCCGCATCGCGCCGACGGACCTGCACCGCGAGTTCTGGCTGCCCCACGGCGTGCCGGTCATCGTCAACATCGGGGCGCTCACCGACCACAAGGGACAGCGCCACCTGCTCGAGGCCATGCCGCTGGCCATGCGGCACGTGCCAGACCTGCACCTCGTCATCCTCGGCGAGGGCGAACTGCGGCGCCCTCTGGAGCAGCAGATCCGCCATCTGCACCTTGAGCGCGCGGTGCGGATGCCCGGCTTCCGCACCGACGTGCTGGCCCTGGCCCGATCGGCTGACCTGTTCGTGATGAGCTCGGTCACGGAAGGCCTGGGCTCGACGGTGCTGGACGCGATGGCGATGGGCATGGCCGTCGTCGGTACGCGCGCCGGCGGCATCCCCGAGGCGGTGGTCGACGGCGAGACGGGTCTGCTGGTGCCGGTGGCCGACCCGCCCGCCCTGGCCGCCGCGATCGTGTCGCTGATGAAGGACCCCGCGCGGCGCGCGCAGTTCGGCGCCGCCGGCCGACAGCACGTCGCCCGGCACTTCACTGTTGATCACCTGATCGAGCGGACCTTCGAGGTCTATCAGGACGTCGTGTCACGCGCTGCACGCGTGCCCGTGCGCGACTAGAACCACCCGGCCTTGCGGAACCGGTAGACCAGGTAGGCGTCAATCAACACCATCGCCGCCAGCGAGGCCGGATAGCCCCAGCGCCACTGCAGCTCGGGCATCACGTCGAAGTTCATGCCGTACACCCCGGCAATGAGGGTTGGCACGGCGACCAGGGCCGCATAGGCGGCAAGGCGCTTGGTGACCTCGTTCTCCTGAATCGTGATGAGCGACAGGTTCACCGACATCACCGTCGTCGCCATGTCGCGCAGGTTCTCTTCCGACTGCTTGAGGCGCAGGAGGTGGTCGAACACGTCGCGGAAGTAATCGTCGAGGCCGGCGCACACCGGCGGGACCCGCCCGCCGTGCAGCTTGCCCGTCACTTCGAGCAGCGGGCCAATCGCGCGGTCGAGCAGCATGAGCTTGCGCTTCAGCAGGTAGAGGGCCTCGATCTGGGCGCGCGTGTTCTGGCCACTGAAGATGCGCGCCTCGATGTCCTCGGCCTCTTCGGTGAGGGCGTCGAGAATCGGGAAGTAGCGATCGACCACAGCGTCCATCAGTGCGTACAGGACATACGCGGGTCCGTGCCGCAGCAGTTCGGGCTCGAGCTCGCAGCGCCGACGCACATCGGCAAAGCCTGCCTCGGTGTCACGCCGCACCGACACGATGTAGGTCGGGCCCACGAACACGGCCACCTCACCATGAGTCAGTTCGTCGCCGGTGCGTTCGATGACGTGCAGCACCACGAAGAGCGACTGACCATACTCTTCGAGCTTGGGGCGCTGATGCCCGTGGTGAGCATCCTCGACGGCTAGTTCGGGCAGGTCGAATTCCTCTTCCAGCGTGCGGAGCTCTTCGTCATCTGGATCCTTGAGCGCGACCCAGACAAACGAATTCCCCTGGTCCAGCGTGCTTCGGATCTGGTGCAGCGGAATGTCGGCGACGCGTTCTCCGTCGCGGTAGGCGACACAGTTGACCAGCATGGATCCTCTCGGCGCTCCTTAACGACGAGGCGTTGACGCGCGGATGCTGCCGCCCGGAAGGGCGTGCACCGTCGCCGTACCGTCCTCGGCGATGAGGGTCAGGGTCGTCGATGGCGTACCGGACACGGTCTCGGTATCGACGGTGATCGTCAGGGCACCGGCCGGGGCGGACTCGCCGGTGGCATACAGCGTCAGACCGCTCCAGCCACCGGCCGTGTGCAGAGGACCGACGGCAGCGGCCGTCACGCGCCGACCTGTCGATGTGTCGTGCAGCCGCAGGTGGCCCCGCGCCTGGAGATCGCTCGGGGCCCAGTCGAGGTCGAGATCGAGCTCGACGGTCGCCGTGCTGGCCCGGCCCTCCAGTCGGACGCGCTCCGCAGCTGGCGCCGGGCGGCTGGGTTCGTCCTTCCGACGCGCGAGGACGCGGCCCGTCCGGGCCCCAGTGGGCCGTCCATCGGTCCACGCGAGTGTGCCATTGATCACCACGTGCCTGATGCCCTCGGGCATGGCAGTGGGCTCGGCAAAGGTGGCGTGGTCGATGACCGTCTGCGGGTCGAACACGGTGATGTCGGCCGCCATGCCCGGTGCGAGCCAGCCGCGGTCGACCAGGCCGATGGTGGACGCCGGCAGGCCCGTCATGCGGAACACCGCACCTTCCCACGAGAGCACACGCCGCTCGCGCACATACCGGCCGAGGACGCGGGGATAGCTGCCGTAGAAGCGAGGGTGTGAGGCCCGGACCTCGACCGCTCCACAGTCGCAGGCGACCGACGAGGTGGGGTGCTTCAGGATCGCGATGAGATCTGATTCGATGCCGAAGCGAAGGATGGCACCTCCATCGCGCTGCTCGAGCAGACGCAGCAGCGCCTCGCCGGGCGAGGTCACACCGAAGGACTTCATCGCATCGACCAGCTCGACCTGATGACCGGTGGCATACACGCCCTCGGGCCCGCCGAAGCGCGCGCGCATGGCGTCCTCGGCCTCGGCCACAATTCGCCGACGCTGCGCAGGCTCGGCGAACCGCGCCAGCATGGCCTCACGGCCACCCTCGAGCGCCCAGCCGGGAATGAGCAGCGCCGCCAGGCCCGACTGCCCGGCCAGGTAGGGGTAGACGTCGGCCGCGGTGTAGGTACCGCGTTCGGTGGTCTCGCGCATCATGGCCAGCAGCGCCGGGGCCGTGCCCTGCTCGCGGCCCTGCGCTTTCATGTGCGTGACCACCGGCATCAACCCGGCACGCGCCGCCACCGACAGTGTCTCGGCCACACCGACCTTCGAGCTGAAGCCCGACTCGGGCGTCAGGCGATCGTGGTTGGTGAAGAACGTCCGCCACGGCCGAGCCACGTCGATGATCCGGGTCACCTCTTCAGCCTTCGCATAGTACGCAGGCTTGTAGTCGAGGCCGGCCGACACGCCGTAGGCCCCGGCTTTCAGTCCCTGCTCGAGCCGGTCGCGCATGCGGAGGGTGTCGTCGGCCGTCGGCCTGCGGTCGGTCGCGCCCATCACCTGCGCCCACACGGCGTTGAAGCCGATCGACGTGGCCACATTCAGCGCCAGCGGCGCCTCGCCCAGCGTGCGGTGCTGGCTGACAAGGTCGACTTCGCCGCCGCCATCGGCATTGATGAGCTCGGTCGTCACGCCCTGCGCCAGCATGTTCACCGCCGACCGGAGTCCGGCCACGCTGGCGTGCGAGTGGATGTTGATGAAGCCGGGCGTCACAAACAGCCCGCGTGCCTCGATGACCCGGGCCGCCGGCTGGCCGCTGAGGTCGCCCACCTCACGAATGACGCCACGCACCACCCCGACATCGGCCCTCACGCCGGGAGCCCCGGTGCCGTCGATCACCGTGCCGCCCCGGATGATGAGGTCGAAGGGGGGTGCCGCAGGCTGCTGCGCCCGGACGACGGCTGCCGCAGCGGCCACCAGTGCGAGGCACAGGCCACCACACAGGCGCAGCGTCCTGACGAAAGGCAATGCAGTCACCATGATTCTCTGGAGCATACACCGTGCATCAGGCCGACGGACGTCGTCGACTGGCCGCACGAGGCCAACACACGCCCCGCAACGGACACTGGGAATCACGCCGCGCCGTGCCGGTACCGCACGCATCCATCATGCCGAGGTGGCAGAGCGAGAAGTCATAGCGGATGGGATCGTCCGGGTCGAGTTGCCGCAGCCGGCCAGTGATGTCGGCGGCCATGCGCCATCCCGGCGTGCGCATCCGCGTCAGCCCCAGACACCGGCTGACTCTCACGACATGCGTGTCGAGGGGAATCACCAGCTGCGCCGGTCGCACCCGCGTCCACAGCCCCAGGTCGACGCGGTCGGCCCGCACCATCCACCTGAGGAACAGGTTGAGCCGCTTGCACGCGCCGCCGGTCGAGGGCCGCGAGAAAAAGTAGGCGACCCCGGGCCGCGCGGGCACCCTGCCGTAGGCAGACGCCAGGTCGAGCGCCAGCGCCCGCTCGGAAAACGACTCGAGCGCCCCTTCCACCGTGACGGCGTCTGTCCGGTGTCCTTCGGCGAAGAAGCCCTCGAGGGAACCCGAGCGTTCGATCATCTGCCGCAGCACCCACAGCAGGGCGACGAGGTCGACACCGCGAATCCACCGGTGACCGAGCTCAGCCAGTGCCCGGCCGTCGCGCACCGGTTCGAACTGCCTCACAAATGCGGCGGGGGCATCGCCCATCACCGCCAGCAGCGCCTCGAGCGACTGCAGAATGCTCTGCACGCGGCCGAAGGCCAGGCCGGCCGCACAGAAGGCGACGATTTCCTGATCAGCGTCACGGGAATAGCGGCGTACCACCCAGACGGGATCGGCCACCACGTGCTCGGCATCGAAGGCCGAATACAGTTCGTCGAGGCGCGGCTTGAGCAGCAGCGCCCGAGGGCCAGGGCCCCGGCCTACGGAACGGGCCACCCGGCATCCAGCGCGCGCAGCGCATCGAGGATCGTCAGGGCGGCCTTGCCGAAGACATCCGCATCGATGCGGTCCGGTGTATCGCTGGGCCGGTGATAGTCGGGATGATCCTCGACACCGAAATACACGAACGGCACGCCCGCCGAGTGAAACACGCCGTGGTCCGACTGCTGCGTCCAGTCGTCACGTCCCGTCTTCGGATCGTCATGGCCGAACAGCAGCCGGATGGGTGCGCGCGCCGCCACAGGCGCCAGCAGCGTCTTCACGCGCGGCGAGTGGAACGCACCGGACGCATACAGCTCGCCCTTGTCCCCGCGCGCCACCATGTCGAGGTTCACGTTCAGCGCGATGCGATCCCGGGGCACCACGGCCGCGTCGACAAACGCACGTGCGCCCTGGAGGCCGTTCTCTTCCGCATCGAAGGCCGCCACAATCACCGTCCGGTCGAAGGGCGCCGTGCGGCACACCTCGGCGACGGCCAGCAGCACCGCCACACCCGACGCGTTGTCGTCAGCGCCGGGATGCATCTGTCCCCCACGCACACCGAGGTGATCGAAATGCGCTGACAGCACCAGCACGGGCAGCTCAGGTCGACGACCCTCGCAGCGACCCACCAGGTTGGTCCCCGCGACAGGCATGGCGGTGGCGCCGCTGCGCGCACGGGGCGTGAAGGTGAACGCCTGTTCGTAGCGCTCGCCGAACATCGGCTGCAGCTTCGCAGCCGCGAAACGCTCCCGTACGTAGGCGCGCGCCAGCGCGTTACCGTCCGTGCCGGCGGCCCTCCCCGCAAATTCCTCGGAGGCCAGGCGACGGACGGTCGCCATCAGCGCCTCCGGGCGCAGGGGCACCGGCACCGGACGGCTCGCCGACGCGGCACTGGCCGTCCCGGCCTGCCCTGCGCTGCGCGGCCCGGCCGTCTGTGCGTCTGCACTGTCTGACAGCGTGGCAGCGATCAGTGTGACCGCCAGCAGTCCAACGCAGGCGCGACGATGATTCATGGTGGTGCAGGGCCCTCAGAACTTGGTGATGGGGGTGCCTGCCGCGCACATCGGGCACTCGTGCGCCGCCACATTCGGCGGGGCCTTGTAATCGATCAGCGACACCCGCGGCGCAGGCAGCGTCACCTGCGACTCGCACCGGTCGATGATGTGCAGCACCGCCAGCACCGTGCCTCCCGCCTGCTGCACCAGTTCGACACACCGCGCCATCGTCTGGCCGGTGTTGAGGACATCGTCGGCCAGCACGACGCGGCGTCCCTCGATGAGCGACGCATAGAACGGGCTCAGATGCAGCGAGCCCTGATGCTCGCTGAAGGGCGCAAACTCGCAGCGCGGCTGCGACAGGGGTCGACGGCCGTCGAGCAGCCCGGCGATGGTGTGCGCCAGCAGCGCGCCTCCGGTGGCCGGTCCGGCGACCACCTCGGCCTGCTCGAGCACCTCCCAGGGCGTCACGTCGATCAGGTCCTGGGCCACACGCCAGATGACCGACGGTGTACGGAACAGCTGGTGCGGGTTGAGATACAGCGGGCCGTGAAATCCGTTGCCATAGTCAAAGTGCCCCTGCAGCACCACCTGGTGCGTGCGCAGGTCGTCAGCCGCCCGCCGACGAATCTCCGCCTGGCGCGATTCCATCAGCGTCCCTCTCCCGGCCAGCCGGCCGCATGATTGACGTACACCACTCGCCCGCCGACGATCGTGGCAGCGACGCCGCCGGTGAAGGTGTGGCCGTGATAAGGCGTGTTCTTCGACTTGCTCTTGAGCGCGGCCCGGTCGATGGTCACGCGCAGCTCGGGGTCGATGATGGTGAGATCGGCCACGGCGCCAGGGGCGAGCGATCCGCCCTGCACGTTGAGGATGCGGGCCGGGTTGACCGACATCATTTCCACCAGACGCGGCAGCCCGATGACGCCGGCGCCCACCAGGCGGTCGAGGCAGATGGGCACGGCCGTTTCGAGGCCCACGATACCGAACGGGGCCTTGTCGAACTCGACGTTCTTCTCATCCGCGTGGTGCGGCGCGTGATCGGTTGCGATGACGTCGACGCTGCCATCGGCGATGCCGGCCAGCATGGCGTCGCGGTCGCGCGCCTCGCGCAGCGGCGGATTCATCTTCGTGTTGGTGTCGTACGGCACGGGCGACGCCAGGAGGTCGTCGGTGAGCGTGAAGTGATGCGGGCACACCTCGGCGGTCACCTTGACGCCTCGGCTCTTGCCCTGCCGCACGGCCTCGAGCGTGGTCCACGCGCTCATGTGCGCGATGTGCACATGGCCGCCGGTCATCTCGGCGAGCAGGATGTCACGGCCGGCAGTGATGGCCTCGGCTGCTCCGGGAATGCCCTTGAGCCCGAGCGACGCCGCCACGGGCCCCTCGTGCGCACATCCCTCACCCTTGAGCGATTGATCTTCGCAGTGCTCGATGACCGGCATGCCGAACATGCGCGTGTACTCGAGGGCGCGCCGTGCCAGCAGGGCCGTCGAAATCGGCAGGCCGTCGTCGGTGACAGCCACGCACCCGGCCGCATGCAGCTCGGCGATGTCGGCCAGTTCCTCGCCCTTCTGTCCGCGCGACACGGCGCCGATGGGATAGACACGCGCCAGGTTGGCCTCGCGCGCCTTCTGCAGGATCAGCTGCGTCACGCCCGCGCTGTCGTTCACCGGCCGCGTGTTCGGCATGCAGGCCACGGCGGTGAAACCGCCGGTGACGGCCGACAGCACGCCGGTCGCCACCGTCTCCTTGTGCTCCTGCCCGGGCTCGCGCAGGTGCACATGCATGTCGATGAAGCCGGGGCAAATCACCAGCCGCTGCGGCAGGTGCACCACATCGCCACCGGCCGCGAGCGACTCGGGCAGGTCGCGGCCGACCTGCACCACCCGCTCTCCATCGGTCAGCACGTCGAACTGTCCATCGACACCATTGGCCGGGTCGACGACCCGCGCTCCCTTAAGCAACCGTTTCATGTTCAGCTCCACCTGCCAGAAGGAACAGCACGGCCATGCGCACGGCGATGCCGTTGGCCACCTGCTCGAGAATGACCGACTGCGGGCCGTCGGCAACCTCCGACGCAATCTCGACCCCGCGATTGATGGGTCCGGGATGCATGACGAGGCAGTCGGGCCGGGCCAGCGCCAGCCGCTGCTCGGTCAGCCCGAACATCAGGAAATACTCGCGCAGCGAGGGGAAGAAGTGCCCCTGCATCCGCTCGAGCTGGATGCGCAGCATCATCACGGCGTCGGCATCGGCCACGGACTCCTCGACGCGCGTCGTCACGTGGACTCCCAGGGCCTCGAGACCCGGGGGAATCAGGGTCGCCGGGCCACACACCCACACCTCGGCCCCCAGCCGTGTCAGCAGCAGCACGTTCGACCGCAGCACGCGGCTGTGCAGCAGGTCGCCCACGATGGCGACCTTCAGTCCGGCCAGGCGGCCCTTCTTCTCGCGGATGGTGAAGGCGTCGAGCAGCGCCTGCGTGGGGTGCTCGTGCATCCCGTCGCCCGCATTGATGATGCGCGCACCGCACACCCGCGACAGCAGGTGCGCCGCACCCGACGAGGCATGCCGCAGCACAATCATGCTCGGCGACATCGCCTCGATGTTGTGCACGGTGTCAATCAGCGTCTCGCCCTTGACGACGCTCGAGGTGCTGACGGCGATGCTGAGGGTGTCGGCACTGAGGCGCTTTTCGGCCACCTCGAACGATGTCCTCGTGCGCGTGCTTGGCTCGAAGAACAGGTTCGCCACGGTCTGGCCGCGCAGCGTCGGCACCTTCTTGATGGCACGCTGGCCGACTTCCTTCATGGCCACGGCCGTGTCGAGGATGAGCAGGATCTCGCCCGGCGTCAGTTCGGCAATGCCGAGCAGGTGCCGCTGACTGAGGGCCGTGGCGGGAGTGACGATGTCCATGGCTAGGCTCCGGGCTCCACGGCCACTTCGTCGACCGGGTCGATGTCGAGCAGCCGCACGTGCACCTGTTCGGCTCGCGACGTGGGGACGTTCCTGCCGACATAGTCGGCCTTGATGGGCAGCTCGCGGTGGCCGCGGTCGACGAGCACCACGAGCTGGATCGCGCGGGGGCGTCCGAAATCGGTGACCGCATCGAGCGCCGCCCTCGTCGTCCGGCCGGTGAACAGCACATCGTCGACCAGCACCACCGTGCGATTCTCAATCGGGAAGGGAATGTCGGTGCTGCGCACCACGGGCGTCGACCCGGCCGTTGCGCGGGTGAGGTCGTCGCGGTAGAGCGTGATGTCGAGCGTGCCCGTGGGCACATCGTGCCCCGTCTCCGCCTTCAGCACGGCGGCAATGCGCCGCGCCAGGGGCACGCCACGCGATCGGATGCCGACGAGGCAGACGCCGTCAATGCCGTGGTTGCGTTCGAGGATTTCGTGGGCGATGCGCGTGATGGTGCGCGCGATGCGGTCGGCATCCATGACTATGGGCATGGCACGACCCCGTCAGACAGGTGCGGCATAGGCTCCTCTTTGCGAACTCACAGGTTCGCGATTAAAGAGGCTTTCAGCTTATCAGTGCGGTCCAGATGCACGCAATCACCTGTCCCCTGCACGCGCGCGGCCCGCCTAGCCCAGCAGCTGCCACGACTCGCCCTCGGCAGCCACCCGGCCTTCGTCGGCCAGCTTGCGCAGGTGCGCCAGCACCCCTTCCCGCGCGAGGGGCACCAGCGCCCCATCGAGGGTGGTGTAGATGCGGCTGGTGATGGCCTCGATGGTGTCGTGGCCCTCGGCCAGGGCCGCCAGCACCTGATCCTCGCGCTGCTGGCGGTGCTGCAGATACCCGTCGATCAGGGCGACCGCATCGTGGATGACCGCACCATGCGCCGGCAGCACCACTCGCGGCGCCAGCGCCCGGATGCGCCGCAGTGAGGCGAGATAGGCCGACAGGTCGCCGCCATGGCGCGCCGGAATGGTGACGGTCGTGCCTGCCAGCAGCAGGTCGGCGCCGAACAGGGTCCGCGTCTCCTCGTGCCACAGCACGAGATGATCGGGCGCGTGGCCCGGGGTGTGCAGCACCTGCAGCGGACCCTGCTCGGTCTCGAACACCGTGCCTTCACCAATCGCCTTCCAGGGAACGACTGTGAGGTCGCGCTCGGGCCACGGCATCTTGCAGAAATCAGCCGCCGGCCAGCGATCGGCCAGCGCTGGCGCACCGGAGGCATGGTCGCTGTGCGCATGCGTCACCACCACAGTCGCCGCGCCACGCGGCAGCACCTCGTCCAGCGCGGCCAGGTGCTCGGGGTGTCCGACGCCGGCATCGATGAGCAGGGGGCGCGCCCCGGGCACCACGTAGGTCCAGTTGCCGCGGCCGGTGATGGGCCCAGGGTTGTGCGCATGCAGGGTGAAGACTCTCAATAGAACACCTTCAGGCGAAGCGAGACGAGGTCGCGTGATCCCAGCCGGCTGAGGGCGTCGGTGCCCGATCCCCAGAACATGCCCGCAAGGGCATCGAGCCACAGCCCGTCGCGCAGGTTGAACGAGGCGCTGAGACGCGCAAAGCCGCTGCCTTCATCGGGCGACATGACACCCACGGCGCGCAGCACACGCGTCTCGCGCGCAAAGTTCCGTTCGACAATGCCCACGACGGTCATATCGTGTGTCACGGCCTGCCCGTCGGGGGCCCTCCGGTTGAGGACGGCGTTGGCCGCCACGCGATAGGCTCCGGCCTTCCGGTCAGCCCCAATCCCGGCCGACAGTGCCTGACCCGGCACAGGCGGCGCGCCGTCGCGCACCGACAGCATCCGCGACGGAAACCACGCCACCTCGCCACGCACGCCCCATTCGCCCCGCACGGTCTCGGCATCGGCCCCGACCATGGTGAAGCGCGGATGCAGGCCCCGCACGACGGGCACGGCATCAGGCATAGCCGGCGCGAATTCGTAGAGCGCCTGTCCCTCGAACCCCCGGTAGGTGCTGACCGACCAGTCGACGCGGCCGGTGGTCACGCTGGCGCGCGCCCCGCCCTGCAGGTGAGACCAGCGCATGTCCGGACGCTGCGAGACGTAGGTCAGCGGCACACAGCCCACCGCCGCACACACCCGCGTCGGCCTGAGCGAAAACGGAGACGAGGTCTCGTCGAGCTGATCGAACGTCGAGGGACGGAACTGCGGCACGAGCACGGCCTCGACCTGCAGCCGGTCAGAGGGAATGAACCGCGCACGCGCATGCGCCACGGCCATGCGGGCCTCGCTGCGCCCGTCGAGGAAGAATCGCGTCAGGTCGATGGGGGAGATCACGTCCGTGGGCTGCACCTCATCGAGACGCCCCCAGATCACGCGGCCATAGCCGAGGCGGACATCGGCCTTCTCGAACCGCAGCTCAGCGACCACATCCTCGGGCCGCACGATCGCCGCCGTCGTGATCACCTCGGATGATCGGCGTGCCACGAGCGCATCGAAGAATCCCGAGGCGCTGAGTCGCAGCCGTCCCAGGGTCCGGTCACTTCGGGCCGTGGCATGCCACCGCAGCTCGTGCGCGCCCTGCTCACCGCCCCCGTCAGGCCGCTCCACTCTGGGCAGCGAGTCGGCCGTCAGGCCCACCACCCCCGTCGGGTGGCCCTGCGCGGCTGCAAGCGGCACCAGCCCGAGCAGCCCCAGCGCGAGCAGGCACGGCAGGCGCATCACGCCGCTCCGAATCGCCGTGCGATGACCGGCGCCGACAGCCAGCGCGGCAGCGCCGCGATGATCGCCGGCACCAGCAGCACCTCGGTCAGGAACGCCACGGCCATCGTCAGGGCCAGCAGGCCGCCGAACCACGCCGTCGGGCGGTAGGGCGAGAACGCCAGCAGGCCGAAGCCCGCCGTGTTGATGATGGCCGTCGTCAGCGCGGCCCTGCCCTCATGGGTGGTGGCCAGCTCGATGGCCGTCGCCGTATCGGCGCCCGCCTCGGCTTCACGGCGATAGCGGCTGATGAAATGGATGGTGTCATCGTCCACGATGCCCAGCGTGACGCTGGCCACCATGATGGTGGCGATGTTCAGCGAGATGCCGAGCCAGCCCATCACGCCCATCACCACAGCAATGGGCAGCACATTGGCCACGATGCCCAGCAGCCCGAACCGCATCGACCGGAAGATGATGAAGATGACGGCGAACACCGTCACGAATGCCGTCGCAAAGCTGCTCAGCTGCGAATCGACCATGTAGTGGTCGAGGGTGGCGAAGATGCGGCCCGAGCCGGTGACCTCGGTGTCCAGCCCCGTGCCCGCAAACTCGGCCCGGGCCATCTGTTCCGCCTGGTCAATCTGTGCGAACACGACATCAGAGCTCATCGACGCCAGCTTGACGCTGATGCGGGCGCGCGAGTAATCGCTCGCGGCCATGCGCGCCAGCTCGCTGCGTCCTTCATCAGACAGCCCGAACACGAACAGCTCCTGCGCCACGGCCTCGGGAGAATCGGCAATGACTGCCGCCTCTGCCGCTCCACCCTGCAGCTGCTGATGGATGCGCTTCACATAGTCGGAAAGCGACGTCACCTTGCGCACGTTCGGCAGTGCCTGCAGGGCCTCGCCCAGCCGCTCCATGCGCCACAGCACATCGGGCTGGCGCATCGACTCGGCCGGGCCCTCGATGAGCACGTCGAACGTATAGATACCCGACAGCTCGCGGTCGATGACCTGGGCCGACGTGGTGATGGGGTGATCGACCGGGAAGAAGTTGATGTGGTTGGTGTCGACCCGCAGGCGCAGGACTCCGGCCACGGAGAACGCCGCCAGCACCGCCACCACGCCCAGCACGACAGGGGCCCTGCGGAAGGCCAGTCGCCCGGCTGCCGCCAGCGGAGCGCGGAACCACCGGTCCTGCGGGGGTGCCCCGGTCGGAGGCGGCATCCACATCAGCAGCGTCGGCACAAGCACCAGCGACACAAGCACGTCGAACATCACGCCGATGGCAGCGCCGATGCCGAACGTCTTCACCGCCACCACATCACTGGTCGCCAGCGACAGCAGCCCCAGCGCGGTCGTTGCGCTCGCCGCCACGAGCGGCGCGAAGAGATGGACAATGGACGACACGAACGCCTCACCCCGATCGCCCGTCTGCCGCCACACTTCCGTAAAGTGCTGCACGATGTGCACATCGTCTGCAATCGCCAGCACGACGATGAGGGGCATCAGCATGCTGGTCAGCACGTTGAACTGGAAGCCCAGCACCGAGTAGAGCCCCATCGTGAGGGCCACCGAGACACCGATGGCCACAGCAACCAGCGCCGTCGTGCGCAGGCTGCGGAACAGCACATACAGCGCCAGCAGCGTCACGCCCAGGATGGGCAGCGTCAGCCGCTCGGTGTTCGAGACGGTGACGCGGTTGTAGGTTTCACTGATCTCGAGCGACCCGTTGAAGAAGGCCTCGAAGCCGTCGGGCAGGCGCTGCCGCACGGCTTCTTCCACAGCGGTAACCGTCTCGCCGCGCGCCTCGTCGATGCGGCGCTCGTCAAACACGACGACGATGGCCGTGACCCGTCCGTCGGCTGAGACCAGGTCGCCACGCAGCAGGGGATCAGCAAGCGCCTCTCGCCTGATGCGGGCCACCACGCCGGCATCCTCGAGATTGCCTCCCGCCAGGGGCGTCACCTCGATGCCGGCGTCGTCCTCGCCCTGGGCCGGCAGGGGCCTGACGATGTTGGCGGTCGAGAGGCTGAAGACCTGCTGCACGAGGGGAATCTGGCCGATGGCGCGGGTGATCTCGTCCACGGCCCGAAGACCTTCGGGGCTGAAGACATCGCCCTTCAGGGCCACGATGACGTTGCGCGTGCCCCCGAATTCGTCAATGAAACGCTCGTAGGTCTGGTACTCGCGGGTGTCTTTCGCCACCCAGGCGCTGAGGTCGTTATTGATGGTGACGACGTTGGCCTGCGTGGCCAGCACGGCTGCGGCGGCGAGGATGAGACCCGAGAGGATGAGGCGCCATCGGTAGATGGCGCGGGCCAGTCGATGCGGGTGCCAGACCATGCGCAGGGGACGGGGGCTAGGGCGTTTCGAGTGCGCGCCGCGTGAACGCGGCGTCGGTCAGCCCGAGGTTGTAGCGGGCTGCGGTGACCGAGAGCTCTGTCCGGGTGCGCTGCGCGTGGTTGACCATCGATATCTCGGTGGCCGTCCAGATGCCGTCGAACTGGCGCAGGGCTTTCACCTCGTACGACTTCTCGCGCTCGTTGCGGCGGTTGTAGATCTCGGCCGCCATCACCATCAGCGTGTCCTGACGGATGGTGGAGACCACGCGGGGATAGGCCGCATCCGCCGCGGTCGCCCGTGATTCGAGGCGCCACACCGGATGGGCCTGCCCGTCGGGCCCGGTCCATGTGGAAGGACCCTGGATGAGTGCGTAGGTGTAGTGGTCGAGCTCACGGCCACCGATGTCCTCGTAGGTGAGGTCGCTGCCGACGAAGCTTTCCTGCGTTTCCGCCCCCGCGATGCGGCGCACACGGCCCAGGGCCGGGAGGTACAGGAAGCGCTCGTCGTCTTTTGAGGGATGCTCCCAGACGAGGAAGCCGGTGCCCCTGATGTCCGCCGGCGCCTGGAAGCGCACCAGCATGCGGTCACCCTGACCATCGCGGCCGCGCAGGCCCTGCACCACGAGGGCGCGTTCACGCATGCGGCCCTGCCGATCGAACAGGCGCATCGTCATCTCGAGGCGCGAGTCGCGCCCGGTGTCGCGCGCGTCGACGCGTCGGGCGATTTCATCGGCCATCAGGGTCTGTGCCCGGGGCATGGCCAGCCCGGCCAGTACCAGCGACGCAACGACCAGCCAGCGTCCGCGATGCATTCACACCCTCCGCAGCCTGGTGACGGCCACACCCACCGACATCAGCAGGATGAGGGCGCTGCTCACGTAAGGCGCCCCGATACCGTAATGATCAAACAGCCATCCGCCCCAGGCTGGACCCACGACGCGACCGAGGCTCGACAGTGACGAGGCCAGTCCCAGCATGCCGCCCTGATCGTCGGGGTGCGTCAGCTTCGACACCATCGAACTGAGTGACGGGCCATTGAAGCCGCTGCCCGCCGACAGGGTGGCCACGGCCAGCATCAGCATCGGCACGCTGCCCGCGGCAGGAATCAGCAGCAGCCCGACGGCAATGGCCGTCATGCCCAGGGGAATGAGGCGTGCCTCGCCAAGGCGATTGACGGCCCGGCCGACGAGCGCCCCCTGCACGACAGCGGTCGTGACACCGGCAAAGGCGAACAGATACCCGAGCGTACCAACCGTGAACCCGAAGCGCCGTTCGCTGAAGAGCGCAAAGGTCGACTCGAAGCCAGAGAACGCTGCCGTGACCAGGAAGTACAGCGCCAGCAGCACGGTGAGCCGCGAGTCGCCCAGGGCACGGCGCAGCGCCTCGAGGCGGCCAAGGACGGGGCGCGCCTCGTCGCGGGTCGTGTGCGACTCGGGCAGCAGCCACCAGGCCGCGAGGAGATTTGCGCCGCACAGGGCCGAGGCCACCCACATCGGCGTCGACGGCCCGAATCGGCTGAGCAGCCCGCCGATGGCCGGCCCGAAAATGAAGCCCAGCCCGAAGGCCGCGCCGACCATGCCCATCCCCTTCGCCCGGTTCTCGGTGGTGGTGATGTCGGCG
Organism: uncultured Bifidobacteriaceae bacterium; assembly: GCA_964643765.1. GTDB lineage: Bacteria > Acidobacteriota > Vicinamibacteria > Vicinamibacterales > UBA2999 > VFZN01. The sequence goes on along the minus strand of CAZXTM010000001.1, from coordinate 57,410 downwards.
ATGTAGGCCTGCGCGGTGGGGATGTTGGCCCCCGCGATCCCGCCAAGGATGCGGGCCGCAAACAGCAGGGGCAGCGAGTCGGCCAGGGCCAGCATCAGGTAGGACGCGCACGACCCGGCCAGCCCCAGCAGGATGATCGGACGCCGGCCCACACGGTCGGACAGGCGGCCCCAGAGGGGCGACCACACGAACTGCATCAGCGAGAAGCTGGTGCTGATGAGGCCCACCGTGAAGGCCGTAGCCCCGAACCGCTCGGCATAGAACGGCAGCAGGGGAATGATGATGCCGAACCCGAGCAGGTCGATGAAGACTGTCAGGAAGATGATGACCAGGGGGGACACGGCTCCCTGATCTTAGCGTGAGCCGCCCTACAGGCGCCGTTCGGCGTTGGGGAACGACTGCCAGACCGGCACGCCGCAGAAATGCGTGCCCTCGGTGCACCGCGGCGAGACGATGCGGTTGCGCAGGACGCAGGGGGGGCCGAGGTGCCGGGCCAGCTGCGGGTGGACGGCCTGGACCTGCGAGATCTCGTCCATCGAGGCCAGATAGATTTCCTCCTGCGCGTTGAAGCAGGTGCGCAGCGTCCATTTGTGCTGCAGCGACAGGAACGACCCTGACTCGACCATGCGCAGCGCCTTGGCGTTCGGCAGCACATACAGCGCAAACTCGAGGGGCACGCCCAGTGCGAGCAGCCGGTTCTTGGCAGCCCAGGCATCGGCGATCGCCTGGTGGTAGACCGCCGACGCCGCCGGGTTCTGCCGGATGAGCCGCGGCGTGACCACGTCGGGCTCGCGCGTGTCGGCAAACGTGAGCATCGGCCGCGACGCCGGCACCATGCGGTGCCGCTGGTCCTGCGAGTCGGCGGTGTGGCTCAGGCGCTTCTCGAACACATAGGCCGGGTGGTTGAGCGAGCGCATCAGCGGCGAGTGATGCGACACGTTCAGCATGTCGATGCGGTAGGGATTCCGCGCCGGGTTCATCACCCGATCAATCGCCTCACCATCGCTGAGTTCGGCCGTCGTCAGGCCGAAGGTCGCCCGGACGGCATCGGCCACGACCCGTTCGGCACCGGCCGACCAGTCGCGCAGGCGCGAGACCCGGCCCCCCAGTCGGCGATCGAACTCGCGCGCGAAGGCATCGCCCGATTCGGTGGGGCGCGGCATCGCCATCTCGGGCAGGCGTTCCTGCTCGAGGGTCGCCAGCCCGACCTTCTCGAAAAAGAGGGGATCGACCTCGCGCACCAGGTCGACCATCGCGCCGATGACCATCCGCGCCTCGTAGGGCGTGTCGGCGGTATTCATCATGCGGTAGAGGCGGTGCAGCACCAGGCCCGACACGGTGTGCACCATCGACGTGAAGGCCGCGATGGGAATGACGTAGCGTGCGGTCTCGATGGCCTTCTTCTCGGCCTCGCGCTCGACAGCCGCCAGCCGCGCCGGCGTGTTGGTCGGCCGCACGTACCGCAAATCCTTCAGAATGGCCCAGGCATCGTCCTTGAGGAGGGCCGACAGCTCGGCGTAGGCGTCCCAGGCGCGCAGCACGGCCTGCTCGAAGACATCGCGGGCCTCGCCCTCGAGCGGCGGCATGAACGCCCGCGGCTCGCGCAGCTTCACATAGCGCTGGCTCGACTGTTCCGAGTTGTAGAAGGGGTAGGCGTGGAGGAAGCTCCACACGAACTGGCGCGAGACATTCTCGAGCCCGAACTCAAAATGCGCGTGCTGGAAGACGGTGTGATGGCCGCCCTCGAAGGTGAGCGGCCCGATGGAATCGCGCTGCCGCTCGGTCACCTCGTCGCGCGTGATGACGCGCGGCGAATAGCAGGTGCGCGCCGCCGCGATGGCCCCGTCGTAGGGGGCCACCGGTGCACTGAGCAGGGTGACGCGGGGCGGCGCGGTCGTGAACGCGGACATCGGCCAACAGTATAGGCGAGGGCACGAACCGGAGGTCGGGGCGGGCCGCTACTCGTCGTCTTCCTCGTCGGGCTGCGCCATGTAGCGCGAGAACTCTTCCATGAAGGTCAGCGACTCGAACGAGCGCATCCGATCGAAGAAGAGCACGCCGTCAAGGTGGTCGGCCTCGTGCTGGACCACGCGGGCCGGAAAGTCGCGCAGCTCGAGCTCGAACCGCTTGCCCTCGCGGTTGAGCGCACTAATCCGCACGTGCGGAGCCCGCGGCACGCGGCCGCGGATGTCGGGGATGCTCAGGCAGCCCTCCCAGCCGTCGACCTTCGCGTCAGACAGGGGCGTGATTTCGGGGTTCACGAACACCATCGGCTCACCCTCGCCCCGGCCCGACGGGTCGAGCAGGGCCACAAACAGGCGCTTGCCCTCGTGCACCTGCGGCGCCGCCAGGCCGACGCCCGAGTATTCCTCCATGGTCTCGACCATGTCGTCGATGAGCTTCTGGAAGACCTCGGTGCGGATTTCGTGCTTGTCGACCACGCGGGTGCGGGCGCGCAGCACGGGGTGTCCCATGCGCGCCACTTTCAGGATGGACATGACCCTGAAATCTTATACTGACGGGCATGGTCGAGACTTACCGGTTCTGTCCCGTCTGCGGCGCCCCGCTCGACTCGCGCGTGCTGCGGCTGGGCGAGCCGGCGCGGCTGGTCTGCACGGCCCAGGCATGCGGCTTCGTGTTCTATCTCGACCCCAAGCTGGCGGTGGGCACCGTCATCGCCGACGAAGCGGGCCGGGTCGTGCTGATCCGTCGCGCCATCGAGCCGGGTTATGGCCTGTGGGTGTTTCCGGGGGGCTACGTGGACCGGGGCGAAGAGGTGACGCTGGCCGCCGTCCGCGAGGCACGCGAGGAATCGGGCCTCGACGTGCGCCTGGGCGAGGTGCTCGGCGTGTACTCCTACGCCGGCCGCATCCCCGTCATCATCGTCTACCGGGCCACCCCCATCGGCGGCACCCTCGAGGTGGACGACGAGGGGCTCGAAGCCCGCTGGTTCACGCCCGACGAGATTCCCTGGGACGCACTGGCGTTCCGCAGCATCGGCGAAGCGCTGCGCGCCCACCTGGGGTAGGGGGAGGGGCCAGATCGCGCCCGCTGCGTTCGACCTGCACACGGCCGCGAAGCATGCGCCAGACCGCCGCACGGAGTGGCTCTGGCGATTCGCACTCGTCGCCGCGCTCCGCAGGAATGCTCGCGTGCGATCGGGATCAGGCCGCCGTTTTTCGGGCCGACCTGAGCAGCACCATGGCGAACCCCAGGTCGATCAGCCCGCCGACCAGCGCACTCATTGCAACGGGCGCCCTGAGAAACACGAGGCCAACCGCCGCCATGCACAGCGTCGCGTCCAGGAGCCGGGCCAACACGATGCCCGCCGGATGGATACAGGCACCCGCGACCAGCAGGGTCCACACCGCTGCGCTGGGCGAGGCACTGAAGGCGACTGCCGCAGCCATCAACCAGGCGGCGGATGATGCGGCGATGCCGGGGGCACCGTCCAGATATCCGGACCGCATATCTGCCTGCGCTGCCGCGATGGTGATGTCTGTCTGCATGAAGGCCTGCGGATGTGACTGTAGCCTGACACGCCACGGAGGACAGCGCCGGGCGGGTCACGCCTACGCCCCGATGCCGAACTGCCGCAGGTGATGGTCGGCGTGCCGCCACGCCCACACGCCCCACTCGTCTACCGAGAGCGGACCGAAGAGGGGATGCACGCGTCCTTCGACCGGCGCAAACGTGCGGACGAGCCTCAGCAACTCTTCCCGATCGGCGTCCCAGGCCACGGGCTTCGTGCCACCGCGCCGCTGGTCGGCCTCGGCCACCGTCTTTGCACCATGGGGCCATGGCACCGGGGCGTGCAGGGCGACCCATCGCAACACCGTGCGCGCGAAGAGCGTGTCGACACGCCTGCACGTAATGAGCCCGTTCGAGGCACGGTAGCCATCACTCAGGTGACACAGCATCTCGTGCGCCGTCATCGTCCCCCACTGGCGCGGGGCATCAGGCGTGATCCGCTCGAGACGGGCGATGATGGCCGAGTGATGCGACGGAACGTTGAAGGTGTTCACCGGCGGTCCCGTCTTTCCTGTGTGCCTCGTGCGTGTCCGCGGCCCGCTAGTCGGCCAGGCCCTCGGCCTTGCGCTCGGCGGCGGTGATGCGGCCCGCGGCAGCCGCCACCGTCTCGGCCTTCGTCGCCATGCCCATGTAGGGCGTGACGTACTTCGCCACCACCGCGGCCGTGTGGCCGATGCAGAGCTTCTCCATCAGGAACGCGAACTGATCCTCGAGGCTCTGGCCGATGGCCGCACGCACCTCCTCGGGCAGCGTCCACAGCTGGCGCTTGAACGGACCAATGGCCTTCTTGCGGGCCTTGTAGATGAACTGCTCTTCCGTGTCCTTCGGCTTGCGCTCTTCCTGCGCATGCTCGCGCAGCCACGCATACATCTCGTCCCTGAGGGCCGCCGGGAACGCCGGGTGGTCGTAGACCATATTCTGGAAGTTCGTCGCCAGATGAATCTCGCACGCACCGACGCGCGGGAATGCATCGAAGGCCTCGGCCGGCAGCGTCGAGGCGCCGTGCTGCACCGCACCACCCAGGCCATAGGCCGTACGCGCCACCGTCGACAGCTCTTCGAGGGCGACGAGGTCGATCTTCACATCCATGCGGACCTTGCCGTCAGGCCCCACAAAGCCGCCATGGGCCGTGCCCGTCTGCACGCTGATCTTGCTGATGCCCACCGCCCCTGGCGCGCGGCGCGCCAGCGCGGCATTGAAGCCGGTCATGAAGGCGTGCAGCTCGTGCGTGTCAGAGTTCTTGCCGCCGACCTCGCCGATTTCGCCGCCCACCGACACGGTGACCCCCGGCGGCTCGTGCGCGCGGATGAACGCCGTGAAGTCGGCCGCCAGCTCGCAGTTGACCGCCTGCTGTGCCTCGAGTGTGGGCTGGTCGAGGTCGACGAGCGTCGAGGTGTCGATGTCGATGTTGAAGAAACCCGCCGCCATCTCCTCGCGGATGAGCGCGCGCAGGGTGTCGAGCTCCTTCTCGCGGTCGGGGCTGTTGTACTTCTTCGCATTGGTCTGCACGTGGTCGCCCTGCAGGAAGAGCGGCCCGCGGAAACCCTCGCGCAGCGCGGCGGCCACCATCACGACCGCATACTCGTGCGGACGCTGCTCGGTGTAGCCGATCTCCGACCGGGCGATTTCCAGGATGAAGGCCCCGGCGTCGAGCCGGCGGGCCGCCCGCATCACGGCGCGGCCCGTGTCGTAGGCCATCGCCCGCACGTTGATGGCCGGCACGGTGAACCCGCCGGCCTCGCCCCGCCCCATGGCCATGTAGAGGTCGTGGATCGACGCGAAGCGGATGCCCGCAGCGGCGCCGGCCTCGAGGATGGCCTGGCGGGCCTCGCCCTTCTCCTCGGGCGTGGCTCCGAAGACCGCGGTGTGAATGAGGGCATCAATCTGGGCAGCTGTCATGGTCGCAATCCTCTCAGGCAGGCATCGGGTCGCCGGTCCACGCCACGCAGGGCAGACAGGCCTACCACTGGGTTTCGGTCACACCCCGGCGATGGTTGGCCGCACGGGCCATCGTGAAGAGCAGGTCGGAGACCCGGTTGAGATAAACCGGGATGACCGGGTCGACGGCATCGGGCCCGAGCAGCAGCACGGCCCGCTCGGCGCGCCGGCAGATGGCGCGCGCCAGATGCAGCGCCGCGCCCGCCGGTCCGCCGCCCGACAGGATGAAGTGGCGCAGCGGCGGCAGTTCGGTGTCGAGCACGTCAATCCAGCGCTCGAGTTGCGCGATGTGCGCCTCGTGCACGTGCGCCTTCTCGACGCGATCGGCGATGCGGTGCCGGGGATCGGCCAGCTGCGCTCCCACGGCAAACAGGTCGCGCTGCATGGTGACGCACATGGTGTCAAGGTCATCCGGAAGGCCGGCCGCGCGGGCCATGCCAATCGAGGCCTGCAGCTCGTCGACCTCGCCGTAGGCGGCCACTCGCGGATGGGTCTTGCTGACCCTCGTGCCATCAAAGAGGCTCGTCTCGCCGGTGTCGCCGGTCTTTGTGTAGATTTTCACGTGCGACAATTATAGGGCTTCAGCCTTTCCCCGAGTCCCCTCCTGTGCCTCGCCCCCGCCGCACCCGCCCTCACCCGCTGCCCACCCCCGCCGAGCGGCAGCGCTTCCGGCGGCAGCTGCTGGCCTGGTACCGCACGCACGGGCGCGATCTGCCCTGGCGCCGCACCAGCGACCCCTACCACATCCTCGTCTCGGAAGTGATGCTGCAGCAGACCCAGGTCGATCGGGTGCTGCCCAAGTATCACGAGTGGCTCGACCGCTACCCGTCCTTCCAGGCCCTCGCCGACGCCGCCCCCGACGACATCGTCCGCACCTGGTATCCGCTGGGCTACAACATCCGCCCGCATCGCCTGCAGTCGATCGCACGGCAGGCCGTCGAGGCGCACGGTGGCCAGCTGCCCTCAGACCCCGAGACGCTGCTGTCGTTCAAGGGCATCGGGGCCTACACGGCCGGCGCCATCCGCAGCTTTGCCTTCCGCCAGCGCGCCGCCATCCTCGACACCAACGTGGCCCGGGTGCTGTTCCGGGTGTTTGTCGGAAAGGGTGAGCTCAAGAGCCACGCGATGACGCAGCGCCTGTGGGCGCTGTCAGACGCGCTGGTGCCCCGGCAGAAGGACGCGTTCGACTTCAACCAGGCCCTGATGGATTTCGGCGCCATGCAGTGCCCGGCCCGCAAGCCGCGCTGCCTGGTGTGCCCCATGCGGAAGCACTGCCGGTCGTACCCGCTGGAAGGCTAGCCGCCCCCGGCCATCAGCTGCGTGATGAGCGCGCGATCGGCCTCGGGGAACGCCAGCGCCCCGAGCCCGGCCCTCGGCACCCACTGCATCTCCTGGCCCATCGCCGGCTGCGGCGCTCCCTCGAGGCGGCACCGGTAGAAATGCAGGTGCACCACTTTTTCCGGATAGGCGTGCGACACCGACTGCACCAGCCCCTCGACGCGGCACTCGACCGCCAGTTCCTCGCGCACTTCCCGCCGCAGGGCCTCGTCGTGCGACTCGCCCGGCTCGATCTTCCCCCCGGGAAACTCCCACAGGCCCTCGAGGTGGGTGCCCTGCAGCCGCCGCGTCAGCAGGAACGCTCCGTCACGCTCGATGACGGCGGCGACCACGGTCACCTCACGCAGCGACGCGGTCACGAGGCCACCGACATGGGCAGCGCCACGACCCGGGCCGTCACCGGGCCGGCGGGGTCGCTCACCTCGACCTGATGCCCCGGCGTCAGGTGGTCGCGATGCAGCATGGCCAGCGCCACGGCGTGCCCGAGGCGAGGCGACCAAGCCGTGCTGGTCAGCCGCCCGACCGTGCGGCCGCCCGCCTGCACCTCACGGGGCAGTGCCGTGCCTGGGCTGAGAGGCCGGTCGAGCGCGAGCCCCGCCAGGTGCCGCACCACGCGACCGCCCCCGCGCTGCGTGACGCGCACGATGAGCTCCTGGCCGACATAGCAGCCCTTGGTGAACGAAATCGCCCGCGACTCGAGGCCCGCCTCGAGCGGAATGGTATCGGTGTCCATGTCGAGGCCGAAGGCCGGAATACCCGCCTCGATGCGCAGCACCTCGAGCACGTCGAGGCCGGCCGGCATCGCCTCGCGCAGCACCGGCAGGTGCTGTTCGTCGGCCACCGCCTCACAGGGGCCGTAGACCACGATCGACGGGTGCCCGTAGACCAGACTGTCGACCGTCACGCCCGATGCTGACAGCCCGCACGCGCCTCCGGCACCGAGGCACTCGGTCACCGGCATCTCTGCCGTCACGTCGGTGACCTGCACATCTTCCGAAAACACCAGCCCGTCGAGACGCGCAGCCAGCGACGGGGCCAGCACCGCGGGCACGTCGAGCAGCACGGCGGCCTCGGCCCCCACCATCCACAGGTCGGTGATCATGCGGCCCTGCGGAGTGAGCCAGGCGGCATACACGCGCTGGCCCGGCGTCACCAGGCGCACGTCGTTGGTCACGAGTCCCTGCAGCCACTCGAACCGGTCGGCCCCGGTCACCCGCAGCACACCGCGGTCGCTGCGGCCAATCCGCAAGACGCCGGTATACACGGAGGCGTAGGCATCCTGAGACGACATGCACTAGGATTCTACCGGTCTTGATGAGGAACCCCCGCATGCTGACGCGTCTTGTGACCGTACTCCTCCCGCTGTGCGGCTGGCTCTTCCTCGCCGCGCCTGCCGATGCACGGCAGGACTCCGCCAGCTATCTCGTCTTCCTCCAGCAGCGCCCCATCGGCCGCGAAGAGGTGCGCATCACGACCTCGGCCGAGGGCATCACGGTGTCGGGCACCAGCCGCCTCGCCGCGCCCATCGACATCACCACCGACAAGGTCGACATCCGCTACGACACCCAGTGGCGGCCCCTCTCGGCGCAGGTCACCAGCGTCGCACGCGGCACGCCCATCGTCCTCCAGACGCGGTTTGCCGGTGGCCAGGCCATCAACACCGTCACGGCCGGCGACCAGACCTCCGAGAAGACCGATACGGTCTCCGAGACGACGATTGTGCTGCCGAATACGTTCCTCGGGTCGTATGCCGTGCTGGCCCAGCGACTGCGCGGACGCACGGTGGGTGACACGCTGCAGGGCTATGTCGTCCCGCAGCTCGAGGTGCCCATCCGCGTGGTGAACGTGGCCACCGAGCGAATCGACACGCCGCGCGAATCGATTCCAACGACGCGCTATACGCTGTCGGTCGAGAATCCCCCGCCGGCCGGAGCGATCGAGGTGACGCTGTGGGCCTCGGCCAGCCGCGGCGACCTGCTGCGCATGAGCATTCCCGGCCAGGGCCTCGAACTGAGCCGCGAGGACATCGCCTCGGCCGCCACGCGCACGGCCCAGTTCTCGCTGCCGACCGACGAACGGGTGACGATTCCCGCCGCGGGCTTCAACATTGCCGGCACCCTCACCCGGCCGCCCGGGGTGACGGGCGCCCGGCCAGCCGTGGTGCTCATCGCCGGATCGGGCCTCGTCGACCGTGACGAAACCGTCGCCGGCATCCCCATCTTCGGCCACCTCGCCCGTGGCCTCGTCGACGCCGGCTTCATCGTGGTGCGCTACGACAAGCGCGGCGTGGGCCAGACCGGCGGACGCGCCGAATCTGCCTCGCTCGCCGACTATGCCGAAGATGCGCGCACCATCATCCGGTGGCTCGAGCGGCGGCCCGAGGTCGACAAGACGCGCCTGGCCCTGGTCGGGCACAGCGAGGGCGCTGCCGTTGCCATGCTGCTGGCCGCCAGCGAGAAGCGCGTCAGGGCGGCGGTGCTCATGGCCGGGCCGGGCACGACCGGAGCCGAGCTGATCCTCGAGCAGCAGCGGCACGCGCTCGACCTCATGAAGGCCACAGACGCCGACCGTGCCGAGAAGGTCGACCTGCAGCAGCGCATCCATGCGGCCGTGCTGAAGGGCACCGGCTGGGAAGGCATTCCCGACGAGATGCGCCGCGCGGCCGACACGCAGTGGTTCCAGAGCCTGCTGACCTTTGACCCGTCGAAGACCATGCCCAAGGTCGAGCAGCCGCTGCTGGTGGTGCAGGGCGAGCTCGACACGCAGGTGCCGCCGCACCATGGCGACAAGCTGCTGGCGCTGGCGCGCGCGCGCAAGAAGAAGGCCGACGCGCAGCTGCTGCGGGTGCCGGGCATCAACCACCTGCTGGTGCCTGCCACCACAGGCGAGGTCAGCGAATATGCCTCGCTCAGCGGACGCGAGGTGGCCCCGGCGGTCACCACCGGCATCAGCGACTGGCTGCTGAAGACGCTGGCCGTGGCCCCGGCCCGGCCGTAGCGGTCACGGCGCGATCAGAGCGCCTGCCACATCGCATCGACCACGTCGCGCAGCCGCGACGCCGCCTCGGCGTCGGTTTCGTCGGGCCTGACCCGGAACGGGGGCCCGAAGGCGATGCGCACCCGGTGGCGGTTTCCCGGCAGCGCCCCGCGCCACTGGTAGGCCTCGTTCCGGGGCCACACCTCATACGCCCCGCGCAGGGCGACGGGAATGATGGGCACGTCGAGGTGGCGCGACAGAATCGGCGCGCCCTTCTTGAAGCGCTTGACGGTGCCGTCAATCGAGCGTTCCCCCTCGGGGAACAACACCAGGATGCGCCCGTGCCTGAGACCAAAGGCCCCGGCCTTCATCGCGGGCACCAGGTTGGCATCGGGATCGACCGGCACCAGATTGATCGCGCGCGCCATGGCTGCCGTGATCGGACTCGAGAAATACTCGGCGGCCCCCACGAAGAACAGCCGGGCCTGCACCCAGTAGGGAAGGATGCTATGGAGCACGAAGGCATCGACATAGCTCTGGTGGTTGGGACAGATCAGGAACGCGCCGGTGCGTGGCAGGTGCTCGAGGCCGGTCACTTCGACACGACCGAAGGCCGGGCGCAGCAGACGGCTGCCCGTGAACAGCACCGGCCGCAGCAGCGACCGATCGGCCAGCACATTCCTGAGCACCGGGTCGGTGTCGGGCGGCAGGTCGCGCAGCAGCATGGCCCACGACTCGGCGGGGGCTGAGGCCGCGGCCACGGCGCCCTCGCGGGGACGCACGGCCTCGATGAGCTGGCCGAGCGTGAAGATGTGGTGCGTCTCGTCCTCGGGCACCTTCACACCGAAGCGCTGCTCGAACTCGTTGAGCAGCTCGACGCGCGACATGGAATCGAGCCCGAGGTCGAGCTCGAGGTTGGATAGGGGCCGCATCACGGCCGACTCGCCCACGCGCTGGCGTGCAATCACGAGCGCATCCTGCGTGTGTGCATCGTCGGGCCAGGCTGCGGCGGCCGCTTCAGTGGCGGGTGTCTGGGCCTCGGCCCGCGCGTGTGAGATCCGCCGGACAATTTCGTGCCGCTTCAGCTTGCCGGTGCTGGTGCGCGGCAGCGGGTCGAAGCTGATTTCATAGCCGAGCACCCGCTTGGTCGAGGGCAGCCGGGCGCCGAGCCCCTCGATCTCGAAGCGCAGCATGTCGCCCACGTTGACGACCTTGCGCTCCTTGAGCACGTCCATGTCGGGCACCACCACCGCATATAGCCGCTCGCCCGCCGGGCGATCGTCCTGCGCAATGGTCGTCACGCACAGTTCCTTGATGTAGGGCGACTGCCGGTAGTGCGCTTCAATCTCCTCGGGGTAGATGTTCTTCCCGTTGGCGAGGATGATGACTTCCTTCTTGCGACCCGTGATGGTGACGCGGCCCTGCCCATCCATGCGCCCGAGGTCACCGCTGAGGAACCAGCCATCCTGCATCACGGCGGCCGTGGCGTCGGGCCGGTTGAAGTAGCCCTTCATCACGAGCGGCCCGCGAATCGCGACCTCGCCGTCGGCATGCTCTTCATCGCCTGACTGCCGCGGCAGGATCCGAATCTCGGTGCCCGGCAGCGGACGCCCCACGGTGTCGATGTGTGCCTCGTCCGGGGTGTTGATGGTGCAGGCGCCGCTCGTTTCGGTCAGGCCGTAGGCCTGCAGAATGGTGAAGCCCAGCGCGTACAGGTCGCGGCCGATGGCCGGGTCGAACTTCGACCCGCCCGTCACGAACAGGCGCATCTGCCGGCCCATGATGTCGTGCACCTTGCCGAAGAGCGCCGGACCGGCGTTGATGCCCAGCCGCCGCAGGCGGAAGCTGGTCTCAACGAGACCACGGAACACCGCGGATGCCACGGGTCCCTTCCGGCTCACTTCGCGCAGGATGCGTTCGTGAATCAGATAGAAGAACTGGGGCACGCACGCGAAGATCGTGATGCGCCGCTCGGACAGGGCGCGCACCAGCTCCTGCGAATTGAGCGTCTCGAGGTAGACGACCCGTGCGCCTACCGCGAACGGCAGCAGCAGGTTGGCCAGCTGCGCGAGTGAATGGAACAGCGGCAGCACCCCCAGCACGCTGTCGTCTGACGACACATTCACCACCGCAAACGCCGAGTCGCGCTCGGCGATGAGGTTGGCATGCGTCAGCATCACGCCCTTCGGATCGGAGGTCGTCCCTGACGTATAGAGGATGACCGCGGTCTCGTCTGCCGCCACGTCGCGCCCGGGCACGGGCTGATCAGCCGCCGGTGCCTCGGCCGGCGCATGCACGTCGAGCCGGACGACGTCCGGCAGGGCTGACAGGGCGTCGGTCGCCACCTGCGCCAGCCGTTCGCTGGCAAACAGGACGCGCGCGCCCGAGTCGCGCAGGATCGTCGCCACCTGCGTGGCGGAATAGTTGGTGTCGAAGGGCACGACGGCCGCCCCGGCCGACAGCACGGCCAGGTAGGCCGCGCACCAGTGCGCGTCGTTATGCGCCAGGATCGCGCACCGGTCGCCCGGCCTGATGCCGCACGCCTGCAGCTGCCGCAGTCGATCGCGCCGCAGCGCATCGAGGTCGCGATAGGTGAAGCGGTCGAGCGCGTCCTTGCGCTGCACTTCCACGGCGACCCGGTCGCCGAAGCGGCTGACGGTCTCTTCGAAAATCGTGATCAGGTTGGCCATGGAGCTCCCCGGTCAGAAGCGTTTGGTGTAGACCACCTTGGCGGCGGCCCGCCGGTCGAGGGTGCTGAAGCGCGTGGCATGAGGGTCGAGGGGGTCGTGCGTGTCGAGCCAGTTGTGCGTATAGACAAAGAAGACGTCGTTGCCCGGCGTCACGATCCAGCGCATGCGTGACTGCCAGCCCAGGATGCCGCTGACCGAATCGTACTGCACATTGTTCACGAGGAACAGGAACGGGCTGACCTGCGTATCAGCCACGACGCGCCACAGCCGGGTGTCGAAGGTGCCTTCCGCAAGGCTGACCCGGTTGTATTCGTAGGTCGTGTTGACGCGCACCCCCGACATGGGCCGCACGTCAACGCCCAGCTCAAGCTCGGTGCGCCGGCCCGAGAAGAACGTGCCCCACTCGAACCGCGGCCGGAGGGCCACCACCCGGCGATTCGCCGTATTGGCCTGAATCTGGTAGCGCACAAACTCGTATTCGCCACCTTTCGGCAGCACGACGCCCGGAGCAATCGTGAAGTTGACCTTCAGCCGCTCGTAGGTGGGCGTGACACTGACATCCCAGTTGTCGCCCGAGTGCAGCTCCATGCGGAACAGCTGGATGTCGGCGTAGATCGATTCCTTCCGCCCCTCGAGGTCGGTGAAGAACGAGGGCCGCGCGCCCATTCCCATCCGGCGGATGTATCGATGCCCGCGCGGTCGCGGATTCCATCGGAAGTCGGGCGCATATCGTCGGAAATCACGTCGAGGCACAAAGCCCACTGCGGGGTCATAGCCGGGCTGCACCTCCTGAAAATCGGCGCCGAGTTCCCAGATGTCGTTCGGGTAGTCGAACGACACGCCATAGGCCGCACTCCCGCGGTCATCGCTGGACGAGTTCCGCACGAAGTACCCGGTCATGTTCAGGTTTTTGTTGCCGCGGAACCGCCGGGTTGCCAGTCGGAAATCGACGCCCGCCGTATGCTGCATGCCCTTCGCTGTGGCGTCGCCGTCGTCACGCCCGGTGTAGATGGCCCCCACATACGACTGCTCAAGCAGGCGGCGCCGGAAGCGGCTGACGAGGAAATGTTCTCCGGGAGTCGCTCCCTGCTCGGCCGTGTGCACATAGAGGGCCCCGATGTCGTTGCGCCCCGCCTGTCCGGTGAGCTTGCCGCCGCCGACAACGGGCTGCGGCTCGCCGTTCACCAGCCCTACGCGCCGCGAGAAGAACGCCGTGACCGGGAAGTCGAAGAACGTCGCACCATCGAGGAAGAACGTGCGGCGTTCCGGGAAGAAAATCGGAAACCGCGTCAGGTTCACTCGCCGCAGGTCGACTTCGGTCTCCGCGAAGTCGGTGTTCACGGTGGCCACGCCGCGCAGCGACGGGGTCAGGTTGTAGGCCATGTCGATGCCGACATCACCCACCGCCGTGCGTGACAGCGGCGGTGTGCGCCCCTGGCCATCCGTCAGATAGCCCGACGTGTAGGGACGCAGCTCGAATCCGCGCCCCTCGCTCACCTGCTGCTGCAGCCCCGCCAGAAGCCCCGCATTGGCCATGCGGCGCAGGCCCTGGTTGCGCTGGATGCCCGTCCACAGAAGCTCTTCCTGCTTGCGGCGCACCGTCCGCTGGAAGTTGATGCCCCAGGCCGGCGCATTCGGATCGAAGGCCAGCGACCGGAACGGAATGTCGACCTCGATGACCCAGCCAATCTCGCTCTGCCGCACCCGCGCGTTCCAGATGCCGTCCCATTCGCGATTGTTCGAGCCGCCCGGCCCCATCAGCGCGTCGGCCATCAGGCCCGCCGGGTTCATCTCGAAGAAGTAGCCCGTCTGCTGGTTCAGGAACGTGTCCATCGTCCACATGAACCGATCGTCGGCACTCAGGAACTCGTCGCGCTTCTTCGTGTTGCCCTGCAGCTTGTCGGGTTCCGAGTCGAAGTTGATCACACCCATGTAGAGGTGATCGCGGTTGAAGGCAAACCGCACCTCGGTGCGCTCGGTCGGCGCGTTGCCCAGGATGGGATCCTGCATGACAAACTCGCCGGCGTGCACCGCCCGCGTCCAGACGGCCTCGTCAAGGACGCCGTCGAGCACAATGCGCTCGTCGTCTCGCAGCCGCTCGGCGGTCACCGTCCGGCGGCCGGACTTCATCACCTCGAGTTGCGCCGGCGTCTGCGCCGCGACGGACGAGACCAGCAGCCCGAGCAGTGCGCTGGCCAGAACACATCTCTGAAACATGCGGCGCTAGCATACGACAGGCCCGGACACGCCGGACCCGTCTCAGCGGGCAGAATCAGGCCAGGCGTCGGGCTGTTCGGCCGGGTAGATGCGGAGAGACTGGCCCGTAGCGGTCAGCAGATCGTCGGGCGCACAGCCAAGAGCGGTCGCCGCCGCCCGAAGCCCCGAGTGCGTCACGCCGTTGATGCCTGGCGCGATGATGCTGGCGCCGCACTGATACAGCCCGCGGATGTGCGTCTCGGTCGGGAAGCTGAAGGGCCCGAGGTTGCCCACGGTCTTCTCGGTGCCGTAGATGCCGCCGTCCGTGGCATGCAGATAGTGGACGTTGCTAAGGGGCGTCCCCAGCGTGTGCATCACGACGTGGTCGCGCACCCCGGGCAGGAAACACTCGATCGCATCGAAGATGCGCTCGGTGAGATCGGCCTTCAGCTGGTGATACTCGGACGGGCGATGGCCCCGTGGGGTGTCGAGCCACTGCTCGAAGGGCGCCACGGATGCCACCGTCATGGCTTCCACCGAGTGCAGGCCGTCGCGGCGCATGGTGGGGTCTTTGAGCGTGGTGGCGTTGAAGAACAGGCCCGGCACCTCTTCGCGCCCCGTCAGCGTCTCGAGGTCGGCGAGACCGTAGACCGCGTCGATGTCCGGCGTGCGGCTGAACCAGATGTTGCCGCTGTCGATGCCGGCCGCGCGTAAATCCATGTCGACCGCCATGAACAGGCTCAGCGTCGAGATCGAGAACCGCAGGTGCCTGATGCGGCGGCGCAGGCGATGCCCCTGGTGCTCGGGCGCCACGAGCCGCCCCCAGGTGACGCCGGGGTCAGCGTTTGAAATGACCAGCGGTGCCCGCACCTCCTGGCCGTCGGCCAGCCGCACGCCGATGGCCGCCCCGCCTTCGATGAGTACCGAGGCCACTTCCGTACTCAGGTGCACCTCGCCGTGGTGTGCCTTGATGTGCGCCACGAGCGTGTCGGCGATGTGATGCCCGCCGCCGCGGGGATAGCAGCCCCCGTCAAAGTAGTAGCCCTGCAGCCCGGCATGCAGCGCCGTGGGCGCACGGCCGGGGGCCATGCCGTGGTCGCCCGCCTGAATCGACAGGATGGCCCGCACCATCGGGTGGCGCGTGCAGTCGTCGAGGAAGTCGCTGAGTGGCCGGGCCCCGTGGCGTAGCAGCGTGCGGCCATGCGTCACGGCCGTCCACGCCTCACGCACGCTATGGATGGGCGTGGCATAGCCCATCTCGTCGATCATGCGCGTCACCAGGTCGAAGTAGCGCGTGATGCCCTCGGCTTCCGAGGGAAAGTGCGCAATCAGGCGGTCGCGGAAGCGGTCCTTGCCTTTGGGAATGTCGAAGCGCGCATCGCCCACGAACACGCGGTCGTAGCCGTCCGGGTCGAGCTCGAAGAACTCGAGGTCGTTGGCCACCCCGAGGCCCTCGTAGATGCGGCGCAGGCTGCCTCCCGGATCGAGCGCGCCCACGTAGTGAATGCCCGGGCTGAAGTGGAATCCCTTCATCGAGAAGGTCTGGCTGTAGCCCCCGGGCAGGTAGTGCTGCTCGAAGACCGCCACGCGGCGCCCGGCGCGGGCCAGCGCCAGCGCCGCCGTCAGTCCCCCCGACCCCGACCCGATGATCACGGCATCGACATCGCGCATGGGGGTGATTCTATTCGTATCGGAGCGCGTCGATGGGATCGAGTTTCGCGGCCCGGATCGCCGGCACCAGGGCGCTGACCAGCCCGACCACCATCAGGATGCCGGTGATGACTCCCAGCAGGTCCAGCGACAGCACCAGGTGAATATCCGACTGGCGCGACGGGTCGTCGAGAATCTCTGACAGGAACGGCTGCGGCGTGAACAGCCAGACCATCGCGTACGACAGCGCGGTGCCGACGACACCGCCGAACGACACCGTCACCAGGCCCTCGAGCAGGAACTGCCCGAGGATGGCACCGCGGCGGGCCCCCAGAGCCTTCCGGATACCGATCTCCCGCGTCCGCTCGTTGACCGACACGAACATGATGTTCATCACGCCTACACCGCCGATGGCCAGGGTGAGCACGCCGATGAATCCCAGCACGAGCTTCAGACCGAGGACGATGCCGGCCGTCAACGCTGACGCTTCGGTCGATCCGAACTCATCGATGGCCCGTGTATCGCCCCGGGAAAAGCCAAGCCGCTCACCCAGCACCTGGCGCACGCCCTCGGTGGCCCTGGCCTCGAGTGTCGGGTCGACGGCCTGGTAGACCATCACGTCCATGTAGGTGGTGTTCCACAGCTGACCGGCCGTGCTGTACGGGATGTAGATGCACTCGGCGTCGGGACTGCCGTAGTTCGACAGCTGCACCTTCTGCTTCTGCACGCCGATCACTTCGAACGACAGCCCACCCAGGCGGATGTGCTGGCCCACCGGAGGCGTGCCACCAAACTCCTTGCGGGCCACTTCGCTGCCAATAAACGCCACACGCCGCTGCAGCCGCATGTCCTCATCGTCGAGAAACCGGCCACTGTCGGACCACTGGCTGCGCATCTCCGCATACGACGGCTCGACCGCCCGCACGGTATAGGTGGCCTGCCGCACGCCCCAGCGGAACGGCAGCGGTCGCCAGGCCTCGGCGCTGACGTGGCGCACGAAGGGCACCCCCGCCACGGCCTCGGCGTCGGCCCCGGTAAAGCGGATGCGCTTGCCCGCCCGCTCGCCGCCGGCCTGCTGGCTCGTTTGCCCCGGCCACAGCACGACGACCGCATCACCGAACGCCCCTCGGAAGCCGCGCGCCAGGGCATCGCGGAAGCCGTTGCCATACGAGAGCAGCATGACCACCGAGACAATGCCCCAGGCGATACCCACCGTCGACAGCACCGCGCGGGTGCGGTTGCGCGACAGGCCCGCCACGGCTTCCCCGACAATCTCACGAAATGACGGCGTCATGACGATTCGTAGCGCAACGCCTCGATCGGCGGCAGCTGCGCCGCCCGGCGTGCCGGATAGGTGGAGGTCACGATGCCCACGAGCACGAGGGTCGCCATCGCCAGCGTCCCTGACTGCCACGTGAGCACCATGCCCTGGAAGCGGGTGGGCATCGGCAGCTGGTTGACCAGCAGCATGATGCCCACGGCCAGCACAAACCCCAGCAGCCCGCTCAGCAGCGTCAGCAGCAGCCCTTCGAGGAAGAACTGCCGCTGAATCTGGGCCGTCGTTGCGCCAAGCGCTTTGCGGACACCGATCTCGCGCGTCCGCTCGCGCACGGCCACCAGCATGATGTTCATCACGCCGACCCCGCCCAGCAGCAGCGTGATCACGCCGACGATGCTGAAGAAGCGTTTCATGGTGCCAATCATCCGACCGAACATCAGGCTCTCGAGGGAGGTATCCCACACGCGGATGGCATCGCGATCGCGCGGGTCGAAGCCCTTGTGCCTGGCCAGGACCTCGCGCACGTTGCGCTCGAGCGGCCAGTCGATGTCGCGGATGGCGCCGGTCCGCGCGGCCAGCACCGCCGGCAGCGCCTCAACCACCGGCGGATGCGGGGCCACCAGAATCTGGGACAGCGTCCCCGGCGGGACGTCCGGCCTTGGAAAGTCGCGCGCCATGGCCGTGAACGGGATGAAGAGCTTGCTGTTGTCCTGGCCGCTGTAGCTGCTGTCCTGGTCCTTCCGCCGGATACGCCCGACGATGGTGTAGGGGACGCCGCGGATGAGGATGCTGCTCCCGACGGCATCGCGCGTGCCGAAGAGCTGATCACGGGCTTCGGGGCCGATGAGTGCCACCCGTCGGGCGGCGCGCTCATCGGCATCGGTCAGCAGTCGGCCTTCATCGACTTCGATGGTACGGATGCCCTGATAGCCGGGTTCAACGCCGTGCACCTGCAGTGATGCGTCGTTGAAGGGGCTCTTGATGCGCAGCGAGCGGTTGATTTCGGCGCTGGCCACCGCCACGAGTGACGCCTCGCGCCTGATGGCCTCGACATCGCCGTAGGTCAGGCGCACCAGAGTGCCGGCGCGCTCGCCCCCGGCCTGCATCGTCGTGCGGCCGCCCCACACGATCGCCACGTTCTTGCCCAGGGTCTCGAGGACGGCCTGGTTCCCCCGCTGGAAGCCTTCCCCGGTTGCCGACAGGATGACGACCGACACCACGCCCCACAGGATGCCGAACATCGTCAGCACGCTGCGCAGCGTGTGGGCCCGCAGATTATCGAAGACCTGGGCGAAGACGTCCCGCACGGTGAGTCTCCTCAGAGGAGTGTCGGCGCCGGGCCTAGCCCGGCAGCACGACCCGGTCGCCCTCGCTCAGGCCACCCGTGATTTCCGTGCGCGTGCCATTGCTGATGCCCACCTGCACCGTGACGGTGCGACGGCTGGCGGGCGCCTTCGGATCGTGCACCTGGACCGTCGCCGTGCGCTGGGCATCGTAGGTGATGGCCGCTTCCGGAATATGCAGGGTGTCGACGTGTTCCTCGAGAACGATCTCGGCGTTGGCCGTCATGTTGGCCTTGAGGGCGTGGTCGGCGTTGTCGATCGACACCTCGACCTCGAAGGTGATGACATTGTCCTTGTCGACACCGATCGGCGAGATCTGTGTGACGTGTCCGGTGAAGACCTGGCCCGGGAAGCTCTCGGTGGTGATGCGGGCCGGCTGCTGCTGGCGGACCACGCCGATGTCGGCCTCGTCGACCTTGCCGCGCACAAACACCCTGCCGATATCGCCGAGTGTCATCACCAGCGTGGCGCTGGCCCCGAGGTTGAGGATGGACGAGACGGCGCTGCCGACCTCGACGTCGCGCGTCAGCACGGTGCCCTGGATTGGAGAACGGAGCGTGGCATTCGCCAGCTCTTCGTCCGCACGTTCGACCGCAGCCTGCGCCTGGGCGCGCTGGGCGCGGGCCTCGGCGACGCGGGCCCGGGCAATCAGCAGCTGCGAAGCGGCCGCGCGCTGCCGGTTGAGTGCCACCTGGTACGCCGAGGTGGCCTGGTCGAGCGCCTCGCGCGAGACCAGCTGCTGCGCCTGCAGTACCGTGGCGCGATCAACGGCGGCTTTGCTGAAGGCGACGTCGGGTGATTCGGCCTCGACGGCACTCTTGGCCTCCTGTGCCTCGGCCGCCTGCAGCGAGGCACTGGCTGCCTCGAGATTGGCGCGGGCCTCGCGCAGCCGCGCGCGCAGCATTTCCTTGTCGAGCTCGGCCAGCACCTGGCCGGCCTGCACGGGCTGATCGACGTCGACCAGCAGCCGCTCGATGATGCCGTTGGCCTTCGACTTGAGTTCCACCTTGCTGATCGGTTCGATTTTCCCGGTGGCGACCACGGAGCGCACCATCGGTCCCCGCTCGACTGCGGCCAGCTTCGACGGGTCGATGGGTGCGGCCGCCCTCGACCGCTGCAGCAGCACCCAGCCGCCACCGAGGGCAGCCATCACCATCACCAGCAGCGCAATGCGACGCAACGACATGACATCCTGCTGTTACGGCAGGACGCACGTTCAGGTTCCCTGATCCGTCCTGATCGAAGACCACCGCCCCTGCCGTCTGCGCGGCAGGCGGTGTGTGTCGACCCGGGCAGGACCAGCCGTGGCAGAGCCACCGACAGACCGGCCGTCGTGAGAGCTCCGGCCGCACACCGCGGGGCACATGTCCCGTAAACTAGGCGGGTATGTGGCAGCTGCGCGGGTTTGAGCCCGATGTGTCCTTCCGTCTCTCTCCCGGCGACGTCCGCACCCTCGGCCGCGCCACCGGCGCCCAGTTCATCGTCGATCATCCCCTGGTCTCACGGGTGCACTGCCGCGTCACCGCTTCGGCGGATGGCAGCCTCGTCGTGGAAGACCTGGGCAGCACCAACGGCACCGAGGTCAACGGCCACCGCATCACCGGTGCGACGCGCCTGGCCGCTGGCGACGCCCTCACGGTGGGTCGGGTCACGCTGACGGTCGTGGTGGACTGACCCATGCTGCTGTATTCCTCTGCGGTTGCGCCGTTCATGAAGAACGGCTTCGTCATTGGCTGCGAACGCACGCGCCAGGTCGTGGTCATCGATCCCGGCGACGAGGTCGACGACCTGCTCGCGCACATCCGCGCCGAGCGGCTCGACCCCGTGGCCATCCTGCTGACCCACGCCCACGTCGACCATGTGTCGGGCGTGGCCCGTGCGCGCCGCGAGCTGGGTGCGCCGATCTGGCTGCATCTCGACGACACGCCGGTCTACGCCCGTGCCGTCGAGCAGGGCCGGCTGTTCGGCCTCGAGATCGAGCCGCTGCCGCCGGTCGATCACTACTTCCAGGCTGAAGGCGCCTGGGGCCGCGTCGGCGACTATGACATTGCCCTGCAGCACACGCCGGGGCACTGCCCGGGCAATGTGTGCTTCGCCGTCTCGCGCGCGGGTGAGTCACCCGCCAGCCAGGGACTGTTTGTGGGCGACACGCTGTTTGCCGGCTCGATCGGGCGCACCGACCTGCCGGGCGGCGACTATCCCACGCTGATGCGGGCCATCACCGGGGTACTGTTCGGCTATCCCGACGAGACCATCGTGCACCCAGGGCACGGACCTGACACCACCATCGGGCGCGAGCGCCGCAGCAATCCCTTCGTGCTCGACTGGATGCGCCAGACCCGGGACCGCTGACGGGCACACGCCCGCGCCGGGGGCGCAGCTACAATGGCACCTGCTTCTGGGAGGAGGCCGCCATGGTGTTTCCCCGTCTGATCCTCGCGGTGTCGCTGGTGGCGGCACTGATGCTTCCGGCGCTGTCACTTCGGGCGCAGCAGGCCCAGGCCCCTGCCGCCGGGGCAGCCGACGAACCCGCGCGCCAGCAGGGGCTGGTGCTGAAGACGGCCGAGACGCTGCGCTTCACGACCGACGAGGTGACCTGGCCCTCGGTGGATGTCTCGCCCGACGGACGCACCCTCATCTTCGATGTGCTCGGCGACCTCTACATGCTGCCGGTCGAGGGCGGCACGGCCACGCGCCTCGTGGGTGGCCTCTCGTTCGAAAGCCAGCCGCGGTTCTCGCCTGACGGTAAGCACATTGCGTTCCTGAGCGACCGCACCGGCGTCGAGAACCTCTGGATTGCCGATGCCGATGGGCGCAACCCGCGCGCCGTCTCGAAGGACGGCCTCACGCGGGACCGTCCGCAAATCATGACGTCACCGGCATGGACGCCCGATGGGCAATACCTGGTGGTGTCGAAGTCGAGGCCTCCCGACCCGGGCACCTTCTGGCTCTTCCTCTATCATCGCGACGGGGGCAACGGCGTGCGCGTCGGGGCCGCTCCGCCCCCGCAGCCGGGGCCCGAGAGCAGCGGCCCTCCTCCGGCGCCACCCGCCAACCGCATGGGCGCCGTCGTGTCGCCCGACGGGCGCTACATCTACTACGCCCAGCGCACCGGCAGCTTCACCTACAACGCGCGATTCCCGCTCTGGCAGATCTACCGCCACGATCGTGACACCGGCGACGTGACCCAGATCACCAATGCCCAGGGCAGCGCGATGCGTCCCGTGCTGTCGCCCGACGGCCGGCACCTCGTGTATGGCACTCGCTACAAGACTGACACGGCGCTGCGTGTGCGGAATCTCGAGACGGGCGCCGAGCGCTGGCTGCTGTGGCCCGTCACGCGCGACGATCAGGAATCGCGGGCCTCGCGCGACACGCTGCCCGGCTACACCTTCCTGCCCGACGGACAGTCACTCGTGGTGCCCGTGGGCGGCAAGCTGCACCGGGTCGATTTTGCCACCGGTGCCTCGCGGGCGATTCCGATGACCGTGCCAGTGGAAGCCGACATTGCCCCGCGCGTCTACACGCCGGTGCGGATGGACGATGGCCCCGCGGTGAGGGCCAGACTGGTGCGCTGGCCCGGCGTGTCGCCCGATGGCCGGCGACTCGTGTTCAGCGCGATGAACCGCCTCTACGTCATCGATCTGCCATCAGGCACGCCGCGCCTGCTCACAGCGGCACCACTGACTCCCCCGGCCGGCACCGTCGCCGAGGGCGAGTTCATGCCGACCTGGACCCCCGACAGCAGCGCCGTCGTGTACACGACCTGGACCACGCGCGGCGGCCACATCAAGCGCGTGGCCGCCACCGGAGGCAATCCCGAGACGCTCACGCCGCATGAGGGCTATTACGTCGATCCGGTCGTCAGCCCCGACGGCAGCCGCATCGTCTATCTGTCTGGCGCCGTCAGCGACCAGCTGTATTCGATCCTGCGCGACACGCCTCCCGAGGAAGATCCGCACTACGACGGTGACGGCGTCGGCGAGATCAGCGGCATCTCGGCGCCCAACACCCTCGAGATTCGCTGGATGCTCGCCGGCGGCGGCGCGTCGACGGTGGTGGCCGCCGCACAGAACGGGCGCCGCCCCCATTTCGTGCGGGCACAGCCGGGCCGGATCTACCTCAGCGGCAGCCGCGGGCTGCAGTCGATCGACCTCAGCGGCTACGACCGCCGCACCCACCTGCGCGTCACTGGCAGCGGGCCGGGCAGCACGCCGCCCGCCGCCGAAGAGCTGCGGCTGTCGCCTGATGGGACGCGGGTGGCCGTGTCGCTGCAGGGCCGGCACTATGTGGTGCCGATGCCGCGCGCCGGTCGCGAGACGGTCGACGTGCGCATTCAGGGGCGCGCCGATGCCTCGGTGCCCGTCACCCGCCTGTCGCCCGAGGGCGGCGACTATGTGCAGTGGACCGCAGACGGTCGCGAGGTCACCTGGGCACTCGGCGCCTCGGTCTCGCGCCAGGTCGCCACCGGCGAGGGCACGCCCACGCGGCTCGATGTGGTCGTCGAACGGCCGCGGGCCCGCCCTGCGGGTTCGGTGCTGCTGACCGGCGCCCGCCTCATCACCATGAAAGGCGACGAGGTCATCGCCAGGGGTGATGTGCTCGTGACGGCCAATCGGATTGCCGCTATTGGTCCGCGCGGCAGCCTCAAGGTACCCGCCGATGCGCGACGCATCGATGTGTCAGGCAAGACCATCATGCCGGGCCTGGTCGATGCGCACGCGCACATGTGGACCCCGCGCGGCCTGCACCAGACCGAGGTCTGGCAGTACCTCGCCAACCTCGCCTACGGCGTCACGACGACCCGCGATCCGCAGACCTCCACGCCAGACGTCTTCGCCTACGCCGACATGGTCGACGCCGGCATGATCCCGGGCCCCCGCGTGTATGCCACCGGCCCGGGCATCTTCGGTACCTCGGGCATCGACGACCGCGACAGCGCCTTCCGGTTCATGAAGCGCTATCGCGACGCCTATCGCACCAACACCATCAAGCAGTACGTGGCCGGCGATCGGCTGGTGCGGCAGTGGCTCATCGAAGCCGCGAAGGAATACGGCATCACCGCCACCATCGAAGGGTCCCTCGACCTGAAGCTCAACCTGACGCAGATGGCCGACGGCTACTCGGGCCAGGAACACTCGCTGCCGATCATGCCCATCTACCGCGATGTGGTCGAGTTTGTCGCCCGCACGAAGACGTTCTACACGCCCACGATTCTCGTGGCCTACGGGGCACCGTGGTCCGAGAACTTCTACTTCGAAACGGAAAACACCAGCGGCGATGCCAAGCTGAGACGCTGGATTCCCGAGGAGCTGCTCGACACGATGATCCGCCGGCGGCCGCAGTGGTTCCTGCCCGAAGAGTATGGCCACACGAAGATCGGCCGTCAGGTGGCCGACATCGTGCACGCCGGTGGCCGCGCCGCTCTCGGCAGCCACGGGCAGCTGCAGGGCCTGGGCGCGCACTGGGAAACGTGGAACCTCGGCTCGAACGGGCTGACCCCGCACGAGACGCTGCGCGTCGTCACACTCTACGGCGCGGAGGCCATCGGCCTGCAGGGCGATGTGGGCTCGCTCGAGCCGGGCAAGATGGCCGACCTGCTGATCCTCGATCGCAACCCGCTCGAGAACATCAGGCACACCAACACCATCCGGATGGTGATGAAGAACGGCGAACTGTATGAGGGCGATTCCCTCAGGATGGTGTGGCCCGAGCCGCGTCCGCTGCCGACTCCGTACTGGGAGCAGTTCGGGCCGAAGCCGGTGCCTGCACCTGCACCCGTGCCGCGCTGAGGGTGGCGCCGGCCTGGCTCAGGGCGTCTGGCCGAGCACCTTCATGAGCTGCGCACGGGCAAGATTGAGCGCCAGCGCGCTGGCAATCTGCTGATCGGTCGCCGTCGCCACGGCGACCTGCGCCTGAATCACTTCGAGGTTGCTGGTCACGCCCGCTGAGAACCGCGTGCGGGCCAGCGCCAGTTCCTGATTGGCCAGTGACACGCGTTCCCCCACGACGGCCACCTGCTGCTCGGCGGCCTGCAGGTCGAGGAAGGCCGTCTGCACATCGGCCTCGAGCCGCTGCACGAAGTCGGCGGCCTCGGCCTGGCGGAGCCTGAGCGCGGCCGTCGACTCGGCCACACGCCCGCGCCGACCAACGTCGAAGATGGGGACGCGAATCGCCCCGGCCATCGCGTACGTGCGCAGTGCATTCGACGCCGATGACCCGATCGTGCCCACGTCGGCGGTGACCGCGAGCGTCGGCAGCGACTCGCGCCGCGCCGCAGCCAGCGCCGCCTCGGCGGCGCGCAGCCGCGTGGTGGCGGCGCGATAGTCGGCCCGCTGTCCGGCAGCGAGGGCGACGGCCGCCGCCACATCCATGGGCGGGGAGGCCAGCGTCAGCGCCCGATCCGTGAGGCTCACGGCCTGCGCCACGGGGACGCCGATCGCACGCTGCAGTTGCAGCAGCAGGCGCCGGTGCTCGGTTTCGGCCGCAATGAGCCGCTGCTTCTGCTCCTGCACCTGCACGCCGGCGCGCACCACGTCGATGCCAGGCACGGCGCCGGCGGATCGCATGTCGGTGGCCATCTTCGCCAGGGCCTCGGCCGTGGCCACCTGCGCACGCGTCGTCGCCACCCGCTCGCCGCTGGCGGTGGCCTGCAGGTAGAGGCGGGTCACCGTGAACACCACCCACTCGCGTGTGTCTTCGCGGTCGAGCTCGGCGGCATCCACTGCGAGTGCGGCCCGCTGGGCATCGCTGCGGGCGCTCAGGTTAATCACCTGCTGCGAGGCGTAGACGCGCGCATCGAAGATGTTGAATGGCCCGACCAGCGAACTCATCCCGGGGAAGAGCGACGTATTGAACCCGAAGGCCGCCAGGTTGTTGGTCTGCCTCGACTCGGCAATGCGTCCGCTGACCTGCGGCAGCAGCTCGCGGCGTGAGCGCTGCTCGGCGCCGCGCGCCAGGTCGACCTGCTGGGCACTGGCCAGCACCCCGAGGTTGTTCCGCAAGCCCCGCGCCACGGCATCTGGCAGCGTGAGCGGCAGCACCTCAGCCTGCGCCTGTCCCTCGGCCACACTGCCGGACAGCAGCGCGCCCGGCTGGGCCACCGCCGGCCCCGCCGTCAGCCCGACCACACTCAGTGCGATGACGATTCGGCGCATCACGCCCTCACTTTCCACTGACCGACACGGTCACGGATGCCGACAGACCAGCGCGCAGCTCGACATCGGGTGGCGCGCTCCAGGCCAGCCGTACCGGGACGCGCTGCACCACTTTGACGAAGTTTCCCGTGGCGTTGTCGGGAGGAATCATCGAAAAGCGCGCACCGGTGCCGCCCGCGAGACTCTCGACGCGGGCCTCGAAACGGCGGCCCGGATAGGCGTCGATGCGCACCTCGGCGCGGTCGCCCGTGCGGATGCGATCGATCTGCGTTTCCTTGAAGTTGGCCACGAGGTAGGTCGCGGTGGGCACCACCTGCGCCAGCGGCTGCCCCATCTGGATCATGCCCCCGGGCCGCGCACCGATCTGGGTCACGACCCCATCGGCCGGAGCCACGACCTTCGTGTACGACAGCTGCAGCTCGGCCAGCCTGACCGCCGCCTCGGCCGCCGCGATGCGCGCGTCGGCGAGTGCCGTCGCCGACTGCGCCGCCGCAATCTGCTGGGGCACCGGGCGGGTCTGGGCCACGCGCGCCCGGGCCTCGCCCACGCGGCTCTGCGCCGTCTGCCTGGCCTCGGTAGCCGCCGTCAGGTTCGCCCGCGCCGCGCGCACCTGGGCATCGGCCGCGTCACGCGCCAGCTGCGCCGCATCAAGCTGCTGCGTCGCAATGGCATCCACGGCCACCAGTTCCCGCGCGCGTGCCAGATCACGCGTGGCCTTGGCCAGCTCCGCATCGGCCCGGCTGACGCCCGCCTGTGCCGCGGCAATCTGCGCCTCGGCCGACTGCACCGCCGCGCGCGCCGCCGCGACCTGCGCCTCGGCCCCCTGCAACCCGCCGCGCGCCGTCGCCTCGACGACCGCTGCCTGGGCACGCGCACCGGCCGCCTGCGCCCGCGCCGTCTCGAGCTCGGCTCGCACCTGCGCCAGCCGCGCGCTGATGTCGGCATCGTCCAGCGTTAGCAGCACGGTGCCCTTCGTCACCACCTGATTGTCGTGCACCGCCACGGTGGCAATCACGCCGGGAATGCGTGAGGTGACCGCCACCACGTCGGCCTCAATCTGGGCGTTGTCCGTGGCCTCCTGGCCGGCGTGCAGCCATGCGTAGCCTCCGAGCGAGGCCCCCACGATCAGCGTCAGACCACCCAGCACGAGAAACGCCTTGCGGCTGTCGCCGCCGCCAGCTCCCGCCGGACGCGGTCCTGAAGTTGTCGGTTCACTCATCGCTCACATCTCCACATGCACATCGGGTGTCGGACCCGCCGGGCGTACCGGCACCTTCAGGAAAATCAGCATCGGAATCACCAGCAGGAACAGCGCCCCGGCCACGATGAAGATGCGCTCGAAGCCCAGCACGACCGACTGCTGCATCACCGTGCCGGTCATGGCGCGCATCGCGGCGTCGTGTGCCGACGCCGCATCGAGGCCGCGCGCACGGAACGACGCTTCCAGCATCTGCAGGCGCGACCACACCTCAGGGCGTGTCAGTGTCATCTGGGCATCGAGCCCGCCGCGCGCCAGCTTGGCATAGTTGTCGATGAAACTCGCAAAGATGGCAATGCCCACGGCGCCGCCCATCTGCCTGAACAGCGAGTTGAGGCCCGTCGCATCCGCAGCCTTGTGCTTGGGCACGTTCGACAGCGACACCGTGGTCAGGGGCACGAAGAGACACGCGAACGCCACGCCCTGAATCACCAGCGGCCCGACAATGTCGGCTGTACCTGACTCGAGCGTAAGGTGGCTCAGCCGCCACGAACTGAACGAGAACAGCAGTACGCCCACGGTCACGATGACGCGGGGCGCCACCAGGTTGTAGATGCGCCCGACAATCGGCACGGCGGCCATCATGATGAGCGTACGCGGCATCAGCGCCAGGCCCGACTGCACGGCCGTGAAGCCCAGCAGCTCCTGCATGAACACCGGCAGCAGAAACATGTTCGCCAGCAGCATGGCGAACATCAGGCCGCCGATGAGCGTGCCCGACATGAATACCGGGTCCTTGAACAGCCGCAGGTCAACGGCGGGAAACGGCGTCGTGAGCTCGCGAACCACGAAGGCCGCCGTGGCCACCAGGCCCACCACGAACACGATGGTCAGCTCGCGCGAGTCGAACCAGTCGTTCCGGTTGCCTTCTTCGAGGAAGTACTGCAGCAGCCCGAGCGCCACCCACAGCAGCGCAATGCCCATCCAGTCGACGTTGCCCCGCTCGCGGGCCGCCTGTGCGCGGTTGTGCTCGAGAATCTCCGGGTCTTCATGCACGAAGGTCGCAACCATGAAGAGGCCCAGCAGGCCCACCGGCAGGTTGATGAAGAAGATCCACGACCAGTGGTAGTTGTCGACGATGTAGCCGCCCAGCGTGGGGCCCAGCGCCGGTCCCAGCATCACCGCCATGCCGAAGAGAGCCATGGCCGTGGCCTGCTCATGCGGCGCGAAGGTCTGCCGCAGGATGGCCTGCTCGGTCGGCTGCAGCGCTCCGGCCCCGAAGCCCTGAATCACGCGATAAATCACCAGCGCCGTCAGCGACTCGGCAATGCCGCACAGCAGCGACCCGACGATGAACATCACGAGGCACGCCATGTAGACGCGCTTCTGGCCGAAACGCCGGCCGAGGAACGCGGTGAGCGGCATCACCAGCACCAGCGCCACGGCATAGCCGGTGCTGATCCAGGTGATCTCCTGCAGCGTGGCCCCGACCGCGCCTCGAATCTGCGGCAGCGCCACGTTGACGATGGAGGCGTCGATGGCCCCCATCAGTGTGCCGAATGTAATCGACAGCGTGACGAGCCACTTGTTCGTCTTCGGCCGTGTGGCGGGGACGGCCGGTGCTGCCGCGATCACTTCTTCCGTGGGGGATGGGTGGGACGCAGTTCCACGTGCCCGGGCAGGCTGCGCAGGGGGTGGCGCAGCAGATCCTCGATGGCCTGCGCCACGTCGTCGGGCGAAAGCTTCCAGTCCGCATCGGACGGAGACGCCGTCCCCATGAAGTCGGTCGCCACCGATCCGGGCAGCACCGTGCTGACGCGGATGTTCTGGTGGCGCAGCTCGAACATGAGCGCATCGCTGAACGCGTTGAGGCCGGCCTTCGAGGCGCAGTATGCGGCGCCGCCCACGAAGGGATTCTGGCTGGCCAGGCTGCTCACATTGATGATCCAGCCGGCCCCGCGCGCCACGAGGTGCGGAATCGCCGCGCGGCACACATTGAAGACGCCCGTGAGGTTCGTGTCGATGATGCGGTCCCACTCGTCGTGCGGCAGCTCGCTGATGGGCTGCCCCACACCGACGCCGGCGTTGTTCACCACCACGTCGAGTCCGCCCCATCGATCAACCGTGGCCTGCACGGCCTGGCCCACCTGCGCGCGGTCGCGCACGTCGCAGGCCATGGCGAGCACGCGGTCCGCATCACCGCAAGCCGCCACCAGGTGCTGCTGTGCGCGCTCGGCACCTGACGCCGTGGTGCCCGTCACCGTGACGCTATGCCCCTGCGCCAGCAGGCGATGGGCCAGCGCGAGTCCGATGCCCCGAGTGCCACCCGTGATGAAACTGACTGAGCTCATGCGGCTACAATCCTACCGTGTTCATCGTCGTTCTGGGCGCGGGCGATGTCGGCGGCGCCGTCGCCCAGCAGTTGGGCACCCTGCATCTGGGCATGCCCGTGGTCATCGTCGACGCCAGGCGCGGAGTGGCCGAGGGCAAGGCACTCGACCTGCGCCAGAGCGCGCCAGTCGACGGCAGCGCGTCGGATCTCAGCGGCACAGATGACGCCGGTGTGCTCGCCAATGCCGCGCTCGTGATCATCGCCGACGGCGCGGGCGACCCCGGCCGGGCCCCGGTGTCCATGACCGACGCCGCCGTGCTGCCGCAGCTGACGCTGATTGCCCGGCACTCGGGACGTGTCCCGGTGCTCTGTGCCACCCACGAGGCCGCCACGATCATTGAGCGCGCCGTCACCGAGTGCGGCCTGGCGCCGTCACAGATGCTCGGATCAGCCCCCGAGGCCCTGCGCGGCGCCCTGCGGGCCCTCATCGCGCGTGAATGTGGATGCCGGCCCGGCGAGGTGGCGGTGGCCGTGCTCGGGCGGGCGCCCGGTCAGCTGATCGTGCCGTGGGATGGCTGCAGCATTGGCGGCCGCAACGCCACCGATGTGCTGGCACCACCCACCATCCGGCGCATCGAGGCGCAACTATCGGGAATGTGGCCGCCTGGCCCGCATGCCCTCGGGCGCGCGGCCGCGCGCACGGCAGCGGGCCTTCTGCGCGGCGATGGCGAAGTGTTTGTCGTGCAGGTGGCGCTCGTGCGCGGGGTGACCGGCACAGGACGGCCGGCGATCCTGCCGGCCATGCTCGGCCCCGAGGGGGTCCGGCAGGTCACGATACCGACACTGACGGCTCGAGACCGGGTGAGGCTCGACGCCGTCGTGTCGACATAAGCCTGCAGCGACGCAGGCGCAGTAGCCGTGGCGGCCTAGTAGACCTCGGCCGGCCGATGCAGCGAGAGCCCGTCGGCAAACACCTCGAGCCGCTTGCGCAGCATGAGGCGGCCGCGATGCAGGCGCGACTTCAGCGTCTGGTCCTTGAGCTTGAGGCGGCGGCTGGCTTCCTCGGTGCTGAGACCTTCCAGGTCGCGCAGAATCACCGGCGTGCGGTAGATGGCCGGCAGCGCGTCGACCGCCTCGGCAAACCGCTCACGCAGCTGCTGCCGCAGCAGTTCTTCGTCGGCCAGCGCCGACCAGTCGGCCGGATCGAGCGCCCGCAGGCTGCCCGGCAGCTCTTCGTTCGAGGTGCCAATGGGAATCTCGGTGACCTCGGCCATCCGGGCCGCACGCGTGTTGCGCAGCCGCGACATGGCCGTGTTGAAGGTGATGCGGTAAATCCACGAGGAGAGTGCCGCATCGCCCCGGAAGAGGTCGATCTTCTGGTAGACCTTCATCAGCACGTCCTGCGTGACTTCCTCGGCGTCTTCACGGTTCTTCACATACCGGAAAGCCAGCTGATAAATCTTCGAGGTGTAGCGGTTGGCCAGTTCGGCCAGCGCCGAATCGTCTCCGGAACGGAGGCGTTCGACAAGCACGGTGTCAGGGGTGTGGTCGCGCATGGGATGTGGTCCTTTGCTGTTGTTGTCAGCAGGTGAGAACCCCACCCCCCGCCCGATTATTCCCG
Source organism: uncultured Bifidobacteriaceae bacterium (assembly GCA_964643765.1). Lineage (GTDB taxonomy): Bacteria > Acidobacteriota > Vicinamibacteria > Vicinamibacterales > UBA2999 > VFZN01. The sequence continues at coordinate 26,161 of CAZXTM010000001.1, read as the reverse complement.
CGGCAGCCTCGCGTGCGAAAAAAACCGGAAACGGTGCCCTGTCAATCACTTGCCACGGTGGCCCGCACGCGGTCGGCGGCCATCACCCCGGTCAGGACCACCACGCTGCCGGCCAGCTGGACCGGCGTCAGGGCCTCGCCGAGCCACCACCACGCGATGAGGCCGGCCATGACCGGCTCGGTCATGCCCAGCAGGCTGGCAGTCGATGCCCGCAGCAGCCGCAATCCGTTGGCCACCAGCACGTAGGGCACCACCGTGCCGAGTACCACCACCCAGGTCAGCAGCGCCCATCCAGGAAGGGCCAGATGGGCAAAGCGGCCCAGCAGGGGCTGCGAGGTCCACAGCATCTCGTAGGGAAACGCCTGGATCGGCAGCAGCAGCGCCATCACCACCGTCGTCACACCGAAGCCCCAGGCCGAGAGTGTCGTCCCGGCATACGTCCGGCTCAACCGGTCGCCGGTCAGATAATAGACGGCCAGCGCCACCGCATCGAGCAGCCCGGCGGCGACACCCACGGCATCGAGCCGCAGGCCCTGCCAGGCCTCGGTGATCAGCAGCAGGCCCGACAGGCTGAGACCGAGGGCCAGCCAAAGGCCCCGCGGCACCGCCACACCCCGCCAGAACCGCAGGTACAGGAGGATCCAGACCGGCGCCGTGAACTCGAGCAGCAGCGCAATCCCGATCGACACCCGGGAAATGGCCAGGAAGTAGAGGGCCTGCACCACGGCCACGCCAACGACCCCGAACGCCAGCATGTGTCCGAGGTCGGCGCGGGCGATGCGCAGCGACGGCCCCCGCGTCAGGAGGGTCGCGGACACCAGCAGCAGCAGCGCGCCGGCGCAACGCACCTGCGTCAGCCGCCATGGAGACAGCCCGCCCAGCAGCAGGATCTTGGCCACCGTGCCGCTGAACGCGAAGCACAGCGACCCCAGCAGGCAGAACAGTTCTCCCCGATAGCGTCCGGGCACGGCGGCCAGTCTATCCGGGATGGACCCGGGCACCGAACACGTCGGCAAATGCCGCGACCAGCTGTTCCTCGACCGCAGGCAGGTCGTGGGCGCGGCCGGTGGCCTTCTCGAGGGAGGTCACGCCCCGGTCACTGATGCCGCACGGCACGATGAGGCCGAAATACGACAGGTCGGTGTTCACGTTGAAGGCGAAGCCGTGGCTGGTGATCCAGCGGGACACGCGCACGCCGATGGCCCCGATCTTTTCGGGGCCCAGCTGCGGTGACATCACCCAGGTGCCCGACCGTCCCGCGATGCGGTCGGCCTGGAGGCCATGCCGTTCGCAGACGCGAATCATCACATCTTCGAGGTCGCGCACATAGCGATGCACGTCACGCCGGTCGGGATTCAGGTCGAGGATGGGATAGCCGACAATCTGGCCGGGGCCGTGGTAGGTGACATCCCCGCCGCGCCCGGTCTCATGCACGTCGACCCCGAGCGCAGCCAGCCGCTCGGGTGTCGCCAGCACATGCCGGTGGCCGTCCTTCCGGACGCCGATGGTCAGCACGTGCGGGTGCTGCAGCAGCAGGAGCGTGTCGCCGATGCGCCCGGCGCGCCTGTCGTCGACCAGCTGCTGCTGCAGGGCCAGCCCGTCGGCGTATGGCACCACGCCCAGCCGACGGACCTCGAGTGTGCGCATGGCCGCTAGGCCTGGTTCGGATCGAAGTGCTCGATGGCCTTCTTGAGATCCGCGAGGAACTGGTCGGCCACGGCGCCATCGACCAGGCGGTGGTCGAAGCCCATGGCCAGGTACCCCATGAGCCTGATGCCAATCGCATCGTCGATGACCACGGGGCGCTTCTCGATGGTGCCGACCCCGAGGATGCCGACCTGCGGCTGGTTGATGACCGGCAGGCCGAACTGCGCGCCGTAGTTCCCGGGGTTGGTGAGCGTGAAGGTTCCGCCCTGCACTTCCTCGGGATTGAGCTTCTTGGCGCGGGCCCGGTCGGCAATGTCCTGAATGGCCCGGGCCAGCCCCATCAGGCTCAGCTGCTCGGCCCCCTTGATCACGGGGACGATGAGCCCGTGCTCGAGCGCCACGGCGATGCCGAGGTTGACCGAGCCGCGATAGATGACGTTGCCGCCGTCGATCGAGGCGTTGAGCATCGGATGGCGCCGCAGGCAGTCGACCACGGCCTTGGCGATGAAGGTCGTGTAGGTCAGCTTGAGGCCCGCGCGCTCGTATTCGTCCTTCTTCGTGCGCCTGATGTGATCGACGCGCGAATAGTTGATTTCGAACACCGAGTACACGTGTGCCGACGTGTGCTTGCTGAACACCATGTGCTCGGCAATCTTGCGGCGCATGACCGACATCGGCTCGACGCGGTCGCCGGCCAGGCACACGACCGGCGCCGAGGCCGCGGCAGCCGCAGGGGCCGGATGCGCCGGAGCCGACACCGTGGCCATGCCGACACGCGCGATGAACGACAGGATGTCCTTCTTGGTCACGCGGCCGCCAGTGCCGGTGCCGGGCACGCGGGCAATGTCGACCTGGTGCTCCTTGGCGATGCGGCGCACGAGGGGTGACGACCGCTGGCGTTCACGACCGACCGGAGCCACGGCATCTGCGGCCGCGGGCAGCGAGGCCTCCACAGACGCCACCTGAGCCGCGACCGGCATCGTGCCTGGCTGCGCCGGGGTTGCAGGTGCGCCCACCGGAGCCGGGGCTGCCGGTGTGGCCGCCCCGGGGGCCGCCACTGGCTGGCTTCCCGGGGCGCCGATGGTGGCCACCGGCGTGTTGACCGGCACCGTCTCGCCTTCCCGTGCGGTGATTTCCAGCAGCACGCCGGCCACCGGCGACGGAATCTCGGCGTCGACCTTGTCGGTCGAGATCTCGAACAGCGGCTCGTCGCGGTCGACAGTGTCGCCGACCTTCTTGATCCATCGGACGATCGTGCCTTCGGCAATCGACTCGCCCATCTGGGGCATCAGGACTGGTGTTGACATGGTGCGGTCGTCCCGGAACTAGATGTGAATGGCCGCCCCGTGCGCCGCGTGCGACGCCTCGCCCACCGCTTCCGACATGGTGGGATGCGCGTGGATCGTCTTCACCAGTTCCTCGACGGTGCATTCCATGCGGAGGGCCATCACGGCCTCGGCCACCAGTTCGGTCGCACGGGGGCCCATGATGTGCACGCCGAGCACTTCGTCGTACTTCTTCTCGGCGACAATCTTCACGAAGCCGTCGGTCTCGCCGGCCATGCGGGCACGGGCGAGGGCCTTGAACGGAAACACCCCGACGCGCACGTCGTAGCCCTTCTCGCGGGCCTGCGCCTCGGTGTAGCCCACGCTGCCGATTTCCGGATCGCAGTAGGTGCAGCGCGGCACGTGGTCATAGTTGATGGGCGTGACATGGTGTCCGGCGATCCGCTCGGCGAGCAGGATGCCTTCCATCGACGACACGTGCGCCAGCTGATAGTGCGGCCCGCCCATCGTGATGACGTCGCCGATGGCCGAGATGCCCGGCACATTCGTGCGGAACAGGTCGTCGACGACGATGTAGCCGCGATCCATGCGGAGGCCGAGCGTCTCGGCGCCGAGGCCCTCGGTGACCGGTCCGCGGCCCGTGGCCACCAGCAGGTGCTCGAAGGTGGCCGTCTGCGTCTTGCCGTCGGCCGCCTGCATCTCGACGGTGACGCCGGTGTCGGTGGCGGTGGCGCTGGTGACCTTGGTGCCGGTGTGCACCTTGATGCCGCGGCGCTTGAAGGTCTTCTCGAGGTCGGCCGAGATGGCTTCATCTTCGCCGGGCACGAGCCGCGGCAGCAGCTCGATGATGGTGACCTCGCTGCCGTAGCTGCGGAAGATCGATGCGAACTCGACGCCCACGGCGCCGCTGCCCATGATGGCGATGGAGGCCGGGACGTGGTCGAGGTGAATCGCCTCGTCGCTGAAGATAATCTTCGAGCGATCGACGGTGATGCCCGGCACGCTGCGCGGAGCCGAGCCGGTGGCGACGATGATTTCCCGGGTCGCTCGGAGCGCCTGGGTCGTGCCGTCATGCAGCGTGACCTCGACGCCGCCGTTGCCGGTCAGGCGGGCCGTGCCCTTCGCCCACTCGATCTTGTTCTTCTTGAAGAGCATCTCGATGCCGCCGGTGAGGCCGGCGATCATCTTGTCCTTGCGCGCGTGCACGGCCGGCATGCTGATGCCGACGGCCTTGCCGTCCACCCCGGTGAGCCCCCATTCGACCGCGCCCTTGGCGACCTTGAGCGCATGCGCGTGCTCGAGCAGGGCCTTGGTGGGAATGCAGCCCCAGATGAGGCAGGTGCCGCCGAGGGCCTTCTGCTTCTCGACCACTGCCACCTTGAGCCCCAGCTGCGAGGCGCGGATCGCCGCGACATAGCCGCCGGTTCCCGCACCAATCACGACAACGTCAAACTCATGGGCCACAGTCATTACTCCTTCAATGAATCCGGGCGACGACCGCGTCACGCGGCGCGCCAACCTCTCACTGTCCCTTGGAACCCGCGGCAGCGTCAAGCGACGCCGAAGTCCTTCTGACCATCATGCGCCTGACTTCTTGATGGCGGTGAGCGGCACAAACGCCGTCGGGGCCGGCGCCGGGGGGGGCGGCGGGGTGACCTGCGCCTTGAGCGCGCCGTGGTCGTACTTCAGTTCCCAGTAGAGTTCGGTGAGCACGTCGAGGCGCCGGGCCAGCGCCTGCGCCCGAAGATGGGCCGCCACCGCCAGCCCGAGGGCAAGCAGGGTCAGGCCAGTGGCGATGGTCATGTGCCCATCCTACTGCGAGTGCGGCGGCAGTGGAGGCACAGACGGCCGGGGTCACCGCCGCGGCAGGACGGCGTCTTTCAGCTGCTTGATTATGCGCGCCTTCACGACCGTCTTGGCCGGAATGCGGATGTCCTCGCCCGTCGCCGGATTCCGGCCGATGCGGGCCTTGCGCCGCTGCAGCACCACTTTCACCATGCCCGGCACCGTGAACTCGCCTGCCCGCTGCAGCTCGGCCTCGCAGAGCGCGTTGAGTTCCTCGAAGATGGCACGCACGTCGGCGCGCTTCATGTCCAAGCGGTCGGCGAAGTGCGCATAGAGTTCGGATTTGCCCATGCGCCGGGCCTCGGCCATCGTCGTCTCCATTGCGTGTCGGGTGCTCAGGCGTGGTGGATGCTATCGCCGGGGACGCATGCTGTCAATTGCGCGCGGCCTCTCCATCAGTACACAATCGCAAGGTGGCTGACAATCCAGTAGCGCTGCTTGAAACCTTCCCCAACCCGCGGCCCGAACGCGAATACGAAATTGCGATCGACTGCCCCGAGTTCACCTCGATGTGCCCGAAGACCGGGCTGCCCGACTTCGGCACCATCCGCATCCGCTACGTGCCGGATGCCACGTGCGTCGAGCTGAAATCGCTCAAGTACTACCTGCTCGAATACCGCAACCGCGGCATCTTCTACGAGGCGGCCACCAACCAGATCCTCGACGATCTCGTCAGCGTCTGCCAGCCGCGCCGCATGACCATCATGGGCGACTTCAGCGCCCGCGGCGGCATCAGCACGTCGGTGACCGTCGAGTTCACCAAGGCCTGACCCAGTCGGCACTGCACTTGCCTGTCTCCCGATGATGAGCCGTCCAGCCCCGCGATTGTCGCGGGAACTGCCACGGCTCCCGGGAACAGGCGATGCATTTTTCTCGAGGTCCGCTCGATGTCGGTCAGCACGTCCGCGCACGCGGCCGTCTCTGGCGCATTGACGGCACCCAGCAGGGCGAGCGGGGCACCTGGGTCGTGCTGCGCGCCGCCGACGCCGCGGGCACCCCTGACACCTGCGCCCTGATCTGGCCGCACGATCCCCTGCCGGCCGCCGCCCTGCCGCGCCTGCGGCATGCACCGCTGACCCGTGCAGCCCGGCACATCTGTGCGGCGCTCGGCGCCGAGCGCCGCGAGGACGACCTCTGGTGCGCCACCGACGCTGACATCGCGGTGCATCCCTGGCAGCTGGCACCGGTCGCAGCGGTACTCCGCGGCGCCACCCGGGTGCTGCTGGCCGACGATGTCGGACTGGGCAAGACGGTGGAAGCCTCGCTCATCGTGGCCGAGCTGCAGGCGAGGCAGTGGATGCGCCGTGCGCTCGTGCTGGCACCGGTGGCCCTCGCGCCGGCGTGGCTCGAGATGCTGCGCGCGCGCTTCCAGCTCGACGCGGTGCTTGTCACCGCGCACGATCTGCAGCGCTGGCAGCACCGGCCGGCCGCCGCCGGCAATCCCTGGCAGCAGGCCTCGGTCATCGTCGCCTCCATCGACCTCGCCAAGCAGGCGACGGCGATGGCCTCGCTCGAGACGGTCGGCCTCGATGTGCTCGTGGTCGATGAAGCACACCATGCGGCAGCCTCGACGGCGCGGGGCGCGCTGGTGGCGCAGCTGGCCCTGCGCACGCCGTGGGTGGTGCTGTGCACCGCGACGCCGCACGCGGGCGGTCGCGCGCAGTTCGATGCGCTCTGCCGCATGGGTGGCACCGGCCTGCCTTCAGACGCGCCGATGCAGATCTTCCGCCGACGTCGGAGCGATATCGACACCGTCACTCCGGGCCGATCGCTGAGGGTGCTGCGGGCGCGGCTGGCGTCCCATGAAGCGCAGCTGCACACGCAGCTCGATGCGTATGTGCGCGCGCTCCAGCACGGGCCGGCGGGCCGGGAACCCGGGGTGCAGCTGCTGTGCATCGTGCTGGCACGCCGGCTGGCCTCGAGCCCCGAGGCGCTCAGGCAGACGCTGACCCGCCGGCTGTCATCCCTCGACGACACGTCTGGAAAAACCGACGAGCGGCAGCCATCGCTATTCGAGAACAGTGCCGAGGACGAGGAGGATGACGGCGAGGGCGACGATCCGTGGTCGGGACGGCTGGGCCTGCACAGTCTGGCCGACGAGCGGCAGCAGCTTGCGCACCTGTGTGCGGCCGCCTCGGGGCTGGGCGGTGGTGCCAAGCTGCGGATGCTGCAGCGCCTGCTCCGGCGCACCCGCGAGCCGGTCGTCGTCTTCTCGGAGTTTCGCGCCACGGTGCTGGCGACGGCACGTGCCCTGCCCGCCGATGTCCGGCCGGCCGTCCTGCACGGAGGCCTGACGCCCGAGGTGCGGGCACACGTGCTCGACCTATTCCTAAGGGGCGCGGCGCGGGTGCTGCTGACCACCGACGTGGCCGGCGAGGGCCTCAACCTGCAGCACCGGTCGCGTCTGGTGGTGACGCTCGACTGGCCATGGCGGCCTCACCGGCTCGAGCAGCGCATCGGGCGGGTCGACCGGCTCGGCCAGCAGCGCCGTGTGCATGCGCTGGTGCTGTCGGCCCGCGCACCGTCCGACGACCGGATGCGCGAGGTGCTGCAGCGGCACAGCGACGAGGCCGAGGCGGCACTCCGGGCGCACAGGCACGCGGGGCCTGCGGCCGACACGCGCCTGATGGCCAGCCGCATCAGGCAGCTGCGCCGCTGGTGTCGCCTCGGGCACGACGCGCGAGGTCATGGCATCGCCGGCGTCTGGGCCGCACCAGCGCGCCGCCGGCGTTCGAGCACCGTTACCGTAGCGTGTGTCGTGCATCGACTGGCTGCTGAAGGCCAGGTCGCATGGCGGCACCTGGCGGCGCTGTCTGTGACGCTGCACCCTGACTCGGGCAGGCCGCCCCGATGGAAACGCATCGCGCGGAACCTAGCCACCCTTCCTCGCATCGCCAATGCGTGCCGCCACGCCGCGGCCACTCACGCCTCCCGAGGGCAGATCCGTACGGGCCCGGCACTCGCGCGCATTGCCGACCTCCGCCGCATCCTCAACGCGGGCGCAACGGCGCAGATGCAGCCATCGATGTTCGATCGGCGCGCAGAAACGCAGGCGGAGGCCTGTGCCCGGGCCAGGGCCGCCGTCGATGCGCACCTGGCGCTGACCACACGGGGCCTCGCGGCCATCGACGCCGCGGCGCACACCCCGGAGGCGAACGATACCGTCGGCGTCGTGGCTGTGCTGCCTCTGGACGGATCGGGGCGCCGATGACGGCACCGTGGGGCGATCTCATCGTGTCGGCCCTGCTCGAGCGCCACCTCTTGGATGAGGCGCACGGGACGGCATGCCCCGCAGCATTCACGGGCCGACTGCCGCACTGGTGGCGGCGACTGCAGTCAGTCGCCGGGCCAGCAACGCCGCCCCGCGTCCTCTTCGACGTCGGGGTGCGGCCGCTCATCGAGCCGCTCGGGTTGGCGTGGACCCATCTCGACGTGCATCCGCACGGCGTCGCCGCACTGCTGCACGCAGCCGAGCGGCAAGGCTCACCGCTGGCGACCCTGTGGTGCAGTCCGTGGCATGCCCCGCTGTCGAGTGCCAGTCGCCGCGCCCTCGCGTCCGGCCGGCCGGCCCAGGTGCCCTGGGCCTGTGTCTTCACGGGACACGAACTCGCCGTCGTCGATGCCACGCGACCGTGGTCACGCCGGGCCCTGCGCCTGCCCCTGGCCCTGCTGCCCGACGACACCCGCTGTCAGCAGCTACTGTGGTCGCTGCTCAGTCCGCACGGCCTCGGCCACGCGCTGCGCGCACTGACCGGGCAGTCTGATGCCTACGGCGCTGCGGTGTGTGCCTCGCTCGGCGACCGCGTCCTCGAGGCCATCGAACTGCTGCTGACCCAGTGGTCGACGGCACATGCCTCAACGGACGCGCTCGGACAGGCACTGACCGTCGTCTATCGGGTGCTCTTTCTCTACTTCGCCGAAGCCCGCGGCCTGCTGCCTGTCTGGAATCGGCGGTTCCGCGAGTCGTACAGCATCGAGGCGCTGCGCGACCGCCTGCTGACCACCCACCAGGCGAGGGGCACCTGGGATGCGCTGCAGGCGATGACCCGACTGGCCCGTGCCGGGTGTCACATCGACGACCTTCACGTCACCGCGTTCAATGGACGGCTCTTCGCGCCGGCCATGGCCCCGCTGGCCGACCGCGCCCCCGTGAGTGACGCCGTGGCGGCGCGGCTGGTGCTGGGCCTGGGCACCACGGCGCACGCCTCGATGCCCGAACCCATCCGATTCGCCGACCTCGGCGTCGAGCAGCTCGGCGCGGTCTACGAGCGTGTGCTCGACTACGTGCCCGCGCCGCGGGGTGCCACAGTCGCCCTCGCCCGCACAGGCACGGCCCGCAAGGTATCGGGCAGCTTCTACACGCCGCGCAGCCTCACCGACTTCCTGGTGCGGCGGACGCTCGCACCGCTGGTCGAGGGACGAACGTCGCGCGACATCCTCGCCCTGCGCGTGCTCGATCCGGCCATGGGCAGCGGCGCGTTTCTCGTGGCCGCCTGCCGCTATCTCACCGATCGGCTCGAGCAGGCACTGGCAGACGAGGGCGAGTGCCCCGACGAGCGTGGAAGCGAGGCCCGCCGCACCGCCCTCTCGCGCACCGTCGCCGAGCGATGCCTGTACGGCATCGACCTCAATCCGACCGCCGTGCAGCTGGCCCGGCTCTCGCTGTGGATGGCCACACTGGCCGGCGACCGGCCGCTGACCTTCCTCGACCACCATCTCGTCGTCGGGAACAGCCTGGTGGGTGCGTGGCTGCACGATCTGTCGCGCCCCCCGGGGCCCGCTCGCGACGAAGACGCCCCGTCGCCGGATGCACGGCTGCCCTTTGGCGAGGCCCCGCGCCATCACCTGGCCCGGTGGCTGCTGCCGCATCGGCACGCCCTGGCAGACACCCCGTCAGACTCGGTCGAAGCGGTGCGCGAGAAAGAGCAGCGGCTGCAGTCGCTGTCGTCACAGGACGGCCCGCTGGCACGCTGGTGGAAGGCCGCCGACCTGTGGTGCGGACTGGCGCTGGGCACGACGCGACTGACGCCGGGCCTGTACAGCGAGCTGCAGTGGCATGCGGCCCAACGCAGCACCGCGCTGGCATCTCCGGCGCTCGACACGCTGGCAGCCCCCCTGGAAGGCCAGGCCCGCAGCCACCGCGCCTGCCACTGGGAGCTGCAGTTTCCCGAGGTGTTCCTCGACGGCGACGGCTGGCCCCGGGCCGATGCGGGGTTCGACGCAGTCATCGGCAACCCGCCATGGGAGATGCTGCGCGCCGACAGCGGCACCGGCGACGAGCGAGAAGCGCAGCGCCCGACCAGCCGGCAGGCGGCGGCCTTCCTGCGCGACAGCGGGCACTATCGGCTGCAGGGCCGGGGCCACACCAACCACTACCAGCTCTTCATCGAACGCGTGCTGCGCCTGCTCGCCCCTGGCGGACGCTTCGGGCTGCTCGTGCCGTCGGGCCTCGAGACCGATGCCGGCAGTGCGCATCTCAGGCGGGCGCTCTTTGACAGCACCACCCTCGACACGTGGGTGAGCTTCGACAACCGGCACGCCATCTTCCCCATCCACCGCAGCGTGCAGTTCCTGGCGATCGCTGGAACGCGCGGTGGCACCACGCCGCTCCTGCCTCTGATGCGCGGTGTCACCGACCCGCAGGCCCTCGGCCGATGGCCCGACCTGCCCCCGCCCACCACACGCGCGGCCTCCGCATGCGAGGGCGGCTCTGACCCCCTGACCGTGCACCGGAAATTTCTTGACGACTGGGATCCGGACACCTGCACGGTGCCCGCACTCGTGGCCCCGATCGATCTGGCCATTGCCTCACAGGCGCTGCGGCACCCGCCCCTGGCGTCGGCCGAGGGCTGGCAGGTGCGGTTCGGCCGCGAACTGAATGCCACCGATGACGCCGACATCATCCGGCCCAGGCCCGCGGACCGGCGACCGCGTGCCTCAGGCGGCGTGCTGACGGTGATCGACGGGCGGCATGTGCGGCCCTTCCGGCTCGATCGCGATGGCTCGACGCGCGAAGCCTCCCGCGAGGATGTGCGTCGTCGCCTCGGCACTGGCCCGGGGCCCGATGCTGTGCGCGTGGCGTACCGCGACGTGGCCTCACGCACCAATCGCGTCACGCTGATTGCAGCCCGGCTACCTCCGGGTGTCGTGTCGACGCACACTGTTTTCTGCAGCCGTCGCATCCTCACCGAAGAGGAGGCCTGGTGCCTGGTGGCGCTGCTCAACAGCCTGGTGGTCAACTACCTCGTGCGGCTGCAGGTCAGCGTGCACGTGTCGTCCGGCATCATGGCCCGGATGCCCGTGCCCTGCCCCGCGCCCGGGATGCGCGCGCAGCTGGCCACGTGGGCGCAGACGCTGAGCGAGGTGCCCGATGCCGAGACGCTGACCGACACCTACGCCGACCTGAACGCGGCTGTGGCCGGGCTCTACGGCCTCAGCCCCGCTGAGTTCAGGCATGTGCTGGCGGGCTTTCCCCTGATTGCCGAGGGCCTGCGCGACCGCTGTGCCGGGGTCTTCGATCAGTCGGGCAGGCGACCGTGAAGCGCGCCGTACACCCACGTGCCGGCCGTGGCGCTCACCAGAGTGACGAGGATGGCACCGTAGCCCATGCCGACCTGCGCGAACAGCGGACCGGGACACGCCCCGGTCAGCGCCCAGCCCATCCCGAACAGCAGCCCTCCGTAGACGACACCTGGCTTGAAGGCCTTGGGCCGGATGACGATGGGCTCGCCGGAGAGGGTGCGCAGCGACAGGCGCCGAATCAGCCACACCGACGCCATGCCGGCGGCCACCGCGCTGCCGATGACGCCGTACATGTGGAACGAATCGAACCGGAACATCTCCTGAATGCGGAACCACGACACGACCTCCGCCTTTACGAAGACCATGCCGAAGAGCATGCCAACGACCAGGTATCTGAGGTGCCCGCGCATCGTGTTCACTCCCCCAGGACGAAGCGGAAGACCAGCGGCAGCAGGACCCATGTGCCGAAGAACCCGCCGGCCATGAAGGCCATCGATGCGACCAGCGACGGCCACTGCAGGCTCGACAGACCCATGATGGTGTGGCCCGACGTGCAGCCGCCCGCCCACCGCGTGCCGAACCCCACCAGAAATCCGCCAAGCCCCATGAAGAACAGGCCCTTCAGGCTGGCGACCTGGTCGGCCCCGAACACATCGAGTGGCATCAGGCCGCTGAAGTCGCGCACCCCCAGCGCTTCCAGCGCGGTGCGGGTGTCGGCCGCCAGCCGGAACGGCTCGGGATTCGGCAGGGCCCACGTCGCCAGTGCCGCGCCCAGCAGGATGCCGGCCACGAAGAACAGGTTCCAGCGTTCGGCCTTCCAGTCGTAGGTGAAGAACGGCAGGCCGGCCGGGGCGCAGGCTGCGCAGATGTGCCGCAGGCTCGACGAGATGCCGAAGTTGCGGTTCCCGATGATGAGCAGCGCTGGCACCGTGAGGCCGATGAGCGGCCCGGCGACATACCAGGGCCAGGGACGAGAGAGCAGATCGAACATGGTCGTCTTCACTGTACCCGGAGCGGGTGGCCCCGGGCGAGTGCGGCGTTGTCAGCGTGTCGCCAGATAGCCGCCGGCCGCCACCAGCACCAGAATCGCCGCGGTCAGCAGGGCCGACAGACGGTCGCCCTCCCGCACGTAACCGACACACGCCACAACCACACGGGTGATTGGCGTGACCATCAGCATCAGCAGGCCGGCCTGGATGAGCCGCACGGGCCACGGGCTGCCGGGCTGCAGCCCCGAGGCAGCAAGACCCAGCACCAGCAGTACGGTCGTGGCCATCCCTGTGATCGAGAACAGGCGGATCACTGCGGCAGCCTCGCGATCATCACGCCAGCCACCAGCAGCAGCACGACGGCCAGCATCACCTTGAGGCGGCGCGGGGGCCAGATGCGCGCCAGCCGCAGGCCGATCATCGAGCCGATGCGCACGCCGAGTACGGCGGCCGCCGCGAGCGTGGGCAGCAGCAGGCCCCGGCCGAAATAGATCAGGGCACCCGATGTCGCCGTCACACCGATCATGAACGCCGAGGTCGTCGACGCCACGCGCATCGGGATGCCGCACCAGGCGTTGAGCACTGGCACCTTGATGACGCCGCCGCCGAGGCCGAGCAGCGTCGACAGCGTGCCAGCCACAAACGACGTGCCGACGGCCACTGGCATCCGCTCGAGGCGATAGACAACGAGCCGACCGGTCTGCTCGTCGGTATAGCGGCCGCCCCACGGCCCGATGTCGGCATCCTCGGGCAGGGCATTCTGATGGTCGCGCCTCAGGAACGTGATGAGGCTCATGAGGGTCATCACGACACTGAAGGTGATCATCAGCGTGCGCTGCGGCAGCAGCGTCGCGGCCACCCCGCCGAGCAGGCCGCCCGCGGCGGTCAGCAGTTCCAGCATGAAGCCCATCCGCAGATTGATGAGGGCCCGGCTGCCTGCGGCACCCGACACGGCATTCGACGTCGCAATGACCGTGGTGAGGCTGACGGCCACCGCCTGCGGCATCGGCACGCCCAGGCCCTGGACCAGCAGCGGCACGAGGAACACGCCGCCGCCCAGCCCGAGCATGCCCCCCAGGGCGCCAGCCACCACGCCGCCCAGCGCGGCCATGGCCATCAGCGAAAAGGAGACGGTGGTCAGCACGGGTGCACGCTAGGCCTGGGGAGCGCCGGCCGCCCAGGGATGGAGGGCGGCATACAGCGTCGCGATGATCGGCGTCGGCACGCCGTGCGCCGCGGCCTTCCTGAGCGCCACGCCCTGCAGGGCTTCGACCTCGATGCGCTTCTGCTGGCTGAGGTCGATGAGCAGCGACGACCGCGTGCCGTGCGGAATGTGGTCCATGTAGTGCTGCAGGGTTTCCCACCGATCGGGCGACAGGCTGATGCCCTCGGCATGGGCGATGGCCGCCACCTCGCGGGCGGCGGCGTAGAACATCTCACGCGCCTGCGGCGACGACCACAGGAAGCCGATCGGCAGGCGCGCCGCGCCGGTGAACCCCGAGAAGGGCACGAGATACACGAACTTGTCCCACAGTGGCGTACGCGCATCCGGCACCGCACGCACCTCGATGTCGGCCATCGACAGTGCCGCGGCCAGCGCCTCGACGCGCGGCGTCAGGCCGCGCGGTCCGAAGCTCTCGCCGAAGATGATCGACCGGTGCACGCCGGTCTGCACGATGCAGCCGGGCGATTCGAGGGCCGTTGCCACGTAGGTGGTCCCCCCGAGCACGCGGGCCTCTCCGTACAGCGCCGCCAGCCGCTCGACGTTGTCGACGCCGTTCTGCAGCGTCAGGATCACCGTGTCCGGCCCAAGCAATGGCGCGATCATGGGGTAGGCCGATGGATTATCGTAGGTCTTGATGGCGACGACCACCGCATCGACCGGTCCGACCACCGCGGTGTCTGCCTCAGCCGGTGCCTGCACGGTGAAGTCGCCCAGCATCGGACTCCGCACCGTCAGGCCGCCGGTCCGGATGGCGTCCCGGTGGGCCCCGCGTGCAATGAACGTCACCTCGTGGCCGGCGCGCACCAGCTGAGCACCAAAGTATCCCCCCACTGCGCCGGAGCCCAGCATGGCGAATCGCATACGGCCCACAGCATACCTTCTCAGCCTGGCCGCCCTGATCGTCCTCGCCTCCGTGCTCGCCGCCACTGTGCCGGTGCGCACTGCGCCGTCTGACCTCGACGCCCTGATGATGCGGACCCTGGCGCACCGCGACACCAGCTGGGAGGCCCTGCCGCAGCTCGTCCTCGACGAGCGATCAGAGGCCGAAGTGCTTGGGCCGACCGGCGCGCGCATTCTCGCAGAGCGCCGTGACTATGCGTGGTTCCCCCGCGATGGCGTCTTCGTGCGCAGCCCCCTCCGCCTCAATGGCCGCGCCATCAGTGAGGCCGAACGCCGGACCGAGGAGGCCGACTTCATCGCGCGCGAGCGACGGCGCGACGAACGCAGGCAGACAAACGCATCGGCCCGCGAGGACGACGCCGGGGTGCCCGCAGGAGACGACACGGCCGAGGTCCTGGCCGCCGCCGTGCGGCCGTACTTCCTCGTCAACAACTCGTTCCTGCTTGGCCTCAAGTACGAGCCCGGCCGCTACGGCCTGGTCGGTCGGGACACGCTGGACGGGCGCCAGGTCATGAAAGTCGAGTACTACCCCACGGCTCTGTTCCAGTCGGGCCGCGCGCGCCCCAACCGCCGTGCCCGCGAGCGCGACAGCCGAATCACGGAACGCGTCAACAAGGCCGTGCTGGTCACGCTCTGGATCGACCCGGCGATCTCGCAGATCGTCCGCTACGAGCTCGATGATGTCGACCTGGGCTTCCTCCCGGGCCAGTGGCTGGTGCGCATCACCGAGGGGCGCACGACGATGACCCTGTCCGAGGTGCTGCCGGATGTCTGGCTGCCGACCGTCGCCGAGACCATGGTCCGCATGCAGTCGCCGGCCGGGCCTGTCGAGGGGCGCTGGCGGCTGACGTATGCCAACCACAAGCGGGCGGAGATCGCGACCCGCCTGGTCAAGTAGATCGGAGACCGCTCATGCTGCGTGCCGTCGTGCGTATCGTGCTGCTGCTTGTCTGGGCAGGCGCGGCCTCGGCACAGGGCGTGGTGGAAGCGGTGCTGGTGCATGGCAACCACACGACACCGACCGACCAGGTACTGGCGCTGGCCGGCATCCCCCCCGGGCAGCCCGCGACAGCCGACCTTGTCGCCCAGGTCGAGCGCCGTCTGCGCGACTCGGGACGGTTTGCCGACGTCACCGTCCAGACGCGCCTGCGGTCGCTCGACAAGGCCGGCCCCATCCTGCTGGTCATCCTCGTCGTCGAGCGGCCCGGTGTCTCGGACGCGGAGCTCGAACCCGGCCTCGCACGCCGCCTCCGTGCCGCGCTCATGCTCGGCCCGATCCTGCAGTATGACGATGGGTATGGCGCGACCTACGGGGTGCGGCCGACCCTCGTCGACCGCCCCTGGCGGAACATGAACCTCTCGGTGCCACTGACCTGGGGGGGCGAGCGCAAGGCCGCGATCGAGGCGGCCCAGACGCTGACGGGGCCGGTGCGCGGGCAACTGCGGGCCGGCGGCGGTATCGACCGCCGCGTCAACCCGTTCTACGACGTGGCCGACACGCGGCGCAGCGGGTGGGTCAGGGCCGACCTGTCTCCGACGAGCTGGTGGCGAGTGTCAGGGACCGTGCGCCGCAGCCTGGTGCGGTTTGCCGACACGGATGCACGGCAGTGGACGGGCGGCGTCTCGAGCGTCATCGACCCGCAGGCTGACGACTACGCGACCACTCTGGGCATGCGGGCGGGGGCGGGCGTCGACTGGCTGCAGCTCGATGGACGGTCGGTCCCACCCATTCGCAGGACACGCGCCGATGTCGCGGTGTCGCTGCCCATGCTCACACGGGTCGCCGTCCGTTCCACGGCCCCCCCGCCCGATGTCGATGAGGACGGGGACGGGGACACCGGCGGTGAATCGGGTGGAGGGCCGGGCAGGTCGGTGGTGCTGGCGCTGCGCGCCCGCACGACGAGGGCCTCGGCCCCGCTGCCCGCCTGGGAGCAGTCGCTGCTCGGCGGCGCCCTGAACCTGCGCGGCGTGCGTCCCGGAGCCGCCGTGGGCGACAACGCCACGGCCGTGTCTGCCGAGCTGCGGTTTGCGGGTGGGCTCACCCCGCTGGCCCGCGCCGGGCTGCGGGCCTTCCTCGACGGGGCCGCCGTCTCACCCGCCGGCGTGCGGCTGCGCGACGAAGTGCTGACGTGGGGGGCCGGGGGCGGGCTGTTCCTGCAGCTCGGCGGCCGGACGGCCTCGCTCGACGTGGGCTGGCCGCTCAGCGGCGGCCGCCCCCGCCTGCACTTCCAGTTCGGCGTCGGCCCTGGCCGCTAGCTGATGCGCGCGACGAACGCCTCGTAGGCGTCCGGATCGGCGGCCTTCATATAGTCGGAGAACTCCTGCCCGACCGTCTCGAGGTTCCGCATGTAGTTCGGGTCCTTGTAGGCCCCGCGCAGCGCGGGCAGCAGCTGCCGCAGGCGCACCCACACGACCAGCATCTCGCGCCCGCTCTGGAAGAACAGCTCCCGGTGCAGCACCCCGCTGGCCACAAACGACGCGACCAGGTCCCAGTAGGACACGACCATGCGGAACGAGGCGTTCTCGTCGCTGCCGCCCGGTGCGATGGCCATCAGGGCCTCGAACGTATGCACGCCCTTGCACGTGGAGGCAAACCAGGCACGGGCCTTCCGCATCCGATCCTCACGGCGCATCTCGTACAGCCGCAGGATCAGGTTGGCATCGTCGTAGGTGGGTCGTGGGTGCATGTGCGTTTTCGATGAATGGAATGAGCGTGAATCGTGGATGAGAGGCCGCGGTTCGCCTAAGATAATGGACTTATGACTCCGTGGGAACAGTTTACCGGCGCCAATGCCGGGTACGTGCTGGAACTGTACGAACGCTATCAGCAGGATCCCCAGTCGGTCGACGAAGCCACCCGCCAGGCCTTCGCCGCCAGCGGCCCCCCGCCCGCCATCAGTGCGACCTCCGCACCCGCGGCGCCGGCCGACGGTGCCACCATGCGCGCGGGCATCGCCGCCTACACGCTTGCCGAGTCGATCCGGCGCTTCGGCCACCTGGCCGCGCGACTCGACCCGGTGGGATTTCACCAGCCGGTCGGTGACCCGTCACTCGACCCGGCAGCGCACGGCCTGTCTGCCGATGCACTGCGCCAGCTGCCCGCCGACCTCGTCGGCGGCCCGGCGTCGCGTGGCGCGGCCCACGCCTTCGACGCCATCGAGCGGCTGCGCGGCACCTACTGCAGCACGACCGGCCACGACTTCCATCACGTGTTCGTGCCCGCCGAGCGCGAGTGGCTGCGCGACGTGGTCGAGTCGGGCCACTTCCGTCCACCGCACTCGGCCGTCAACGTGCGCGAGCTGCTCGACCGCCTGACGCAGGTCGACAGCTTCGAGCGCTTCCTGCACCGCACCTTCACCGGCAAGACGCGCTTCTCGGTGGAAGGGCTCGACATGATGATTCCCATCCTCGATGAGATCATCAACGACGCAGCGTCAGCCGGCGTGAAGCACGTGATGATTGCGATGGCCCACCGCGGGCGCCTCAATGTCCTGGCGCACGTGATGCAGAAGCCGTACGCGCAGATTCTCGCCGAGTTCAAGGAGCCGCTCTTCTCGCTGGAAGGCCGCGTCGACATCGGCTGGATGGGCGACGTGAAGTACCACGCCGGCGCCCGCGTGGCCCGGAACGGTTCGGCGCCCGACACGCTGATCCTCTCGATGCCGCCCAACCCGAGCCACCTCGAGGCTGTCGATCCCGTGCTCAACGGCATGGCCCGCGCGGCCCTGACCGATGCGACGCACCCGGGTGCGCCGACCTACCGCAAGCACGAGGTGCTGGCCATCCTGATTCACGGCGACGCCGCGTTCCCCGGGCAGGGCATCGTGGCCGAGACGCTCAATCTGTCGCGGCTGCAGGGCTACGACGTGGGCGGCATGATTCACATCATCGCCAACAACCAGCTCGGCTTCACCGCCGACCCCCACGAATCGTTCAGCACCAGCTACACCAGCGGCCTGGCGCGCGGCTTCAAGATTCCCATCACCCACGTCAACGCCGACGACCCGGTCGCGTGCATCGAGGCCGCCCGGCTGGCCTGGGCCTACCGGCACCGCTTCGGCTTCGACTACCTCATCGACCTGGTCGGCTACCGCCGGTACGGGCACAACGAGGGTGACGAGCCGGCGTTCACCCAGCCGTCGCTCTACGGCCGCGTCACGTCGCATCCGACGGTGCGCGAGCAGTACGCCGCCGCGCTGGTGGCCCAGGGTGTGGTGACCGCGGCCGAGGCCGAGGCGATGGTGCAGCGGCACTTCGGGGCCATGGAACGCGCCTACGCCGAGCTGAAGCCCGAGCGCGACTTCATTCCCGACTACCCGGCCATCCCCGCCCTCGGCGAAGCACAGCGCGTCGTCACGGGGGTGCCCGTCGACCGGCTCGCCGAGATCAACGCGCAGCTCATGCAGGTGCCCGAGGGCTTCACCATCCACCGCAAGCTCGAGCGCGGGCGCGAGCGACGGAAGGGCATGTTTGCCGATGCCGCCGAGCGCACGGTCGACTGGGCCGCGGCCGAGGAACTGGCGTATGCCTCGATCCTGGCCGACGGCATCCCGATTCGCCTGACGGGCGAGGACGTGGAACGCGGCACCTTCTCGCACCGCCACGCCGCCCTGCACGATGCGGTCACGGGGCAGAAGCACATTCCCCTGCAGACCATCCCGGCCGCGCAGGCGTCGTTCGAAATCCACAACAGCCCGCTCACGGAAAACGCGACGATCGGCTTCGAGTTCGGCTACAACATCCAGGAGCCGGGACGGCTGGTGCTGTGGGAAGGCCAGTACGGCGACTTCATTAACGGCGCCCAGACGATTCTCGACGAGTTCGTGACCTCGGGCCGCGCCAAGTGGGGACTGGCCCCGTCGCTGGTGCTGCTGCTGCCGCACGGCTATGAAGGTCAGGGGCCCGATCACTCGAGCGGGCGCCTCGAGCGCTTCCTCAACGCCGCCGCCGACCAGAACATTCGCGTGGCCAACTGCACGACGGCCGCCCAGTTCTTCCACCTGCTGCGCCGGCAGGCCCTCCTGCTGCACTCGGATCCGCTGCCCCTGGTCGTGATGACGCCCAAGAGCCTGCTGCGCCATCCGATGACCGCCTCAGCGCCGCGCGAGCTGGCCGAGGGCCGCTTCCAGCGCGTCATTGACGATGCGGCGATCGCGAGCCCGGCCAAGGTGAAGCGCCTGGTGCTGTGCAGCGGCAAGGTGGCCGTCGACCTCTTCTCGGCCGAGGCCCGCAAGGACAACAGCGCGGTCGCCATCGTCCGCGTCGAGCAGCTCTATCCCTTCCCCGCCGAGGAAATCGCGGCCCTGCTTCAGAAGTACTCGAAGCTGAAGGATGTCTGCTGGGTGCAGGAAGAGCCCGAGAACATGGGCGCCTGGGAGTTCGTGCGCCCGCTGCTCGAGCAGCTCATCGACGGCCGCTGGCCGCTGCGCTACATCGGCCGCGTGCGCAACTCGAGCCCGTCGGAAGGCTTCGCCACATGGCACGCCGCCAACCAGCGCGCCATTGTGGAGGGCGTGTTCGATCAGAAGGCCGAAGCGAAAACCCTCGACCGCGTGCTGTCGAGACAGGTATAGGTCAGTCAAAGGGACTGCAGAGAATCCGTCATGCCAAACATCGTCGTTCCTGTGCTGGGTGAGTCGGTTGTCGAGGCGCGCGTCGCCAAGTGGCTCAAGAAGGTGGGAGATGTCGTCGCGGCGGGCGACCCGCTGGTCGAGCTCGAGACCGAGAAGATTGATCTCGAGGTCAACGCCGACACCGCCGGCATCATCGTGTCGATTGCCCACGAGGCCGGCGCCGATGTGAAGGTGGGCGAAGTGCTCGGCGTCATGGACGCGGTCGATGCCGCCACGGCCGCGAAGGCGGCGGCCGCTGCCGCACCGGCTCCTACCGCAGCCGCGCCGGCCGCCGATGCACGCGCCGACGTGAAGGCCACCCCGACGGCCCGCAACGTGGCCCGGGCCCACGATGTCAGCCTCGACCGCGTGGCGCCCTCGGGCCCCCGCGTCACCAAGGAGGACGTGCTGCGCGCCGCCGCGCCGGCACCGGCAGCGCCCGCGCGCCCGGTCGCGCCCCCGGCACCGGCACGTGTCGCACCGCCCGCCGGTTCGCGCAGCGAAACCCGCGAACGGATGACCAAGCGCCGCGCCACCATCGCGCGCCGCCTCGTCGAGGCCCAGCGCACCGCCGCCATGCTGACCACCTTCAACGAGGTCGACATGAGCGCGGTGATGAGCCTGCGCGAACGCCGCAAGGAAGCCTTCCAGAAGAAGCACGGCGTCGGCCTCGGCTTCTCGTCATTCTTCGTCAAGGCCGTCGTCGGCGCGCTGAAGGCCTTCCCGGCCATCAACGCCGAAATTCAGGGCGACGAGATCATCTACAAGCACTACTACGACATCGGCATCGCCGTGGGCGCCGAGGGCGGCCTCGTCGTCCCCGTGCTGCGCGACGCCGACCAGCAGTCGTTTGCCGGGATCGAGCACGGCATCCGCGACTTCGCGAAGCGCGCCGGCGACGGGTCGCTCACGCTCGACGACCTCAAGGGCGGCACGTTCACCATCACCAACGGCGGCGTGTTCGGATCACTCATGAGCACGCCGATTCTCAACCCGCCCCAGGTGGGCATCCTCGGCCTGCACAAGATCGCCGACCGGCCGGCCGTCGTGAACGGCCAGGTCGTGGTGCGCCCCATGATGTACCTCGCCCTCAGCTATGACCACCGCATTGTCGATGGCCGCGAGGCGGTGCAGTTCCTCGTGAAGGTGAAGGAGTTCGTGGAAGATCCGGGCCTGCTGCTGGTGGAAGGGTGAGCCTCGGCCGGTTCGGGTACGATAGCGCCATGAGACTCCTCGCGGCCGCGCTGCTGGCGCTGACCACGGTCGGCGTGTCGGCACAGGCACCCATGCGTCAGGTCCCGGCACCGCCCGATGTCGCCAGGCCCCCGGCTGACGCCCAGAAGACCGCGTCCGGCCTCGCCTACAAGGTCCTGCAGCCGGGCGAGGGCACGGCCACGCCGGCCGAAGATGATTACGTGACCGTGCAGTTCACCATCTGGACGACGGATGGGCGCACCTACGACAGCTCGATTTCGCGCGGCATGACCGGCACGTATGCGCTGCCGAAGACGATCAAGGGCTGGAGTGAGGGCGTGCGGATGATGAAGGTCGGCGAGAAGCGCCGCCTGTGGATTCCCAGGAACCTGGCCTACGAGGGGATGTCGGGACGTCCCCAGGGCGCGGTCGTGTCCGACGTCGAGCTGATTGAAATCATCAGGCCGCCCGACAAGCAGGCCCCGGCCGACGTGGCCGCTCCACCGAGCGATGCCGAGCGCACGGCCTCCGGTCTGGCCTACAAGTACATCCGCCGTGGTGATCCGAACGGCCCGAAGCCCACGCGTGAGAGCCGCGTCACGGTGCACTACACCGGCTGGACGACCGACGGCAGCGTGTTC
The DNA here is from genome assembly GCA_964643765.1 of uncultured Bifidobacteriaceae bacterium. Classification (GTDB taxonomy): domain Bacteria; phylum Acidobacteriota; class Vicinamibacteria; order Vicinamibacterales; family UBA2999; genus VFZN01. Next base: position 4,300 of record CAZXTM010000001.1, on the reverse strand, counting down.
GACAGCTCGCTGCCGCGTGGTCAGCGCGCCACGTTCGGCCTCGGTGACGTCATCGAAGGCTGGACCGAAGGCATGCAGCTGATGGTGCCCGGCGACAAGATGCGGTTCTGGATTCCCGAGCGGCTCGCCTACAAGGGCGAGGGCAACGGGCCACGCGGCATGCTCGTCTTCGAGGTCGAGCTGCTCGCCATCACACCCTGACCGGCACCGGCACGGGATTACCCGTGCCGGATCGCCACCGTCTTGAGCGTCGTGAAGCCCATCAGGGCTTCAAAGCCCTTCTCCCGTCCGTAGCCGCTCGACTTCACGCCGCCGAACGGCAGTTCCACGCCGCCAGCCGCGCCGTAGTTGTTGATGAAGACCTGTCCGCTGTGGAGGCGGCGGGCCATGCGGAACTGTCGTCCGCCATCACGCGTCCAGACCCCGGCCACCAGCCCGAACCGCGTGCAGTTGGCCAGTGACACGGCCTCGGACTCCGTGGTGAAGGGCATCGCGGCCAGCACGGGTCCGAACACTTCCTCCTGCGCCAGCCGATGCGTCGGAGGCACGTCACGCAGCAGCACGGGGGCCTCATAAAAGCCACCGGCCGGCACATCGGGCATCACCGTGCCGGTGGCCACCACCGTCACACCGGCCTCGTCGGCCTCGGCGAGGAACGCACGTACGCGCTCCTGCTGCGACTTCCGGATGAGCGGACCCACCTCGAGGTCGAGCGCCGCCGGTCCGACGCGCAGGGTGCGGAAGGCGTCGCCCACGCGTGCCAGCAGCTCCTCGTAGATCGGCGCCTCGATCAGCAGCCGCGACCCGGCCGAGCAGGTCTGTCCGGCGTTCTGCACGATGGCATTGATGATGGCCGGCACGGCGGCGTCGAGGTCGGCGTCGGCGAACACGATCTGCGGGCCCTTGCCGCCCAGCTCGAGCGTGACCGGGCAGTGCCGCTCGGCCGCCACCTGCTGGATGATGGTGCCCACGGCGGGGCTGCCCGTGAACGAGATGTGGTCGATGCCGGGATGCCGGGCCAGGGCATCGCCCACCTCATGGCCCAGTCCCGTGACGATGTTGAGGGCGCCGGCGGGGAAGCCCACCTCGGCGGCCAGCTGCGTGACGCGGATGAGCGACAGGCAGGCATCTTCGGACGGCTTGATCACGCAGACGTTGCCGGCCGCGAGGGCGCCGGCGACGCTGCGGCCGAAGATCTGCATGGGATAGTTCCACGGCACGATGTGCCCGGTCACGCCGTGCGGCTCGCGCCAGGTGAGGACGCTGTAGCCCTCGAGGAAGGGAATCGTGTCGCCGTGCAGCTTGTCGCAGGCGCCGGCATAGAACTCGAAGTAGCGGGCCAGCGCGGTGGCGTCGGCGCGGGCCTGCTTCGTGGGCTTGCCGCAGTCGCGCTGCTCGAGCGCCGCCAGTTCGTCGGCGTGCGCCGTGACGGCGGCTGACATCTTCATCAGCAGGCGTCCGCGCTCGGCGGCGGTCACGTGACTCCAGGACCCCTCGAAACAGGCACGGGCCGCACGCACGGCGGCGTCGATGTCGGCGGCGCCGCTGCGGGGAATAGTGTCGAACGCCTCGCCGGTGGAGGGATCGATGACGGACAGCGTGGCTCCGGAGAGCGCCGGCTGCGACTGGTGATTGATGACGTTCAGCGCCATGGCGACATTGTGGACCAGAACGCCGCCCGGGGCCATCATCCACGACCGGTCGCCGGTTCCTCGGCGGGTGCAGGTCCGCTACCGCCGTCTCAGAAACTCGACGAGCCGCGCGCTCACCTGCGCGGGCTGTTCCTGCTGCACCCAGTGGCCGGCCGCATCGATGAGGTGTGTGCCCTCGTAGCGCGTGGTGTGCGTCGACTCGAGGCGTTCGAGGGCCCCGGGGCTCTGATACACGCCCCAGTCCTGGCGGCCCCCGATGAACATCGACGGCACGTCGATCGTCCGGCCCGCGAAGATCCGCAGTGCCGAGTCGCCGCCACCCGACCGGTAGCCGTTGAGCCCTCCCTGAAATCCGGTCCGCTGGTATTCAGCCGTATAGACAGCGAGGTCGGTGTCGGGCAGCCACCGGCACGCCGCCACCTCCTGCGGTGTCGGCATCTCGGGTGCCACTGATTCGGCCATGCCCAGCGCGAGGTCCATCACGTAGTAGCGCGGCAGCGTCGCCCACTCGGCCGCCGTGCGTCCGGCGAGCGGCTGCGGCTGGTTCGGCGCCCAGTCGGCGCTCTTCATGTGGTAGTAGGCGCGCAGGAAGGCCTGCAGGCCCTGGCGCGGGTGCCAGAGGTTCTCGTTCGCTTCGCGCGACTGGTAATACCGCTGATAGTGCTTGCGCGGCGGCGACAGGCGGGCTAGGTCGTCGTAGATGGTGTCGGCCGCCGGCCGCGGCGGCGGGGGCGCACCATTGGCGGTGTTGAATGGCAGCGTGGTGGTGCCGCCGAAGGGCGCGCTCATCATCACCACCGATCGGAACAGGTCGGGGCGAATCACCGCGCACCATCCCGCCTGCGGCGAGCCCTGATCGTGGCCAATGACGGCGTGCACGGCACGATGCCCGAGGGCATACACCAGCGCCACCATGTCCTGCACCTGGTTGAACGTCCCGAACGGCGCCAGGTCATCGTCATAGCCGATGAGCGTGGTCGACGACCGTCCATACCCGCGCCGATCCGGAGCGACGACGTAGTAGCCTGCCTCGGCGAGGGGCCCCATCACCTGCCGCCAGCTGTAGGCCAGTTCGGGGAAGCCGTGGAGCAGCAGAAGCATGGGTCGATTGGGCGTCTCGAATCCGGCTTCGAGCACATGCATGCGGAGGCCATTCACCCCGTCGACGAAGCGCGAGCGCACGCCCCGGGGCAGCACCACCGGCTGATAGGGCTCGAGCGCAGCGGGCTCCCGCGTGCCTGGCTGCACGGCGGCTTCCAGCCTGGAGGTGGGCAGGACGGCTGATGCCGCCGCCCCGAGGGCGACGGAGACGAACCCACGGCGGGTGACGGGCTGATCGACGACAGGGCGCGGATGCGGACGCATACGTCTCCTCGGAGGTGTGCGGCGGGTCTTGCCGCCGCAAGGTACGATGACGATAGCGCACCGGAGACTGTCCATGCCAACCACCCGCCGATTTCACCAGCTTGATGTGTTCACCGCCACGCCGCTGCTCGGCAACCCGCTCGCCGTCGTCCACAGTGCGCACGACCTTGACGAGTCGACCATGGCGGCCTTTGCCCGGTGGACCAACCTGTCGGAAACCACCTTCCTGCTGCCGCCGATCGACCCGCGCGCCGACTACCGCGTGCGCATCTTCACGCCGGGTGGCGAGCTGCCCTTTGCGGGACATCCGACGCTCGGCAGCTGCGCGGCGTGGCTCGACGCCGGCGGGGTGCCGTATGACGAGGCCGAGGTCATCCAGGAATGCGGCGTCGGCCTGGTGCGCATTCGCCGCACCGGCGCGCGACTCGCCTTTGTGGCTCCGACGCTGCGTCGCAAGGGCCCTCTCGATCAGCCGCTGGTCGCACGCATCGCCCGGGGTATCGGCATCGAGCCCGCGATGATCACGCACCATCAGTGGGTCGACAACGGCCCGGCATGGTGTGCGGTCATGCTGCCGTCAGCCGCCGCGGTGCGGGCGCTGCGGCCCGATTATGCGCAGCTGGCCGGCCTGAAGCTTGGCGTCGTCGGCCCCTGCGGACTGGATGAGGACACGTTGTTCGAGGTGCGGGCGTTTGTGCCGGGCTACGGTCCCGACGAAGATCCCGTGACCGGCAGTCTCAATGCCGGCATCGCGCAGTGGCTCATCGGGGCGGGGCTGGCGCCGTCGCACTATGTCGCCGCACAAGGCTCGGCCCTCGGCCGCGCCGGCCGCATCCATGTCGACAGTGACGGCGACACGGTGTGGATTGGCGGCGATGTGGTCGTGTGCGTCCGGGGTGAGGTGACAATCTAGCCTGCGGGAATCAAGGCAGGCAGCCCCCGGGAGCAGGTGCAGGCCCTGCTTTCATGCGACACCTGGCTGGCACGGCTTGAGGAGCACACTTCCCGACGACATCGCATCGACTGGCGCGCCTGACGACACTCGCTGGCACTGATGGTGACCACGACCGGCCCGCTCACGGTCACGCGCGGGGACGCGTCTCCGGGAAGACGGATGTGCGGCTCAGCCTGCACAAACCAGGCGCATGGTCGATGGCATGCGCCTCCCGACGCCTGCCCGATGTGTCAGCCCCTGGCGCCTGCGCTCATCTTCGCACCGACGCGCAGTGCGAGCTCGAGGGCCTGGCGATAGTTGAGGCGCGGATCGCAGACCGACAGGTAGC